>JACKNI010000002.1 GCA_024234935.1 Chromatiales bacterium
TCGTTGGGCTCGCGCTTGAACCAGAGATTGAGCAAAGCTTGGGTACAATGCCCAATCGGATGATTGATGGCTTCGCCCACAGGCCGGCGTGTCGCTTCACCATCCTGACTGATGTCGGTACTTGCCTCCAAGGGCAAAGCCAGTACGCGCCGGCAAAGTTCTAGCAGGATCGCTTCATGTCGTTCAATCGACTTGGACACCGCCTCCATCCACCAGGTGACGCTATGTGCGTTTTCCTGCATTACCTCATCAGGCATTCTCTGGACCAGAGGTGCTGCAAACCTCCACGACCGCGCGACAAGACCTTCTTCGCTCCAGACCTGCAGGGCTTCTCTCCAGCGTCCGGCGGGCCACAAGCCTTCCTGGGCCAGATCACACAAAGCAAGGAGACTATGAAAGAACCGCGTTCGGCAAGTTGCCGGCCACGTGTCTTCATAGAACGAGTGCCGCTCGGGTGGGGGCTGCTTGAGCCAGTTGACCAGGTCGCTCCGCTTACGGGGCGCAAGGTCGACATCGCGACTTGCTTCGTAGTCGGGGTCTCCGGTCCCGCTCATCCAATGAGAGAATTCGTCTTGCTCGTTGCTTGCCAATCTCCATTCGGGATTCACAACAGACAAGTTGTCAATGCGCTGAGATGCAACGTCGCCGAGTTGTCCACCGCCTTCACGAAGTTTGGCGAGCCGCAGCCAGACCTGATGGTCCACTAACGACTGCCACGCCTCTGATTCGAGGTCGTCCCGGTACATTTTTCGCGGCGGGCCCGTGACAATTGCCGCCTCGAGCGTGGCTCGCAATTGTGGCGACAGCATTGCTCCTTGCTGCACGAGCAGACGCATGGTTTCCCGTCGCGTATCCACTGACCACAGCCACCAGGCTTCCTCGGCGACAAACCATTCGACCCATTGCTCGGGGGAGATACAGTCATCCTGACTCGCAGCGAACAGGGCCAATCGCTTGAACGTTGGGTACGGCAGGTCAAACCATCCACTTGCGATCCTGCTGGCGCGTTGCGGATCAGTTTTCTGAATTGCCAACCATGCATCCCGCAGCAACTCGATCAATGTCGCCCAATCACGGAACCCGCGATTCTGCCAATGCGGGCTTATCGACGGCAAATCCCAGTGCGAGCGGTCGCTACGATCGTCGGCTTCACCCAACTCGTTCAGCAAGTCCAGTGCATCTCTTAGCAGTTGCTGAAAGTCATCTATCAGAGCCGGCAGTCCCGCCCGCCAACTGTCATCAGCGAGATCGCGAAGCGATGAACGGACGTGGTCGGCAGTCAGCACGAGCTCCCAGTCCACCAATTGCCTAATGCGTGTCGGCTGATCGGCGCTTTGTTCGTCCGCAACCCAGCGAAAGGGCTTCTTCAAGACCACCTTTGGCTCCAGCAACTGGCGAAGCTCCAAGCGCAGTGTGGTGGTTAAACCCTCACGCGTTAATCGATCCTTCCACCGGTAAAGATCCAGATCACGTCCCGGCGATCTCACCCGTCCAGTCAACAGCAAGCGCCAAACCGCTCTCATCAGCGGTCCGGGGATGGCATTCGGAGCTTGGGCGCGGATCTCGTCTAGTTCGCTGGTCTTTCCTTCACGCTCTAATCGGGCGATGCGGTCCAGCTCATGCTCGATCAGCCAAGGCCATCGGTCCTGCAATTGACTCCCTCGTTCGGCCACCCAGATGACCAACGCCGGATCGTTCAGATGCCGCACCAGCCAACGTGCAAGTTGGAACATCACGAGATCGAATTGGCTGCCGGCAGCATTCCCTGAAACCAGAACCATCCACGGCGCATGCCTGTACGGCGCGGGCCGGCCGATCAGGCTGAATTTCAGCTTCTCATCCGGGTCTGAACGCGGCGGCACACCAAAGCGTCTCAAGTCACCATGCTGGTAGCGACTCTCCGAGAAGGCCTCCAGCCATTCGAGTGATGGAACAGGGTTGAAGTCTGCAAAGCGCTTTGCTGGCAGTCCCGAGTCGTGAGACAGCGCCCAGAGCATTCGCCCTACGAAGTCGTCTTCGCGAGTACTTTCTGAAGGGCGCGCCAAGGCGTAATCCACCACGATTCGCTCCTTTCCGAGAATCCCGTCGCGGTGTGTAGCGGCCCAGGCCTTCAGCGTGTTGTGCAGCGCCGAATGATTGTGGCTGGCGGCAGGCACCTCGTAGAGGATAGGGACAACGCCCTTGGCCTTCCATTCGATGGTCTTGTCGTGCTCGCCACCAGGTTCGCAGTCGGCCAGTGCATAAGCCTGAGGCGTTACTTCGCCCAGCACCCGGTCGGCAGCCAGCGCGTCCATCATGTACCGCAGCACCGGATCGTTGATGCTGTATCCCACGAAGCAGACCACGTAATTTCGAAACAGCTCACTGACGAAGCGTGCTGCCCAGCGCTCAGTCAGGTAGGCAAGGCCAAAGTCTCCGCTAGTCAATACAAGGCGATGCAACGCACCGTCGTCTGGGTTGGCGGGCAGTAACCCGTGGAGGTACACGACGCCGTTCCAGCGACTGCTCTTGGGAACAGGCAGCATCGGCGCGGCATAGGCAGTGCATGGCTCCTTGGTGAGTCTCGCAACATGTTCAAAGACACGGTCGAAATTGGTGGTAACCAAGCGCAGAGCCCCATCACGGGCTCGTCCGAGGTGAAGCAGCGCGGCATGGGTATCAGTAGCCCCCTTGCGGCGAAGCCTAGGCTGCAGGACGCTGGCAAGCGCCTTACGAACGGCTAGACCCTGTCGTTGACCAGGGAGTCGATCCTCCAACAGGTTTAGTGTGGCATCGTACTGTCCCCGTTCGAAAGCCTTCTTCTCGATGTCAGTTTGCGTAGTGCCTACATGGCCGTAGATCGCATCCACCAACCACTTGAAGTCCTGGAGTCCGGCGGGGTACGAAATGCCTGCGCCACAGAAGAACACCACGCGATCCTCCTCATGCGCCTGCAACAGTGCATCAGGAATATCTGGGCCGTGGTTGACGAACTGCATTAATCGGCTCCGGCAAACAGGCGTTCCAGCGTGGCCGGGATCAGTGCGTCATTGGATTGGCGTATGGTAGCGTGGGTGGCTTTGAGTTCTGCCACCTTGGTTTGCAAGGTATCGAAGGTTCGCTGCATGGCCGGGGATGGGGTCGGCACCTGAATAGCCATCAGCTTATTGAGACCCAGCGTTCGGTTCCTGCCCGCGCCGCCCGGTGATGCCTCGCCAATCTTCTCCAAACCGGCTTTGGTCAGGAAATAGTAGCGCAGGAACTCCGGCGAGGTGATATCGGGATCAACGCGACAAGTGATGAAGCGATGTGAGCCGAAACGGCCCGCATCCTCCGCTTGGGCAACGGCAATGGCACCTTCCCAGGCGAACACGTTAGAGAAGAGCAAGTCACCTGGTTCGATGCTGAAAAGCCGCTTGGTGCCCACGTCGGCGCCGGTGAGCGGCGGCTTGTGAAACGAGCCTTTGCCGAAAGAGCGAATGCCCAGTTCCGGATAGCTCCCTTCAAGCTCGATATCGATTTCTCGCCTCACCAACGGCGCCACTTCCGCCATCGACCGCATGGCCGCATCTGCAATGGCGTCACGAAAGCGCACGGCTAGCAGTCGGTCACCGTCGCGCTCGATGGAGTCGAGGTGTTCGTTGACCTGCCGCGCCTTTTCCGCCAGCGTGTCGAGGCGGCTGACGATGGCTTGTTGTTCAGGCAGCGGTGGCAGCACAATCTTCTGTGCGAGAAACCGATCCTCCTTGATGCGCACGCGGTTGGTGGTGCCTTCGCTGGCCGCCCTGCACAGATCGACGAAATGCCGGGAGCGCACCATCCATCCCATGAACGCCGGATCGAGTTGCTTGCTTTCGGCAAACTCGAAAGAAGGAAAGTCGTTGCTGACGATGGCGCCATCGAGCTCTTGAGGAACAAGTCCGATTGCGCCGTTGCGGGCGTCTATCTTGGAAAGGATCAGCTGGTTGGCACGTACTACACGTCGCGGAGCTGTGACATCAACACCGCGAACCTTGCCACGGCTGATGACGCCTTTTCCCCAAAGACGGATAGTGACTTCGTCGTACTCGGCGTCCGGCAGACAAACGGCAGGCTCGCTGGATCGACAGAGCACATCGCCCAGCGCGATCTCTGGCCACTGCCTCATCCCTGAACCTCGGCCACCAGCGCTTCGATCTCTCCGAGCAGGCGCAGCACATCTTCCTCACCCGCGCGCATGGCGGCGACCAGGTCTTTCGGGTCGGCGTGCTCCAGCCCTTCGGCGGCATGCGGGTTCTTCAGGTCCAGGTTGTAGATCGGCCAGTAGAGCGCGTCGCCCTCGGCCTGCGCGGCCTTGGCGGCGGCCTCATGGGCCTGCTGCTGCGCCTTCATCTCACGCAGTTGCGCTTGCAGCGCGGCCTTGTCGCCATTGGCAGCATTGCCGATGGTCTGATCCAGTTCGCGGATCGGCTTGCCAAGAGCGAGGACGCTGGCGCGCTCGGTTTCGGCCCGTTGCCAGTGTGGTTTGGCGGCGTCGATAGCGGCGGCGCGTTTGGCGGCGAAGTCCACCCGCCAGGCCTTCGGGCCTTCCTCACGCTTCTTCCACCAGTCGAGCACCGGCTGGAAGGCCTCAAAGGGCAGCGGCGCGGTCTTGCTGTATTTCTTGCGCCCCTCGGGTTGAGGCAGCTCGTAATACCAGATGGTTTCGGTGGGCCCTGAGCGCTGGAAGAACAGTAGATTGGCCGGGATGTCGGTGTAGGGCGCGAACACTCCCTGCGGCAGGCGCACGATTGTGTGGAGATTGAACTCCTTGAGCATCTCCTCCTTGATGACGGCGCATACGCCATCGCCAAACAGGGTGCCGTTGGGCACCACGACGGCGGCGCGACCGCCCTGCTCGGCGCCATGACCCGCATACCGCAGCTTGCGCATGATGTATTGAAGGAACAGCAGCGCCGTTTCCGCCGTCTGCATGTTGGCCGGGAAGTTGGCCTTGATACCGGCCTCCTCCTCGCCGCCGAAGGGCGGGTTGGTGAGGATCACGTCCACGCGCTCGCTGTGACCGATCTCGGTAATGCGCCGTTCCAGGGTATTGCCGTAGGCGATCTGCGGCGCTTCCAAGCCGTGCAGCAGAAGGTTCATTTGCGCCAGCATGTAGGGCAGCGGCTTGGCCTCCTGCCCAAACAGGGTGTCGCGTTGCAGGATGCGGCGCTGATCCGGGTTGGTTACCTGCTGGGCAATGTGGTCGTAAGCTTCCACAAGAAAGCCCCCGGTTCCGCACGCCGGGTCGAGGACAGTTTCGCCGAGCTTGGGGTCGGTCGCCTGCACCATGAAGCGCACCACCGGGCGTGGGGTGTAGAACTCGCCTGAGTCACCGGCGGCATCGCGCATTTCGCGAAGCATGGATTCGTACAGGTGCGAGAGGGTGTGAACCTCCTCGCTGCTGGTGAAGTGGATACCGTTGATCTTGTTGATGATGTCACGCAGAAGGTAACCGCTGACCATACGGTTCTGGACGCCACGAAACACGTTGGCGATCACCTCGCGCTGGCTTCCTTTCTCGCCAGTGCCCGCCAGCCCGCGCAGATAGGCAAAGAGTCCCGCACCGCGCGAGCCGTCAGCGCGGTGGCATTCGTCCTGGTTGATGAAGGACAGCAGTTCGTCGCCCGTGAGGCCGTCCTCGCGCGCGGCCCAGTCACGCCAGCGGTACGGTGCTTCAATGATGGCGTGGTAGGGCTTGCCGTCGAGCTCCGCTTCTTCCGCATGCACGACTTCGAGATCGTCGAGGAACTTGAGGAACATCACCCAGGTGAGCAGCGGCAGGCGGTCTACATCACCGTTGAGCCCCTTGTCCTTGCGCAGGATCTTGCGGGCGCTGCCGATCAATGCCGACAGGTTGTCGCGTGTGGTCACGGGCGCCTTGGCGCCTTTCGCTCTTGGTTTCTTTTCGGCTGCAGCCATTCAGGGGATTCTCGTTATTGATAAAGGGCCGTCTGCAAGCGCGAGACGGCTTCCTTGAAAGGTTTGATACCGCCGAAATGCCGCATGGCAATTTCGGCGGGACTTCCGAAACGGTCGAAGGGTTGCACCTTCATCAGCTCGGATAACGCGCTGAATTGAACGATGCCGCGCTCGATGTACTTGTCGAGCAGTAGCGTGAGGATCTCGCGGGCCGAATCGCCGTACTGGCCGAACAGATCCTGCGCTGCCTTCCTGGCCTGCTCGGCGCGTTGGCGACGGGTGAGCAGCGGTGCGTTCCAGGCCAGATGGCACAACAGGTCAAAGGGATCGGCGTCCGGCTGATCAGCGCTGGCCGCCAGCTCTTCGAAGCTGATGCCGCGCTCGGTCAGCTCGCGCAAGACCTCGCCGCGAGTATCGGGGTTGGCCCAGGCTGATTGCAGCGCATCGCGGGTTGGGTACAGCGTGCGGACAGTGCGGCCTGAATATTCGGTGTACTTGACGACTTGGAGCTTCTTGCCATCAGTATCGAGGTCGTAGATCAGGTGACCGATGACCTCAACATCGCCGCCGTCCACATAGAATTTGCGCGGCTCCGCCGGTGGCTCGGTCAGTATCTCGCCCGGGCCCTCGCCGGTTTCCATGATGTCGAGGAGGTAGTCGGCGGGTGCTTCTTCGACCCCGGGTGGCGTTTCGACGACTGAACCAAGTGTTTCGCCGGTGTCATCGATGGTTACTTCCTCGATGCGTACGGGATCGCCATCGAAGTCAGGATCGGCAAAGTGCTGGGTGGCGGTGCCGGTGAAATCGATGATGTTGAAGTATTCCTTGCCGTAGTCGACCTTCAACCGCGTGCCGCGCCCGATAATCTGCTTGAACTCGGAACGGGACCCAACGACCCGCGCCAGGACCACGTTCTTGACCATCTCGGCGTCTACACCGGTGGTCAACAATTGCGAGGTAGTCAGGATCACCGGTGTAGGTTTGTCCACATCCTGAAAGTGCGCGAGGTGTGTGAGGCCGATGGCGGCTTCGTCGGCGGTGACGCGGCAGACGTAGTCGGGATATTGCCTGACCAGATCACTGTTCAGGTTGACCAGCTCCTGACGCATTTCAGCGGCATGCTCCTGGTCGACGCAGAAAACGATCGTCTTCGCGAAACGGTCGGCACCTTTCAGGAAATCTGAAAGATGCTTGGCAATTGCCTTGGTGCGTGCACGCAAGGCGACGACGCGCTCGAAGTCCTTGGTCTGGTACTCGTCGTCCGGCACCGGCCTGCCGAACCGGTCGAGTTCATCCCGGGACGGGCGCCAGCCGGCGGCATCCACCGTGGTGATGACGCGATGGACGCGATAAGGCGCGAGAAATCCGTCCTCGATACCTTTTCGCAGGCTGTATGTGTAAACCGGGTTGCCGAAGTACTCGTAACTGTCGCGAGACTCCTCGCGCAGCGGCGTTGCCGTCATGCCGAACTGCACGGCAGACGCGAAGTAGTCGAGAACCGCGCGCCAGTTGCTGTCATTGCGACTGGAGCCACGGTGACATTCGTCGATGATGATCAAATCGAAGAAGTCTGGTCGATACTGGCGGAACACCTCTTCGTTGGCGGTGGACAGCGCCTGATAGATGCCGAAGTACATATCCCGGCTCTGGCTCACGTCGCCACCGGCGATCTTGTGGCGGGCATCGCCAAATGGCGCGAACATCTTCGCCATCGGATCATCGACCAGGATGTTGCGGTCAGCGAGGTACAGGATCTTCGGGCGGCGGTATTCACCGGTGCGGTTCCAGCGGCTGTTCCACAGCTTCCAGCAGAGCTGAAACGCTACGCAGGTCTTGCCGGTACCTGTGGCTAACGTGGCGAGCACGCGCTTTTGCCCGTGCAGGATCGCCTCGATCACGCGATTAATTGCGATCAGCTGGTAGTAGCGCGGTACTTTTCCGGATACCAGGTTGAATGGTTCAAGCAAGTGGGATGTGGCGGGGTCAGGCAGCGAAGTGGCTGCCGTCAGGCGCCGCCAGAGCTCGGCGGGTGTCGCGAAGCGGCCCACCTCGCGCTCAGTGCCGGTGGTGTAATCGATTTCGATGATCCGGTGACCATTGGTCGCATACGCGAACTTGAGGCCGAGGATCTCAGCGTACTCTTTGGCCTGTTGCACACCCGTTTCTGCAGGCAGGCCCAGCTCCTTCGCTTCCACGACGGCCAGTGGAAAATCTCGCCGGTAGTAGAGCAGGTAATCGGCACGCTTTTGCTTCCCGCGACGTACACGGCCGCCGGTGACGATGATGCGGCCATTGGTGAAGGTGCGCTGCTCGCCGATCACGTGGGGCTCGCTACCCCATCCAGCATCAACCAGCTTGGGGGTGACCAGCTCCCGACAGGTGTCGGCTTCGGTCATTATCTGTGTTGTTGCCGTCATAGGGGTTCCGGGACTCTGGCGGTGTGATCTCTTTCCGAGTGTCTAATCAAGGAGCCGCAGATAGCCATCGTAGCGGTACAACCGGTCACGCTTACGGTCGCCAACTTCGGCAAGGATGCCGGCTTTGATCAACACGTCAATCGCCTTCCCCGCGGTGGGCTTGCTGGTTGACACGAGCCGGGTCACCAGCGGCATCGTAACAACCGGGTGTTCGGGCAGCTGCTCGAAGAGTTGCATGGCCGTGATGGTCGCACCGGGCGTTGCAAGTAGTGTCTTTCGATCCTCGCTCACGCGGGCGTATAGGGCGCGCGCAGTTTGGCTAGCGTCCTCGGCAATCTCCGAGACACCAAGCAGAAAAAAACGCAGCCAGCCAATCCAGTCGCCCTCCGTTCGGACCGCGCCTAGCCACCGGTAGTACGCAGCCTGGTTCTGCTTGAGATAGAGGCTCAGGTACAGCATCGGGCTCTTGAGCAGTTGCCAGTGGTCGAGAAGCAGAGCGATCAGCATCCGGCCCAGCCGGCCATTGCCGTCGAGGTAGGGGTGAATGCTTTCGAATTGAACGTGTACCAGTGCGATACGCAGCAATGGCGCCAGATCGTCCTCAGCATGGATATAGCGCTCAAGATCGCCGAGCAGCTCGCCAACCCGCTCCGGTGGCGGCGGCACGAATACGGCATTGCCGGGCCGGCTCCCTCCCACCCAGTTCTGGGAGCGGCGAAGCTCGCCGGGTTGTTTGCTGGCGCCGCGCACACCCCGCATCAGCATGCGGTGACAGTCGTTGAACAGGCGCACCGAGATCGGCGCCCCTTTTGCTGAGTGGATCTGTTTGAATGCGTGATTGACCGCGGCGACGTAATTGGTGACTTCCTCGATGTCTTCAATGGTCGAGGCGCCGGGTTGGTCGGTCTGCTCCCAGGCCAGGACGTCGACAAGAGTTGCCTGAGTGCCCTCGATCTCCGAGGACAGCAGGGCTTCCTTGCGGACAAAGGCATAGATGAACCAGTCGAGCGACGGGATCATCTCACCTGCCAGATCGAGCCGGGCCAGCGCCGCTTCGGCAGCCCGCAATGGCTCGGTCAAGGTTTGCAATTGCTTGGCGGAAAATCGCGGCGGAAGTGCGTCCGGCACGAAGGCCGCGACCGTCTCGCCGGTGACGGTGGTCTTGAGGTATCGGCCGGTAGGTTTGGCACTCATGGTAACGAATACTTTACCAATTCTGGAGGAAAGTAAAGATAAAGTTACTAGGGCTGATCACCCCTAAAGGATCCATTCATTGGGTGAAATCCCGGGATTAGCCATGGCCCCGGTCCCACCCAAGCACCGTCGACAGGGGTGTAGGCCGGGCTGCAATTCCGCGTTCAGCTCCCGTGGCCGGTGGATAAGCTGTTGACAGCCTCGTGCTATCAGGCGTGCCAACTATCGTGCTATCAGGCGTGGGACTATCGTGCTATCAGGCGTGCCGCAAGGGTCTAAGCCCCTGTTCTAAAGGCGGATTTAGAGCCCGTAAATCTTCTAAATATCTGGAATCCCTAAAGAGAACTGAAACAGCCCTCCGATGGCCTCCCCCGGGCCAAAAGAGCAGCGGTAAGCTGACGCCAACTGAAGTCACAGTGGACCTGAATCATGTACACCGGCAGTTGTCTCTGCGGAACGGTCCGATACGAGATCCAAGGCGCTATCCGGAACATCGTCTACTGCCACTGTTCGCGGTGCCGCAAGGCCCAAGGCAGCGCGTTCGCGACGAATGGGATCGTGGCCGCGAACGATTTTCGGATTATCGAGGGCGAAAGCGTACTGGCAGGCTACGAGTCCACTCCGGGCCAAACCAGATACTTCTGCCGCACCTGTGGCTCGCCTATCCTGAGCCGTTCTATCGCCCGCCCTGAACAGGTTCGCGTGCGAATGGGCACCGTCGAGTCGGACATCACAGAGCGGCCAATGGCGCATATCTTTTCGTCATCCAAAGCCGCCTGGGAGGACATTGTGGATGACCTCCCGAAATACGATAGTTACGAGCCGGGCCGCTGACGAACTGCGTGGCAGTGCCGCTGTGCTGAGACGGCAGCGTACCAGGACTGTAATCCCCAGCTGCACACTTCTACGGCCCGTTCCCCATCGTTGAGCATTACGAGTCCTTTGCTCTGCGGCGTACGAGCGCTACGTAAAAAAGAACGACTTCTGGCGCAGGTTCCTAACACGCTGCTGTACTGGATTACTGCAGCCGGCTGACAGGTTCGCAACAAACTGGGCAACCGGTCCTGAGCAGCCACGTTGTCGGTTTGCTACGTTCCGCCGGCAACCGCGCGCATCACAAATTCGAACAGTGAGCCGCGTGATTGGCGTAGAGCAAGATAAAAGGCGACGGCTCACCTCTCGCCGCTTTCTTTGGTCTGCACATCGGGTGGCGCGGCACGCGCCCGGACGCTTGCGTTGCCGCTGAGCTTTCGAATCGCGAGGACTTCCAGTCAGTTATCGCGTGCCGTCCACGCTGGACTGCGCTGGAGCGGGTTTCGCGAGCAACGGGCACGGCGGAGAATTTCTCCCCGGAGAAACTCACTATGCCCCGTCGCGTTGTCGATTCGCTTTCGCGGTTCGTCCTGCTCCTGGTAGCCCTATCCGACCAGCGGGGTGACCCGTGAACACCCGTCCACGACCCCTGCCACGGCTGCTGCGCTTCCGTGACGCGCCGGGGTATCTCGGCATGGACCGGAACCGCTTCAACCGGGAAGTCCGCCCCAATCTCACCGAGGTGCGGATTGGCATCCAGGGCATCGCCTTCGACCGCCTTGAACTCGATGCCTGGGCGGACGACTATAAGAGCCGCAACGGGCGTCCCTCGGCTGAAAGGAGAAAGCCATGGGACGTATAAGAACCCCGGGCCTCATCAAGCGTGGTGGGGTCTGGCATATCGACAAGCGAGTGACGGGGTATGGACGGGTTGCCGAGAGTTGTGGCACCGCGAATCTGGAGGAGGCAGAGCGCTTCCTGGTCCACCGGATGGAAGTCATCCGGCAGGCCACAGTCTACGGTGTGCGACCGACCCGTTCATTCAGGGAAGCAGCGGCCAAGTACGTGAACGAGCATCAGCACAAGCGCAGCATTGACCGGGATGTCCAGGAGCTTAAACACCTGGATGCCTTCATCGGTCATATGGCGCTCGATCGCGTGCATATCGGGACGCTGCAGCCCTATCTCACCAGCCGAGCAAAAGTGGTCAAACCGGCCACCATCAATCGGTCACTGGCAGTGGTCCGGCGCATCCTGAATCTGGCGGCACGGCTTTGGCGGGACGAACACGGTCTCACCTGGCTGCTCACGCCGCCGCTCATTCAGTTCGTGCCGAACAAAAACGCCAGGCAGCCTTACCCCTTGTCCTGGGATGAGCAGCGGCTGCTGTTTGCAGCCTTGCCAGCCCACCTGGCCCGGATGGCCTTGTTCAAGGTCAACACGGGCACCCGGGAGCAGGAGGTCGTAAAGCTGCAGTGGGACTGGGAGTGTCCGGTGAGGGAACTCGGAACCAGCGTGTTCGTGATACCCAAGCAGTTCGTCAAGAACAGCGAGGAGCGACTGATCGTGCTGAACGACGTGGCCCGGTCAGTCATTGACGAGCAGCGTGGTGTGCATGCCACGCGGGTGTTCACCTACAAGGGCAGACCGGTCACCAAGATGCTGGACTCCGCCTGGAGAACGGCGCGAAAAAGGGCGGCGGCCAGGTACGAAACGGTGATCGGTGAGCGGTGCCCGGACGGCTTCAGGTCAATTCGCGTGCACGACCTGAAGCACACCTTTGGACGCCGGCTGCGAGCCGTGGGGGTCAGCATGGAAGACCGTCAGGATCTGTTGGGCCACAAGTCCAGCCGGATCACGACTCACTACTCAGCGGCTGAGCTGACCCACCTGATCGCGGCAGCAAACAAGGTCTGCGAATCCGACTCCCGCAAAAGTCCCGCAATGACCCTCATACGCTCGCGGGGAGTGCTCGCAACTGCCTGATTGAATTGGTGGTGATGGGTAGAGTTGAACTACCGACCTCAGCATTATGAGTGCCGCGCTCTAACCAACTGAGCTACATCACCACACGGGGGGCGGAATTGTCTTAGCCGGCCTGCCGGGTGTCAAGAAAACGGCGGCGGACGGTCGCGCTGGGAAGGGGTCGCGGCTGAAGCCACTCCTACACGTTGAAGCGGAAGTGCACCACATCGCCTTCCTGCATCAGATATTCCTTGCCTTCCAGCCGCAGCCGCCCGGCCTCCTTGGCGCCCTGCTCGCCCCGGCCAGCGATGTAGTCGGCGTAGGCGATGACTTCGGCGCGGATGAAGCCCTTCTCGAAATCGGTATGGATCACGCCGGCAGCCTGCGGCGCGGTGTCGCCCTCATGGACGGTCCAGGCGCGCACTTCCTTGGGCCCTACAGTGAAATAGGTCTGCAGGCCCAGCAACCGGTAGCCGGTGCGAATCACGCGGTTGAGACCGGGCTCACTGAGCTTGAGGTCTTCGAGGAACGCGAGCTTGTCGCCCTCGTCGAGCTGCGCGATCTCGGCTTCGATGGCAGCGCAGACCACGACCACCTCGGCACCGTCCTTGAGCGCATGGGCCCGTACCTTGTCCACGAACTCGTTGCCGGCCAGACCGCTCTCGTCGACATTGGCCACATACATCACCGGCTTGGCGGTGAGCAGGAACATCTCGTCGATGGCCTGGCGATGCTCGTCGGGTACCGGAAACGTGCGTGCCGGTTGGCCGCTGTCCAGATGCGCGCGCAGTTTCTGCAGGAGATCACGCCGCACCAGATCTTCTTTCTTGCCGGCCTTGGCCTGCTTCTCGGCCTTTTCAGTCGCCTTCTCGACTGCCGCATAATCGGCCAGCAACAGCTCGGTATTGATCACTTCGATATCGTGTATCGGGTCGATGCGCCCGGACACATGCACGACGTCGGTGTTCTCAAAGCAGCGAACCACGTGCGCGATGGCGTGCGTCTCGCGGATGTTGGCGAGGAACTTGTTGCCGAGCCCCTCACCCTTCGACGCACCCTCGACGAGCCCGGCGATATCGACAAACTCGACCGTAGCCGGCAGGAGGCGCTGCGGGTTGGCCAGCGCGGCAAGTTCCTGCAGGCGCGGATCCGGCACTTCGACGATGCCGACGTTCGGATCGATGGTACAGAACGGATAGTTCTCGGCAGGAATCGCTGCCGCAGTCAGTGCGTTGAAAAGGGTGGACTTGCCGACATTGGGCAGGCCGACGATGCCGCAGCGAATGGCCATGAAATGCAACCGGGATGTTCAGAAGGGCGGCCAATTTACAGGAAAAAGCCGCTGGCCGGCCAATATCCGCCCGGGGCGCACCTCTGGAAGGTGTTTTCCCGCCGAATCTGCTGCTTACTTCGGCTGTACCGGCTCAGGTGAAACCGGCGAACCGGCCTTCAGTTCATCGAGCCCCTTGATGCAGATCCTGGCCCACTGCTGGAAAAGGCGCCTGAAATCGCTGCGGTTGGTCACGCTGTTCGTCCAGGTGACAAAGCCGCTACCACGCGCCTCGCGTCGATCAATTGCCATGCCGAGCAAGGCGCCACTGACCGAGTCACGGGCCTTCAGCTGCAGCGTGGCCTCGCCGGCATCAATGGTGTAGGTGCGCGAACGGTCCGGTGCCATGACATCCGGCGCGTTGATATAAAGTTTGACGATGGATGGTGACAGGCGCAGGACATCGGCCCCCGGTGCGGTTGCGATGGTGTAACCCGCCTTGCGGAACTCCTCCTGAAACACTTCCACCAGCCCGGAACGGGTGGCCTCGGCGATCTTCCCGGCATCCGCCTGGCTGACGCGATGGGACAGGGTGCGCGTCTCATTCATGTTGCGCATCCAGTCCTTGTCGAAGGCCACGTCGGGCGTGTCGATGATGACCGCCGTGTACTGGCGAAAATCCGCGCCAGGCAGCAGGTAAGCCTCATCCATGCGCTTTGCCTTGACCTCGACAAGGCCATCAAGATCCGGCGATATCGCTGCCAGTGCGGGCAACGTCAGCAGGCAAAGCACCACCTTGAACAAAAATCGCGAAACAGCACTCATTGCTCTGACCTCCATACGGCAGTCGTAGAATATAGCCCGGCTGTCCTGATGACCACATGATCGTATGCGGACAACAGCGCAGCGCGTATTGCGTTTCTGCAACGCCGGCGCCAAACGGAGCCGCCATTACCCAGGTACATGCCCATGTTTGAGACGACTATCGCCGGCAGTCTGCCTCGACCCGACTGGCTCGCGGAACCGGAAACCCTGAAGGGCGCATGGAAGCTCAGCGGCCATGCGCTGGAAGACGGTAAACGCCGCGCAGCGGCAGAGTGGATGCGACACGAAGAAGAAGCAGGCATCGACATCGTCACCAACGGCGAGGTGTTTCGCAGCCACTTCGTGCATGGCTTTCTTGAAGGCCTGACCGGCATCGACTGGCAGAAGATGACCCGCATGGGCATCCGCAACAACCGTTATGAACTCGACGTACCGACGGTCGTGGCACCACCCGGCAGACCCGCTCCCGTGCATCTCGATGAAGTGCGCTTCAGTCGTGCGCAAACCGGACGGAAGTTCAAGTTCACGCTGCCCGGTCCGATGACGATCTGCGATACGATCGCGGATGGTTATTACGGCAGCCGGCCGCAGATGGCAATGGCCTTTGCCGAAATACTCAACGCGGAAGCGCACGAGTTGGTCGCCGCCGGTGCGGATATCATCCAGTTCGATGAACCGGCTTTCAACGTATTCACCCGAGAGGTAAAGGACTGGGGAATCGAGGCACTGCACCGCGCGATCGAAGGACTCGATTGCAGCACTGCCGTACACATCTGCTACGGCTATGGCATCCAGGCCAATATCGACTGGAAAGCGACGCTGGGCGGCGAATGGCGGCAATATGAGGAAATCTTTCCCGCACTGAATGAGAGCCGCATCGACCAGATTTCGCTGGAATGTGCCGGATCAAGAGTACCGCTGTCGCTGCTGCGGCTGCTGCCCGACAAGCAGCTGATGGTCGGCGCGATTCAGGTGACCGCGGAGCACATCGAGACACCGGAAGAAGTCCTCGCTACCCTGCTGGCTGCCGCCGAACACGCGGACCTCGAACGCATCATGCCGTGCACGAACTGCGGCATGGCACCGATTGCCTACGAGGTCGCGCTCGGCAAGCTTCGCGCGCTCGGTGCTGGCGCACGACTGATGCGGGCCCGATATCCCGGCTAGTTTCCTGACACAGGCACTGTCCTACCGGGCAGCACGCCGGAAATTGACATCGAGTACCGATTCCTTTCCATCGCGACGGATCACGACTTTGACCATATCGCCCCAGCGATGGTTAGCAACCAGCTTGCGCAGCGTCTTTTCCGAGCTGATCGGCGTACCGTCAAAACTCAGCAGCACATCGCCGACTTTCAGCCCGGCCCGTTCTGCCACCGACTTCTTGCTGACCTGGATGATCTGCCCGGGCTCCTTGCCCAGCGAGCCCATCAGGGATACGCCGATACCCGGATAAACGGTATCGATTTCCTCGGGCAGCCCCCAGACGAAGTTTGCATAGGAGGCCCTGACTTCCTTCACCGGCTGTTTGTCATCGTCCACCACGGTCACCGGAATCAGTGACGCGATGCGCCCGTCATAGTACGAATCGATCTGCCGTTCGGCGCCCAGACCGAAGGTCACATGACCAGCGCCGATCAGCACTACCATGATCGCATTCGGGCCACCGTGCTGCTTGAGCGCCTGCAGGGCATTCCAGCCCATTGTGGCATCCCACATGGTCTGCGCCCGGTACAGTCCGTCGAGCGCTGCATCATTCATGTGCAGCTTGTCGTCCTTGTCGAAGAAGGCGCGGTACATGCTCCGGTGCTCGTCGTTTTCTGCTGCGAGCTTCGGCGGCAGGTGCGCTGCCTCCTCCGGTGTCAGATTTGCAAAGCCCTTGGCGCGTACCGACTTCACCACATCGCGCGGACTGTTTACCGCGTACATGTTGATGCCGTTCTCACGCGCGTACAGAAAGATGTTCCGGTAGTAATTCCAGTGGTAACCCCAGTTGTCGTACCAGGCAGCCAGTTCGACGAAGCCGCTCTCCGTGTAAAGACCGGCGTTCCAGTTATCGAGCACCGCCTGCTCGGTGTAGGGGAACATCTCCAGACCGATCAGCACCTCGCGCCCGGCTTCATGCAGCGCCCGGATCGTACGGAACTGGACGTCATGGAACTCCTGATTGGTATGGTTCTCGCCGATGAAAAGAATTCCGGTACCGGCAAGCTTCTGCGCCATTTCCTGCGGCGTGATCAGCGCGCCGGTACCGGTATCGGTGATGCCATCGAGAACAACCGGGACTTCCCGGCCCTTGCGGCCGGGATCCCCGATCTTCATATGCAGCACGGCCTGATCCGCAAGGAGCGAACACGGCGCACCCAGTGCAAGACCGGCAACCAGGCCGGTCACCAGCAGGCGGCGGGCGCCTGACCCCTTACGAATACTGGTCATCAAATGAACCCTGTTACTTCGGCGGCGAAATTGCCGGTACGCCCTTCCAGTTTTCGGGCCCGAGGTTGAGCGAGGAGACGTCCATCACATGGGTATAAAGGTTCGCCATGAAGCCGCCGCCTGTGCTGCGCGCAAAGAGCATCTTCTTGCCATCCGGTGACAGGGAGGGAAAGCCGTCGAAGCCGGGATTGAAAGTCAGACGCTTCGGTTCGCCACCGGCAAGATCACCGAGGAAGATTTCCCAGTTGTTGTTCTCGACGATACGCACGAAGACGTAGTGCCGGCCGTCGGGTGCCGGGTACGGCGCCCAGTTCATGTCCCGATCGAAGGTACGCGCGATATGCTCGGTACCATCGTTCTTGATGGTGAAGACGGTCATTGGCGTCGGCCGGACCTTGCCATACTCACTGCGCTTCCAGGCACGGTGGAGAATGGTCTCGTTGTCCGGCAGATAGAAAGGCGCACCTTCCTGCCAGTCGTCCGTGAAGGTGAGCTGCTTCTCGTCGCTGCCATCCGGACGCATGCGCCAGAGATCCATCTTGCCGTCGATCTGCCGGCCAAATACGATCCATTCGCCATTGGGCGATACCGAGACCTCCGCCTCGTAGTACTTGTTGTTGGTGAGGCGCTTGACGTTGCTGCCGTCAAGATCCGAGATATACAGCTCGGCACCCTGCGGGTAGTCATCGGAATCCGACCAGTTGCCGATCGGCATGTCCATGTTGTCTCTGGTTGAGGTCCAGACCAGGCGTTTGCCATCGGGGAAGAAATACGAACACGCATCCTGACCCTTGTCGTTGATGCGACGTACCTCCGTACCCTGGTCGGTAAAGGTATAGGTCAGGGCGCCGCTGTCCCGCCCCTCGGCCTTGAGCGCCAGTGGGTCCTGCGTCTGGGCAATCACATGCAGGCTGTCAGGGCCGTAATAGGCCTCGGCATTCTTCGGCACATTGGGAATCAGCCGTACAGGCAACTCGGTGCCCGCCTGTGTGGCAGGGGCCGCAGCTTCTCCGGCGGATGCCAGCGGTGCGCCAAGCAGCAGGCTCACGGCCAGGCCGGTGGCACTCAAAATGCGGTCTGAAAATACCTGTCTGGAATGCATCTTTTCTTGACTCCGTTGTTGAAGGTTTTATGGAACAGTCTACTCAAGGAAAGCAGGGTAACTGAAAGGCTCGGTCATGCGGCCATCCTGCTTTGCGATGCGGCCACTTTTCATGACGAAATCGATATTGCCGAGAACAGCGATGCTCTCGAGCGGATTGCCCTTTACGGCGACCAGATCAGCCAGTTTGCCTGCTTCGAGCGTACCAGCTTCCGCCGAAATCCCGAACAGCTCTGCCGTCATGACGGTGGCTGAGCGGATGGCATCCATGGGCGTCATGCCGAAACCGACCATCAGTTCAAACTCCTTGGCGTTGGTGCCGTGCGTGAAGGTTCCCGCGTCAGTACCGAAGGCGATCTTCAGTCCTGCGGCATAGGCACGCTCAAAAGCCCGGTATTCGTTCCTGAGCCTGACCGAGGGCGGATCAGGGATGCGAAAGATCGGTGGCGGATAGCTCGCCGAAAGTGTCGGCACCAGAAAGGTGCCCGCTTTCTTCATCATGGCGATCCCCTCGTCATCGAGCAGAAAGCCATGCTCGATGGAATCGACGCCGGCACGTACCGCTTCCTTGATCGCAACCGGCGAGTAGGCATGTGCTGCCGCTTTCAGGCCGACGAGATGCGCCGTCGCGACGATTGCCTGAATCTCGTCCGGGAAGAGCTGCGGCTCCAGACCCGTGTTGGAACCGAATCCTCCCGTCGAGGTGAACTTGATGACATCGGCACCCAGCTTGTACTGGTAGCGCACAGCCTTTCGGCACTCCATCGGGCCATCACAGGTACCGTTGACCAGACGCGTCATCTCGTCGCCGGTCAGGCTCATGGGTGTCGTGTCACCATGGCCACCGGTCACCGCGATGGCGGAACCGGCCACAAGAATGCGCGGACCGATCATCCTGCCGGCGTTTATCGCATTGCGTACAGCGAACACGGACTGGTCATCCGAACCGAGATCGCGCAGCGTCGTGAATCCGGCGGCCAGATTGCGGCGTGCATAGATCATCGCGTTGACCGCACCCTCCGCACCCGTACCCGGAACACCCGGCCACGACGGGTGACGGTCACCCCGCTCCGCACGATGCCTCGAGAAAGTGGGCTCATGCCAGAGGTGTACGTGGGCATCCATCAGGCCTGGCAGCACAAACCGGTCGGACAGGTCGATGACCTGCAACTCGGACCCGGGTGCCGCGTCGGCAACCGTGGCGATATAGCCCTTCTCGATCGCGGCGATACGGTCGTTCCTGATCACGACCGTCATCTTCGTCTGCGGTCTGACACCCGGAATTGCCAGCAGGGTGCCGGCATGGACCAGCACATAGCGATCGGGCGGGTTTTGTGCCGGCCCTCCGGAAGCAGCGGGCTGTGCCAGCGCTGTGGCAGACCACAGGCAGAGCAACACACCGAAAAAAAGGGTTCTCATGATGGTGATCCCGATTTATTGATTCTTCTTGTTTGACGCAGTGACCACCATTGCACGAGGATGGTGGCCGATACCGATCATGCCATGAAGGCCAGCCGTTTCGCCCCGGCTCTGCTGCGCTGCCAAAATCAGCGCCGGGCTGGCGGCCGGGAAATCGACGTTTTGCCGAGGAGGATCTCCGCACATGATTGAAGTCGTCCCCAACTGGCACCCGATCTTCGTTCACTTCACGATTGCTTTGCTGACGATAGCGACCCTGCTGTTCCTCATCTCGGCTTTCAGGGGCCGCAACCACTCTGCGCACGGCATTGAAACCACCGCAAACTGGAACCTGTGGCTCGGTGCGGCCCTGACCGTACTGACCATTGCAGCAGGCCTCCAGGCCGCCGGATCAGTCACTCATGATGATTCCGCCCATCTTGCAATGGAGAACCACAAGTTCTGGGCGCTGGGAACAGCCACCTTGTTCTTGCTGCTGGCACTCTGGAATGTCCTGCGCGTTCGTCGCGGGCAGGGGGTCGGCCCGGCCTTTGCTGTCGTCCTGCTCCTTGCTTTCGCTGGACTGACTGGTACCGGCCTGCGCGGTGCGGATCTCGTCTATCGGCACGGACTCGGCGTCATGGCCTTGCCGCAGGTCACCGCTGAAGGGCATGACCACGAGTCGGGTGCAGAACACTCGCATGCCGAAGCCGATTCGCCTGACGAAGGTCATGCACCGGCCGCAGCAGGAGGACCGGTCCGGATGACCGGGAGCGGTTTATCACCTGCAGAAGCGGAGGTGGTAGCGGCACTGACCGGCTATCACGATGCACTGACCTCAGGCGAGCTCGCAGCTCCGGAACATTTCGTGCTGGCTGACGAGCGCTTCATGATGATCGAAGGCAAGCACCTCAACCAGGGCTGGGCCGACTACCGCGACAATCACCTCAAGGCAGAACTGGCTGATCTCGCCAAAGTGCGCTTTCGCCTGTCCGTACTTCGCGCTCAAGTCGACGGTGATCTCGCAACGGTCAGTTTCGTTTTCAATATATTGCCTAAATCAGGCCCCGAGATGGATTTCGGCAGTGGTCGCGGGACAGCCTCCCTGATCCGTACCAGCGACGGCTGGAAACTGCAGCAACTGCATACCTCCTGAACGGTTGAACCCGGGCTGCCGGCTGTCACTCAGCTTGTACAGCGCATCCAGCAGTTCGAAGCAGAGCACCAGTTCCTGCCGCTCAGGCTGCCAGGCCGCCTCCGGACGACCACAGGAACGCATGTGCAGCGCAATTTTCCGTGGCAGGATGATTCGCTCGCGCATCGCAGCTGCAACCCGTTCGAGCATGCCGTCTTTCCGCACGGCGCGCAGCAGCTCGGCCGCAGCCAGGCTCTGCGGCACATCGTAGATGATGGCAATCTCCGGACCAGCGGTTTCACCGGGTTTGCGCCCGAAATTATCCAGCAGCCAGTGAAAGGACTGGTCGGCCTTCTGCCACTCGGCTGCACAGCCCTCGGCCCGCGATACCGGCATGCCGATAGCCACCGGCAGGTCAGCGTAGGCTTTGCGATCGTTGCCATAGAGCAGGCACGCGATCGAGTAGAAGCGCTGGATATTGAGGGAGTGATTGTTCCAGTACGGCAGTTCGCCGGCGCGCGCGGTGCCGGCAGTCCATGAAAGCCTGAGCCCCTCGGCAGCAGCCAGCAACCAGGTATTGGCGCGCCGGTAGCTGACGGGATCATCACGTGTGGTGTTCAAGAGCGCAGTTGCGGCGAGATAGTCAGCCGCGTTTTCTTCCGGCCCGAGCACCGGCACCTTGAGCTCGCCGATCACCACGTGCGCCAGCTCGTGCAGCAGCACGAATTCGAAATTACCCAGCACGAAATTGACGGTTGAGGTATCGAGCCCCTGTGCCCGATAGGCAGGCGCATCGGCAGCATCAGCAGCCGAGAACAGCGCCAGGCTGGAGAGGAACGCAGCCTTTGCACAGGACGTTAGCCGGTAAATTACCGGGTGCGGCGACATGCGCTTCAGCCGGCCGGCCCGAACCCGGCGCCGCCATTCTTGCGCGGCAGGGCCGAGTGCAGCTGCTGCATCGCTGCTTCAGGCCCGCTTGCCGTCAGCAGCTCGATGGCCTTCAGGCATTCGCCGAGCGCCTCGACGATTTCGCAGCGCTCGGC
Source organism: Chromatiales bacterium (assembly GCA_024234935.1). NCBI lineage: Bacteria > Pseudomonadati > Pseudomonadota > Gammaproteobacteria > Chromatiales > Chromatiales bacterium. The sequence continues at coordinate 21,518 of JACKNI010000002.1, forward strand.
CCTGCCCGGGGCATGCAGTACATAGTCAGTAACCAGATCCTTGTGGCCGGGGTGGCCGATGCCGATGCGCAGGCGCATGAAGTCGGGCCCGCAGCTCGCGAGGATGTCGCGCAGCCCATTGTGTCCACCATGTCCGCCACCACGCTTGAGACGCGCACTGCCGGCTGGCAGGTCGAGTTCATCGTGCAGGACCAGCAGCTGCTCCATCGGGATGTTGTAATAGGCGAGAACCCGCCGGACACACTGCCCGCTGCGATTCATGTAGGTCGCGGGTTTGACGATGCGCACTGGCTTGCCGGCAAGCACGCCACGGCACTCCTCGCCCTGCAGCTTCTGCGCAGTCGAGAATGTTGTACCGATATGAGCCGCAAGCAGATCCGCCAGCCAGAAGCCGACGTTGTGGCGATCACCGACATGCTTCGGACCGGGATTACCAAGCCCCACGATCAGCATTGGCGTATCCCTCCGCGTGACTGCAGGAAAGCCGGTACCCGCCGCTTCGCCAGCAGCGGGTACCGGCATCCGGCCTACTTCTTGTCAGTCTTCGGCTTCTCGGCAGCCTTCTCGGCGCCGGCTGCGGGCGCTGCGGCCGCTTCAGTAGTGGCAGCGGCCGCCTCGGCCACCGGTTCTTCAACCACATGCAGGACATGCAGATGCACGACCGGCAGATCGCTGTCGGTATGTGCGACGAAACCCGGGATCACGACGCCTTCCGGCAACTTCAGGTCGCGCAGATGCAGCATGTCGTTGAGTTCCATCGGTTCGATATCGACCTCGATATATTCCGGCAGATCCTTCGGCAGACAGCTGATCTCGATTTCGGTCATGAGATGCGAAACCGAACCACCACCCAGCTTGACGCCCTTGGACAGCGCCTCGTTGATGAAGTGCAGCGGCACCGTCATGCGCAGTTCTTCGGTGGCTACGACGCGCTGCAGATCGAGGTGCAATACGGTACGTCGGGCCGGATGCGGCTGATAGTCACGGACGATCGCCTGCAGTGTCTTGCCATCCAGCGTGACATTGAGAATGCTGGAAAGAAACGCCTCTTCGGCCATGCCCCGGTGCAGGGCATTTGCGTCGAAGGCGATGCCAATGGGAGCTTCTCCGCCGCCGTACATGATGCCGGGAATCTTGCCTTCGCGACGCAGGCGGCGGCTCGCACCTTTCCCTGCATCACGCCGGGTTTCCGCGGCGATATTGAACTGATGTGCCATGTTTATTCTCCTGGTTGACCCGCCGCCATGGACAAACTCCCCTGCGACCAGGGAGCCGTGACGGAAGGGCCGCGGATCATAGCACGGCAGGCAGCGCTGGAAGCGCCCCCAGACCCGTGATCAGTCCAGATACATGGAGCTGACTGATTCAGCCTGGCTGATACGGCGCATGGTCTCGGCCAGCAGTTCAGCCACGCTTAGCTGCCGGATGCGGCCCGTGGCAATGGCCGGCGCCGACAACGGAATGGTATCGGTGACCACCAGCTCATCGAGCCCGGAACTGGCGATCCGGTCAACCGCCGGACCGGAAAGGACCGCATGGGTGACATAAGCCACCACGCGGCTGGCGCCATGATCCTTGAGTGCTGCGGCGGCATGACACAGCGTACCGGCCGTATCCACCATGTCATCGATAAGCACGCAGACCTTGTCTTCGACTTCACCGATGATGTTCATCACTTCGGACACGTTCGCGCGCGGCCGGCGTTTGTCGATGATCGCAAGCTCGGCATCGTCCATGCGCTTGGCGATCGCCCGGGCGCGAACCACGCCACCGACATCGGGTGAGACGATGACCATCGGCTCGTACTTGCAGCGCCACAGGTCGCCGAGCAGCACGGGCGACGAGTAGACGTTGTCGACCGGAATGGAAAAAAAGCCCTGGATCTGGTCGGCGTGCAGATCGACCGTCAGCACATGCTTGATACCCGACTCGGAGATCATCCGTGCCACCATGCTGGCCGTGATCGGCACGCGGGCAGCACGCGGGCGGCGATCCTGGCGCGCGTATCCGAAGTAGGGGATGACCGCCGTTATGCTGGCCGCCGAAGCGCGCCGACAGGCATCGGCAAGCACCAGCAGCTCGATCAGGTTGTCGTTGACCGGCGGGCAGGTGGACTGCACGATGAACACGTCACGCCCGCGTACGTTCTCGTAAACCTCGACCAGCACTTCGCCATCGCTGAACTTGCCAACCTGCACACGGCCGAGCGGCTGCTTCAGGTGGCGGGCAATGCGCTGGGCGAGTTCCGGATTGGCATTGCCGGCAAGAATCGCAATATTGGGCAGTTCCATAGGACTCTCTGTATTCATCTGATGCTGGCTGGGGCGGCAGGATTCGAACCTGCGGATGGCGGGATCAAAACCCGCTGCCTTACCACTTGGCTACGCCCCAAGATCGCATCGGCGCACGCCGGGGCGCAATCTTACGCTTTCATGGCGGTGAGGGGCAGCGGTCAGAACAGCCACCTGTCGATCACGAAACGCAAGCGCACATCTTCCCGCTCGACCACCAGCTTGTGCGGCAGCCACGTGGCAGCACCCTGTGCATAGTCTTCATAGCGCACGACCCAACCCGATTGCAGCAGCTCGCGGAGCCTCCCGGCGGCATCAGACTGTTGTACCGCCGGCGTCGCAGGATCTGCCAGACCGAGCAGCCAGTAGCGCACGCTGCGCACCGGAAAAGACCAGCCCACCTGCTCGACCAGAAACCGCTCCGCTGCATCCGGCCCGAGATACTCGAGCGCGGCTTCGGAGCCGCGCGACTGGACAGTGATCTGCCCGGGCAGCGAGTCGATCTGATAGGCGCCGGCCCCAAACGGTCCACTGAGGTGAATCCGCGTGGCAGCACCATCCTGCAACCACTGCAGACTGCCCTGCCCGCCCTTGTCCGCGGACCTGAAGGCAACGCGACCACGCGCTTCCCACTGGACCAGTCCGAGCAAACGTTCCTGGCGCACGGCCGGTGACTCTGCGCTGACTGGAGCTTCCACGCGTTGGGTGGCACAGCCGGCCAGCAGCGGGAGGAACAAGGACAACAGGCGCAGGGTCGTCAGACAGCCCCGCTGACCGGTACACCTGATCAATGCAGCAGCCGCTCCGCAGTCTGTTGCGCCGGCTTGCTGTCCGGCCAGGCCTCGAGCGTCGCATTCAGGAGTTCGCGGGCCCGCTCGCGTTCGTCCAGCTTCCAGTAGATCTCGGCAAGGTGGCTCGCCAGCTCAGGATCCTGCAGCAGCGCGTAGGCCTCCTCGAGATAGCTGCGCGCCTCTTCATGGCGGCCCATCCTGAACAGTGCCCAGCCGACGCTGTCCAGGATGGGCGGATTGTGAGGCGCCAGCTCGAGCGCGCGTCGGACCTGGATCCAGGCGGCCCGGCTCCGGTGTGTGCGATTGGCGAGAATATAACCGTAGGCATTGAGCACCAGGGCATCGTCCGGCGCGATCTGCACCGCCCGCTCCAGATCGGCAAGCGCATCGTCAATCCGGTCGAGCTGCTCCAGGAGGCCACTGCGCGAGAGCAGGATTTCAATCGAAGCCGGCTTGTACTCGAGCGCCTCGTCGTATACCGCGAGTGCCTCGACCGGACGTCCGGCGAGCTGCAGCAACTCCGCCTGATACCGGAACACCTCCCAGGCCTGCGCCGGATGGTCCTCCCTGAAAGCCTCCAGGTTTTCGATCGCACTCTCCAGCTGGTCTTCACGCCGCAAGGTTTCGGCGATGGCAAGTTGCGCCGGCACCAGATAGGGCCCGGAACTGATCCGCTGATAGTAGCGGCGTGCGCCCTCCGCATCGCCCTTCTCCACGGCAATCAGCGCCCGGTAATAGAAGCTTTCAAAACGGTCCTGGCCAGCCGTTTCCAGTTCTTCGAAGCGCCGGTCCGCGGCATCCAGATCACCGGCAGCCATATCGATAAATGCCAGTGTGCGGGTGATTTCAGTGCGCTCACCGTAGCGTGAAACCAGTCCATCGAGCCTGGCGCGCGCCGCATCGATCTTGCCGGCATCGGCGAGCAGCCGGGAATAGGCGAGATCCGACAGCGGGCTCTCGTCTTCGGCCACCAGCGCAGCGGCACGCTCCAGGCCTTCATCCGTCCGTCCTGTCGCCATCAGCGCGCGTGCGACAAGCAGCTGCGGTTCGGTCCAGCCCGGATCGTCCTGGGACGCGCGCTCTCCGGCAGCAAGGGCGAGTTCAGGATTCCCCGACCGCAATGCCGCGGTACCGAGCGCGAGCTGCAAGCCCGGCGCCAGCGGATCCTGTGCCGCAAGACGAGACAAGAGCCGGGTCACCAGTTGCGCATTGCCCTCCGTGCCCAGGTCACTGGCAAGCGCGAGATAGACCTCGTCACGGCGCGGCTCCACGGAGCCGAGCGCGCGCTCAAAGCTCGCGGTTGCTGCATCGATCGCATGTCGCCGCAACTGCAGTCGCCCGAGGATCGCGTAGGCGATCTGGTTGTCCGGCGCAAGCACCGTCCAGCGTTCTGCAGCACGCTCCGCCAGCGCATCAAAGCCGACACCAAACGTAAACTGGGTCGCCCGCTCGACCAGTGTCACGTCGTCACTGAGTTCGGCCGCAACCGTGAACTCGCGGGCAGCCGTAACCAGCTCCCTGTCCTGCAGGGCCTGCTCGGCCAGCTGGAGGTGGAGATCCGGGCTGTCCGGGGCATCGGCAGCGACCGCGTTTGTCAGGACCGACAACGCAAGTAGCAGTGCGACCGGAGCAATGCGGTAATCTTGTGGGTCAGCGCGATGCTTCACGTCAGAGATAATAGCCGTAATGCAGGCCTCCATTGTCGGAAAACTCGAGAAACTTGCCGCCCGCGCCGAAGAGCTGGGCGGATTGCTGACCGACCCGAAGATACTCGGTGACCAGGCCCGCTTCCGCGACCTGTCCCGCGAATACGCACAGATCGAACCCGTGGTCCGCCTGTTTCACACCTGGCGGAAGACCGAGGGCGACCAGGCAGCAGCAATGGACATGATCAATGACAGCGATGCGGAGCTGCGCCGCCTGGGACAGGAAGAACTCGCGCGCGCACGCAGTGAGCTCGATGCCATCGAGACGCAGGTGCGGTTGCAGCTGATCGCGAAGGATCCCTACGACGACAGCAATATCTATCTGGAGATCCGTGCGGCGGCCGGCGGCGACGAAGCGGCGATTTTCGCCGGCGACCTGTTCCGCATGTATTCGAAATATGCGGAGTCGCGCGGCTGGCAGATCGAGATCGTGAATTCCAGTGCCGGCGAACATGGCGGCTACAAGGAGATCATCAGCCGGATCATCGGTCACGGCGCCTATTCACGGCTCAAGTTCGAATCCGGCGCCCACCGCGTGCAGCGCGTACCGGAAACGGAAGCGCAGGGACGCGTGCACACCTCCACCTGTACGGTGGCCGTGTTGCCCGAACCCGAGGAGATCGACGCCATAGCGATCAACCCGGCGGAGCTGCGGATTGACACCTACCGGGCCTCCGGGGCCGGTGGCCAGCACGTCAACAAGACCGACTCGGCAGTGCGCATCACGCATCTGCCTTCGGGGCTCGTCGTGGAATGCCAGGATGAACGTTCGCAGCACAAGAACCGGGCCCGGGCGCTCGCCCTGCTCAAGGCCAGACTGCTCGACTCGGCACTGCGCAAACAGCACAGCGAACAGGCCGAGCGGCGCAAGAGCCAGGTCGGCACCGGCGACCGGTCCGAGCGCATCCGCACCTATAATTACGCGCAGAGCCGGGTCACCGATCACCGCATCAATCTGACGCTGTACAAGCTCGACTTCATCCTGGAAGGCGATCTGGACCAGGTGATCGAACCCCTGATCAATGAGTACCAGGCGGAACAGCTCGCTGCACTCGACAACTGAAAATTTGCTGCCGGATCACCCCGCACAGAAGCCCGACATGACCCAGCCCGCATTCACCCGACTCGTGGACTGCATCGGCAACACGCCGCTGATCCGCCTCAACCATTTCTCGGACGCCAGCGGTTGCGAGATCCTCGGCAAGGCCGAGTTCATGAATCCGGGCGGGTCGGTCAAGGATCGCGCAGCGCTCGGCATCGTGCGCGATGCCGAACGGCGCGGCACGCTCCGGCCAGGCGGCATCATCGTCGAAGGGACCGCCGGGAATACCGGCATCGGTCTCGCCGTGGTGGGCAACAGTCTCGGCTATCGCACGGTCATCGTGATGCCTGACAACCAGAGTCGGGACAAGGTCGATACGCTGCGCGCCTATGGTGCCGATGTGCGGCTGGTGCCGGCCGTCCCCTTCACGAATCCGGACCACTTCGTGCATCAGTCACGACGCCTGGCCGAGGCGCTGGACAAGAGTTCCCCGCAGGGCGCGGCGTGGGCCAACCAGTTCGACAACACGGCCAATCGCGACTGGCACGAGCAGACCACGGCGGCCGAGATCTGGGCACAGACCAACGGCAGCGTGCATGCCTTCGTCTGCTCGGTCGGCACCGGCGGCACGCTGGCCGGTACCGCGCGCGGCCTGAAGGCGCGCAATACCGCGATCCGGATCGGTCTTGCCGATCCCCAGGGCTCTGCGCTGTATAACTATTACACGCACGGTGCACTCAAGGCCGAGGGCGGTTCGATCAGCGAAGGCATCGGCAACAGCCGGGTTACCGCCAATCTCGAAGGCACACCCGTGGATGTCGCCTTCCAGATCCCGGACAGCGAATCGATTCCGCTCGTCTATGAACTGATCCGGAAAGAAGGCCTGCTGGTCGGCGGCTCCAGTGCCGTAAACCTCGCCGGCGCCTTGCGCATGGCAGGAATGCTGGGCCCCGGTCACGTGATCGTGACCCTGCTGTGCGACTCGGGGCTACGCTACCGGCAGCGGCTGTTCAACAGGCAGTTTCTGGCCGAAAAGGGACTGACGCTGCCCGACTGGCTGAAACTTGAGGCCTGAAACGGCGTCTCAGCGCGTCATGCGCAGCAGATAATCGAGCATCTGGCGATCGCGTTCCGCGCTGACTTCAAAACCGATCATCGGCGGATATCGCATCCGGTTATGCGGCACCACGGCCTTGTTGGCGGCGATGAATGCAGCCAGCGTCTCCGGTGTCCAGACCAGCCCGTTGTTGCGCGCATCGATAAACGCCTGCGAGTAGACAAAGTGCGGCGCGACAGCCGCCGGCTTGCCGACGATCCGGTGGAGGTTCGGCCCGACCCGGTTCTCACCTCCCTCTTCAAGGGTGTGACAGAAACGACACCAGGTGAAGGCGACCTTTTCCGCTTCCAGTTCTTCAGCCGATATTGGCGGGAGCGGCTCTGCGTAGTAGTCGGGAAGGTTTTTTCCTGCCAGCAGCCGGTCGATCTCGGCCTGAGGTACGACGTCGTCGGTCCCGAAGGGGACTACACCGAACCAGATGTATGGAAAAAACACCGCGAGCGCCAGGAACGCCAGCAGCACCGTCGAATGAAAAATGCGGGTACCCGCCGAAACGCTCAAGTTCCGCTCTCCGCAACGTCGTGATTCAGCACCATGAACTCAGACCCGGGCGCCAGGCAGCAGCCGGCGCAGGCCGACCTTGTAGCGCCAATGCTGGTAAAAACCGAAGACAAACCAGATGGAAAGCAGCATCAGATAGTAGAACCCGAGCGAACTGTGCAGATAACCCATGGGAATGCGCACCGCTTCCCCGCGCGCCACCATCGCCGGCAGGGTTGCGCCAAACAGTACGATGTCGCGCCCTTCGCCCCATGCATAGATGAAGCCGATCACTCCGGTGACCGTAAAGGTCGCGTAGAGGAACACCAGAATGGCCCGGTTGAAGGCAAAGGAACTCTCCGGCAGGCCCTGCGGTGGCCGGGGTGCGGGGTCACGGTAGTACCAGTACAGTCGAACTGCCGCCAGCAACAGCACGATCAGGCCGAGACTGTCGTGGATCAGCCGCAGCGTGGCCCGCTGATCGAGCGCGGTTCTCGGCAGATTGATGATGTTTATGAACAGTACGAAGAACAGCAGCGCGAGCACATAACCCATGATCGTCGAACGCCGGTCCTGTATGCCTGGCGCCAGTTGCTTGCTCATGCCATGTCCTGCCGTCGAGAACCCGCCCATCCGGGGCCGCATCTTAACCCTGGCACGCGGCTGGCTAAACCGGGGCATTCCTGCCTGGAACAACCTTCGCGCCCGATGCGCCCGGTTCCCAGATCTGCCGCGGGGCGTAACCTTCCTTGCGCATGAAGTGCTCGGTATAGACGATCCGGTCCGGATCGATGCGCAGCAACTGGCCTCGGGGCGGCTGCGCATTGATCTTGCCGAGCTCGAAACTTGAAGCCACCCACTTGAAGACCTTCATCCCGTGCTCCCACTCCGGCGTATCCGGATCCAGCAGGGTGCCCTTGCCGAAAAACTGCGCACCCATGACGCAAGCCCAGCCCGCCATGGGGTTGGCGACCGCGAAACTCACCCGGGGGTCGCGGCGCAGGGCCTTGACCTTGGGGCTGTTGGGTTGCGGAAAAATGTACACCGACAGCCCGTCCGCATAGAACTCGACAGGACTGACGATGGGTGAGCCATCCTTTCTGACCGTACCCAGATATCCGATATTGGTCATGGTCAGCACCCGCTCGATACGCGATTCGAGCAGCGGCTTGGGCATTACCGCTGTGGGCCATGGTTCCTGTTCAAGCCATTTGTGAGCGACACTCAACACCTGTACTCCTGTCGTTGGAACATCGGTCAATGCTGAGCCTGTGCGTCACGTGACGCAAGTCATAACGGGTATCAGCACGGGAGGCGACCCGCCACCGCAGAACGGGACGCCCGTTAACCGGATCTTGATACGGAGGTTGTAGAGCACCGGGTGACTCAAGCCACCCGGTGTCAGTGAAGTGGAATCAGCGGCTGCGAATCGCCCGACGACGACGGCGGAGACCTTCTGCGCTGAGCAGGCCAACACCGAGCACCAGCGCAAGCGCCTGGGTGCCCGAGCTCGCATCAATTTCGGGAACTTCGCGTATGACCTGCGTGCATATCCGTGCAGCGGGGTATCGTTCGCAGAATTTGGCCAGTATCGCCTCGCGATCGATGTTGATGCTCTGCCAGTCAGTGCTGGATTGGGCGTTCGCGCTACCGGACATGACCAGCAAGGTCGCCATTGCTGCGATGCTTAAAAATGATTTTTTCATTGTGTGAATCCCTTCTTCCGCCCTGGCGTTTACTCGTGATTTCTTTTAACACATCAGCAACTTGGCTGGCTACTCCTCCGGAGTGCACGAGCATTTGGCCGCCTTGCCTGAATGGCGAGCAAATTCCGCGCCACCATCCGTCTGAACACCGCAGAATTTGACAGAAGCCGGGATATTGGGCCGAAAAGTGTGACGGCGATCACAAGGTGGTCGCCATGACAGGCGAAATCCGGGCCAGCCCGCCGTGCGGCCTGATCATGCGTGGCGGCATTTGTATAGCCAGCCGACACGAGATCGGACAGTTACAGACGCCGTTGAACCAATACGAGGACAGACTGATCGAAAACAACAGCTTGGGTCTTCGCCCTTGCTGTACAGAAAGCCGGCAGCAGCCCTGATTGCAACGCAGAGCCTGCAGAGCTGACTCTCGTTGCAGAGCTACCCCTGCGGAGCTGCGCTTGTTATTGTTATAAGTATATTCCCATCGAAACAGGAAGAGAGAAGAGCATGTCCCGGTTCAAACAGCTTTATCAGGCCCCTTTGCCTGCGGTCATCGCACTGCTCATCGTCTACATCTGGCAGGGACTCGGCCACACGGTGATGTACCTGATGGAGCACAAGTGGTTTCCGGACAACGTGACGACCGTCGCGATCGTCGGCGGCTTCATCGGTGCGGCGATGGTCTGGATCGGCAGGAACAAGTCGGAAAATACGGCCACCCTGCTCGGCTTCCTGGGGGGCAGCCTGATCTGGCTGACCTGGATCGAATTCAATTTTGTCTACACGGCTGACGAGCTCGGTGTGCAGGATGTCATGTGGGGTGCCAAACCCACCAAGGGCGAATACCGCGTGATGCTGTCCTCGATCGGCGTCATGATGGCCTCGCTGATGTATTTCTTTTACAACAAGGACACGCGCTGCAACCTGTTCATGTGGCTGCATCGCAATCTGCACCTGAGTCCAGGTGAGCGCGGTTCCGTACAGCAACGCAATATTGCCGGGATCGTTGCCCTGGAAACGATCTATGTCACCTGGTTTTGCTACATCTGGCTGCTGCTCTGCTACAACCCCAACATTCTCGGCGTCGACCACTGGTTCACCTTTGCGTCGATCATATTCTTTGCCATATGGGCGGCTTATCTGATCCAGCGACTGTGGTGGTTCCAGCGCATGGCCCCGGCCCTGCGCTATGCGATACCCACTGCGATCATCGCCTACAACATCAATGAGATCCTGGAGAAGTGGGGCAAGATGACCGAGATCTGGGTGCAGCCGCAAAAGTACGCCATGGAAATCAGCCTGGTGGTGGTTGCGCTGATCGTGGTGGTGGTACTGGCAATCCTGAGCCCGGCGCGGCGTATCGCCGTCAACAAACCACCGACTGACGCTCAGGCCTGAGCCCGGCGTAGCCAGGCAAAGATTGCCAGCATAAGTCGCAGAGCCGGATCAGGCCGACCCGATACGTCGGCCTGATCCGGCTTTCCACTCTCGGGCAGCGAGCGCTGCCTGTCGACCTGACCTCCATCTGATACATCAGACATCAATGATGTTCGAGCGCATGGCTGACGTCGGCGAGCAGATCTGCCTCGGCCTCGATACCGACAGACAGGCGAATCAGATTGTCGGCAATGCCCATCTGGCGCCGTTCAGCGGTCGGCACACTCGAGTGGCTCATGGTTGCCGGCTGCCCGGCGAGACTCTCCACTGCGCCCAGGCTCTCGGCGATGGCAAACAATTGCAAGCGGTTGAGGAATTCGCCGACGGCGCCTGGCCCGCCGCGGATCTCGAAACAGACCACGCCGCCAAAAGCGCTCATCTGCCGCTTCGCGAGCGCATGACCTGGATGACCCGGCAGACCCGGATAGAACACGCGCTCCACACGCGCATGTCCGTTCAGGAATTGCGCGATTGCCAGCGCATTCGCGCAGTGACGCTCCATGCGCAGCGCGAGAGTCTTGATACCGCGCAGGACCAGATAGGCATCAAAGGGTCCGAGCACGCCGCCGGATGCACTGCGCAGCTGGTGCAGTTGTTTGCCCAGCTCCGCATCGGCAGCGACGACGATTCCGCCCAGCACATCCGAGTGACCGCCCAGATACTTTGTCGCCGAATGCATGACCAGATCAGCGCCCAGCCGCAGCGGCTGTTGCAGGCAGGGCGTCGCAAAGGTGTTATCCACACAGCTCGGTATGTTGCGCGCGCGGGCCAGCGCCGTTACGGCTGCAACATCGACGATGTGCAGCAGCGGATTGGTCGGTGTCTCGATCCAGATCAGGCGGGTTTCCGGCCGCAGCGCGGCTTCGACATTACCAGGCTCACACATGTCGACGAATGAAAAATCGAGATCACCGGTACGCCGGCGCACCTCGTCAAACAGCCGGCGCGTGCCACCATAGAAATTGAGCGGCGCGATCACATGACTGCCGGCATCGAGCAGATCAAGTACGCCGGCAGTTGCGGCCTGTCCGGAGGCGAAAGCCAGCCCGCGCGCGCCGCCTTCGAGCTCGGCGACGCAGCGTTCGAGCGCATCGCGGGTCGGGTTCGAGGAGCGCGTGTAGATATGCTCGCGCGGCTGACCGAATCCCTCCCAGGCAAAGGTCGTGCTGGTGACGATCGGCGGCATCACCGCACCGGTCGCGGCATCGGTGGTTGCTCCACCATGAATGCAGCGGGTAGCCAACTGTCGGGCCGGTGCATGACCGGTCCCGGGCTTTCCTGAAGGTGGTTTGGCTGACATCGACTGATCTCCTGCGCGAAGGGCAGGCTAACATAGGCGGCATGTCCGCAGAACGCAGTCCCGAGCCCGGCCCGGCGACCGGTACGAGCACCGACCAGTTGCTCCGCGAAGGCACCCGCATGCTGGGCACGGTCAGCGACTCGCCCCGCCTTGATGCCGAACTGCTGCTGGCCCACGCGCTCGATGAGCGGCGCGAATACCTTTACCGGACGCTGTCAGCAGCCGTGCCCGCCGAAGCCGCAGCCCGCTACGCCGTCCTGCTTGGCGAGCGCACACGGCATCGCCCGCTGGCACAGATCCTCGGCCAGCGCGAGTTCTGGTCCTTCAGGCTGAGCGTCACGGCAGACACCCTGGTACCGCGACCCGAAACCGAGCTGCTGGTGGAACAGGCCCTCAACCGCATTCCGCCCCGGACACCGCAGGCAATCGCCGATCTGGGTACCGGAACCGGCGCGATCGCCATAGCGATCGCCCTGGAACGGCCGGAGTGTCGCGTCGTCGCGACGGACCTCAGCCACGAGGCCCTCGCTGTCGCCAGACACAATGCCACCGTGCTGGAAACGGGCAACCTCAGCTTCCATTTTGGCGACTGGTTTGCAGCGCTGAACGGTGAGAGGTTTGCCGTCATCATCTCGAACCCGCCCTATATCGCCGACGATGAATGGCGCGAGACCGATCCCGGGCTCGGCTTTGAACCACGACTCGCACTGAGCGGCGGACGCGATGGTCTCGCGGATATCCGGCGTATCATTTCAGCCGCCCCGGCACACCTGGACAGCGGCGGATGGCTGCTGCTCGAGCACGGTTTCCGGCAGGCAACTGCCGTGCAGAGCCTGCTGAAGCAGGCGGGATTCGAATCCATCACGACACTGACGGATATGGCCGGACAGCCCAGAGTCACCGAGGGGCGGCTGGCCGCATGAACGATTCACTGCGCTTCGCCCGGCATATCGCCCTGCCACAGTTCGGCGCACAGGGTCAGGAACGGCTGGCGCAGTCCAGTGCGCTGATCGTCGGGCTCGGCGGACTCGGTTCGGTCGCCAGCCTGTATCTGGCCAACGCCGGCATCGGTCAGCTGCTGATCAACGATTTCGATCGCGTCGATGCCAGCAACCTGCCCCGCCAGCTGCTGTTCCGCGCTGGCGATGTGGGTGCCTTCAAGACCGAAACCACAGCAGTGCGCCTGCGCGAGGCCAACCCGTCGGTACGGGTGGACACGCTCAACCGGCAACTCGATGTGGACGCACTGAAGGCCGCAGCACAGGGCTGCGATGTGGTACTCGACTGCACGGACAACTTCCACACGCGCCTGCTCATCAATGAGGCCTGTGTGGCGACCCGCAAGCCGCTGGTCAGCGGTGCGGCGATCCGCTTCGAAGGCCAGCTCGCGGTCTTCCCCAACCGCGGCACAGGACCCTGCTACCGGTGCCTGTACTCCGACGAAGACGAGAACTTCGAAAGCTGCGCGGGACAGGGAATACTCGCGCCGGTCGCAGGCACTGTCGGCGCGATGCAGGCCACCGAAGCACTGAAGCTGCTGCTCGGGCTCGACTCCGGCCTCGGCAACCGACTCTGGGCATACGACGGCCTCAGCGGCGCAACGCGCAGCGTGGCCATCCAGCGCAAGCCGGACTGCCCGGTCTGCAGCGTTGCCTGAGCCTTTAGGTTACTGCGGGTCGTAACCGAGATTGGCCGACAGCCAGCGTTCAACCGTGGCCACCGCCATCCCCTTGCGCCGTGCGTAGTCCTCGACCTGGTCCCGGTCGATGCGACCGACCGCGAAATAGCGCGACTCGGGATGAGCGAAATAGAAACCACTGACCGAAGCCGCCGGCAACATCACAAAAGACTCGGTGAGCTGCACGCCGATGTTTTTCTCCACGTCGAGCAACCGCCAGAGCGTTTCCTTCTCGGTGTGATCCGGGCAGGCCGGATAGCCGGGTGCAGGCCGGATACCGACATACTTCTCCGCAATCAGCGCATCGTTGTCCAGCGCTTCATCCGCAGCATAGCCCCAGTGCACCCGGCGTACCTGTGCATGCAGGTACTCGGCACAGGCCTCGGCAAGCCGGTCGGCCAGGGCCTTGAGCAGGATCGCGGAGTAGTCGTCGTTGTCGCGCTCGAAGGCCGCCACATGCGGCCCGATACCGATTCCGGCCGTCACCGCAAAGGCGCCGATGTAGTCGCGGATTCCTGAATCGTGCGCAGCCACGAAGTCGGCCAGACAGGCATTCGGCTGATCTTCGCCATGCGGCTTCTGCTGGCGAAGATGGTGCAGGGTCGCCAGGGGCGCCGAACGCTGCTCGTCCGCGTAAACCGCAATATCATCGTCACCGATCCGATTGGCGGGAAACAGGCCAAGTACGGCCCGCGCCGTCACCCACTTGCCGGCAACCATCTGCTCCAGCATCTTGCGCGCATCCTTGTGGAAATCGCGCGCCGCCTCACCGAACACTTCGTCATCGAGAATCGCCGGGAAGGTGCCGCGAAACTCATAGGCGTTGAAGAGCGGCATCCAGTCGATGTACGGGAGGAGTTCCGTGAGTGGAATGTCGTCGAAGACGCGCACGCCACTGAATTTCGGCGTGACCGGTGCGTGATCCCAATTCACGGCCACGCGGTTGCGGCGCGCCTCGACGATCGGCCGGTGCGCCACGGTTTCGGATCGCCGGCCATGCCGCTCACGGCGTACCCGCGCATCCTCCTTCAACTGTGCGACCCAGGCCGGCCGGTCGGCGGCACTGGCGAGCTTTTGCGCGACGCCTACCGCGCGCGACGCATCCTTCACATAGACAACGGGACCGTCATACTCGGGATCGATGCGCACCGACGTGTGGGCCGGTGACGTCGTGGCGCCACCGATAAGCAAGGGCAGGCTGAATTTCTGCCGGCGCATCTCGCGGGCGACATTGACCATCTCTTCCAGCGAGGGCGTGATCAACCCCGACAGCCCGATCATGTCCGCGTTCTCGCGCCGTGCAGTGTCGAGTATGCGTTCGCAGGGCACCATCACGCCGAGGTCGATCACCTCGAAGTTGTTGCACTGGAGGACGACGCCGACGATGTTCTTGCCGATGTCGTGCACATCGCCCTTGACGGTCGCGAGCACGATCCGGCCTGCCCGTTTGATCTCGCCTGTCTGCGCAGCCTCGATGAAGGGCACCAGATGCGCCACCGCCTTCTTCATCACCCGCGCGGACTTCACCACCTGGGGCAGAAACATCTTGCCGGAGCCAAACAGGTCGCCGACCACGTTCATGCCGTCCATCAGCGGACCTTCGATGACGTCGAGCGGCCGTGCGGCCAGCAACCGGGCCGCTTCGGTGTCTTCCAGAATGAACTCGTCGATACCCTTTACCAGCGCATGCGAGAGCCGTTTGTTCGGCGGCCACTGCCGCCATTCCACCTGCGCGACCTGCCGGGCTGCACCGGGTCCTGCGTCCCGGTAACGGCTGGCCAGTTCCAGCAGCCGCTCGGTCGCATCCGGCCGACGATTCAGCAGCACGTCCTCGGCCGCATCGCGCAATTCGGGCTCGATCTCCGCGTAGATACCCAGCTGGCCGGCATTGACGATGCCCATGTCCATGCCTGCCTGGATGGCGTGGTACAGGAACACCGTGTGCATGGCTTCGCGCACCGGCTCATTGCCCCGGAACGAGAAGGACACATTGCTGACGCCACCGCTGATCAGGGCATGCGGCAGCCTTGCACGAATCTGCCGGCAGGCATCGAAAAAGGCCACGCCGTAGTCATTGTGCTCCTCGATACCGGTCGCGACCGCAAAGATGTTCGGATCGAAGATGATGTCTTCAGGCGGGAAGCCCGCCTGCTCCGTGAGCAGACGATAGCTCCGCTCGCAGATCGAAAACTTGCGCTCCGCCGTTTCGGCCTGCCCCTGTTCGTCGAAGGCCATGACGACCACGGCTGCGCCGTAACGCCGGACCTCGCGTGCCTGCTGCAGGAAAGCCGCCTCGCCTTCCTTGAGGCTGATCGAGTTGACGACCGGCTTCCCCTGCACGCACTTGAGCCCCGTCTCGATCACGCTCCAGCGCGAGGAGTCGATCATCACCGGCACGCGCGCGATGTCCGGTTCGGTCGCAACAATCTTCAGGAAACGGTCCATGGCCGCAACCGAATCCAGCATGCCCTCGTCCATGTTGACGTCGATGAGCTGCGCGCCGTTTTCGACCTGCTGCCGGGCCACCACCAGCGCCGTGTTGTAGTCACCGGCGATGATGAGCTTGCGGAACTGCGCAGAGCCCGCGACGTTGGTGCGCTCGCCGATATTCACGAACAGCGAGTCGTCACCGATGTTCAGCGGCTCAAGCCCGGAGAGCCTGAGTTTCACCGGCAGCGAGGGTTTCGCCCGCGGCGGATGCTGGAGGACCGCGGCCCGGATCGCCGCAATATGCGCCGGCGTGGTGCCGCAGCAGCCGCCGACCATATTGATCAGGCCGGACGCGGCGAACTCGCCGAGGATGTCGGCCATGGCCTGCGGCGTATCGTCATAGCCACCGAAGGCGTTCGGCAGGCCGGCGTTCGGATGCACACTCACGCGCGTATCGGCCAGGCGCGAAAGCTCGCTGACATGCGGGCGCAGATCACTGGCACCGAGTGCGCAGTTGAAGCCGATCATGAAGGGATCGATATGCCGCACCGAATTCCAGAACGCCTCGGGCGTCTGCCCCGAGAGCGTCCGTCCCGAGGCATCGGTGATCGTGCCGGAAATCATCACCGGCAGCCGGCGGCCAAGCGATTCGCCAACCACCGCGATCGCATAGAGCGCGGCCTTGGCGTTCAGGGTATCGAAAATTGTCTCGACCAGAATGAAGTCTGCACCACCCTCAAGCAGCGCATGCGTTGCCTCGGTGTAGGTCGCCACCAGTTCATCGAAGCTGATATTGCGCAGGCCCGGATCGTTTACATCCGGGGAAATCGATGCGGTACGGCTGGTCGGTCCCAGCACGCCGGCGACAAAACGCGGCTGACCGGTCTCGCGGGCAACCTCATCGGCTGCATTGCGCGCCAGTTGTGCCCCGGCACGGTTGAGTTCGCTCACGAAGGCCTGCAGGCCATAGTCGGCCAGCGAGGGCGCGCTGGAATTGAAGGTATTGGTCTCGATGACATCAGCGCCGGCTTCGAGGAACTCGCGGTGAATGCTGCTGATGACGTCCGGGCGCGTGAGATTCAGCAGGTCGTGGTTGCCCTTGAGGTCGCTCGGCCAGTCGGCAAAGCGCGTGCCGCGGTAGTCCGCTTCATCGAGCCGGCGGTTCTGCACCATCGTGCCCATCGCACCGTCGAGGATGACGATACGCTGCCCGAGCAGGACTTCGAGTTCGGCAAAGTGCGGCAGGGTCCCCGGCGCATTCATGACGGTACCGCCGCCGAGGCCTGGCCGGCGGCCGGGCGCAGCCCCAGCGCTGAGCAGATCGCATAACTCAGCTCCGCCCGGTTGAGCGTGTAGAAATGGAACTCGTCGATGCCTTCCCGGCGCAGCGTCTCCACCTGCTCGATGGCCACGTTGGCGCCCAGCAGGCGCTGGGTATCGGCATCGTCATCGTCAAGTCCGGCAAAACGCTCATGCAGCCAGGCAGGCACTTTCGCCCCGGCCCGGTTGGCAAAATTGAGCATCTGCCTGAACTTCGCGATCGGCAGGATGCCCGGCACGATCGGACCGTCGATACCGTGTGCAACACAACGGTCACGAAAACGCAGGAAGTTTTCCGTATCGTAGAAGAACTGCGTAATCGCGCGGCTGGCGCCTGCTTCAAACTTGCGCTTGAGGTTGTCGAGGTCAAAACCGGCATCCGGCGCTTCGGGATGCACCTCCGGATAGGCGGCCACCGAGATGTCGAAATCGGCGACTTCACGCAATCCGCGCACCAGATCCACCGCCCATGCGTAACCGCCCGGATGCGGGACGTAGCGCGTGGCGCCCTGCGGCGGATCACCGCGCAGCGCAACGATGTGGTGGATCCC
Source organism: Chromatiales bacterium (assembly GCA_024234935.1). Classification (NCBI taxonomy): domain Bacteria; kingdom Pseudomonadati; phylum Pseudomonadota; class Gammaproteobacteria; order Chromatiales; species Chromatiales bacterium. The sequence continues at coordinate 39,367 of JACKNI010000002.1, forward strand.
CTCATCGCGGTAAGTTCGCGCAATCCTCAGGATGTCGTCCCGCGTTGCGCCGACACAGGTCAGGTGTGGTGCGCTGACCAGGCCGGTCTCCGCCACGATCCGCGACACGATGCGGTGGGTGCGATCGCGGGTCGAACCATCAGCGCCATAGGTCACGGAGACGAAACGCGGCCGCAGCGGTGCGAGTTTCTGGATCGCCTGCCAGAGTCTTGTTTCCATCTCGGGCGTCTTCGGCGGAAAGAATTCAAAAGAGACCTGCACCGGCGGTCTGCTCGCTTTTTCAGTCATGGGTTCCCGTCCTCGCTCCGTCCGGTGCGTCGGCCATATCAGTCAATTCCGCCAGAAACAGCGCCCGGTCGGGCGCACGACCCGGCAGCCACTGGCGACTGCGCAGGCTGAAACCCGCATCACGCAGCAGGGCTGCCAGCTGGCGTTCCGAGAGCTCACCGCGCACCGGTGCCGCCGGCAAGCCGCGTACCACCGGCAAGATGCGGTCAAAGATCAGCAGGCGGCCATGCGTGGCGAGTACGCGCTGCGCCTCGCCGAGGATCAGTTCCGGCTGTGTATCGGTGCCCAGTACCTCATCGAGAATCACCAGATGGAACTCGCCCGCCTCGAATGGCAGGGCCCTGGCGTCGGCATCACGAATCGTCCAGCGCGCCCGGCCGGCACCATAAAGCCGCGAGCGGGCCAACTGGCGCATATGGCCCGATGAATCCACGCCGACCACACGTCGGGCACGCGGCGCGAGCAGATGCAGGAGATTGCCGGCACCGGCACCCACGTCCAGGACATCGCCGAGCGGCGCCGTGCCGAGCACCGCCTCCAGCACCTCTGCGAGCGGCTGCCCGGCCGGCACGGCAGCAGACGCCCGGATCGAGCGCGCACCCCGGCGCAGCGCATCTCGCTCGCGCTGCCGGCGCGATCGCGCCATGCGCTCACGGTCCTCGTTCACCACGGGATCCGGACCGCGCATCAGCGCGGCCAGATAGTCGCCTATGCCGTCATCGAGTACGGCATCGGCGAGGCGGTAGTAAATCGAACGACCCTCGCGGAAGGATTCCACCAGGCCGGCCTCGGACAGGAGGCGCAGATGACGGGAAACGCGCGGCTGGCTCTGGCCGAGTACCTCAACCAGATCACCGACCGTCGCCTCGCCCGGCAACAGCAACGCGAGCAGACGCAGGCGGCTGGGCTCAGCCGCCGCCTCCAGTTGCTTCAATGCCCGGTCCAGCTCCATGGCTGAAATATAAAGATATCTTTATATTTCAGCAATACCCAATGAATATGCGGTACTCAGGGCTCTTTGGCTTGCGGGGGTGCCGGCGTTGCTGCAACGGCTTCCTGAGCGACACCGATCCAGGTCCGGACCAGGGAGTAGGCGACGGCCAGCAGCGTCGGCCCGATGAACAACCCGACCATTCCCCATGCCAGCAGGCCACCCAGCACGCCCATCAGGATCAGCGCGAAAGGCAACTTGGCGCCGCGACTGATCAGGTAGGGGCGCAGGAAATTGTCGACCGAGTTGACGAGCAGCAGACCCCAGACAGCGAGAAAAATCGCGTGGCCTGTTTCGCCGGTGTGATACAGCCAGAACGCCGCTGGCGCCCACACGAGCAAGGTCGGCAACTGGATCAGGGCAAGCAGGAAAGTGGCAAAGCCGAGCAAGGCGATGCCAGGTACACCGGCCAGACCAAAGCCCAGTGCCGCTACCAGCGCCTGGATGGACGCCGTACCGACCAGTCCGATGGACACACTGCGCACGGTGCTGACCACGATACCGATCAGCGGACCACCCTGATCCATTTGCAGTCGGGAGACCAGGCGCTGCGCAAGCTCTGCGAAGCGGTCTGCGGTAACCAGCATCACGCCGGCGATCAGTATGGCGAAGATGAACTGCAGCAGCACCAGGGCCAGGTTCGCGCCCTGCGCCAGCGCCCATACACCGGCCTCCTCGGCCGCCGGCAAGGTCCGGCGAATGAGCCCGCTGGCGTCAGCAACACCCGCAACCCATGCGTCACGGATCAGCTCACCGACGAAAGGCAGGCCGCTCAGCCACGCCGGCGGTTCCGGACCGATGGACAGCGTCAGTTCCTTGAGCAGGTTCCCGACCTGCGGGACGGCCTGGCCGAGCGTGGCGGTGAGCACGGCAAAAGGCAGCACGAGCAGCACGAACAACACGAAAGTGCAGATGCTTGCCGCCAGCACGGGTCGGGCACCCAGCTTCGCTGCGAGCCAGACGAATGCCGGCCAGACCGTGATCGCGATGATGGCCGCCCAGGCCAGGGCACCGAGAAAGGGCAGGATGATCTGCAGGCAGGCCAGTGCCAGCAGCACCAGCGCGACCAGCCGCACGATCCGCTCCGTCGTCCAGGTCTGCAGTTCTGGCATGCTGATTCCCACCGATGTCAGCCCTGTAACTTGCGCTTCAGCAGCTCGTTCACCTGGGCGGGGTTCGCCTTGCCCGCGCTGGCTTTCATGATCTGGCCCACCAGAAAACCAATCACCTTGGTCTTGCCGGCCCGGAATTCCGCCACCTGTTCCGGGTTCGCTGCCAGCACCTGATCGATCACCGCCTCGATGGCGCCGCTGTCAGTAATCTGGCGCAACCCCTGCCTGTCGATGATCGTATCTGCATCGCCGCCCTCAGACCACAGCAGTTCGAAAACCTGCTTGGCCAGTTTGCCGGAAATCGTGTCATCCATGATCCTGCGCAACAGACCGGCGAGCTGCTCCGGGCTGACGCGGCTCGTCTCGATTGTCAGCCCGTCGCGGTTCAGCGCCGCCATCAGCTCTCCATTGATCCAGTTGGCGGCGAGCTTCGCACTGCCCGGCGCGGCCATGACCACCGCTTCATACCAGGCAGCCAGCTCGATACTCGCGGCCAGCAGTGCGGCGTCCGCGGTGCCGAGGCCATGTTCGGCCACAAACCGCGCCCGCTTGGCATCCGGCAGTTCCGGCATTTCCGCCTGCACCTGCGCGATGAAGTCGGCGCCGATCAGGACCGGCAGCAGGTCCGGATCCGGGAAGTAGCGGTAGTCATTGGCCTCTTCCTTGCTGCGCATCGAACGGGTTTCGTCGCGGTCGGGATCATAGAGCCGTGTTTCCTGGATCACCTTGCCACCGCTTTCCAGCACCTCGATCTGCCGCTCGACCTCGTAAAGGATCGCGCGCTCCAGAAAGCGGAAGGAATTGAGGTTCTTGGTCTCCGTACGCGTGCCGAGCTGATCGGTTCCACTGCGGCGCACGGAGACATTGGCATCACAGCGGAAGGAACCTTCCTGCATGTTGCCGTCGCAGATACCGAGATAACGGACCAGCTGGTGGATCTTCTTCATGTACGCCACCGCTTCCTTCGCCGAGCGCATGTCAGGCGCCGAGACGATCTCGATCAGCGGCGTACCGGCGCGATTAAGGTCGATGGCGGTAAGGCCGGCGAAGTTTTCATGCAGTGACTTGCCGGCATCCTCCTCGAGATGGGCGCGGATGATGTGTACCGATGTCGAACTGCCATCTTCCAGCTCGATCGCGAGCCGGCCGTCGTGCACGATCGGCAGTTCGTACTGGCTGATCTGGTAGCCCTTGGGCAGATCGGGATAGAAGTAGTTCTTGCGCGCAAACACCGAGCGCGGCGCGATGCTGGCGCCAATCGCCAGGCCAAACTTCAGCGCCATGCGCACGACTTCGGCATTGAGTACGGGCAGCACGCCGGGATAGCCCAGATCGACGAGGCAGGCCTGCGTATTCGGCTCCGCGCCGTATGCGGTGGCCGCACCGGAAAAGATCTTGCTGCGCGTGGCGAGCTGCGCGTGAATCTCGAGGCCGATGACGGTTTCCCAGCTCATCGCAGCTTGCCTGTGGGACCAGCTGTGGGAGCGGCTTCAGCCGTGATTGACGGGGGAATCGCGGCTGAAGCCGCTCCCACGTTGGGGGGGGTGCGGGTATGCCAGTCGGATTCACGCTGATAGAGGTGGGCAAAATTGAGCAGCGGCCCCTCGCCGAAGTGCGGACCGATCAACTGCAGGCCGACCGGCAGGCCGGCCGAGAAGCCGCAGGGGATCGAAAGGCCCGGCAATCCCGCGAGGTTGACTGCGATCGTATAGATGTCGTTCAGGTACATCTGCACCGGATCATCGACTTTCTCGCCCAGCCGGAAGGCCGGCGTCGGTGCCGTCGGTCCGGCAATGATGTCCACTTCGGCGAAACAGCGCCGGAAATCATCAGCGATCAGCTGCCGCGCCTTCTGCGCCTTGAGGTAGTAGGCATCGTAGTAGCCTGCCGAGAGCACATAGGTACCGGTCAGGATCCGGCGTTTGACCTCGGCGCCAAAACCGTGACCGCGGGATTTCTTGTAGAGCTCCTCAAGCGTCTGCGCACCTTCATGGCGGTAACCGAAGCGCACCCCGTCGAAACGCGACAGGTTCGACGAACACTCGGCGGGTGCGACGATGTAATAGGTGGGCACCGACAATGCCAGGCTCGGCAGCGAGATTTCCACCAGCTTCGCGCCCAGCCGCTCGTAAATGCGCAGCGCTTCGCGCACCGCGGTGGCAGAAGCCGGCTCGAGGCCGGCATCGAAGAATTCCTTCGGCAGGCCGATGCGCTTGCCGGCGACCGCACTGCCGAGCTGTGCCGCATAGTCCGGCACCGGCAGGTCGGCGGAGGTCGAGTCGCGCGGATCGAAACCCGCCATCGCGCCCAGCAGCAGCGCCGCGTCTTCGGCGCTCAGCGTCAGCACGCCGGCCTGATCGAGGCTCGAGGCAAAGGCCACCATGCCGTAACGGGATACCCGGCCGTAGGTCGGCTTCAGGCCGGTGATCCCGGTGAGCGCCGCCGGCTGGCGGATCGAACCGCCGGTATCGGTACCCGTTGCGGCCGGGACCAGTCCCGCCGCGACCGCAGCCGCGGAGCCGCCTGAAGAACCGCCCGGCGAGCGGTGGAGATCCCAGGGATTGCGTACCGGACCAAAGAAGCTCGTTTCGTTGGACGAGCCCATCGCAAACTCGTCCATGTTGGTCTTGCCGAGCATGATGATGCCGGCTTCGGCCAGCCGGCTGACCACGGTCGCATCGTAGGGCGGGATGAAGTCCGCCAGCATCTTCGAAGCGCAGGTGGTCTTCACGCCGGCCGTGCAGAAGATGTCCTTGTGGGCAAAGGGGATGCCGGTCAGCGGACCGCCCTCGCCCCGGGCCAGCTGCTGGTCGGCCCGGTCGGCGGCGGCCAGCGCCATCGCCGGCTCGACGCTGATGAAGCTGTTCAGGTCACCGTCTGCCGCCTCGATGCGTGCCAGCGCGGCCGCAGCAAGCTCGCGGCTGCTGACTTCACGGGCGCGCAGTGCGCGGCCAAGCTCGGTAATGGTTCTGCGTGACATGGAAACCGGCAGCCGGACCTCTTACTCGATGACGCGTGGGACGGTATAGAAGCCATCCGCCACACCGGCCGCATTGCGCTGGTAGTCATCACGCCGGTTCTGTTCGGTCACCGCATCGGGGCGCAGGCGCTGCGCCATATCCAGCGGATGGGCCATGGGCGCCACACTGCCGGTATCGGCAGCCTGCAGCTGATCGACGAAGCTCACGATACGGTCGAGCTTCCCGACCACGCCGTCGATCTCCTCGGCGCCGATCTCCAGGCGGGCGAGATGGGCGATGTGTTCCACGTCCTGACGGGTCAGTTTCACGGCAGCCAGACCATTGATAACGCCAGGCGGGAGGCCACAGGCGCGAACGCAGATAATACACCGCAGTTGCTGAATCCGACCCTCGTTGCTAGATTAGCCAGCTTCTGCTTCTCACCACTCGCCGATCGCGGGGCATCATGCTGAAACGGCTTCGGGGATATTTCTCCCACGATCTCTCGATAGATCTGGGCACTGCGAATACGCTGATCTACCTCGCGGGTCAGGGAATCGTGCTCGACGAACCCTCGGTGGTCGCGATCCGGGAGGAACCCGGCCGCGGCGGCAAGACCGTGGAAGCGGTCGGGCTGCAGGCCAAGAACATGCTTGGCCGGACACCCGGCAACATCACCGCGATCCGGCCGCTGAAGGATGGCGTCATCGCCGACTTCACGGTGACGGAGAAGATGCTCCAGCACTTCATCCGCAAGGCCACGCCAGGCCGCTACTTCCGGCCCAGCCCGCGCGTGGTTGTCTGCGTGCCCTATGGTTCCACCCAGGTGGAGCGCCGCGCAATCCGCGAATCAGCCGAAGGTGCCGGCGCGCGCAAGGTCTGGCTGGTCGAAGAGCCGATGGCGGCCGCTGTCGGCGCCGGCATGCCGGTACACGAGGCGCGCGGTTCGATGGTGCTCGACATCGGTGGCGGCACCTCGGAAGTCGCGGTGATCTCGCTTAACGGCATCGTCTATGCGGCCTCGGTACGCATCGGCGGCGACAAGTTCGACGAAGCAATCATCAATTATGTGCGCCGCAACTACGGCATCCTGATCGGCGAAGCCACTGCCGAGCGCATCAAGAAGGAAATCGGCTCGGCATTCCCGGGTGACGAGGTCAAGGAGATCTCGGTCAAGGGTCGCAACCTTTCCGAAGGCGTACCGCGCAGTTTCAGCCTGAACAGCAATGAAATTCTCGAAGCCCTGCAGGAACCGCTGCAAGGCATCGTGCAGGCGGTCAAACAGGCTCTGGAGCAAACACCGCCTGAACTCGGCGCCGATGTCGCCGAACGCGGCATCGTGCTCACAGGCGGTGGCGCGCTGCTGCGACTCATCGACAAGCTGATCATGGAAGAGACCGGCCTGCCGGTCGTGATCGCCGATGAACCGCTCACCTGTGTTGCGCGCGGCGGCGGCCGCATCCTCGAACAGGTGGACAAAATTCCGCCTTCCACGCTCGGGCTGGAGTAACCTCAGCCGATGACGCCGGCTGGAGCACCAATAACCGGGCGCTTCCAGACGCGCTCCCTGCAATCGTCGCCGAAAACGCGGACCCGGCATGGTGTCTTCTTCAGCTGACAGCGAAGCGCGAAGCTACCGTAATGCCAGCCCGGGGCTGGCCTTCTTTCTCACCGCGACGCTGTCCCTCGTCCTGATGTTCGTCGATCATCGCGGCGATTACCTGGGCCAGATCCGCACCTGGCTCAGCGCCGCAATCTATCCGCTGCAGGTGGCCATCAACTTGCCGGCAGCCGGTCTGCACTGGATGCAGGACAACCTGGCCTTGCGCAGCACACTGATTGCCGACAACGCAGCCCTGCGCGAGCAGTCGCTCGTCCAGGCCGCACAACTGCAGCGCATGGCTGCACTGCAGGCGGAGAACGAGCGCTTCCGTGCCCTGCTGGACACGCGCTCGCGCGTAGCGGATCGCATGACGGTGGCCGAGGTCCTCGCCGTGGACATGGATCCGCTGCGCCACCGGATCGTGCTGAACAAGGGCAGCCCCCAGGGCGTATACACCGGCCAGGTGCTGCTGGACGCCAACGGTGTCGTTGGCCAGATCATCCGCGACCAGATCTACACTTCGGAAGCCATCCTGATCACCGATCCGGATCATGCAGTGCCAGTCGAAGTCGTACGCAACGGCATGCGTACCATCGCTGTCGGTACGGGCGATCTGGACCAGTTGTCGCTGCCATTCCTGACTCGCAACGCCGACGTGAAGGCCGGCGACCTGCTGGTGACCTCGGGGCTGGGGGGCCGGTTTCCGGCCGGCTATCCGGTAGGCACGATCACCGCCGTCGATGGCTCGGAAGGCGATGCCTTTCTGGAGGTCACGGCCAGGCCCGCGGCGAATCTCGACCGCCTGCATGAAGTGCTGCTCGTGTTCAGCCCCGAGCCCGAAGCCGGGACCGCAACTGAAACGGAATCAACGCCCGCAGCGGAAGCGGCCAAATGAGAAATGCACGCTGGCCGGTCTGGTGCCTCATGCTGCTGGCTCTGGCTGCCGAACTGCTGCCGCTGCCGGCCATTGCGCAGCCTTTGCGGCCGGCATTCACGACCATGACGCTGATCTACTGGACGCTGATGTGGCCGGGCCGCTTTGGCGTATTCACCGCCTTTGTATTCGGACTGCTCATCGATATCGCCCATGGCAGCCTGCTCGGCCAGCATGCGCTGACCCTGAGCGTGGTCAGCTATGTGGTATTGCGTCTGCACCTGCAACTCCGCGTTTTCCCGGTATGGCAGCTGACACTGGCGGTTTTCGCCCTGGTCTTCATCGAAGCCTTCCTGCTGCTGTGGATCGATGGCGCAACCGGGCGCGCCACTCTGGGCCCGCAGCGCTGGGGACCAATCCTTGCTGCGGCAGTGTTCTGGCCGGTGTTGATGGCCGTGATGGACCGCGTCCGCGAACGCCTGGAACGGCGCAAATCGAGCTTCAGCTGAGGCCGCACTGAAAAAATGGCACCTGCATCGCGCATCAAGGAGCACTGGCGGGAACAGCAGTTGTTCAACAGCCGCATTCTCCTCACCGTGTTCATGCTGTTGACGCTCATCGCGCTGGTGGTCATCCGGCTGGTCCAGCTGCAGGTCCTCAAGTACGACTACTATTCCGCGCAGTCCAGCGGCAACCAGATCCGCGCCGAACCCATCCCGCCGATCCGCGGCCTGATCCTTGACCGTAACGGCAAGGTACTCGCGGACAACAAGCCAAGCTATCAGCTGGAGATCACGCCCGAGCGGGTTCCTGACATGCAGGACACGCTGAACCGGCTGGTCGCTGCCCGCATTCTTGCCGCCGGGGATCTGGCCGAACTCCGCGAACTGCTGGCCAGCCGCCGCTCCTTCGAAACGCTGATCATCGCCGAGCACCTCGGCGACGAAGAGCTGGCGGCCTTCGCCGTACGTCGGCCGCAGTTCCCCGGCCTCGAGATGCGCGCCCGACTGGGGCGCAGCTATCCATACGGTGCGGCGGCAGCGCACGTGCTCGGCTACGTCGGCAGCATGAGTGTTGCCGACAAGCGCGAACTCGACCCGACTGAATACGCCGGCACCACGCATGTGGGCAAGAGTGCGGCGGAACGCAGCTTCGAACACGATCTGCACGGCGCCGCAGGGCATGAAGACGTGGTCGTCAATGCGCATGGACGCAAGATGCGGGTGCTCAACCGCGTACGGCCGCTGCCGGGCCGGGACATCATCCTGACCATCGACCTTGATGCGCAGCTGGCTGCCAGCACTGCGCTCGCCGGCCGGCGTGGTGCGGTCGTGGCCATCGATCCGGACAACGGCGAAGTGCTGGCCTTCACCAGTACACCGGGCTACGACCCGAATGCGATCAGTGCGGGACTGAGCCGCCGCGCCTATCTGGCTTTGCAGGAGGACATCGACCGGCCGCTGTTCGATCGCGCACTGCGCGGCCAGTACCCGCCGGGTTCGACGATCAAGCCGATCGTGGCACTTGCGGGGCTGCATTTCGGCATCACCTCCGCGGAGAAGCGCGTGTACTGCGGCGGGTATTTCTCGCTGCCGGGCAGCAGCCACCGCTACCGCGACTGGAAGCCCGGGGGTCATGGCAACGTCAGCCTGTACGAGGCCATAGAACAGTCCTGTGACGTGTATTTCTACGGCGTCGCCCGCGATCTCGGCATCGAGCGCATGGGCGGATTCATGCGCGAATTCGGGCTGGGCACCAGTACCGGTATCGATCTCCAGGGTGAGCAGACCGGCGTTGTGCCCTCGCCTGCATGGAAGAAAAAGGTGTTCAAGAACCCGGCCGCACAAGTCTGGTTCCCGGGCGAAACCGTCATCGCCGGCATCGGCCAGGGCTACATGCTGGTGACACCGCTGCAACTCGCGCATGCGGCAGCGACGATTGCGGCGCGCGGCAAGCGCTTTCAGCCGACGCTGTTCAAGGGTGCGCGCGATCCTCATACCGGCGCCATTGAGTACCAGGCACCCACACCGCTGCCGCCCGTCGAGGAACAGGAAGCGCTGCACTGGGATGCGATCATCGAAGGCATGCACGGCGTCATGCAGGGTCCGCGTGGCACCGCGCGCGCCGTCGGCATGCGTGCTGCCTTTCCGATGGCGGGCAAGAGCGGTACCGCACAGGTTTTTTCAGTCGGACAAGGCCAGAAATACAAGGCCAGTGAAGTCGATGAACGGCGGCGCGACCATGCACTGTTCATCGCCTTTGCACCACTTGATGCACCGCGCATCGCCGTCGCTGTAGTCATCGAGAACGGCGAGAGTGGCAGCAAGGCAGCGGCACCCATCGCGCTGGATGTGATCAATGCCTACCTGAAGCCGGCACCCGCAACATGAGCAACCCGCTGCTCAACATCAGCACCGAGAGCCGGAGCCGCGTCGAGCAGGGTCTGCTGTCGCGCGTGCTGCGGGCCCTGCATCTCGATGGCCCGCTGCTGGTCGGTATTCTCGGTGTGTTGCTGTTCAGCCTGCTGGCGCTGTACAGCGCGGAGGGACAGCAGATTCGCGAACTGATGGACCAGGCAGCACGCATGCTGCTCGCATTTGGCGTCCTGCTGTTCATGGCGCAGATCAACCCTGGCTGGCTGCGGCGCGGCGCACCGTTCATCTATGCGCTCGGCCTCGTGCTGCTGATACTGGTGCTCGCCACTGGCGACATCGGCAAGGGCGCGCAGCGCTGGCTCGACGTGGGTATTCGTTTCCAGCCTTCCGAGGTCATGAAGCTCGGCGTACCGCTGCTGCTCTGCTGGCTTTTGCACGAGCGCGCCCTGCCACCATCACCCGGCGTGGTGGCCATGGTCATCACCCTGACCTTCCTGCCGGCGGGCATGATCGCCGTACAGCCGGACCTGGGCACCTCGATCCTGATCGTGCTGTCCGGCGCGGTGGTGATCTTTCTCGCCGGCCTCGGCTGGCGTTACATCGTCGCGGCGACAACGCTCGCCGCCGCGGCCATGCCGGCACTGTGGATGGTCATGCACGACTACCAGCGCAAGCGCGTACTGACCCTGCTGGACCCGGAAAGCGACCCGCTCGGCGCCGGTTATCACATCATCCAGTCGAAGATCGCCATCGGTTCGGGCGGCGTATTCGGCAAGGGCTGGCTCAATGGCACGCAGGGACAACTCGAGTTCCTGCCCGAACGGCATACCGACTTCATCTTTGCCGTGATCGGCGAGGAGTTCGGCCTGTTCGGCGCACTGGCGCTGCTCACGCTTTACATGTTCATCGTCGGCCGCGGCCTGTTTATCGCCGCCAATGCACCCGATACCTTTACACGCCTGCTGGCCGGAACACTCAGCATCACTTTTTTCTTTTATGTCTTCGTGAACACGGCCATGGTGATGGGGCTGATCCCCGTGGTCGGCGTACCACTGCCGCTGGTCAGCGCCGGCGGCACCTCCATGGTGACCCTGATGGCATGTTTCGGTATTCTGATGTCCATTCACACCCACCGGAAACTGGTAGCTCGATGATCCCGACCCCTCACGGCCGGCAACGGGCCACGGCAGCTTTTGCCGCGTCGATCGCTGCTGCGGGCACTCTGATGCTCGGCGCCACACCTGCCTGGAGCCTCGATCTCGCGCGCCCTGAAGTGCGTGAATTCCTTGCCGATCTGGTCACGAACGACGGCTTCGATCCACAGTACCTGTCCAACGTATTTGCGGGAATCGAGTCGAAGCAGGGCATCATCGATGCCATGAGCCGGCCGGCGGAGAAGGTCAAACCCTGGTCCGAATACCGGGCAATTTTCCTGACCCCGAGGCGCATCAGCAGCGGCGTCGACTTTTTCCACACACACGAGACCGAGCTGCGGCAGATCGCCCGGAAAACCGGGGTACCACCGGAAATCATCGCGGCAATCGTCGGCGTCGAGACCTTCTACGGCACCCGGACCGGCAGTTACCGCGCCGTCGATGCGCTCGCCACCCTGGCCTTCGACTATCCGCCGCGCAGCAAGTTTTTTCGTGGCGAGTTGCGCCAGCTGTTCCTGCTGGCCCGCGACGAGCAACTCGACGTCACTCAGCTGACCGGTTCCTATGCCGGCGCGCTCGGTCCGCCGCAGTTCATCCCGAGCAGCTATCGCAACTTCTCGGTGGACGGCGACAATGATGGCCGGCGCAATCTCCTGTCAGACTGGAACGACATCTTCGCCAGCGTTGCCAATTACTTCGTCGTGCATAACTGGCAACGCGCCCAGCCGGTGGCCGTGCCGGCGCGACTGAAGCCGGACAACACCCGCGGCAACACCGAAAACGAGCTCGTGTTGCGCGATACGGTCGAGTCACTCAGCCGTCAGGGCGTGGACTTCAGCACCGATCTGCCGGCCAAAGCGCCGGCAATGCTGATCTCCCTTGCCGGCGAGGAGGGCACCGAGTACTGGGTCGGTTTCCAGAATTTTTACGCGATCACCCGCTACAACCGCAGTCCGATGTATGCGCTCGCCGTGTTCCAGCTCAGCGAAGCCATCGCGGCAGGGGTCAGGAAAAGCGATGCTGCGCCCTGAGCGCTGCCTGGCCGTCGGCCTCTGCGCCTGCCTGTTCCTTGCCGGCTGCTCCGCCGTGGGTCCTGCAAGACCCGTCAAACCGTCCGTCCCGGTCGCCCGCACACCGGCGAAGAAGCCGCCCTCGGCCCAGCCTCCGGCAACGGCACCGGGGATACCTGCAACCGGCGCCGGCAACCCGCCCTTCTATGAAGTCTACGGGGAACGCTACTTCGTCATGCCCAGCAGCGAAGGCTACCGGCAGACCGGTGTGGCTTCATGGTACGGCGAAGCTTTTCACGGCAAGCGCACCTCGAGCGGCACGATCTACAACATGTATGAGTTCACTGCCGCGCACAAAACCTTGCCGCTGCCCTCACTGGTACGCGTCACGAATCTCGGCAACGGCAAGAGCGTGGTGGTGACGGTCGACGACCGCGGACCCTTCGTAAAAGGCCGGCTCATAGACCTTTCCTTTGCCGCGGCCAGGGAACTCGACATCGTGCGAACCGGTACGGCTGAAGTCGAGGTCGAGGCACTGGGCGGAGTCTCCGGTGCCGGACCAGTGATCGTGTACAGCCCCGGCAACAGCCCTTCGGCGCCGTCGCCAGCAGGCGAAAGCATTGCACCGACACTGGTGCCTGCGCAGCATCTCTACATGCAGGTCGGTGCCTTCGGCAATCTTGCCAACGCGGAACGGCTCAAGAGCCGCCTGGAAAGCAATGGTGTCAACAACGTCGTCATCCGCTACGATGCATCTGCCAGCAAGATCCTCTACCGTGTGCGCATCGGCCCGCTGTCGGGATCAGACGAATACGATGCGCTGGCAACCCGCATCGCGCCATTGCATTCCGGCAGTCCGAGCCTGGTCACTGAATCGCCCGGCAGCTGACTGCCCAGTTTCTACAGTATTTTCAGGAGCCCACCAGGAATGATGCAACGTACGCTGACCCGCGTATTGGCCAGCCTCCTCTGGCTGACCGGACTGACCGCCGCTGTGGCGCAAGGCGCCGAAGGCCCGCAGATACCCGCCCCGCCGGCCATCAGCGCCAGGGCCTACATGCTGGTGGACCACACCAGCGGGCAGACGCTGGCCAGCCTCAACGAGAATCAGCGCCTTGACCCGGCCAGCATCACCAAGCTGATGACCGCGTATGCAGTGTTCCGCAGCATCAGGAGCAAACGCATCGGACTCGAGGATCCGGTCACGATAAGCGAAACGGCATGGCGTACCGGCGGCTCGCGCAGCTTCATCGACCTTGGCAGCCAGGTACCGGTGTCCGTACTGCTGCAGGGCATGATCATCCAGTCCGGCAACGATGCGAGTGTCGCGCTGGCCGAACACGTGGCCGGCAGCGAGTCGGCGTTTGCCGATCTGATGAACCAGTACGCCAAAGAACTGGGCATGACAAATACCAGCTACCGCAATGCGACGGGGCTGCCCGACCCGGAGCATTACACGACTGCAGCCGACATCATCAAGGTTGCCAACGCCATCATCCGCGAGTTCCCCGAATACTATCGCTGGTATTCGCAGAAGGACTTCACCTGGAACGGCATCACGCAGAGCAACCGCAATGGCCTGCTCTGGCGGGACAGCACCGTAGACGGCATGAAGACCGGCCATACCGACACCGCCGGTTACTGCCTCGTCTCCTCGGCCCTGCGCGATGGCATGCGGCTGGTTGCGGTGGTGCTCGGCACCGACAGCCCGGCAGCCCGCGAACGCGACTCGCAAACCCTGCTGAACTACGGCTATCGCTTCTGGGAAACGAAACGGATCCTGGTGGCGGGGCAATCGCTCAACGAATCACGCGTCTGGAAAGGCGAATCCGAGCTGGTGAATATCGGTGTCAATCAGGATGTCTGGGCAACCTTGCCGCGCGGGAGTGCGGAACAGGTCAGCTCGAAACTCTCGTTGCCGGCGCAGCTGATCGCACCACTCGATACGAAAACAGCCCTCGGCACGGTACGCCTGAACCTCGGCGACAAACTGATCGCCGAAGCCAGCCTTTACCCACTCAAACCGGTACCGACCGGATCGCTCTGGCAACAGGGGCGTGACACGGTACTGCTCTGGCTGGAGTAGGAACCACCGCTATATGGCCGCACCATTGCGCACCGCCTGGTTCAACGACAGCTTCATGCCACTGGCGGAAGTCCGCATCTCGCCACTCGACCGCGCCTTCCTGTTTGGCGACGCGGTCTATGAGGTCATTCCGGTCTATGCCGGACAGGCTTTTCTGCTCGACCCCCATCTGGATCGTCTCGAACGCAGTCTGCGCGAACTCCGCATTCGCAATCCGTACCGCCGCGGCGAGTGGCTCGAGATCATCGCCGGACTGATCGAGCAGAACGGCGGCGGGAACCTGTCGGTCTATCTGCAGGTCAGCCGCGGCGCCGACACCGGGCGCGATCATGCCTTTCCGCCCGACAGCGTGCGTCCGACCGTATTCGGCATGGTATCGACACTGACCGAGCCGCACCCCGACCAGCTCGGAATGCGCGCCATTACCCTCCCCGACCAGCGCTGGTCGCGTTGCGATATCAAGTCCACGGCGCTGCTCGCCAACCTGCTCGCCCGCCAGGCCTCACGCGATGCCGGTGCCGGTGAAGCGATCCTGTTGCGCGACGGTTACCTGACTGAAGGTTCGGCAAGCTCGGTGATCATCGTCGAGCGTGGCGTGTTGATCCGGCGGCCAGATGGCCCCGAAGTGTTGCCGGGCACCACGACAGCTGCCGTATTTGCGGCCGCAGCCAAAGTCGGCGTCGCCTGCCGCGACGAGATGATCAGCGAACAGCGCCTGCGCGAGGCCGACGAGATCTGGATCGCGGCCGCGACGCGCGGCGTCACACCAGTGCTGGAACTCGATGGCAGGAAGGTCGGCGACGGTCGCCCTGGTCCGGTATGGCGACAGGTTGCCGCCGCCTTCGAGGCCATGAAGCCGCACGGAACGACACATTGAGCGAGGAAACGCTGCTCGAGTTTCCCTGCGCCTTCCCGCTGAAGGTCATGGGCCTCAACCAGCCGGCCTTTGAACAGTACGTGGTCGAGATCGTCCGCATCCATGCCGGTTCTGCGGCGCTCAGCAAGGTTGATACGCGGCCCAGCCGCAACGGGCGCTATATCGCAGTGACGATCAACTTCACCGCAGCGAGCAAGGCGCAGCTCGACGACATCTACCGCGCCCTCAGCTCCAGCGAGCAGGTATTGTTCCTGCTCTGAACAGGGATCTGCGCGTGTCCATCCTGCCACCACCGCCCGTCGTCATCCGCCGGCTGCCCGGTCTCACCGACTACGCTGCCGCGGTGGCGGCCATGCAGCGCTTCACCAATGAACGCCAGCCCGACACCCCCGACGAGATCTGGCTGCTCGAACATCCGCCTGTCTACACGCTCGGCCTGAATACCGATCCGGCACATCTGCTCGGCACGGGGGCGGTACCCGTGGTACAGACCGACCGCGGTGGCCAGGTGACCTACCATGGCCCCGGCCAGCTGATCGTCTATGTGCTGGTCGATCTGGCAAGGGCGAAGCTCGGCATCCGCTCCGTCGTCACGGCGCTGGAGGCGGCGGTGGTCGAACTTGCGGCGAGCCATGGCATCACCGCCGTACCGCGCAGCGATGCGCCGGGTGTTTATGTGAACGGCGCCAAGCTCGCCAGCGTCGGCCTGCGTATCCGGCGTGGTGCGACCTATCACGGCCTGGCACTCAATGTCGCGATGGACCTCACGCCCTTTCGCGGCATCAACCCCTGCGGTCATGCCGGCCTTGCAGTGACCTCGCTCGAGGAGTTGGGTGGCCCGACAGACCTGCGGGCTGTCGCTGAAGAGCTGCTGACCTGCCTTAAAGGGGCGCTACCCGTGCTGGCATGAGGCCGCAGAAAAGGTAGCGCCTTTCAGTCCCAGAAACGCAGACGCTTGTAGACATACGCTGCGATGATCAGGTCATAGGCCAGACAGAACGCGGCGTAGCCCACCGGCACCTGCGTCCACGGAATGGCGCCGCCAATCGCGCCGACAAAAATCTCATGCAGCAGGTCCCACAAGGCGTGGGCGACATAGGCGGAAACCAGGATCCAGCTGGCCAGGAACTGCGACAAGAGTGCCAGCACGGTGAAGATGATCAGGCCGACGATCTCGGCATGCAGCGCGGTGAGGTCACCGTAGTAATAAGAGAAGCCGATGTAGATCAACGCAATGGGAATCAGCGTCAGTGAAAAGAAGGTCTTTTCCCCGCGCACACCCAGAAACTTCCGTACCGGCATGATGGTGCCCGGGATCGCGATGATCATGCCGACAAACAGGCCGATGATATTTGCAATCATGTTGACTGGCTCTCAGGGTAATGTCTCCTTTCAGCATAGCTGAGGAGCTGCTTTTCGAGGGTGTCATGCGGCAAGGGAAGCGTCCACACAGCAAAAGGCCAACGTCCCCCCGCCCGATCGGGTACTGTGCAATCCATGGTCATCCCGGCTGAAATCCGCAAGGAATACAACCGTCTGGGTGAGCGCAAGGATCTTGCCCATCTGAAGGACTTCGCGCGCTGGGACTTCATCGGCAGCGACGACTGGACGGATCTGTGCCGCCGTACGGCCGATTTCATCGGCGTGGAGGATGGCGATCGCCTGTTCGAAGCCGGCTGCGGGTCGGGTGCCTTTCTGGCCGAGCTGGCTGCGTATCGGACGGTGTCCCTTGCCGGGGTCGATTTCGCGGAAAACCTTGTGAGCATCGCCCGGTCCCGCCTGTCTGGTGACTTCCGGGTGGCTGACATCACCGACCTCTCGTCGGTCGAAGCCTCGAGCTACGACAAGGTGCTGTCACACGGCGTCTTTCTGTACCTCGACTCGGTCGACGCGGCGCGTCGGGCCGTACTCGAGATGGTGCGCATCACGCGGCCGGGCGGCACGGTCTATATCGGTATCGTGAATGATCCGGACCGACACGCCGAATTCGAGCATCCGCCTTCAGGCTCGTTCATCCTGACGCGCTCATTCTGGCGCAACCTTGCCGAACAGGAGGGCCTCACCCTCGCACTGGTCGACCAGGACAGTATCTTCAGCAAGCCGTCCGGCTACGATTGCTACTCGCGCATCCGGTACTCCCTGCTGCTGAAAAAAGCCGTGGTGGCCGAACCATGAGCAGCATCCGGGATCTGACTGCCACCCGTCTGGGCGTCATCACGAATCGTGAGGACGAGTGGTCCCTGCGCATGCTGATGGTCAACAGTGCGCGGCGTTTTCTTGTGCTGACGACGTACTATCTTGGCAACGACGAGCGCGGCCGCAGGATGGCTGACGCCCTGCTGGCCGCAGTGCAGAGAGGCGTGCGCGTCATACTCGTCGTCGATCGCTTCGGGCAGCACCTCGCGCAGAATCTCGGCCGTCCGTCCGGAAATACCGGACTCCAGGAGCGTTTGCGTGATCTCGTCGCCGCCGGCGGGCAGGTCATCCATTACTCGCCGCAATCTCTGAGGCATCGCCTGGTCGGCGGTGGCCTCCACGTGAAGATTCAGGTCTCTGACGGTGGCGTTGCGGTTTTCGGCAGCAGCAACATCGCTCACCACTCCTTCGCCCAGTGGGGCGAAGTTTCACTGAAGCTCGAGGGAGACATCGTAGGGCACCTGCTCCGCGAAGCCTGCCGGTTCGCCCGGCTTTCCGGCGAGGAAACGGCGCGGCTCGCCGGTTTCCTCCCGGTTCCACCCGTATCGGGAACGACCCGGCAGCTGCGCTATGTTCGCGAGGATCCCGCCGAGCGATCAGGCCCGCTGTTCCCGTTCGGCACCGTGCACAACCGGCTCACCGATGAACTTGTGAAACTCGTCGACGGTGCCCGGCAATCGCTGCGCATCGCATCGCTTTACTGCAAACCGGCCCCTGTACTGAAAGCGGCCCTGATGCGTGCCTGCCGGCGCGGAGTCGATGTGGAAATCTTCCATTCCCACCGGGACTCGCTGGGTGTCACCCACTTTCCCTGGATCTCTGCCTCGATCCATTACGAGTCGGCCCTGAACGCCGGTGCCCGCATTTACGAAAACCACGCCGGCGAGCATTCCAAGATACTTCTCGTCGACGATCGGGAGGTCGCCGTTGGCAGCTACAACCTCGAACATGCGGCACATGACCGGCTCGTCGAGGCGATGATTTTTTCCGACGATGCCGGAGTCTGCGGGCATTTCCGCGCGCTGTTCGGGACGATGCGGCGCAACCCGGACAACGCCGCCCTTACAACGAACTGGCTGCGGGAGATTCCCCTGCAACTGCAGGTCAAGCGCTGGCTGTACCGTCCGCTGCAGCGCTGGCTGTAGTTGCCAAAGGGAGCGCTACCCGTTCAGTTCGGAATCCAGCTGGCGCAGGCGCTCCGGCGTGCCGACATCGGTCCAGCGATCCTTGTGGCACTCACCGCTCACCTGACCCTTTGCCGCCGCTGCCCGCAGCAGCGGCGCCAGCGGAAAGCGGCCCGGCTGCACACCATCGAACAGCGCCGGGGCGAGAATCGAAATCCCGGCAAAGGTGAGCTTCGCCGCATTCGCCGCATCCGGAATGACGATCTGTCCGTCGCGCAGAACGAAATCACCGCCCGGATGGTGCGCCGGATTCGGCACCAGCACGAGATGCGCAAGCGTCCCGCCCGGCAGACCGCGTACCGTGAAGGGAAAATCACAGCTGATATCGCCATTCACCACCCAGAACGGCCCGGACCCGAGCAGCGGCAAGGCGTGGTGTATGCCGCCACCGGTCTCAAGCGGCTCCGGACCTTCCTCGCTGAAGCGCAGACGGACGCCATACCGGGCGCCATCGCCCAGGTAGTCGCGCAGCTTCGCGCCCTGCCACGACAGATTGACGACCAGTTCAGTGATCCCGGCGCGCGCCAGCGCCTCGATATGGTAATCGATGAGCGGCTTCCCGCCGGCGCGGAGCAAGGGCTTGGGCATGTCGCTGGTCAGGGGCCGCATCCGCTCGCCACGACCTGCTGCAAGAATGAGTGCACGCATGGCGCAATGGTACGGTGAAAACTGGCCCGACCGCGATGCGCAGCGGGCCGTTATACTTCCGCCCATCGATTCTCGCCTGGCTCTCTGGGGGCACCTTGCGACGTGCACTGCTGATACTGCTGTGGGCTGCTGCCGCCGCAGGTGCTGCTGAACCGGTACCGGTACCCGTACCGGCACCGGTACCGGTACCGGTATACGGCTGCGCCATCCCGGCACCCGAACCGCTGGCGCCACGCACCGATGTCAGCGCTGACATCCTCGATGTGTTGAGCGGTGAGGTAGAGGTCGATCTCAACGGCCCCACGATCTTCAAGGACCGGCTCGTACTCCGGCGCCGCGATATCCAGCTGGGCGCCGACAGCGCGCGCTACGACCGCAGTACCGGTGAGTTCGAGCTCAGCGGCAACATCGATCTGCGCGACCCGGACACCTGGCTGGCCGGCGACTCGGCAAGCTACAACACCGAGAGCGGCCTGTTCAGGATCGACGCGGCGAAATTCGAGCTGTATGCGCTGCCGGCACGCGGTTCGGCCGACAGCATCACGCTGGAAGAAAGCCGGGTGCTGACACTGAAGGACGCAAGCTACACAACCTGCGCGCGCGGCAAGGACGACTGGCTGCTGCGCGCCAGCTCGCTCAGCATCGACCGTGAAACAGGCGTCGGCACGGCGCGCAATGCGCGACTTGAGTTCAAGGGCGTGCCGATACTCTATTCGCCCTGGCTGACCTATCCCGTCGACGGCCGGCGCCGCTCCGGACTGCTGCTGCCGGATTTCGGCAGTGGTGGTCAGCGCGGTGTCGAGGTCGCGGTTCCGTACTACTTCAATCTCGCGCCCGACCACGACGCCACTTTCACGCCACACTACATGTCGAAGCGCGGCCTGCAGGCACAGGGCGAGTTCCGTTACCTGTCGGAAAGTACCAAAGGCACACTCAACGGCGAGTTCCTGCCAGGCGATGACGTCACCGGAGAAGACCGCGCCCTGGTCTACTGGTACAACCAGTCGCAGCTCAACGACCGCTGGCGGGCAACCATCGACGGCACACAGGTCAGCGATTCAGCATATTTCGAGGATCTTGCCACGGGCCTCGGCAGCGCCAGCCAGACCCACCTGCGCCAGCGTGTGGATTTCGAGTACTTCGACAGCACCTGGTCGGCCCTGTTGCGACTGGAGGACTACCAGACCCTCGACGATTCCCTGACTGCGGAGGAGAGGCCGTATCAGCGTCTGCCGCAAGTGGCAGTCAACGGCTATTGGCCCAACAACCCCCTGGGCCTCGAGTACCGGCTGCAATCGGAACTCACTTACTTCAACCGCGACATCGGTACCACGGGCCTGCGCGCCAACCTCCGGCCACAAATCGCCTTGCCGTTGCGCTTCGGCGCCCTGTCTCTGGATTCCGCAGCCGCCTTTGATTACACGGCTTATTCGCTGGACCGGACGGCACCGGGTGCCGCGCAGTCGCCGAGCCGCAGCCTGCCGATCTACAACATCTCGCTCAGCACCCTGCTCGAGCGCGCGTGGGGCAAGGACGGCACATTGCTGCAAACCATAGAACCGCGGCTGCAGTTCGTCCATGTGCCGTACGAGAACCAGAGCGACATGCCGGTCTTCGACACGATCCAGCCCGAATTCGATATCGTGCAGCTGTTTCGTACCAATCGCTATGCAGGCCTCGACCGCCTCGGCGACACCAACAAGCTCAATATCGGCATCACCACCCGCCTGATGCGCTCGGCGGATGGCTCGCAGATACTGACCGCGACGGTCGGCGAAACGCGATACTTCACCGCACAGGACGTCACCTTGCCTGGTGAAATGCCCAGCGACGACAGCACATCCGACTATATCGCCGAGCTGGGCATGAACATCAACAACCGCTGGAACCTGGATCTCGGCTACCAGTGGGATTCCGACGCGAACGTGACCCGCATGGCCGAGGCGCGGGTGATGTACAAGCCGGCTGACAACAAGATCGTCAACCTGTCGTACCGCTTCCGCCGCGACTCGCTGCGCGAAATCGACATCACGGGCACCTGGCCGATCGCGGCACGCTGGAGTTTTGTCGGCCGCTACGACTACTCCCTGCTCGACAACCAGGTGCTGGAGAGCTTCTTCGGACTGGAGTACTCGACCTGCTGCTGGGGTCTGCGGCTTGTTACCCAGCGCAACCTGACCAGCCGCGACGGCAATTCGGACACCACCATCACGCTGCAGCTGCTGCTGAAGGGCTTTGGCAGCCCCGACAGCCGTCCGGAACGGCTGATCGACCGTGGTACTCTTGGCTACGATCGTTACTGAAACCGGCGTTTTCATGTTCCAGCAACTGCATTTCCACCCGGCCTCGACCGGGTTCAGTGCCACATTCCTGAACCGCCTGCCGGCCCTGCTGGCCAGCTTGGTGCTGGGGCTGATGCCGGTATCCGGCGTTCTGGCGCAAAGCCGCGAACTGAGCAGCAGCGGTGAGTTGCTTGATGGCATCGCCGCAATCGTGAATGACGGCGTGGTACTGAAGAGCGAACTGCAGCTCGAAACCCGGCGCATCACCGAGCGACTCAGGGCCCAGAATACCCAGCTGCCCCCGACCGACGTGCTGATCCGTCAGGTCCTCGACAGGCTGATCATCCAGCAGCTCCAGCTGCAGCGTGCCGAAAAAGTAGGCATCAAGGTTTCCGACGAAACGCTCAACCAGGCACTGGCCACCATTGCCGCGCGCAACAACGTTTCGCTCGGCGAACTGCCGAACGTGCTGGCGCGCGAGGGCGTCGACTACAGCGCCTACCGCCAGGAACTGCGACAGCAGATCACCATCGACCAGCTCCGGCAACGCGATGTCCTGCAGCGGATTGCGGTTTCGCCGCGCGAGGTGGATGCGTTTCTGGCCCGTCAGGCAGGCAAGGCCAATCTGCGCGAGGACTTCCTGATCTCGCACATCCTCATACCCGTTTCAGCCAGTGCGCAGCCGGATGAAATCGAGAAGGCCCGGAAACTTGCCGACGAGCTGCACACGCGCATCCTCGCCGGGGAAAATTTTGCCAAGCTGGCACTGACCTACTCCAGCGGCCAGCAGGCCCTCGAAGGCGGCAGCCTCGGCTGGCTCAAGGGCAGCGAGTTGCCGAGCATCTTTGCAGACATCGTACCGGGCCTGCCCAAGGGCGGCGTCTCCGAGCCGATCCGCAATGCGAGCGGTTTCCACCTGATCCGCCTGGACGACCGGCGCGGCGGCGAGCCGGTCATGGAAGAACAGACCCATGCACGCCACATCCTGATGACCACCAATGAGGTGCAGGATGACGATACGGTCCGCCAGAAGCTCACCGAGATCCGCCGGCGCATCCTCGGCGGCGAGGATTTTTCGGCAGTCGCCAAGGTTGTATCCGAAGACCCGCAATCGGCCGTCGAAGGTGGCGACCTCGGCTGGACTGCCCCGGGAAATTTTGTACCCGAGTTCGAGAAGGTCATGGGCGCCCTGCAGATCGACGAGATCAGCGAACCCTTCAAGACGCAGTTCGGCTGGCACATCGTGCAGGTGCTGGAACGCCGGACTTACGATGCGACCGCCGACAAGCAACGCCAGCAGGCCGTACTCGCCATTCGCAACAGCAAGCTCGGTGACGAAGCAGAACTCTGGACGCGCCGCCTGCGCGACGAGGCTTTTGTCGAAGTCCGGATCTAGCCTGCTCCGGCTGCCGGAAAATGCCGGTCATGGCACCTGGAACCCCGATGAGCACAGTGCTGCCACGTATCGCCATCACCTGCGGTGAACCTGCCGGCATCGGTCCCGAGCTGGTGCTCTCGCTCGCCAACCAGGCCTGGCCCGCTGAACTTGTCGTGTTCGGCGACCTGAAGCTCCTGACGGCGCGGGCGGGAATGCTGGGACAGCAGCTTGAGCTGGTGCCCTGGACAGGCAGTGGTGCGACACCAGAAGCGGCCCGGCCCGGTCGCCTGCCGGTCGCTGACCTCCCGTTGCGCGCACCCTCGGCACCTGGCCATCCGGATCCGCGCAACAGTCCCTGGGTACTCGAGCTGCTCAAGCGGGCGAGCGCCGGTTGCCGGCTGAGGCAGTTCAGCGCGATGGTCACGGCACCGGTACACAAGGCGGTGATCAACGATGCAGGCATTCCGTTTACCGGACACACGGAATTTCTTGCGGATCTCACCTCCACACCCAGGCCGGTCATGCTGCTGGTCGCCGGTGAACTGCGCGTGGCGCTCGTGACCACGCACCTGCCGCTGCATGCGGTACCGGCGGCCATCACCCGGGCACTGGTGGAAAGCACCGGGCGCATACTCGACAGCGGCCTGCGCAAGCTGTTCGGTATCCGGCAGCCGCGCATCGTCGCGCTGGGCCTGAATCCGCACGCGGGCGAATCCGGGCACCTGGGCACTGAAGAACAGCGGGAAATCTCGCCGGCACTGGCGGCACTGCGCAAGGAAGGCCTGGCCATCAGCGGACCGGTACCCGCCGATACTGCCTTCGTGGACCGCAACCTTGCCGGCGTCGATGCCATACTCGCCATGTATCACGATCAGGGTTTGCCGGTACTCAAGCATCACGGCTTTGGCCGCGCGGTAAATGTGACGCTCGGCTTGCCGATCATCCGCACTTCGGTGGATCACGGCACGGCCTTCGAGCTGGCCGGCACCGGTCGCGCCGATGCGGGCAGCCTGCGTGCAGCGGTGAAGCTCGCCATCGAGATGGCCGCCCGTCAGCAATCATGACCAGGCCGCAGCCGCGGAAGCGCTTCGGGCAGCACTTCCTCAATGACGGCAACATCATCCGCAAGATCATTGCGAATATCGCACCCGCAGCGACAGATCACTTCGTTGAAATCGGCCCCGGCGAGGGTGCGATCACCCTGCCGTTGCTGGCAAGCGGCGCGCGGCTCGATGCGATCGAGATCGACCGCGATCTGGCCCGCGAGTTGCCCGGCCGGGTCCGGACCGGGCGCTGCACCGTACACTGCGCCGATGCCCTGGCTTTCGATTTCAGCAGCCTTGCAGCACCGGGCGAGAAGCTGCGCCTGGTCGGCAACCTGCCCTACAACATCTCGACGCCGCTGCTCTTTCATTTCCTGCAATTCGGCAGCATCTGGCGGGATCTGCATGTGATGCTGCAGAAGGAAGTCGGCGAACGCATCGCCGCCGACCCCGGCAACAAGACCTATGGCCGGCTGACCGTGGCGCTCGCCTTGCGTTGCCGCATCGAACAGCTGTTCGGCATCAGTCCGGGCAGCTTCAGGCCCCCGCCGCAGGTGGATTCGGTGTTCCTGCGCCTGGTTCCACACCCCGTGGCACTGGCCGATCCCGATACCCTGTCCATCGCCGACCAGCTGGTCGCTGCCGCCTTCGGCATGCGCCGCAAGCGGCTCAGCAATGGCCTGCGTGGCCTGGCGACGACGGCCGAGATCGGCGCAGCCGGCATCGATCCGGGGCTGCGCCCCGAACAGCTGCCGCCCGCCGACTGGCTGCAGCTCGGCAGATTCATGGCCGGCCTGAAGCCCGGACTTGCCAAGCACGGGAGCCCTCTCCCAGAATGGCCATGAACATGACCGCAAATACCAGCACAACCAGCCTCAAGATCACCGTGGAAACCCACTACCTCGCCGATCAGTCCGAACCTGAGAGCGAGCGTTATGTGTTTGCCTACACGATCACCATCCAGAACACCGGTGCCGTGCCGGCCCGCCTGCTGGACCGCCACTGGATCATCACCGATGCCAACGGCAAGGTGCAGCAAGTGCGTGGCGATGGCGTAGTGGGCGAACAGCCCACCATCATGCCCGGACAGCGACACCGCTACTCCAGCGGCGCGGTGATCGAAACTCCGGTCGGCACCATGGAAGGCAGCTACGGCATGCGCAGCGATGACGGTGCGCAGTTTCGTGCCGACATCCCGTGTTTCCGGCTCGCGGTACCCGGCGTCCTGCACTGATCCGCCACGCTCACGACGCGCATGGCGATTTATGCAGTCGGCGATG
The DNA here is from genome assembly GCA_024234935.1 of Chromatiales bacterium. Lineage (NCBI taxonomy): Bacteria > Pseudomonadati > Pseudomonadota > Gammaproteobacteria > Chromatiales > Chromatiales bacterium. The sequence goes on from JACKNI010000002.1 coordinate 64,708, forward strand.
TCCAGGGTTGCTGTGACGAACTCGAAGCGCTGATCCACAACCTGCACATCGACCCCCGGCAGGATGAACTGCTGTTCGTCGGCGACCTGGTCAATCGCGGCCCGAAGTCGCTGCAGACCCTGCGCCTGGTGCGGTCGCTCGGCAGCCAGGCCACCGTGGTACTCGGCAACCATGATTTGCATCTGATCGCGCTGGCCTTCGGCAACCAGGCGCGCGCCAAAGACCGGGAACTCAGGGACATTCTCCAGGCGCCGGATGGCGAGGAACTCGTAAGCTGGCTGCGCAATCGGCCGATGGCGGTTTACAGACCGGAACTCAATACCCTGCTGGTACATGCCGGCGTACCACCGCAATGGGATCCGCTGCTCACCATCAAGCTGGCCCGCGAAGTGGAACAGACCCTGCGCGGCCCGGGCTGCGCGAACTTCATGCGCGGCCTGTACGGCGACGAGCCGGCGCGCTGGTCACCAACCCTGACCGGCCAGGATCGCCTGCGCTTCATCACCAACGGCCTGACCCGCATCCGTTACTGCCGTGCAGACGGCAGCCTCGATCTCGTCGAGAATGGTCCGCCCGGCACACAGCCTGCGGAACTCATCCCGTGGTTCGATCTGCCCGGCCGACAGACTGCGATGGTGCGCATCGTGTTTGGCCACTGGGCTTCGCTCGGACTCCTGCAGCGTGACAAGCTGCTCGGCATCGATACCGGCTGCGTATGGGGACGCAGGCTCACGGCTGTGCGGCTCGACGGGCCGGCAAAAACCGTCAGCGTGCCGCGTGGCGCGGATTGAGAGCAGCGCTCAGACGGCGACGGGCGCCTTGATATGCGGGTGGCAGGCGTAGTCCTCGATCCCGATATCCTCGTAGCGATAATCGAACAGCGTGTCGGGTTTGCGCTTCAGCACCAGACGCGGCAGCGGCAGTGGCGTGCGACGGAGCTGCTCATCCGCCTGTTCCAGATGATTCAGGTAGAGATGGCAGTCACCGCCGGTCCAGATGAACTCGCCGGGCTGCAATCCGGTTTGTTCCGCGACCAGACAGGTCAGCAGTGCATATGAGGCGATGTTGAAGGGCACGCCGAGGAAGATATCCGCGCTGCGCTGATAGAGCTGGCAGGACAAGCGGCCCTCCGCCACCCAGAACTGGAACAGCGCATGGCAGGGCGCCAGCGCCATCTTCGGCAATTCCGCGACATTCCAGGCGCTGACGATCAGCCGCCGCGAATCCGGATTGCTGCGCAGCTCGCCGAGTACCTGGCTGATCTGGTCGATATGGCTGCCGTCGGGTGCCGGCCAGGAACGCCACTGTGCGCCGTACACCGGGCCGAGATCGCCGTGCTCGTCAGCCCACTCATCCCAGATACCCACGCCGTTTTCGCGCAGGTACGCGATGTTGGTATCGCCCTGCAGAAACCACAGCAGTTCGTGAATGATCGAGCGCAGATGCAGTTTCTTGGTCGTGACCATCGGGAAGCCGGCCGCCAGGTCGAAACGCATCTGGTATCCGAACACCGACAGCGTACCGGTGCCGGTGCGGTCGTCCTTGCGCACACCGTGCTCGCGCACATGGCGCATCATGTCCAGATACTGCTGCAGAGCGAGACTCCCCCGGTTCAGCGCACTGCCGTGTCCGGCCCGCGCAGGGCCAGCATCAGCATGACGAGCCCGGCCAGCACCATCGGCAACGAAAGCACCTGGCCCATGGTCAGCCAGCCAAAGGCCAGATAGCCGATGTGTGCGTCGGGCAGACGGATGAACTCAATGCCGAACCGGAATAACCCGTAGCCGAGCAGGAACAGCGCCGACACCGACATCAGCGGCCGGGGCCGCGCCGACCAGATCCACAGGATCAGGAACAGCGCCAGGCCTTCCAGCCCTGCCTCATAGAGCTGCGAGGCATGGCGCGCCTGACCGTCCACGATCAGCGCCCAGGGCACCGTCGTCGGTGCGCCCCAGAGTTCACCGTTGATGAAGTTGCCGATACGGCCCGCACCGAGCCCGATCGGCACCAGCGGCGCGATGAAATCGGTGAGCCGGAAGAAACGGCAATCGAGCTTGCGTGCATACAGCCACATGGCGACCAGCACGCCGATGAAGCCGCCGTGGAAGGACATGCCGCCTTCCCAGATGCGCAGGATGTTGAGCGGGTTATCGAGGATCTGGTCGAAACCGTAGAACAGCATGTAACCGATCCGGCCACCGAGAATCACGCCGCAGGCGGCGTAAAAGATCAGGTCATCGACCTGCAGCGGGGTGACCGGAGAATCCGCGCGCTGCGCCCGGCGGCGCGCCAGGATCCAGGCGCCGAGAAAGCCGACCAGGTAGGTGATGCCATACCAGCGCACGGCCAGCGGGCCGAAGTGCGTGCCCCAGGGCAGGTTGAATTCGAGGGGAATCCGGAACGCGATCGGATCGAAGTGAGGGTAACTGAGCATGGACGCAAGTCTAGCGCAGCGCAGTGCCGGAGTGTCGGCGGAGCGCGTCGGCATGCAAACAGAATCTGCCGGTTACTCCCGGTTTTCGTGCGAGACAAACACCCTGGGGACATGAGCAAATACGTCTTGACGATAATCTGCGGTCGCAACCATACTGGTTCCATAATGGTTCCAGAAGGATTGCGGCAATGGCCATGACCATAACCCTGAAGAACATACCTGACGATATCTACAACAGCCTGAAGAGTGCTGCGGAAGCTCATCATCGCAGCCTCAACAGCGAGGTTATCGCCTGCCTGGAACGGGTACTGCTGCCAGCAAGAATCGGCAATGAAGCGCACCTCGCACAGGCGCGCCAGATCCGGGATGAACTCAAGGGCAGGAAGTTCAAGTCTGCCGACATCAGAAAGGCAACCGGACAGGGGCGCCCGTGATCGTCGTTGACAGCAATGTAGTGGTATATCTATACCTGCCCACGGAACTGACCTCGCATGCTGAAAAACTGCTGGGCGTCGACCCGGAGTGGGTAGCTCCGAGGCTATGGCGCAGTGAAATGCGCAACGTGCTCGGCCTGTATATCCGGAAAAAAGCCATTACGCTCGAGCAGGCTTACCGCATACAGGCATCAGCAGAAGCCCTGCTTGCCGATCGCGAATTCGACGTGCCGTCTCACGATGTACTGCGCCTGGTGAGCCAGAGTCCCTGCTCCGCATATGACTGCGAATTCGTTGCTCTCGCCAGGCGACTGGGCACGAAACTGGTCACTGCCGACCAGAAGATCCTGAAAGCCTTTGCTGATACGGCCGTATCGCTGACAGTCGCCGCCTGACGGTCCGTTGCCGCCGCGATGAGCGAAGCAGCGCGATGCGGTACTCCCGCATCGCGCCTGAAGGCGCTCCTACTTCGGCGGCAGCGGCGTGCTCTCCTTCGCATACACGCTGAAGCTCGAGTCATTCTTGCTGCCCCAACTGCTTGCCGGCGGTGCCTGGAAGAATTCGGGCAGGCGTTCCTCGGTGATCCTGCGCAGGCCGGCCGGCAACTGGTCGATGCCGGACAGCTTGGTCATGAAGGTGCGAAACAGCAGTGAGCCATCGGCCTGCCCCTGGCGCATCCACGGCAACCATGGGCCGACACGCGTCCAGGTACCGGAGTAGTCGGCACTCGTCGTGGCCGGATTCTCCACCTCGGCAAGACTGGCGAAGCGCTGGAATATTTCGGCGATGCGCAACACCTTGCCGGCGGACTCGCGCGGCCACTTCTCTGGCGTCAGTTCACTCGGGAATGCCGTGTGTACCTCGAAGGTCGAGAACAGCTTGTCGCCGAAAGTCTCCCAGCCGAGCCGCAGCGGGACCGCCATCAGCTTGCCGTCGAAGTCCATTTCAATCGCGGTACCGAACTTCTCGCTGACGATCAGGTGTGCGTTCACCGTAAGGTTGTGAATCGGCTTCACATCGCAGACTTCCTTCGTGTACGGATTGGTCCACTTGTCGATGAACTCGCCCGTCTTTAGGTCCTTGTAGAAAGCGCATTCGCGGTTGAACACCTTGAAGGAGCCGTCCGGCTGTACCTCGGTGCGCACCACCCCGAAACCCTCCACGCCGATCAGCGGCATCAGCGGCCGGTTGCGCTGCGTGTCACCGAAGATCGTGCCACCAAACCAGCCCGGGGTTTCCTTCACCGGATCCAGGTCCCCGGTCAACTTGATGAAGGTGCGCAGGCTCTGTGCCGGATCCTTCAGATCCACCGGCACACGCTCCGCTTTCGCCTTCTGCAGACCGCCCGACCCCGCGCAGGCACTCAGCAGCAACCCGCCCCCGGCCATGCTGCCGGCCATCAGCATCGAGCCCAGCGCGTCACGCCGGGTGTGCGGCTTGTTCATCCAGTTGCTGTCCATCTTTTTTCTCCTTTGTGGGCGCGGAAGGAAGGGGATGCGCCCCTTTCCCGAGGTTCCTCAAAGGGTAGCGTCACCCTTGCCGGCTTTCTACTTCCAGACGCACTGCGGATGACCATTCCCCGGCAAGGGACGCTTCAGCCTGTTGGGCCTGCAAATAGAAACTGTTGATTGCGGGCAATTTATCCATGGGACAGGTTCCGCACCGTCATGAGGAAATATATCCCAGCCCCTTGACTGAATATCCCAGAATAAGGATAGTCGTGTCGCGTAGATTGAGCACAAGAAACGCCATGGTCCAATCGAAACCCAAGCAAGCCAAAGTCGAGTGGGGATCGGGCAATGTCTTTGCCGATCTGGGGCTGCCTGGCGCAGGCGAACTGCAGCATAAAGCGCGACTCGGTGTACTGATCCATCAGTCGATCCGTGAGCAGGGCCTGTCGCAAATCCAGGCAGCTCGCGTACTCGGGGTCAATCAGCCAAAGATCTCGGCATTGATGAACGGCAAAATGGACGGATTCTCACTGGAGCGATTGTTGACTTTCCTGAATGCACTGGGCCACGACGTGAAACTGACTATCGGGCGTCGGACTACATCGCACAAAGCGGGACGACTGCTTATCGCCGCTGCGGAGCCTTATAGCAGCGCACGGCAACGAGATCGGCACTGAGCAGGAGCATCTTCAAACGCAATCGATAATGAAGAACGCCAACCTATTTTCGTTACCGGATTCACAAGTATGTATAGACTCTCGCGTATATACTTCGTGATGGAGGCACACACATGAAAACTGCAAAGGTCTTTAAACATGGCAATAGTCAGGCGGTGCGTCTCCCTAAGGAATTTCGCCTCTCGGAGGATGAAGTCGAAATTCGCCGCGAAGGTGAAGCCATTGTGCTGCTGCCAAAATTGTCAGCCCGCTGGCGCCATGTACGTGCCTGTCTGGGAAAATTCAAAGGTGAGTTTGAACGCAAGCAACCCCTGAAGCCTGAGCAGCGCGATTGGTAAACATGGCCTACCTGCTGGACACCGATACCTGCATCTATCTGCTTACCGGTAATCAGCCCACATATCAGCAAAATATTCTCGCCAGGCTGGATGCATTGCCACGCAATGAGCGTCCGGTGATTTCCACCATCACTTTGTCTGAACTGCGATTCGGCATACACAAAAGCCGCTGGCGTAAAGCCAATCAGACCTTACTGGAGAAGTTTCTCCTGGATTTCAACGTACATGCGTATAGCGCAGATGCGACTGTTTTTTACGGCGAATTGCGCACCGATCTGGAAAAACGCGGACAACCCATTGGCCCCATGGACATGATGATCGCCGCCCACGCGCTGTCACTGGATGCAACACTGGTGACCCACAATACCCGGGAATTTGCCAGGGTAAAGGGGCTGCGGATTGCGGATTGGGCGGATTGAGGACGTTGGAAGCTGCTGCGGTAATCCCCCCTGATAAATGTCCCCGCACAGCCTACTCTGCCCATCACCACCGCACTCCCCGAGCTCGCGGCAGCCCTGTCGCGCACCGGTCTCGCCGTCCTGCAGGCGCCACCCGGTGCGGGCAAGAGCACCGGCGTGCCGCTTGCGCTGCTCGATGCGCCGTGGCTTGCCGGTCAGCGGATGCTGGTGCTCGAACCACGGCGGCTGGCGGCGCGCGCGGTGGCGAACCGCATGGCAAGCCTGCTCGGTGAAAGCGTGGGCGAAACGGTCGGTTACCGGATGCGGCTGGATACCAAAGTCGGTCCACGCACGCGCATCGAAGTCGTCACCGAGGGCATCCTGACCCGGCAACTGCAGCGCGACCCGGCGCTCGAGGGCGTGGGCCTGGTGATCTTCGACGAGTTTCACGAACGCAGCCTGCAGGCGGACCTCGGTCTCGCACTGACGCTGGATGCGCGCCGCCAATTGCGGCCACAGCTGCGCCTGCTGGTGATGTCGGCCACGCTGGATGGTGCGGCGGTCGCAAGCCTGCTCGACGATGCACCGCTGATCGCTTCGCCGGGCCTCTCCTTTCCGGTTGAAACGCGCTACGCCGAACGCGACAGCAGTGACTACCTCGACCGCCAGGTCGCGGCAGCGATCCATCGCGCGCTGCGCGACGATGCAGGCGACCTGCTGGTATTCCTGCCCGGTGCTGGCGAAATCCGGCGCGTGGAAAGCCTGCTCAGTGGCAACATCGATGCACAGCTGCACCCGCTCTACGGCGACCTGCCCCGCGAAGCACAGGACCGGGCAATCCAGCCGGCGCCGGCCGGACAGCGCAAGGTGGTACTCGCCACCAACATCGCGGAGACCAGCCTGACCATCGAAGGCGTGCGCGTGGTGATCGACACCGGCCTCGAACGCCGCAACCAGTTCGACCCGCGCAGCGGCATGAACCGGCTGGAAACCGTGCAGATCTCGCTGGCCTCGGCCGATCAGCGGCGCGGCCGCGCCGGACGACTGGCGCCCGGTGTGTGCTACCGGCTGTGGACCGAAGCACGGCAGCGCAGCCTTGCCGCGCACACGCCGGCCGAGATCGTCAGCGCAGATCTCGCATCGCTGGCGCTGGAACTCGCCTGCTGGGGCACACACGACGCAGCCGAACTGTCCTGGCTGACGCCGCCGCCGGCGGGCCCACTGGCACAGGCCCGCGAACTGCTGCAAACACTCGGCGCGCTGGACGGCGAGGAACGCATCACGGCACACGGTCGGGAGATGCACCGGCTCGGCACGCATCCGCGCCTCGCGCATCTGCTGCTGTGCGCGCAGGCAGCCGGCATAGCCAGCACCGGTTGCGCACTGGCCGCACTGCTCGGTGAGCGCGACATTTTGCGCACGCGACCGAATGAACGCGACGCCGATCTGCGCACGCGGCTGGAACTCATCGCACGCCAGGCGGATGGCATCGGGCACCCGGATGCCGACCGGCACGCGCTCCGCCAGGTACAGCGCAGTGCCGAGAGCCTTGCCCGTCAGCTCGGGCTGCGTGGCCAGCCCGCAGCCATGGACGTGCATGAAGCCGGCTGGCTGCTGGCCAGCGCTTATCCCGATCGCATCGGCCGCGCACGCACGCCGGGCTCGGGCCGCTATCAGCTCAGCAACGGGCGCGGCGCCTTCTTCGCCGAACCACAGTCGCTGGCGAGCAGCCAGTTTCTGGTGGTTGCGGAACTCGATGCCGGCGAACGCGAGGCGCGGATCTTCAGCGCCGTGCCGCTCCGCCTGAACGATATCGAGCAGCACTTCGGTGATGCGATACAGAACACCGAACGCGTGTACTGGGACGAGCGCGAGCAGGCGGTGCTCGCGCGGCGGCAGCAAAATCTCGGCCAGCTGATCCTGAGCGATGTGATCTGGCCGGATCCGGATCGTGCGCAAATCGGCGTCGCGATGCTCGAAGGCATCCGCAGCATGGGACTCGATTCCCTGCCCTGGAATACGGAACTCCGGCAGTGGCAGGCGCGCGTCTGCCTGAGTCGGGATGCACAGCCGGATACGACGCCGCCGTGGCCGGATGTCAGCGATGCAACACTGCTCGCCACACTCGAAAGCTGGCTGCTGCCGTGGCTCGATGGTATTTCCCGGCGCACGCACCTTGCGCGTCTCGATCTGCGTGCAGCCCTTTACAGCCTGCTGAACTGGCAACAGCAGCAACGGCTTGATGAATTCGCACCCACCCATCTCGTGGTACCGAGCGGCTCGAGAATCGCCATCGACTACCTGGATGGGCCGATACCCAGCCTGTCGGTGCGCCTGCAGGAAGTCTTCGGCCTGCGCGAAACCCCACGCGTCGCTGGCGGACGGATCGGCGTGCTGCTCAAGCTGCTGTCACCGGCACGCCGGCCGGTGCAGGTCACGCGCGACCTCGAGAGTTTCTGGAAAATCACCTACCACGAGGTGCGCAAGGAACTGAAAGGCCGCTACCCGAAACACTATTGGCCCGAAGATCCACACCAGGCCGAACCCACGCGGCGCGCACGGCCACCATCTCGAGGTCGAAACTGAAAAACCCTCTCGTGCCTACACCGACAGCCGATGCATGAACTCCGCCACGGCAGCCTGGCTCCGCGCGAGCTGTTCCCGCGACAGTTTGCCGGTGAGGATTTCCAGGTTCTGTTGCGCCGAAGGATGTCCCTGCATTGCTGCCAGCGTCCACCATTGGCAAACCTCGCCCAGGTCCGGCTCTCCCGCGGTACCGTTGTACAGCAGCGCACCGAGATTGAACTGTGCCTTGGGGTGATTCAGCTTCGCTGCCAGGCGGAAACACTGCAGGGCCGCAGCGTCGTTCTGCGCAACACCCGAGCCATTGAGATACATCAAGCCCAGGTTGACCTGCGCATCGGCATTTCCCTGCTCCGCCGCGCGCCGGTACCAATCCGCGGCGACGGCCTCGTCCTGCACCACGCCGTCGCCGCTGTCGTACATCAGGCCGAGATGCAGCTGCGCATCCGCATGCCCCTGGCCGGCGGCCAACCGGTACCAGCGGGCGGCGGCTGCCGGGTCGCGGCCCTCGCCCTCCGTGTTGTCGTATCCGAGCGCCAGTTCGTACTGCGCCAGCGCGTCGCCGGCCGAGGCGGATTCAAGCAGCTTGTCCATACCGGCAACATTGTAGCGACGACTCACACCGCTGATGCGCTGCCGAACGCCCGGCGCATACCGTGACCGGCCTCTGGTGCGCGATTTCCGCCGCAGGCGTAAAGTTCGGGGCATGACCAGCCTGCGCGAAGAAGTGGAAAGCCTGCTGCCCAACTGGCGCAGCTGGTATCCGAGCCTGTTCGACGCCGCCGTCGACCTCGGCGTCATCCGCGCGCGTGTCTGCGACCCCAACTCACTGCTGCTCTCGAACCGCCACGCCAGCGTCCGCGCCGAAGCCGCACAGGCCCACCGCGAGCGCTGGGAAGCGACGGAGAACCCGCCCGAGGAATAGCGACCGTATGGTGCACCCTGTACCATCGACAGCACCTATGCGCAGGGAAGGACTCGCATGAGACAAACTGCCGCACGGCGCAAGCTCGGCTCGGGCGAGCGCACCGTGACACCGCTCTACCACCAGGTGTACCTGGCGCTGCGACAGAAGATTCTCAACGGTGAGTGCGATCCGAAAATCGCCCTGCCCGGCGAGCATCAGCTGGCGGCCCAGTATGGCGTGTCACGCGTCACCGTCCGGCGCACGCTGGAGGCCCTGGAGCTGGAAGGACTTGTGAACCGGCGGCGCGGTGTGGGTACCTTTCCCGTCGCGCAGGCGGCCGAGCGACAGGAACGCTACAACATCGGCGGCCTCACGGACGAGGCGGCGAGGCAGGCCGGCGAAACGCGGGCGACGACGATTTCCATAGCGGTCATCGCCACGCCGACGGAAGTTGCCGCGCACTTCGGGCCCGGTCACAAGGAAATCACACGCATCGTGCGGCGGCGCACCGCCGGTCGCGAGCCCTATACGGTGATGAGTGCCTATCTGCCACAACCGGTCGCCGCCATGCTCGGTACCGAGGCGCTGCAATCGGACTCGCTGCCCATGGCGCTGGAGCAGGCGGGCATCACGCTGATGCGCGCCGAACACATGATCACCGCGACGGTGGCCGACGACCTCAGCGCCACGCAGTTGCAGGTTCCCGTCGGCGCGCCCCTGATTGCGATGCGCACCCTGTTCAGCGATGCAAACGAAGCCCCGGTGGCGCTGATCGAAGCCCTGTTCCGGCCAGACCGCTACGAATACCGCACCACGCTCCTGCGCCGGGGCAGCGGCAAGGAGCGGCGCTGGCAGGCGGCTTACTGAGCTGCGGAATCAGCCGGCAGGAGCGGTCTGGGCCGCGATTCCAATTTCTGGCCACAAGATCGCGGCTGAAGAAACGCCTACGAAGCGTACTTCGGCACCACGTGCTCGCCGATCAGGCTGATCGCCTCGGCCGGATTGTCGTGCAGGCGGAAGCAGAGCTCGTTGACGCCGGCAGCACCGAAGGCATCCAGTTCGGGCAGCTTCGACGGCAGTTCGTCGATGCTGCCGGTCAGGCTCAGGTTATCGACCAGCCGGTTGACCAGTTCTTCCGGCACCCCGTCGACGACGCCGCTGCGGCCGAGGTAGGCCTTGAAAAAGGCGCCCTTGTTCTGCACGACGAAATCGGCTTCATCCTCGCTCAGGAATGACTCCAGGTACCAGGGCTCGAGCCAGCCACGCAGCAAGAGTTCGCGCCGCGCCTCACGCAGCGCGTCCTCGCGATTCCGCTTGAAGTGCCAGGCCCAGATATTGCTGATACGGTATCCCTCGACGGGCCGTCCCGCCGCCTGCAGCACTTCGCGCACGGCATCCGTGGTCTTCTGCACGAGGCCTCGCGGCATGTCGCTGTACATCACTCCGTCACCGGCCGCGACCGTCGCGCGCAGCATCTGTTCGCGGTTGGCGCCGGCATACACCAGCGGCGCAGCCTGGGTGGCGTACTTCGGCTGGTAACCGAACACCTTGAATACCTTGCCATGATAGGCGAGCGGCTTGCCGGCCGAGGCCTGCTTGATGATCTCGATCGACTCGCGCACGGCGGTAACCCGCTTGTCGGCCTTCATGCCCAGGCGCAGCATCCACTCGCCACCACCACCGATGACAAGCCCGGCCCGGCCCTTGGCATATTCGTTCAGGGTGAAGAGCGCGTTGGCCATCTTGACCGGGTGCATCTCGTAGGAACTGACGATGCAGACACCAAGCCGGACCTTGCTGGTGGCAAGGATTGCCGGCACCAGCGACAGGAAGGCATCGGGGCTCGACAGGTAGTTCTGCAGCCACATGGTCTGGATACCAGCCCGCTCGCAGAGTTTCGCCAGCTCGACGAGCTGGTCAGGCGTCTGGTCCGGCTCAAGCAGCACATCGATTTTCATGATCAGCCCCGGCGTGTTGTGAATACATGTATTGTATATCATACATGTCAGTGTGGGGTACTGCGCCAGAGGGGCTGGCTGGTTGGCGCTTCGATCGCGTAGACGAGCATGCTGCGGCCATCCGGCTCGATTTCCTCGCCGGCGCAATGCATGCCGGCCCGCTCGACCGCACGGCAGGAGGCGATGTTGCCGGGCGCCACCGTGGCCACCATGCGTGGCAGACGGCGCTTCGAGAACCCGTATTCGAGCAGGGCCGGAATCAGCTCACCGGCGAGTCCCTGCCGCCACCATTGCGGCCGCAAGGCATAGATGATTTCCGGATCTGCGCGGCGCGGCGCAGACACGATTCCCGCGTAGCCGGCCATCTGCGCCTCGCCCTTGACGAACACTGCCCAGGCGCCATGACCCTTGCCGGCGTAATCGCGCAGCGACACACCGATCCACTCTTCGCAGCGCGCGAGATCCAGCGTGGTGCCATCACCAACCTGACGCATCGTGCGCCGGTTCCCGCAGATCCCTTGCAGCGCCGGTGCATCTGTCAGGCTGAACTCGCGAACCACGAGTCGCGGTGTCTGCAGGATCACGGACATTTGTCGGTCCACCGCAGCACAACCGCAAGCCAGGCGGGGATACCGCTCAGTCCGGCGGCAGGTGCGGAATCACGTGCTTGGCAATCAGCCGAATCGCATCGGCAGGATCGTCATGCAGCCTGAAGCAGAGTTCCTGGACACCGGCGGCATGGAATGCCAGCAATTCAGGCATGCGACTTTCCAGTTCGTCCGGTGTTCCGGTAATGCTGAAGTTGTGCAGCAAGGTGTCAACCAGTTGTTCCGGCACCCCCTCGATTACACCATCACGGTTGCGGTATGCCTTGAAGAAGGCGCTCTTGTTCTTCTCCACAAAATCGCAATCTTCCGGCGACAGAAAGGATTCGAGATACCAGCGATCCAGCAGGCCGCGCAACAGCAGTTCGCGTCGCGCTTCGGTCAGTGCCACCTGTCGATCAGCCTTGACATGCCAGGCCCAGATATTGCTGACCCGGTAGCCTTCCGCCGGGCGGCCCTTGTCGGCAAGCGCCGCATAAGTCTGGCGGACTGTCTCCGCAACCCGTCCGCGCGGCATGTCGCTGTACATCACGCCATCCGCCGCCGGCGCCGTTGCGCGCAACATCTGCGGCTGGTTGGCACCCGCATAGATCAGCGGCGGCATGCCAGGTGCACCGGCCACGCTGCCGGGTGCGCCGAATTTCGGTCGATAGCCCCAGACCTTCCAGATCTCCCCCGGATAGCTGAGGCTCTTGCCGGAGCACCCGGCGCGCACCAGCTCGATCGCTTCACGCACCGCACGCACCCGCCGCGGCGTTTCAAAGCCGAGGCGCGCCGGCCACTCACCGCCGCCGCCGATGACGAGCCGCGCCCGCCCGGCGCTGAGTTCATGCAGGGTCAGCACCGCATTGGCCATCTTGACCGGATGCATTTCCCAGGGACTGATGACGCACACACCGAGACCGACGCGGCTGGTGGCCAGCGCAGCCGGCACCAGGGACATGAAGGGATCACGGCAGGACACGTAGTTCTGCAACCACATGGTCTGGATGCCGGAACGCTCGCAGAGCTGTGCCAGCTCGGTCAGCTGTGCGGCGGTCTGGTCTGGCTCAAGCAATACATCTACACGCATGGGTCGCTCCGGTGGCGTAACAGGGAAGACATGTGTGGTCACGATGGTACATTGTGCCGGTCAGTCGCCGTCCTGAGCTGATCTGGATCAGTTCAGGCCCTCCAGCATCCGGAGCCTGGTATTCGTCATGTGTCGTGCCACCCCGATCAACCGCCAAACCCGGGCAATCGTCGCCCTCGTCATGATCGCTACCCTGTCGTCAGCGGTCGCTGAGGCCAACTGCGCTCATCCCGGCTGCAACGGCATTCACTTCTCGGCTGCCTATACCGGCGACCTGGTTCGCAACATGACCGGCGGCATCCGGTCCGGCAACAGCTATATCGACAACGTCGATCTGCAACTGTCCGCCGACCGCGGCAGCATCTTCGGTATTCCGGGCCTGTCGGGCCTCGTCTATGTCCTGCACAACAACGGTGCCGATTTCAGCGAGAAGTATGTCGGCGATGCACAGGTCGTCAGCAATATCGATGGCGGGCCCGACGCCTGGCGCCTCTACGAGGCCTGGCTCGACTGGGCACCGGATGCCGGCACGATCTCGGCCCGACTGGGTCTCTACGACCTGAACACGGAGTTCGACGCCATCGAGACCGCCGGCCTGTTTCTGAACGGTGCGCAGGGCATGGGTACCGATTTTGGCCAGACCGGCGAGAACGGCCCGTCCATCTTTCCGGTCACCTCGCTGGCCTTGCGGCTGCATGTCGCGAGCGGGAACGGTGCTTATGGCCAGGTCGCTGTCCTTGATGGCGTGCCCGGGGACCCCGACGACCCGTCGAGCAACGAAATCGATCTCTCGCGTGATGATGGTGCACTGCTCGTGATCGAAGCTGGCTGGAGCGGCGGCGACTGGCGCAAGCTGGCGATCGGCGCATGGCAATACACGGCCACCTTCGACACCCTGGTGGGCACCGATGACGAGGATCTGCCCCTGCGGCGAAACGGCAACGCGGGCATCTACGGCATTGCCGACCGGACCCTCTGGCGCGGCGAATCGGCGACCGTCGCCGGCTTTCTGCGCCTGGGTCATGCGGCCGGGCGTTTCAACCAGTTTGATACCTACCTCGGCACCGGTGCGACGCTGACGGGGTTCTGGCCTGCGCGCGCAGATGATGAAATCGGCCTCGCCATCGCCGCCACCATGACCAGCGACGACTACCGCGAAGCACAGCGCCTCGCCGGCGCCGACGCGGACCACCATGAAACGAACATCGAACTCACCTGGCGCGCACCGGTTACCGACTGGCTGACGCTGCAACCGGGTGTCCAGTACATCGTCAACCCGGGCGCCGACGCTCAGCTCGGCAATGCAGTCGTCGCCATGCTGCGCTTCGAGCTGAGCTGGTCCCTGTAAACCGGGGTCAGGCCGCAAATCTGCTATTCGTGGCGCAGGGCCACGATGGGATCCATGCGCGCAGCCCGGATTGCCGGCCAGCTGGCAAAGACAAAGTTGAGCACCACGGCCATGCCGAGCGCGAGCAGGGCATTGTCCAGATCGAAGACAAAGGGCAGTTCCGCCTGGTTGGCAGCAAGTCGCGAAGCCAGCCACCCGGCACCGAGACCGGAGCCGGCACCGATCATCGCCAGCGTGCTGGCCTCGAAAGCAAACTGGAAGAACACGTCCCGTCGCCTGGCACCGAGTGCGCGGCGAGTGCCGATCTCGCGCGTCCGGTCGCGCACGGCGATCCAGGCAATGGCGAGTACCCCGAGCCCCGACACCACCAGCCCGCTGAAGCCGATCCAGCGAACCAGAAAGCCCAGCCGGCTGGCGGCCGCCAGCTGCGTCTCGATCAGCTCCTGCTGGCTGCCCACGGAGAAATCATCGGGCCGGAATGGCGAGATCCGGTGGCGGACCCGCAGCAGCGCGGTCACATCAGCAGCAACACGCGCCATGTCATGCGATTCCTTCACGTCGAGCAGAATCGACCGGTAGTGATCCAGATTGAGCAGGCGGCGCATGGCTGTCGTCAGCGGCACATACACCTGCTGGTCTTCGTTGATGACGTCGAGCCCCTGGCCACGCTCGGCGAGCACGCCAGCCACTTCAAAGGGCACACGATTGATGAACAGCCGTTCGCCAAGCGGATCCCGATCACCGTACAGATCCCGGGCCACCTGCCAGCCCAGCAATACCACCCGGGCCGAGCGGCGCACATCCTCGGCCTGGAAATATTCACCGCTCGCCAGCGCCCATGACTTGATGGAAAAAAAATCCGGTTCCACACCCAGCACCGGCGCAACCTTCGACAGGTAGCCGGCCTTGAGACGCAACCCCGAACTGACCATTGCCGAGGAGCGTGCGATGCCATCCACATCGCGACGCAGGGCCAGATAGTCGGCCTCGGTGAGCGTCGTCACGATGGTGCCGGTACGGGCACGCCCACCGACGCTCCTGCTCTGCCCGGCATTGATCACCAGCAGCCTGGTGCCGAGCTGCTGTATGCGGCCGAGAACCTGCTGCCTGCCACCCGAGGCATAGTTCACCGAGGTAACGGCACCGGCCACGCCGAGCGCCGCACAGCAGATCACCAGCATGGAACGCAGCCGGTAACGCCAGATCTGGCGGAGTCCGCCGCGCATCAGGTGGCGCCATGTCATCCACACCGCATGAATACCCTCAGGAGCGCAGTGCCTCGATCGGATCGATATTCGCGGCTCGCCATGCCGGCTGCAGTCCAAACACCAGGCCGATGCCGGCCGACAGCAGCACCGAGCCCCCCACCGCACTCCACATGATTGCCGGCGACAGTTCGCCGAGCATGGTGATGAGCAGCGTAATGGCAACCCCGATCAGCACGCCGACGATGCCGCCAAGCACGGCAACCGCTGCGGCTTCGATCAGGAACTGCACCATGATGTCGCGTCGGCTCGCACCGACTGCGCGCCGGATACCGATCTCCCGGCGGCGCTCGGACACCGCGATGAGCATGAGACTCATGATCACCGTACCGCCGATCAGCGTGGCAATCACCGCCACACCGACCAGCACCTTGGAGAGCGTGGAACCGACTTCGGTGACCTGCGTCACCTGGGCCGCCGGACTGCTGACGCGGAAATCGTCGTCAGCTGGCGGAATGATGCCGTGCCGCTCGCGCAGCAGCGCGCTGATATCGGCAATCGCCCTTTCCGACTGTGTCGGATCCCTGAGCTGCGCGATCACCGCAGTCAGGTAATCGCGATTGAAAAGTCGCCTGGATGCCGTGGTCACCGGAATGACGATGGTGTTGTCCATGCTCGCACCGCCGGGCCCGACGCCGCGCGACGCCAGTATGCCCTGGACCTGAAACGGAACGTCGGCGATGCGCAGCGTCTGACCGAGCGGGTTTTCGCCGGCAAACAGATCGTTCACCACGTCCTGGCCGATCACCGCGACGCGTGCCAGGGAGGCCACATCGTCCGGCGTAATGCCCCTGCCGGCGGCAATCTCCTCGCCCCGCACCTCGGTCCAGTTGGACGCCACACCGATCACCGAGGGACTGGTGGCCTTGTCGCGATATTTCACATCGAGGTCGATGGCAAACTGCATTTCCGATACCTGCCGCACCGCCGGGATCTCGGCCGCGATGGCAGCAGCGTCGGCAAACTTGAGCACCGGCTCGACCGTGGCCAGCGACGGCATGCCGCGGGTGCTGGCACCGCCCGGCTCGATGATCACCATGTCGAAGGTACCGAGCATGCGCTTGAAGCGGCGCATGGTTTCCTGCCTTGTCGCTTCGCCGACCGACGCGAGCGCCGTCAGCGAGGCGATACCGACCGTAACGCCGAGCATCATCAGGAAGCTGCGCAGCCGGTTGCGCGACAGGCTGAGCAGCGCGAGCTTTGTGGTTTTTGCCAGGTTCATTGCACCGATCTCAACCAGCGGCCGGCACGGCTGCCACGCGACCAGATACCCCGGGCAGCGGACGGTCCGAGGCAATCACACCATCGCGGATCAGCAGTTCACGCTGCGCATATGCAGCCACGCCGTCATCGTGCGTCACCAGCACGATCGTGCGTCCCTCACGATGCAACTCGGCAAGCAGTCGCATGATCGACTCACCCGCCGCGGAATCGAGATTTCCGGTGGGCTCGTCGGCCAGCAGCAGCGGCGCATCGTTCATCAGCGCACGTGCAATGGCCACGCGCTGCTGCTCGCCGCCCGACAGTTCGCTGACGAAATGCCCGGCACGCTCCGCCAGCCCCACCCGTCCGAGAATATCCAGCGCCCGGTCGCGGTCCACGCGACCGCCGACATAAAGCGCCGGAATCTCCACGTTCTCGACGGCGGTTGTGCGCGGCAGCAGATTGAAAGACTGGAATACGAAGCCGATCTTGCGGCAACGGATGTTCGAACGCTGCTCATCGGTATAGCCGGACACATCCTCGCCATCGAGACGATAGGTGCCGGCAGTCGGCGTATCCAGACAGCCGAGGATATTGAGCAGCGAGGACTTGCCGGAACCGGACGCACCGCGCACGGTGACGAACTCACCCCGGTCTATGCTGAAAGACACATCCCGCAACGCGGGCACTGGCGTACCGTCCTCCCGCATATAGATCCTGGAAATACCCTGTAATTCGATCATTGGCTGTCTTCCTGCCGGCCGGTGGTTTCCTCGGCAGACGGCGGCCCCACCAGTATGCGATCGCCAGGCTGCACGCCCTGGATGACTTCGGTGAAGCCTGCATCGCGGGTACCGGCAACGACTGGCTGGCGCTGCGGTTCACCATCGCGATCAACGAACACGAAGCGCTCCGAGCGGTCACGATGAATGACTTCGTTTGGCACCACCAGCGCCTCGCGCTCGGCAGTGCGGATCGATACGTTCGCTGTCATGTCCGGCTTCAGCAGTTCGGTGGGCGAATCGATGTGGATCATCACCTCGAAGTTCACGACACCCGAGATGATCGTGCCCTTCGGAGCAATCCGCACCACATGGCCCTCAAACTCCTCGGCCGGATACGCTTCCACCGTAAAGCGCACCGGGTTGCCGATCATGACGTTGCCGATATCGGTTTCATCGACCATGGCGATGAGTTCCAGCGCGCCGTCCTCGATGATGGTGGCAAAGGTCGGCGTCGTGAAGGACGCAGCCACGGTTTCACCTTCCTGGGTGGTCACCGCGGCGACCGTACCGGTGATCGGCGAGCGGATCACCGCATAACCCAGGTCGGTTTCGACAACAGCAGCATCCCGGCGCGCCTTTTCGAGACGCGCCCGGGCCTCATCCAGGGCCAGTGCGCGATCCTCGACATCGTTGGCCGCAACAAGTTTTTGCTCATCGAGCCGCTGCATGCGGACAAGTTCGATTTCAGCCCGTCGCACTTCCTGCGCGATGACAGCGACCTGCGCCCGCGCCTGGGCAAGCCGCGCCTCGAGTCCTTTGGAATCGATGGTGGCGATGATGTCGCCGCGCCTGACCTTCGACCCCACCTCGACGTTCAGCTTGTCGACGATCCCCGAAAGCTGGGCGCCCACACGGACCTCGCCACCAACCCGCAGGCGCACGACGCCGGTAGCGAGCACGGTTGCGGCCACGCTGCGACGCTCGGGACTGACGAAGCGGCGCTCTGTCGCAGACTCCGTATCAGCACCGGCCTGGCTCCACGCCCACCAGCCGCCCGCCGCCGCCACCAGGGCAGCGCCGGTCACTGCAAACGCTGTCGCTGCTTTCATTTTCTGTCGTATACGAGAACCATCGGCGGCTTGTTCGCGCGCGCCGTTTCGACGCTCATTTCCCTGCCGTCAGCAGACAGCCAGCGCGTCTCGGTTTTCACGGTCTGCGAGCCGGCCACCGCACCTTCACTGGTCCAGGTCACGACCAGTTTCCCGTTTGCCCAGTGGGCGACCGTCTGTGCCTTGTCCCCCATTGCCCCTTCGTTCGGCACCGGCTTGCCAGTGAGGTCATAGGTGACCTGGCGTTTGGTGGTCTTCATCATGAATTTCGAGCTGAAGTCGATGACCAGTTTTTCCGCATTCTGGGTCACGACGATCGTCTCATCGATGGCCTTGACCATACCGAGGTTCTGGCCCTTGTCGGTATTCAGTTCCCAGTTCCCGCTGAAATCCACGGTGCCGGCCGCAAATGCCGGCAGCGACAGAAACAGACCCGCGACAGCGGCGACAAGCACTTTCTTCAATTCCGACATGACTCTCTCCGTATGAAATAATGTTGCTGACTATTCGCCTGCGGCACGACGTCGCGAATTCATGGCAGCGACCAGCGCCTTGCGTGGACCGTGCCCGAGATATCCAATGGTTTTTTCCATCCATGCCAGTTCGGCATCCATCATGCTCAACAGGTGATCGGCGCTGAGGAAACGCGAGGTGGCCTGCTGTTCGGTCATGGCCCCGCTTTGCGCCAGACTGACATGCTGCTCCATTGCTTCGCGCATTGCCGCCTGCCGGGCGCGCAGCCCGGCGCAGCGCTTGCGCAGCAGGGCCTGCGCTTCGCGCACCGGAATCCACGCGAGGAAACCGGCGGCCACCTGAAAGCCGCCATTGTTCCCATCATAACTGCCGAGTACCGAGCGCAGGAGCTGCTGAAACAATGCCCTGCCGCGCGCGGTGATCGAGTAGACCAGACGCTCGCCGCGCGGGCCACGCGCACCGGTCTCGGACTTCAGATCGACCACTCCCTGTTCGGCGAGGCGGGCCAGCAGGTGATACAGCGTCGGCTTCTTGAAATCCACATAGACCGTTCCATGAGCCACCAGGATGCGGTGCAGTTCATAACCGTGCCGGGCGCCGGCATGCAGGACGCCGAGTACCATCAGCATGCGGGTTGCCTGCGCAGCAGATGCCACCGCCAGATTTTTCGACGTCGCGGAATCCATAGTCAGGACGGACTATATGATGGCAATACCCTATAGTCCAGCCTGACTTCAGGTACGGGATCGGGCCGCTGGCTGACGCACGCAGACCTGACTACCATGCGTCATCGCTGCGGAGAGGAAAAGTCCCATGCTGCGCAAAGTTCTGATCGGTGCCGCCCTCCTGCTCGTGCTCGGCGCCGGTGGATTCTTCATCTGGTTCGGCGTGTTGCTGCCAGCTGACATGCCCATACCCCAGGTACAGGCTGTTTCCACACCGGAAACTCTTGCCCGGGGCGAATACCTCGCCCGGCATGTGGCCGTGTGCATGGACTGCCACTCGACACGCGACTGGAACCGGTTCTCCGGGCCAATCGTCGCGGGAACACTGGGCAAGGGTGGCGAACGCTTCGACGAGAAGAATGGCCTGCCCGGCGTGATCATCAGCAGGAACATCACGCCATCGGCGCTGGGCAACTGGTCAGACGGCGAAATCGTCCGGGCCATGGCCGGGGGCATCAGCAAGGACGGGCATGCGCTCTTTCCGCTCATGCCCTACGACGCCTACCGCTTCATGGATGAGGCTGATGCGCTGGCAATCATCGCGTATCTGCGCACCATTCCGGCGCAGGCCAACGAGGTACCACGCCATCAGCTCGACTTCCCGCTGAACCTGATCGTCAATGCAATTCCAAAACCGCCGGAGTTTCGCAAGGTCGATCACGGCAACACTGTCGAATACGGGCGCTACCTTGCCACTCTCGGCGGCTGCGTCTGGTGCCATACACCGGTCAACGCCCAGTCACGCTCGATCCCCGAAATGGCTTTGGCAGGGGGCCAGGCATTTCCGATGCAGGGTGGAACCGTACGGTCAGCGAACATTTCCCCGGATCCGCAAACCGGAATCGGAAGCTGGAGCAAACAGGATTTCATCAGCCGCTTTCGCGCCTATTCCGGATCCGGGGCAGAGGCGCTGCCGCTTGGTGCTGACAACTTCAACACCCAGATGTCGTGGACCCAGTTTTCAGGCATGACCGATGACGACCTCGGTGCGATATATGAATTTCTCATGCAGTCCAGGCCGATCAACAACGCGGTAACCGTCTGGGAAATAGCCGCCGCGGGTGACAATACGTGATAATGCCGCCACTCCCGTGCCAGCAGACAGAAGAGAGAATGAACAGATGGAATTGAGCACCCAGGACGTCGAACGGTTCCGCCAGCGCGGCTATTGCGTGCAGCCCGGCTTTTATGACCAGGCGACCATACGGAAAATCTCTGCCTGGCTGGATGCGCTGAAAACCACACCCCCACCGGACGGCGCCGAGGCCTGTTATTACGAACAGAGTCCGGTCACCGGCGAAGAACTGCTGGTTCGCGTCGAGCACGTACTCGGCGAGCACAACCCGGAAATCACCCGTCTGATGCTCACCCCGAAGCTGCTGGGCGCGATCACCGACCTGCTCGGCGAGGAACCGGTGCTGTTCAAGGAAAAGGTCAACTACAAGCTGCCGGGCACCCGTGCCGACAAGCTGCACCAGGACCAGGCTGCCGGCTGGAACGCCTATACCGACTTCTTTGTCACCATGGCGGTGGTCATCGATGCCAACCGGCGTGACAACGCCGCGCTGAGCTTTCTGGCCAACGGCAAATACGAAAAAGCGCTGATGGGGCCGGAGTGGCAGCCGCTCACCGAGGCGGATCCGCCCTGGGAACCGGCCAGCGACTATGAACTGCTGGAGGCGAATCCCGGCGACGTGGTGTTCTTTGACTCATATGTGCCGCATGGCTCGCCGGCCAACACGAGCAACGCGCCCCGCCGCAACATCTACCTGACTTTCAACCGGAAGTCGGCTGGCGATCTGCGCATGCGCTATTACCACGACAAATGGAAAAGCTATCCGCCGAACAAGCCGGGGCAGGGACGCACCTCGGGCAGCTACCGCGTCTGAAGGCCGCGCCGCCTATTCGGACGGCAGCAGGACCTCTTCCGGCGGCAGCAGGATCTGGTGATCGGTGCTGAACTGGTAGTCGCGGAAGATATGCTCCGCGCTCAGCAGCTGCCAGCTGCCGTCGGGCAGACGGTGCGTGGTGTCCTTGAGCCGGTAGGTGTAGTGGCCACACGTCCAGCAGTCGAAATTCCGCATGTGCGTGCACAGGCAGGTCTTGTCCATGACGGAAAACTTTTCGCCATCCGGATGCTTGTCGAGTTCGCGGTTGTAGGCCTCGATATACGCACAGTTGCCTGAGGCATCCAGCAGGTAACCGTAGGCTTCACAGTTCGGGCGGATGTCGGAACCGATCGCCGGACTGCTCTTCAGCATGCGCATCGGGTAGCCGGTGGGCGAAATCAGGTTGACCTCGATATCGCTCTCCCTGGCGCGGAAATATTCCTGCTGGACCTTTTCCGGCAGGCCGCATTCGCGGGCCACGGTAAAGCGCGTCGCCAGCTGGACGGCCGCGCAGCCGCTTTCCAGAAATTCGACCGCGTCGCTGCCGGTAAAGATGCCGCCGGCCGCGATCACCGGGATATCCAGGTTTTCCTGCTTCAGGTACCGGATAACCTCGTCGACGATGGTCTTCAGGTCGTACTGCGCCCAGTCCAGGCCAAATCCGAGATGGCCGCCGGCCAGCGGCCCCTCGACGATGACGTAATCCGGCAAGCGGTCGAGACGCGCGCTCTTGCGCAGGAACAGGATCAGCGCGCGCAGCGACGAGACGATGATGCCGATCTTCACATCACGGAAGCGCGGGTGGTCTTCAATCAGCGCCATCGAACCGAGGTGCAGGCCTGCGCTCAGCGTGACGCCATCGATGCCGGCGTCGAGCGCCGCCGTCAGGCGTACACGCAAGGTATCGCGCGGATTGCCCATGGTGAGCTTTTCCATGGTGTTGATGAACACCATGCCATCACCGCGCTTGGCCTCCATGGTGCGACCCACGTGCAACCTGGTCGCTTCGGCCAGCCGTACCAGATCGAACTTGACTGCCGACTTGTCGCGGTTGGCGACGTTGTATTTGAATTTCTTCTGCTTTTCCTTGACGAAGCCGGTCTTGAAACGCCGGTCGGAGACCGTGGGCACCATGGCATCGGAAATATGCCCGATCCCGCCCAGCCGGGCGGCAACAAGCGAAAGTTCTGCCGTGGAAATATCCACACCCATTCCGCCGGTAATGATCGGCACGAACTCCCTCTTGCCGAATCTCAACCGGAAATCGTCAACTCGTTTCATCGTTTGCTGCCGGTTCCGCGGGGACCCCGCAGGCCTCGTCATGTGACAGGGGCGCAAGTATAGACCGTAGGCCATGCAGCGCGGGAAAAAGGATAATGGATTCAGATGACATTTACAGTCAGGATCCGCCCCATGAACCATCTGGCCGGCGAAACCAGCCCCTATCTGCTGCAGCATGCAGAAAATCCCGTCGACTGGCACCCGTGGAATGCCGCGGCGCTTGAGCGCTCGCGTAGCGAAAACAAGCCCATCCTGCTCTCGATCGGCTATTCGGCCTGTCACTGGTGCCACGTCATGGCCCACGAGTCTTTCGAGGATCCGGCCACGGCAGCGGTCATGAACCGGCTGTTCATCAACATCAAGGTAGACCGCGAAGAGCGCCCGGACCTCGACCGCATCTACCAGACCGCCCATCAAATGATCACGCAGCGCGCCGGCGGCTGGCCACTGACCATGTTCCTGACACCGGATGAGCAGCTGCCGTTTTTTGCCGGTACCTATTTTCCCAATGACGCGCGCTACGGGATGCCGGCCTTTGCCGACGTACTGGAGCGCGTCGCAGCCTACTACCACGCCAACGCGGCCGAAGTGAGTCAGCAGGGGCAACAGATACGTGCGGCACTGGCGCAACTCGAACCGGCACAGACCGCCGCAACCGAAGCGCTGGACGACACGCCGCTGACGGCTTTTCGACAGCTCATCGTCCGGCAGTTCGACCGTGAACACGGTGGCTTTGGCGGGGCGCCGAAATTTCCGCATCCGGCCACCATTCAGCGACTGCTGCACCACTGGCGCAGTACCGCCCATGAAGACAAACCGGATACCGAGGCACTGTTCATGGCCGCGCTGACCCTCAATCGCATGGCCGAAGGCGGCATCTACGATCATCTGGGTGGCGGCTTCTGCCGCTACTCGGTGGATCGCTACTGGACGATTCCGCACTTCGAGAAAATGCTCTACGACAACGGACCCTTGCTCGCACTGTACGCACGGATGTTCCAGATCAGTGGTGACGAGACTTACCGGACCATCGCGCGCGACACCGCCGCGTGGGTGTTGCGCGACATGCGGTCACCGGAAGGTGCCTTTTATTCGAGCCTGGATGCCGATTCCGAAGGCCAGGAAGGCAAGTTCTACGTGTGGACACCCGGGCAGGTCCAGGCACTGGTCGATGCGGATGAGTACGCGGTGCTTGTACCCCGATTTGGCCTGGACCAGCCGGCCAATTTTGCCGAGCCCGCGCATGGAATCAGCGCCTGGCATCTGCGCATCTGCCGGAGCATGGAACAGATCGCCGAACAGACGGGGCAACCGGTTTCAGCTGTACGCCGCCTGCTGCTGACCGGCCGGGCAAAGCTCCTCAGGGCGCGCAACCGCCGGATCGCACCGGGCCGCGACGACAAGATCCTCACCAGCTGGAACGCGCTGATGATCCGCGGTCTGGCCATCACCGCGCGCGTGCTCAACAGCAGCAGCCTGGCAGACGACGCAGCCCGCAGCCTCGATTTCATCCGGACGCAGCTGACGGCCGATGGCCGTCTGCGTGCCACCAGCCGCGACGGCCAGGCCCGCCTCAATGCCTATCTCGACGATTACGCTTATCTTCTGGATGCCGTCCTCGAACTGCTGCAGACGCGCTTCAGCGCGGAGCATCTGCACTATGCGATCTGGCTTGCCGACTGTCTGCTGACGCATTTCGAGGACAGCAGCAACGGCGGCTTCTGGTTTACCTCACACGATCATGAAACCTTGCTGCACAGACCGAAACAGTTCGCCGACGACGCCATGCCCGCCGGTAACGGTATCGCCGCCTTTGCACTGGCCCGGCTCGGCTGGCTGCTCGGCGAAGTATGCTACCTCGATGCAGCAGAACGCACACTGCGTGCCGGATGGCAGGCCATGCAGGAATTTCCGCACGGTCACTGCAGCCTGCTGGAAGCGCTGGATGAATACCTGGCACCGCCCGAGATCATCATCATCCGCGGTGCAGATGAAGAAGCCGCCAGCTGGGCCGGCACACTTGGCGCCGCCTACAATCCACACCGCATGATCTTTGCGATTCCGAACGATGCCAGCGGACTGCCGGATGTGCTGTCTGTAAAAGCAGGCAGCGAACGTACAACCGCGTATGTCTGCCGCGGAATGAGTTGTGGCCCAATGGTCACCGATCTGAAAGCACTGTTGAGCTGAGCGCCGCGCCTGACGGCAAACAAGCGGAATCCGGAGATCACCCATGCCCCCTGCGCCGAACCGATGCATTCCAGGTCGGGGTCAGCCCGCGATTGTTCGTCGGCGTCTGAAAAATAGCAGTCTGACCTCGATTCTGCTGCTCCTGGTCGGCGCGAGCCTGGCGGCTGCAGAACCGATTCCCGAAGTGGTGGTGACGGCCCGCAAGCGCAGTGAATCGCTGGTGTCGGTACCGGTTTCCGCAACGGTGTTCTCGACGGATGAACTGGAGTCGCCGGCCGTCGTCAGCCTGGTCGATCTCACGCGCTTTACGCCGGGCGTGGCGCTGAACTCCGCGACTGGCCGGCAGGCCACTTCATACCGGCCGGTATTTCGCGGCGTCACCACCGTACGCAACGGCGTCGCCAATGCCAGCGCTGGCGGTACCTTCGTGGACGGCATCTATGTCAGCGGCGGCTTGCTGGCAGCCGAGATGGACAACCTGGAGCGCGTGGAGATCCTGCGAGGTCCGCAATCCGCACAGTTTGGCCGCAATACCTACGCCGGCGCGTTGAACTATGTGACCCGCGCACCGCTCGCGGCCCCGGCAGCTTCCGTCAAGCTCACCGTCGCCGAACATGACACCCATGAAGTATCGGGCTGGTGGAGCGGGCCACTGGTCGATGACCGTACCCTCCTGTGGATCGGTGCGGGGCACCGCGAATACGGCGGCGAATGGACCAACAGCCGGGACGGATCAAGCCTCGGCGGCGAAAAATCGGACGAAGCGAGCGCCAAGCTGCTGCTGCGGCCGACTGATGCCCTGGATGCCACGCTGCGGCTGGCCTGGCAGCACACCGACGATGAGCATTTCGCGATGTACCTGCAGCCGAGCACGCTGAACAACTGCTGCGAGCGCAGTGCCGACGCGCCGCGCGCCCGCGGCTATTACATTGGCAAGGCCCAGCCGGAAAACTACCTGAACCTTTATACCGACCTTCTTGAACAGAACGGTGGTGCCGGCAATCAACTTGACCGTACCTCAGGCAGTCTGGCGATCAACTGGCGTCTCGACGGCATGACGCTGACCAGCCTGACCGGCCTGTTGAGAGACAGGCTGGAAAGCGGCTTCGACAGCTCCTATGGCGGCTATGATCCCAGCCCGCCAACCATGCCAGGATCATTCCTGATTCACGAAGTCCGCGACTTCGATGATGTATCGCAGGAACTGCGCCTGACTTCGGCCACCGACAGGCCGCTGCGTTTCATTGCCGGACTCTACTACTACAAGGGTGACGCAAAGACCGTCAGCCGCGACCGTATCGACCCCCGACCGGGCCCGACACTCGGCACGCCGATAGCGGATTCCCGTGGCCGGGACGAGGTGGAAAATCACGCAGTATTCGGCAGCCTGGAATACGATTTCGCACCGCGCTGGACCGCAGGCATTGAATTGCGCTGGGCAGAAGACGAGGTGACAGTCACCACCACACCAGCCAGCGCAACCGGCTGCGACAGCACGCGCTGCAATGACACCTTCAGGAGCCTGACGCCGCGTTTCACGCTGGCGTGGCGCGCTGCGGATGATCTCACCGCCTACGCGAATATCGCCAAGGGAACGAAGCCCGGCGACTTCAACAGCAAGGTACCGACGCTGACCGACGGATCGCCCGACGAAAGCTACCGCGTCGTCAATGAGGAAACCCTCTGGAGCTACGAACTCGGCCTCAAGTCAGCGATGCTCGATGACCGCCTGACGCTGCTGCTGTCGACCTGGTATCTGGAGGTTGCAGACCAGCAGGTGACGACGCTCATCGAACTCGACAGCGGCGGAACCGCGTCGATACTGGTCAATGCGGGCAAGACCGACGCATACGGCATCGAGGCGGAAGTTCAGGCGGCACTGACCGACAATTTTTCCGTGCATGCCAGCTACGCCTGGACCCGTTCGGAATTCGACGAGTACATCAGCCCGGAGGAAGCGGATCTGCGCGGCGGCAATGGCAGCTATGCTGATACGCAGCGCCTGGGTGACGTGAGCGGCAAGGATTCGCCCCGCGTACCGAAGCACATGGCCTCGCTGGCGGCCCGCTATCAGCGGGCACTGACTGCCGATACGCAGTGGTATGCAGCCGCCGACTGGACATACGAGTCTTCCAAGTATGCCCAGGAACACAACCTGATCGAGACCGGTGACCGGCAGCTCGTGGGCCTGCAGGCCGGACTGCAGCACGGCCGCTGGGACGCAAGCCTCTGGGTACGCAACCTCTTCGACGACGACACGCCGGCGGACGTGATCCGCTACTTCGACGGGCGTTATCGCAGCCTGGCAACGGATCCGGATGGTCAACCCTACAATCCGCCGCTCCCCGCAACACCACCGGGCGTCGCGCGGGCAAGCTCCATTCCGCGTGGCTTCGCGATCCCCCTCGCGCCGGGCCGCCAGGCCGGAATTACCGTCCGCCTCAAGTTCTAGAAAGTGCCTGGAAACGCGCGCCCGCCGGAGTAAATTAGGTACAAGAACTTAGGTACAAGTCACGATTGTTGCTCATGTGGCAGCGCGTTAGCGTCCTGATTGAGCAATCACATACTCAGACAGTGCTTTTTTTGGGGATTTATTCATGAATAATCAGTCGACGTTGACCCGTTTCAGGGGGCGTAGCCTGGCGGTACTGGCAGGAACTGCAGCAATTTCATTGCAGCTTTTTGCAGTACAGGGGCTTGCGGCATCAGGGGAACCGGAAGTACACAAGGCCGAGGTCGCCAGTGCGGCCACCGGCAAGGGCAGCAAGGGCGAGGCACTGTTCCAGGCCAACTGCGCCGCCTGTCACCAGGCCAACGGGCAGGGGCTGCCCGGCGCATTTCCGCCGCTGGCCGGTTCCGACTACATCGCCCAGAACCCGAAGGTGCTGATGGAAGTCACCCTCCAGGGCAAGCAGGGCAAGATGGTCGTCAACGGCAAGGAATACAACAACATCATGCCGTCGATGAGCTATCTCAGCGACGCGGACCTCTCGGCGATCACCACCTACGTCCTGAACAGCTGGGGCAATCCCGGTGGCAAGATCACGACGAAAGAGATCAAGAAGTTCCGCGAGGCCAATGACCTGCAGGCCAAGCAGGGCGCAGGCGAGCGTCACCCCGGCACCGGTGAATCCGAGCAGATCTACCAGTCGGCACCGATCGGCATAGAGCCCCCGGAGCGGACGGCAAAGGTCAAGGCGCCGCCGATGACCGAGGCAGAATTCAAGCAGGCCACGCAGATCTACTTCGAGCGCTGCGCAGGCTGCCATGGCGTGCTGCGCAAGGGTGCAACCGGCAAGCCGCTGACCATCGATCTCACCCAGGCCAAGGGCACCGATTACCTCAAGGCACTGATCAAGTTCGGCTCACCGGGCGGCATGCCCAACTGGGGTACGTCCGGACAGCTGTCGGATGACGAGATCGACCTGATGGCGCGCTTTCTCCAGCACGAGCCGCCACAGCCTCCGGAATGGGGCATGCCGGAAATGAAGAACAGCTGGAAGGTACTCGTACCGCCGGAAAAGCGCCCCACCAGTCCGCAGAACAAGCTGAACCTCGACAATATCTTCGCGGTCACGCTGCGCGACGCGGGTGAGGTTGCCATCATCGATGGGGACACGAAGCAGATCGTCACCATCATCAAGACCGGTTATGCAGTACATATCTCCCGCATGTCCCACTCCGGTCGTTATGTGTATACCATCGGCCGCGATGGCAAGACCGACCTGATCGACCTGTGGATGAATCCGCCGCAGACGGTCGCCGAGATCAAGGTCGGCCTGGAGGCGCGTTCGGTCGAGACCTCCAAGTACAAGGGCTACGAAGACAAGTACGCCATCGCCGGCGCCTACTGGCCGCCACAGTACGTGATCATGGATGGCGCCACGCTTGAGCCACTCAAGATCATGTCCACCCGCGGCATGACCGTCGACACGCAGGAGTATCATCCGGAGCCACGCGTAGCGGCGATCGTCGCTTCGCACCAGCACCCCGAGTTCATCGTCAACGTCAAGGAAACCGGCCGCATCCTGCTGGTGGACTACAGTGACATCAACAACCTCAGCGTCACCACCATCAATGCCGCCCGCTTCCTGCATGACGGTGGCTGGGACTCCACCCTGCGCTACTTCCTGACTGCGGCGAACAAATCGAACATGGTCGCGGTCATCGACTCAAAGGATCGCAAACTGACTGCCATGGTGCCGGTAGACGAGATTCCACATCCGGGCCGCGGCGCGAACTTCATTCACCCTGAATTCGGACCGGTCTGGGTCACCAGTGCGCTGGGCAACGACAAGATCACGATGATCGGTACCGATCCGGACAAGCATGGGCAGTACGCCTGGAAGGTCGTCAAGGTACTGAAGGGCCAGGGTGGCGGATCACTGTTCGTCAAGACGAACCCGAAGTCCCGCAACCTCTGGGTGGATACGCCGCTGAATCCGGATGAAAAGATTGCCCAGACGGTCGCGGTGTTCGACATCAACAATCTCGATGCCGGATACAAGGTGCTGCCGATTGCCGAATGGGCGAAGCTCGGACCCGGGCCGAAGCGCGTCGTACAGCCTGAATACAACAAGGCCGGCAACGAAGTCTGGTTCTCCGTATGGAGCGGCCAGGCCGACGAGTCCGCGATCGTGATCGTGGACGACAAGACCCGCAAGCTGAAGAAGGTCATCAAGGGGCCGAAGATCATCACCCCGACCGGCAAGTTCAACGTGCATAACACGGTTCACGACATCTACTGATTCCGGCGCGGGGCCAGGCTGCGGATTATTTTGCAGCCTGGCCCCAACCCGCCCGGTGCGATTTAGTACCATGGGCGGATGGACTCCACCCTCCTCCTCAAGGCCCTCATTCTCGGCATCGTCGAAGGGCTGACCGAATTCCTGCCGATTTCATCTACCGGTCACCTGATCCTTGCGGCTGACCTCCTCGGCTTCAACGACGACAAAGGCAAGATCTTCGAGATCGTGATCCAGACTGGTGCCATGCTGGCGATCGTCTGGGAATACCGGCTGCGCTTCAGCCGTGTTCTGGGCGGAATGTTCAGTGACGCCGCCGCACAGCGCTTCATCGCCAGGCTGCTGGTGGCCTTCATGCCGGCGGCGATCATGGGCCTGCTCTTCGGCAGCTACATCAAGGCGATGCTGTTCAGGCCGGTGCCGGTCGCCATCGCCTTCATTGCCGGTGCTTTCGTGATTCTATGGGCCGAGAAACGCCAGCACCGGACAAGGGTCGTCGAAGTCGACGACATGAGCTGGCGTGACGCCCTGCTGGTCGGCTGTGCCCAGTGCTTTGCACTGATTCCCGGTACCTCGCGGTCCGGATCGACGATCATCGGCGGCATGCTGTTCGGCCTTTCGCGGCGTGCAGCCACCGAGTTTTCATTCTTCCTTGCCGTTCCCACCCTGGTCGCCGCGGGTGCTTATGACGCCTGGAAAAATCGTGCGCTGCTGGATGTGCACGATATCGGCCTGTTTGGTGTCGGTCTGGTGGCGGCCTTTGTCTCGGCGTTCCTGTGCGTGCGCTGGCTGCTGCGCTTCATCGTGTCACACGATTTCACGATCTTCGCGTGGTACCGGATCGTGTTCGGCCTGATCGTCCTCGGCACCGCATATGGCGGCATCGTCAACTGGTCAGCATGAATTACCAGCAGTGCGCGGTATTGTCGCCCGTCGCGGAACGGGCGCCGACAGCGTTTAATTCGAGGTCGCCGCAATCCGTGTCGTCGGCCTGTGCGCCCTGGGGTGCGGCACTCAGGCTATAGGTCGCAATGCCCGGAATATCGCCCTCTTCAATCGTCGCCGTCACCAGGTAGAAGCCTTCTTTCGAGGTTATCTCGTCACCATCGGCAATTCCGCAGGCCGCGGCATCATAGGCACCAAACTGCGTGTAGCAGCGTTCGAGGCGCTGCGCGACATCGTTGAGGGCGATCCGCCCGTCGGCCCGGCGGCTCTTGATGACACTTTGCTGGTAGCTCGGTACGGCGATCATCATCAGGATGCTCGCAATCACCATCACGATCAGCAACTCGATCAGCGTGAAGCCGCTCATTCTGGATTTCATCAGGACATTCCTTGTTGCGGGTCCGGTTCAGTCCGGCAGCAGTACGACACTGTCGACCACGCTCTCGCCAGGCTTCGCGAGGCCGATCCTCACACGCATGCCGGGCTTCAGCTCGCCAAGCTCAAGGCGCGTACCCTGTGGCCAGGTCACGGTTGCCCGGCCCGAGAGGCTGTAATCAGTGCCGTTTGCGCGGATCTCCCTGGCCGGAACATCGACCGCTTCAATCCTGATCACCAGCTGCTCCGCAGGCTCGCCGGCGAACAGCACCGTCGATGCCAGCAGCGAGCAAAACGCCAGCGCCTTGATCAGCGCAACCGGGACCCTGTGATCGTTTCGTTGCATGTTTCGCTTCCTCACTGGATTTCACGCCAGGACAGGCGTCCCTTCTGGTTGCCCGCATTCTCGATGGTCGTATCGATCTTGCCCTTGCTGCCGCTGGCGTACTTGCATTCGATGTTGCCCGCTCCGCAGCTGCTGATGATGCCTGGCGTCTTGATGATGCCTTCCTTCGACTTGCGGCCACTGGCGGCAACCAGCGGGCTGTCCGGATCATTTGGATCCAGGTGCACGAAGTCTTCGACATCGAAGGCGAAATCCCGGTTCAGGTCGAAGGGTGAAGACTCCAGACGAGACCCCGACAGGGCGTCCAGCTCCATCAGCCAGCTGTCACCGCCGGCCGAACACTGGTCGCCGGAGGGTATGACGGTCGTGAAGATGATTCTCCCGGCACGCAATATCGGCGTGCTGACCTGGCGCTCGCCCGAAGTCGGCAGGTCAAGGTACCAGCCGTCGTCGTCATCCTCGATCACATTATTGGTGGTGACGCGGATGCCTTCGATATGGCCATCGAAGTTGATCACCTGTTCATTCAGCACTTCCTGCTTCACCAGAGTCGAGCGCCCGGCTGCTGGCAGGACCAGCGTCGTTGCGCCCTTCTCGTTCTTGTCACGGATTGCATAGACCGTATTGGCGCCGGTACCCACACCGTTGTCACCGTCCGCAAAATAGCGGCCGGTGCCGAAGTACACGAAGTAGCCGGCAGGCGGGCTGATACCCACCTCGGGGCGCGCAGTGATGGGCTGGCGATTCCCCGCCGTGCACGGATCGCTGCTGCAGGCTGTATACAGTGGCGCCGGTGCGCCGCCACTGCTGAATGCCACATGCCAGTCGGCCGGGTTGCTGCTGCTCAGGTCAAACTTCCACATGTTGCCCTTGAGATCGCCGGCATAGACGAAATCCGTAATCCGGTCCGCATCGACGTCCACAGGCGTCGGGTTGGACAGGCCGTTGTCACCGCCAACGCCGGTATCGATCTCCCGGATGATTGCACCGGTCTTCAGGTCAAGCACGAAAAGTTCCGCGTTGCCGCCACTGTTATAGCCGTTGGCCACGATTGCAACCCACTTGTCATTGGCCAGCCGCGCGATCGTGGGACTCGGGATTGCCACGCCCATGTTGGAGTCATCTGCGGATGTAAACTCCCACATGACGTTGCCGGCGGAAAAACTGCCGGGGGCAGTTACATTCAGCGCATAGATACCCTTGCCCCCGCCCCCCAGGCTGCCCAGCAGAATGGTTCGCCAGCTGCCATCGATGTAGGCGTCCATGGCGCGCGGCGCACCGTCGTTGATCAGGCGGTGATTGGTGTTGAAGGACGAATGCGTGAGCGCACTGAGCTGCGGATAAACGGCATTCGGCATGTAGGCCATCAGCTCCACGCCGGTCTCCGCGTTGAAACCATGCAGCATGCCGTCGTTGGCCGCCACATAAACGGTGGGCGTCCGGCCGGTATAGGCCGCACTCTCCCGGAAAGTCAGATAGGAGCTTCCTTCTGTCCCCGGCAAGACGTCAAAACC
The DNA here is from genome assembly GCA_024234935.1 of Chromatiales bacterium. NCBI lineage: Bacteria > Pseudomonadati > Pseudomonadota > Gammaproteobacteria > Chromatiales > Chromatiales bacterium. The sequence goes on from JACKNI010000002.1 coordinate 97,699, forward strand.
ATAGTTCTGCTGCCCCACATAGGTCGGATCCGAATTCACGATATCGCCCAGCACCGAGCTGCGCGGCCGGAAAGCAACACCATTTGGCGCTTCGTTGGAACGATCACCACGCAGGTACAGCAGGCGGTTTGCGCCATTGCCGTCAGCCGTGCCGAATACATTCTTGTTGAGCTCGGCCTGCTGGCCGGCTGTCAGGTTGGCCCAGGCGAATACCCGGCCGCGTGAACCCAGTGCCGCACTCGGGTCGTAAGTGTAGATGTTGCGATCGCCGGCGGCAGGCATCAGCTCGGCCGCGTTCCAGCCAGTACGCGTGTTGCCATTTCCCAGGTCAAGCGATGGGACCGATTCCCCTTCTTCCAGGTTGGCGATGCTGCCGTCGTCGCCAATCGGATAGGCCAGCAGCTGTCCGCCCCAGTCCTTGCTCGAGAAACGCGCCTGGTAGATGAAGGTATCAGAGGCCAGTCGCGTCGAGTTGGTGGCCACCGAAGCAGCTGAACCGGTGCGCCGGGCGATATCGGCCAGTGCCGCCTGCAGGGCGATGGTCAGGGATGCCTGGTCATTGGCCTGGTAGTAGCGCCCGGTGCCGTACTGCGCAGCATCTGCCAGCATCTGGTTTGCTGCCGTAAACCCGACCGTATAGGTCACGAGGTTCTGGCGGGGATCATCAGGATCATCAAAGCTCTTGCCGGTGTCATCGTTCCCGGTGCGCATGTCGATGTCATAGGCGAACTTCGCCATGTCGTCGAGGTACAGGGTATTGCCCTCGTCGGTCGAGGCGCCGGTCTTGAAACCATCCGAGTACTGCGGGAAATTCGGGTAATCCGACGCCAGTGTGGTCGGCGCCAGGTTGTCCCAGTTTGGCAGCGCGCGGCTGGTGTCCGCAACGTCCGCGGGATCATTGTTCGGAAAACTATCATCCTGGGTCGGATAGCCGTCGGTAATGACGATCACGAAGCTCTTCTGGCAGCGATACCGGATCGGACTCGTGTAGTAGACGTTTCCGTTGTACTCGCTCTTGAGACCACGGAAATAGCGCGTGACCTCGTACAGCGTCTCGGCGAGCGGCGTCCAGGTGGTCGCGCTCAGGGCGGCAATGGAGGTATTGAGTGCGGCGGTGGTCGCGCCGCAGTTCTGAACGATCTGGCCACCGGCATCGGTATTGAAGCGGGTCAGACCGAGGCGCAGATTGGCATTGTCGTTGACCACCTGGGTAGCGACATTGCGAGCCACGGCCATGCGGTAGGTATTCGGGATCTGTCCACCGGTCAGATTGGTGTTGTTGGCATAGGTCTGGAAGAGGTAGTTGAGATAGTTGCCGGAATAGCGGGTATTCCGCCCGCCGACCGGATCCGGCAGGACCATGCATTTGGTCACCCCGGCACTATTCCTGCCCCGCACCCAACCGACCGCACAGGTACCGCGTGCCAGATCCGAATGATAGATATTGCCATCTGTCGAGCTCCAGCCCCAGCCGGGATAGGTGACACTCGGGTTGAAACCGGTGGCCCAGATGATGTTGTTCATGCTGCCCGAGTTGTCGACCACCAGCATCACGTTCGGCGTGACGCCGGCGGCGATGAACAGCGGCATCTGGGCAATCGACACCGCATTGCCCGCCTGGCTCATGGTCAGCAGGAAGGCGGCGAGAAATGTGGACATCCCGGTCCGGAGAGAGCTGCGCATATCGTGCCTCCAATGGCTCATTCTGGGTCGCCTCAGCGCTTGAACGTGGTCTGCAGTGTGACCCTGGCATTGCCTGCCATGCCCACACCGCGCGCCGTCACGCGATAAAAGGTTGCTTCATCCACGGTGGTATCTGCAGCCAGGCTTTCGCCCGGCGTCGGCACCCGTGGCAACTGCTCGACAATGTAATCAGCCGTGGCGCCGCCAAGATCGTCCATCGCGGCATCAAGGGCTGCATCGGCGTGAACAGCCGCGGCGTTGTTCCAGTCCAGGGTTTCCCAGAGCGGCATGTCGTCGGGATCAGCCGGCTTGTACAGGCCACCGTTCGCGCCGCCGAAAACCGGTATCACCGGCACCTGGGCAATCAGTTCACCGGCGCGCAGCCCGGCCTCGGCCGCCTGGAAAGCAACATTGCGATCCTGGGTATTGCCGGTCATGCGCTCTTCGAGCAGCGTCATGCGGGCACTGGCCGTTGCGAGCAGCGTCAACACGAGCAGCATGACCAGTGCGATGACCATCGCGGCACCACGCTGCGCCTGCATCCCTTTCCGCACCGGAGATTTCCTGAAAGCTGATTTCATGTTCATGACAAGCGGTTTCTCACTGCCACAGTAAAGCTCACGACCTGCCGCAGACGACCATCGCTGAACGGGCCGACTGCCGCTTCATTGAGCAGAACGAATGTGCGCGGATCGGCGTCAGCCACCTGTTCCCGCACACTGGATACCAGCAAGGCAACCTGCACGCTGACGACGTTATTCCAGTTGACGACGGTATCGGCAGTCCGGTACAGGTCGGGCACCTGGTCGTTGCCGATGGTGTCTTCGCCGTACAGGATCTGCATGTCTTCGACGCCCTCGGCGAGTTCCTGCGGGGCACCGCTGCCGACGCGCCGCCAGAGACCTGGGATGCCGGCAGCGTTGTTGCGTATGAAGTAGGTGGTGGTACGCAGCGTGAAGAGTTGTGCGCCGGCAGTGTAACGGCGGGCCAGGTTCTTGCTGCTGTTGCCCGGCGTGCCGGCGCCGGCCTCGTGGGCGATGGTGCCGGAACCTTCATCAAAACCGGTAACTTCGAATATCGCCGACCCCCCGCAATCACTGACCAGCATGATATCTCCGGCAGCCGGAGTGTCCGGCGCGGCCGGGTCTAGATCGATTACCGTCACGGGATCGCCGGAACTGTTAACCATGTTGGCAGTGAGCTGCAGATCCGGATTATCGACCGTACGGATCACCAGCACGTCGGTATCTGCAACGACGACGTTGCCGCCTGCCGTAATCTCGCCGGGCAGATCGGCGCTCACCACGTCCTCGAAACCTTCGACATGCCGGGCATAGTTGTTGAGGAAGTCGTTCGGATTGTTGAGCGTGTTCACGACAGTCCCCAGGTCGCGCAGGCAGCCACGGAAGCCGGCCATCTGCAGATCCCGCTGGATCAGCTGTGTGGCGTAGCGCGAGACTTCCTGCCGGCCGCTGAGCCCGCCCTGCATGTCGTTCTGGCGCTTTGTGCTCAGGTAGATCTGCACAACTGCACCGGTAACGATGATGCCGAGCGTCACGGCGATCATGATCTCGACCAGGCCGATGCCGCGCTGGTGCCTGATTCCGGTGAAAGCCTGCCTGTTGAAGCCGTTCATAGCGTCGTACTCAGCACCAGCGACATGGCACGGCTGTCGTCCGGGTTGTTGTCGGAGGCATCCGTCCACTGCACCGTGATCGTTGCGACATTGCTGTTGTCGACCTGGACCGCACCCTGGCCGGATGGCAGCGCGGCCTCAAGCGCATCCTTCCAGGCGTTCAGGTCATCGCCTTCGACACCGCCCACACCCGGATCGGCACCCATCGCCAGGTTGTAGACCTTGCCGGGACCGATGGCCCTGTTGCGGTTGGCACGCATGCGCTCGAGGATGTCCTGTGCAAGCGTGGTGGCGACGAAGCGCTCGCCGGAACTGTTGCTGTTCTGTACGCTGGTCAGCTGCAGGCCGGCAAGGCCGAGCAGGCCGATCGAAACCAGCACGACCGTGATCAGTACTTCAATGAGGGTGATGCCCGACTGGTGCCGGATATGTCCTGGAATCTTCACGACAGGCTTCCTGTTCATGTTCCACATGCCACATGGCTGAGCGTGGCCCGTCCCTGCGGATTGATGACGATCTGCCGGTTCTGGTCACCCGAACAGTCGGGAACAGACAGCAGGAATGACACCTGGCCACCACTGAGGAAGCCGCTGGGGGTATAGGAAATGAAGTTCGTGTTGCTGGCGAGCGTCGCCTCGCCGGACAAAGCCGGCAATACGCGCAGCACGGTATCGGGCGGCACTGCCGCATCGTCCACGGTGCCGAGGGCTCCGGCAGCATCCGTAAACACGATCCAGCCCGGCGTCCATACCGTAAACAGGCCGCCGACGGGATCACAGCTCTCGCCGTCGGTACTCGCACAGACAGACACCGGAATGCCGCGGGTTACCGCTTCGTTGCGGGCCAGCGCCAGCGCACCGACCAGTGCATTGCTCTGTTCGGCGGCGCGGTTGTTCTGCAGAAAATCACGAAAAGCGGGAATGGCCATCGCACTGAGAATTGCCACGATGGACAGCGCGGCCAGCAGCTCAATGGCTGTCATGCCCCGATGGCCTGAAACCAGACCGGTACGCCGTGTATGCAGGCAGGAACGAAACACCCGTCATCTCCGCGTCTTCCAGATGGGTGCAACTATGGCGATCGAGGCCCGCGGAGACCGTGACGCACTTCCGTTTTCCACGGAAAAATCCATATTTTTCATCAGCTTACAACCGCTCGTCGGCAGAAACGACCGCTTGTCCCTTATGTCGCAGGGACATGCTAGCCTTGCCCGCCCTGCCGAACGGAGACCTTGACCATGACCAAAGCGAGCGCCCGCCACATCCTCGTCGACGACAAAAGCAGCTGCGAAGCCCTGAAGTCCCGCATCGAAGCAGGCGAGGACTTTGCCGATATCGCCCGTGAACACTCCAACTGTCCCTCCGGACAACAGGGTGGTGATCTCGGCGAGTTCCGGCCGGGGCAGATGGTGAAGGAATTTGATCAGGTGGTATTCAGCGCCGAGGTCGGCAAGGTACACGGTCCGGTACAGACACAGTTTGGCTACCATCTGATCGAAATCACGCAACGCACGGCCTGATGGCTGCCGGCCTGTCATGAGAACGGAGCGGCAATTTGTACTCGGCGTGGATCTCGACGGCGTGGTCGCGGATTTTGCGCGCGGGCTGAAGCCTGTCGCTGCCGAGTGGCTGGGCCTCGCCGAACAGCAACTGACCGATGAGATCAGTTATGGCTTCGGCGAATGGGGGCTGGAGGCTGCCGGGGGCTACGATGCCCTGCATCGTTTTGCGGTGAAGGAACGCGAGCTGTTCGCGCGCCTGCCGCCGGTCAGCGGTGCACCGGCGGCGTTGCGCCGACTCGACACCATCCCCGAAGTCCGCATCCGCATCATCACCCACCGCCTGTATATCCATTGGTTCCACAAGGAAGCGATCCGGCAGACCACCGAGTGGCTGGAGCGACACGGCATTCCCTACTGGGACCTGTGCTTCATGCGCGACAAGGCAGCCGTCGGTGCCGACCTGTATCTGGAGGACAGTCCCGACAACATCAGGGCGCTGCGCGCCACCGGTCATGAAACCATCGTCGTGGTGAATTCAACCAACCGCGAGCTTCCACCGCCGCGCGCAACCGACTGGGATGGCATCGAGCGGCTGGTGCGTGAGCGGGTTGCACTCTGGCGGCAGCAAGGTTGAAGCTGCATAAGCGGTAACTTTGCAGAGATTGCCGACTTGTTGGTCACAGCGGCGCGGCGCAGGATTTGCCGCAATGATCTCCCGACTCATCGCCGCCTGGCCCCTGGAACGCTATCAGCTGTGGCTCACCTACGCCGATGGCACCGAAGGTGTCGTCGACCTCGAGGAACAACTGGCGCCCTGGTCGCTGGAAACATTGCGCGATGTCCGCGAGTTCCGGAAGCTGCGCATCGATCGCAGCCGCAGCCTGATCGTCTGGCCCGGCGGGGTCGATCTGGATACGCATACCCTGTACCGGGAACTCAGACGCCGGCGTTGCCGCAAGACGGCTGGCAGATGATCCTGGCAACCCCATGCAATAATTCCGCGCATGTCCGGAACCCCTGCGAATTCGCGCGATCATGGCGTACGAGTGATACGTAGCGAAGAGGTCAGCCAGGGTGGTGCCGGAGATCTTGCTGTCCGGCTTGTAGCCGAACTCAGCCACGCACCAGGCGGCCACGGCACACTGGCTGCCCGCAGCCTGGAACTTGCGCCCGGCGCCAGTCAGGCACCTCCTCATCAGGGGCCCACCGAAAGCGTCATCTGCGTGATCAGCGGCCGGGCCACGATCCGCTGGGGCGAGAGCCTGGAGTCCTGTTGCACCGCCGGGCCCGGCGATCTGGTTGTCATCCCGGCCCGGGTACCGCATCAGGAAGATAATGCCGGCGGTACAGAAGCGCTGCGCTATCTGCTACTGACCACCTGAAAGGTGCCGCACCTAAAAGGTGCCAGATTTATTTTTTCTCCGCTAAAAAGGTGCCATAAAAAGGTGCCAGATTTATTTTTTCCGTTGAGAAAAAATAAATCTGGCACCTTTTTAGCGTGGCACCTTTTTAGCGGCACCTTTCAGGCACCAAGACGCAGCGGCAAGGTGCGCAATCTCTGCCCCGTTGCCGCAAACACCGCATTGGCAACCGCAGGGGCGATCGGCGGCACGCCCGGCTCGCCCACACCGCTCGGCTCTGTACCCCCGGGCACGATGTGCACATCGATGGCTGGTGAGTCAGCCATGCGCAGCACGCGGTAGTCGTGGAAGTTGCTCTGCTGTACGGCGCCGTCCTTGATGCTGATCTCGCCATACAGCGCCGCAGACAGGCCAAACAGGATCCCGCCCTCCATCTGCTGACGCACGATGTCAGGGTTGATCACCAGTCCGCAATCCACGGCACAGCTCACGCGATGCACGCGAATGGCGTCATCAGCGCCGATACTGATCTCTGCAACATGAGCAACGATGGTACCGAAGGCTTCCTGTATCGCGATTCCCCGGTGGCGGCCCGGAACCTGCGTGGCCCAGCCGGATTTCTCCAGCACCAGATCGAGTACGGCGAGGTGGCGCGGCGCCGCCGCCAGATAACGTCGGCGAAAGGCTGCGGGGTCCTGTCCAGCTGCAGCCGCGAGCTCGTCGATGAAACTCTCGATGACAAAAGCCGTATACGAGTGACCGACCGAGCGCCACAGCGTCACCGGAACGCCGGGGTTCCAGTCGGCCAGGTCGATCTGCACATTCGGAATCGCATAGGGCATGGATCGCGCGCCGGCACGCGCCGACTCCGAACCCCTGAAGCGATCGAGCAGGCTGGTGACGCCGTCACTGAAGCCGCCGGTTACGGATTGCGGCATCCACTCCGGTGCAAGCACGTCAAGCGCGACCGGAACAACCAGCCGGTTCAGGTTTGTGGCGACCAGTCGATGCTGCCAGGCCAGCGGCTCGCCGTCGGCATTCAGCGCGGCGCGCAGGCGATGCAGCGTCGCCTCGCGATAGAGACCTTGACGCATATCGTCTTCACGCGTCCACATCAGCTTCACGGGGCGCGTGGTGTGCCGCGCAATTTCCACCGCCTCGACGACATACTCCATGGTCGCACGCCGCCCGAAACCACCGCCGGCGTAGGTTGTATGCACCCGCACCTGCTCCCGGGGCAGCCCCGACATGTCGCAGATCACCTGGCGCACCATGTCGGGTCCCTGACTCGGCACCCAGGCCTCACATCCGCCGTCATGGAACCAGATCGTGGCATTCATCGGCTCGAGCGTGGCGTGCGCCAGATAGGGCAGCCAGTACTCCGCCTCCACCAACCGCGCAGCGGCTTGCAGTGCCTGATCCGTATCGCCGTCATCACGCACCCGGTGCGTGTCGGCGGCATCGAGCTGCTTCCCCTGCTCCACCCGGATCGATGCGCTGCTGATGCCGGCGAGCGGACCCGTACTCCATTCAATGGTGAGCGCGTTCGCACCCTGTTGCGCATGCCAGAAAGTCTCGCCAAGCACGGCGACGCCGGTATGCACAGCCCGCACGTCAACGATGCCCGGTAGCGCACGCGCCGCAGTCGCATCATGGCCAAGTGCTTGTGCAAGCAGACGCGGTGGGCGGGCGATCACGGCGACGAGCAGATCCGGGAGTTGCGTATCCACGCCGTATGTCGCGCGACCGGTGAGTTTCGGCAGGATATCCGGCCGCGGTACCGTGGTCCCGATCCACCGCCAGCGACCGGGCTCCCTGAGCGGCGCCTTGTCAGGCACCGGCAGGCGCGCCGCCGCTGTTGCAAGTTCGGCATAAGCCAGACGCCTGTTGCCGCGCCGGTCGATGACTCCCGCTGCACCATCGGTATCGAGTGCGGCCACATCGGTCTGCCACTTGTTCGCGGCTGCCTGCAGCAGCATCTGCCGGGCCCGCGCACCGGTCTCCCGGATCGGCAGCCAGCGGGTGCGCGTGGTCTTGCTCTCGCCCGTCATTTGCAGCGGATCCTGGAACAGCGGATTGATCGCCGCTAAACGCAGCGTGATCTGCGCCGGCGACACATCGAGTTCCTCGGCCAGCAGGGTGGCGAAACCGGTCATCACACCCTGACCAAGTTCGGCCTTGTCGACCTGCAGAACGATGTCGCCCCCGGGCGTGATCTGCAGCCAGGCGTTCGGCGAGAGGTTACCGGGCGTTTCCGGCGCCGGCGTCCGGTTGCGGGCCGGGCGCAGCCAGGTCAGTGCGAGGCCACCACCGGCCAGCACCGCCGTACTGATCAGCAGCTTGCGACGACTCAGGGACATGAAAAAGGTGCCAGATTTATTTTCATGGGAGGAAAGGAAAGGTAGCTCTTACGGAAAATAAATCTGGCACCTTTTTATGGCACCTTTTTATGGGCTACCAGGGTATGGGCTTGCCATCGACATTGACCGGTACGCCCTTGTCCTCGAGTGTGAGCGCCGCAACCATCGCGTAAAGTGCCGCCGCGCTGTCGGCCGGCGTCAGTTTGTCACCCTTGTAGCCGGACGCGACAAGCATATCCGTGTCGACCATGCCGGGGGCCACAATGGCCACGATGATGCCGCGACTCCGCAGGTCGTTGCGCAGCGCACGCATGCCCATGTTCATGGCCGCCTTGCTCATCTGGTAGAAATAAAAGCGCGACATCCGGGCCATGATTGTCAGCGAACCGAGCCCGCTGGTCATGCCGATGATCTTTTTCTGCTCGCTGGCAGCGACGTTCTCGACAAAGGCCTCGGACAGTTTCAGTGGTCCGTAGGCGTTGGTCTTCATGACTTCAACGAACATGTCCTGATCGAGGTTGCCAAACTGCTGCCTGGCAATTGGTTCACCGAGCCAGGCGGCATTGTTGAACAGCACATCGACGGGAACCCCGCGGTACTTTTCCGCAAGCTTGCCGATCTCCCTGAGATCGGTCACGTCGAGTTTCTCGACCAGGACCTTCGGATTGCCGGCGGCAAGTGCCTGCAGTTCCTTGGCCTTCGAAGGCGTGCGGCAGGTTGCAATCACGTTCCAGCCCTTTGCCGCGTACTCCTGCGCCAGGGCCAGGCCCACACCACGATTCGAACCGGTCAGCAGGATGGTCGGGCTGTCCGGATCCCGGACCTTTGCCGCGTGGAGCGGCGAGAACGCCAGCAGGGTCAGAACCAGTACGAGGCCGCAGCGGAGTTCTTTCGTATTCATCAAGTCTCCCGGATGATTTTGACGGGCTACAGAAAGCAGTCCTCAAATATACAAGCACCGCTGCGGAACAGGGCGGACCTGATTCGGGTTTAACCGCTGCGTGCCCGCGCACCGCCACCGCGGTTACCGCGATAGCGGTTCTGGCGCTGGCCCTGACCGGCACCCTGGCCATGACGCTGTCCGTCACGGTGCTGATGCGCCTGGTTACCGCGCGTGTCCTGCTCCGGCTGCGCGGGACGACCCGGACGCACCGGTGGCTCGGAAATCTTCGGCAACTGTGCACGCAGGAGCGGACGCCCCAGCAGGCGTTCGATGTCCTTGAGCTGCCCACGCTCGTCGGCCGATACCAGCGAGACCGCTACACCACTGGCGCCGGCCCGGCCGGTGCGTCCGATGCGGTGCACGTAGTCCTCGGGAACATTCGGCAGTTCGTAATTGATGACACAGGGCAGCTGGTCGATATCAAGGCCGCGCGATGCGACTTCGGTGGCCACCAGTGCCGTCACCTTCCCCTGCTTGAAATCATTCAGCGCCTTGGTACGCGCAGACTGGCTCTTGTTGCCATGAATGGCAGACGCGATGATGCCGTCGTCCTCCAGCTGCTTGGTCAGCCGGTTGGCGCCGTGCTTGGTGCGTGTAAAGACCAGCACCTGGCCCCAGTCATTGGTGCGGATCAGGTGCGACAGCAGCCGGCGCTTGTCTTCCTTGCGGATCTCGTGCACATGCTGCGTGACGCTGTCCACCGCAGCATTGCGGCGCGCGACCTCGATATTGACCGGCTGATGCAGAAAAGCCGCGGCCAGTGTGCGGATCTCCTCGCTGTAGGTGGCGGAGAACATCAGGTTCTGGCGTTTGGCCGGCAACAGCTTGAGTATCCGCTTGATGTCGTGAATGAAGCCCATGTCGAGCATGCGGTCAGCTTCATCGAGAACGAGGATTTCTATCTTCGAAAGGTCGATGGTGCGCTGCTGCACATGGTCGAGCAGACGGCCCGGCGTGGCGACAACGATGTCGGTGCCACGGCGCAGGCTCTCCGCCTGTGGATTGAAACCCACACCGCCAAACACGACGGTGACGGCCATCGGCGTATAGCGGCCGTAAGTGCGCGCGCTTTCCGCCACCTGTGCAGCGAGCTCACGTGTGGGGACCAGCACCAGCGCACGCGGTGCGCGCCAGCCATTGCGGCCCGCAGCGACGGGCGCTTCGCCGGGCTTTGGTGTGCCCAGCAACTGCAGGATCGGCAGGACAAAACCGGCCGTCTTGCCGGTTCCCGTCTGCGCACCGGCGAGCAGGTCGCGACCGGCCAGCACTTCGGGAATTGCGCGGGCCTGTACGGGCGTCGGTGTTTCGTAACCGCTATCCGCAATGGCGCGCAACAGTTCGGGCTTCAACCCGAGCGTTTGAAATGACATCTTTGATTTTCCTCTCCAGCCTGCAGAGCGTCCCGTGTCATCGGGATAATCCTCTGGTCCGGTAGAGGCAGGGTAATGGTCTCGGGTGTTTCCGGAGCGCTGCCGCAAGCGGCGATGCCGTGCGGAGTTCCAGTGCAAAAACTGCGAGATAATGAACGAGCTGACCGGACGAAAGCTTGTTTAGCAGCGCGCACCATACACGAAGGGCGCCCGGTATCCAAGCAACCCGCCAGGGCTTGCCAGCCTCAGCGCAGCGCAAGCTCCATGATCACCGCACCACTTTCTGCCCGGCCTTCAGCCGGCGACGTCAGGAACACCCTGCCCGGATCGATATCGGTATCACCGAGCAACTTCGCCTGTACCGCCTCGGCCCGCGCCCGGGCGAGCGCAAACAGATCGTCGTCCGTGATCTCGACATGCTGGCGCACCGCCTGCTCGAGCCGCGAGATCATTGCCTCCGGTGTATCCGGTACGGGCGTTGCGCCCGCCGGCGGAGCCGGGGGCTCCGGCAGTTTCGCCTTCGCGCCATATGCCTTGCGGTATACGGCAGTCAGCTGGCGCAGGTAGTCTTCACGGTTGGCGCTGACCGCCGCAAAGTTCAAGCCGTCCGAGGGCTGCTTTCTGGCAATCAGCTCAGCCTTCCTGGCCGCCACGACATCACGCCTCAGCCGGGACTCGATGATCCCGGCAGCATCCGCCTCGCGGCTGAAGACCGCCGGCACATCGAGTTTCAGTCCCGGACGTTCATCGAGCGCCTTCAGCAGCGAGTCCAGCTTCCGCTGTGCGGCTTCGTCGATTGTCGCCGTTCCCGCAGGGAAGCCGATGAGGTTCATGTCTTCACCGCCGCCAAAGAGATTTCCCAGCAGCGCAAAGGGCGCAGTGACCGCCTTGCTCAGCAGATTGACGAAGACCTTCCAGATGATCGGTCCGATGCGGAACTGCGGATCATCAAGACTGCCGGCTACCGGCAAGTCGATATCGATGACGCCATTGCGGTCCTTGAGCAGGGCGACCGCGAGCTTGAGCGGCACGCCGATCGAATCCGGGCTTTCCACCTTGTCACCAAGTTCCAGCTGGTCGATGACAATCTTGTGGTCGGCCTGGAGCTTGCCCGCGTTCAGCTTGTAGTTGAGCTCGGCAGACAGCTTTCCGCGCCGGATCGTGTAACCCGCAAAGCGCCCCGAATAAGGCGTGAACGAAGCCATCTCGATATTGCGGAAGTTCATCGCCATGTCGAGCCAGGCCTCGGCGGCCAGCGGATTGACCTCGCCGCGGATGGTAACCGGCGAGAAGCGGTCGACCTGACCGTCGAGTTCCACCTTTGCGCGTGAGGCGGGGTCTGAAGACAGCCCGCTGATCGTGCCCTCGAGCTTGCCGATGCCGGTCGCGAAATTCGGCCGGATGCTCAGGTCCGCAAAGTTTGTCGAACCGTTCCTGATGCTGACGGTGCCGATCTGCATCGGGAACGGCGCCGGTTTCGGCTGCGCTGCAGACGGATTACTGACCACGACATCTGCCGTCTGCCCACCCAGCGTCGGCCCGCCCGCCGGCGTCGCAGTCGCTCCCGGACCAGCGAGAACCGCGGCTACATTGGTGTTGCCGTCGGGCGCAATGATCAGCCGCGCATATGGACCTTGCGCGCTGACCGTGCGGATGCGCAGGCTTTGGGGTGCGGACCGGTATCGCAAGCCGTCGAGTTGCAGCCGGTCCCATTTGATGAAATCTTCTTCGAGGACATTATCGACCGTGCGCAGGCCGCTGACCGTGACATCGGCTTCGACATCGAGTCTTGCCGTCGGCTCGGCCGGCACATAGGACAGCTTGCCCTTGAGCCCCAGCTCGCCGGAGACCAGCGTCATGCTCGACTTTTTTGCTACCCAGGGCTGCAATACGCTCAGGTCGAAATCGGCCAGCTCTATATCTGCCTGTGCAGCCAGCGAGTCCATTGCCAGCACAGCTGCGGTGTGCAGCTTGCCTTTCTCGTTCACAGCGGTATCCACCGTCAGGTTCACGACGGCATCGGGCCGGGTACTGTAGTCGCTGACCGTGAAGCCGAGCGGTTTCAGATGCAGTACCGGGACCGGCTGCACCGAGCGGTCTTCGATGGTCACATCCAGATTGCTTGCGGCTATGGCGGGCAGACGCACTTCCCAGTCCTTGCGGGAGGACGCAGCCTGCGACGCGGGCTGCACGGCTGCCTTCGGGGTGGAGGCCGGCTCCTGCGCGGCCGATGGAGCAAGTGCCTGCGATGGGGGGCCCGCAGCCTCCGGCGCTCCGCCGGCAAGCGCCGACAGGTTCAGCTCTCCGTCGGGCGTCAGCCAGGCAGACACGGTACCCCCGTCGATTGCCAGCGATGCAAACTCAAGTCGACGCTCTGCGAGCGACATCCGGCCACCGCTGGCAACCAGGCGGTCGAGCACCACATAGTCGTCCGGTTGACCTCGTGCGCGCAGCGCGACTTTCGCGATGGTGATTTCGCTATCCGCAAGCTCGACTTGCGCGCCATCTGCGGTATCCGCGTACTGGTAGCGGCCGCGCACCGCCAGGCTGCCGCGAGCAATCTCCAGCGGCAATGCATCGCCCGGAAGTGCCGCGATCTCCGGCAGCGGCAGGTCTGTCAGCTGGAACTCACCAACCGAGGCCAGCGGCGAAGCCTGCAGCGTCCCCTGCCAGGCGATCCGCCCGCTGCCGAATACATGCGCGTCAAGACGGTAACGGTCGGCACCGTCGCGAAAGGTCGTGAAGTCGCTCAGCCGGAACTCGACGGGATCGATATTCGCGACAAAGGCTTCAGCACGATCGAGATCGGTGACGCGAATCCGGCTCTTGCTGACCCGCAGGTCAGCCACCATCAGGCGGGGCAGCGATTCGTGTTCGGCATCCGGTGACTTTGCAGACTGCAGATCAGCAAGGTTCAGCGCTCCACCGGGGCGCACGACAGCGTTGACTGCCAGCCCGTCGACTGCGATCTCGCGAAAGGACAGTGCGCGATGCCACAGCGAATCCAGGTCCAGGTCCACGCGCAGCTGATCGAAGGCCACCAGCGGTCCGCCATCTGCATCCGGCAGGGCAAGCCCGTCAATTTCCAGGGCAAGGCTGAAGGGATTGAAACGGATCGCACCGATGGCGAGTTCGCGGCCGTATTCGGCCCTGACCGTGTCCTTGAGCAGGCCGTTCAGCAATCGCGGCACCGCGTAAAAGCCGAGCGCCGCGTACGCCGCGAGCAGCCCGGCAATTGCCAGCCAGAACACCGGCCGGTTGAGAAAAGCGAATGGTTTCTTGCGCACGGCTTCGGGCATGGCCGACCTCTTGAGGCCGATGATGCGTGATGCGTTGAACCTGTACAACCGGCACCCTGATTAATGACGTTGCAAGCTCTCTCGGCGGGCACCGGTCCGGCATATACTCACGGCCGGTCGTAACCCATCGGAGATCTGTCATGCGTCTGCATTTCATCGCCCTGCTCCTGATCGCCCCGGCCGCCTTCGGCCAGACAGAGCCGGGACACAGCTGGGACATCACGACCAGCATGGAAATGGGGGGCATGAAACTGCCCGGACAGAAGCAGCAGGTCTGCGTTGCGGACCGGGCCGAGGGGCCCGATGCGATGTCGGGCGACGACAAGCGCTGCACGATCAGCGATGTAAAGAGTTCGCCCGGGCGGTACAGCTACAAGGTCAACTGCCCGGATGGCTCGGGTACCGGCGAGATGACCTATCACGGCAAGGACAGCTATACCTCGAAAATGACCATTACCGCCGACGGTGAAACGATGGTCATGGTGTCCGAGGGCAGGCGTGGCGGACCCTGTGACCCCAAACAGAAGAGCAAACAGGTTGCTGCCATGGAGGCGCAGGCCGCGGCCGGCATGCGGCAGTCATGTGGTGCAATGGCAGACGCCATGCTGCCGGCAGGCCTCACCAACAACAAGTGTGCGGCCAAGGACAAGCAGCAGCTCTGCACGAAGCTCAACACACAGGAAGGCTATCTGCTGGCCAGTGAGCGCCAGCCGAGCGGGGATCCGATGCTGGATTCCGGATTGCTCCCGGCAGTGGAAAAATACTGTGGCGTGGCAGCCGGGTCTACATTGACACGCCTGTGTGATGACGCGAACAAGCGCGAGGATTTCAGGTTCCTCGGCGCCCAGTGCCCGGCACTCGCGGCGCCCATTGCCCAGCGCGAATGCGCAGGCCGCAGCTTCAGCACGCCCCCAGCCGAGAAGTACCGGGATTTCTGCAACAGCTATGCGCGGGACATGATGCAGGGTAGTGGCGAAGCAGGCGGCGTCGCGCCGAAAGCGCAGGACGTACTGAAAGAAGGCGCCAAGCGGCTCAAGGGACTGTTCGGTCGCTAGACCAGGGCTGCCTTGCTGATGTATCGGCAACGGCTGGCGGGTTTCTTGCTCGCCTTGCTGTTGCCGGTTGCAGCCACGCCGGACAACACCAGCCCACCGCCCGATCCCTGGCCCAGAGCAGCGGCGGCTTATCTGGTCGTCGTCAACGGCGCGGTGCTGTGGGCGCGTGCTCCGGATCGAGCCCTGCCCCCGGCATCCCTCACCAAGATCATGACGGCACTGCTGGTACTGGAACACTGGTCACCCGACGCTGTCGTCAAGGTCAGCCCGCTTGCTGCTGCGGCAAGCGGTTCACGGCTCGGGCTGCGGGCCGGCGAGCAGCTGAGCATGGCGGCGGCGCTCGACGCACTGCTGGTCACCTCTGCCAACGACGCCTGCCTCGCGCTCGCCGAACACGTTGCCGGCAGCGTGACCGGATTTGTCGCCAGCATGAACCGCAAGGCGCGGGAGTTGCACCTTGATGCGACCAGCTTTCGCAATCCCTGCGGACTGGATGCACCCGGACATCGCTCATCGGCCAGCGACCTGTACCGTCTGGCGATGCTTGCCATGAGCAAAGCGGAGTTCGCCCGCGCAGCAAGGATGCCCGGGATCACCATCAGCACGCTGGGCGGACGACGCTTCAGCAAAGACAGCGGCAACAAGTTGCTCGGACGACTGCCCGGCACGGTTGGCGTCAAGAGCGGTTTCACCAGCGGTGCCGGCAAGTGCCTGGTAGCTCTCGTTCGCCGAGGCACTGACGAGGTGGCAGTCGTGCTGCTCAATGCACCGGATCGCTGGTGGTCAGCCTCGATACTTGTCGAAGATGCCTTCACCGCACTCGATGCCAGCCGTCACTGACACCGGCTCCCGCTGGCTGCCACCGCTGCTCGTCGTGCTGGCGGTAGCCATCGCCTGGGCCAATGCGCTGCAGGCGAGTTTCCAGTTCGACGACTGGGACGTGATCGTCCGCGATCCACGCGTGCAGAGCCTCGCGGCCTGGTGGTCATCCATGCCGGGTATGCGCCCGGTGCTGAAGCTGAGCTATGCGCTCAACCATGCCAGCGGTCTTGGCGTGGTCGGCTTTCATGCCGTCAACATATTGATTCATGCGGGCAACGGCCTGCTGATCCTGTACCTCATGCGGCATCTGGAGATGCAGACCAGCCATCGGTCCGGCGGGCTGGCGTTTGCGGCCACCCTGATCTTTGTCCTGCACCCCGTCCAGACGGAAGCCGTGACTTACGCATCAGGGCGCTCAATGTCGCTCAGCACGTTCTTTGCCCTGGCAAGCGTCGCCGTGTGGGTCGCCGGGCGCAGCACCAGGAAGGAACACGCCGTCATTCATATGTATGTCGCGTCTCCGCTGCTCATGCTGCTGGGTATCGCCACCAAAGAGAGCGCGGTCATGGTGCCGGCAATACTGCTGCTGTGGGCCGCCGCCGACATATCCCGGCCATTCAGCTGGCGGCAAGCCTGGCGGGAATCGGCAGTGCACTGGCTGTTGTTGCTGGCGGCACTGCCCACGGCCCTGCTGCTGCCCGCCTATCAGCAATTTCTGGCCACCAGCCTTGCCACGCGCCCGGTCGCTGAAAACCTCGTCGCCCAGTTGCATGGCGTTGCATATCTGCTCGGCCAGCTGCTCGACATCGACCACCTGAACGCTGACCCGGCCCTGCCGGTGCTGACGACGCTCGATCTGGATGGCTCACTGGTGCTGGCGGGCATCGTGATCGCTGCCGGCATGGCGATCAGCAATATCCGCCGCTTCCCGCTACCCGCTTTTGCAGTGCTGTGGTTCCTGCTGTGGATGGCGCCGGGCAACTCATTGCTCGCACGGCTCGATCTGGTCAACGACCGGCAGCTTTATACGGCCCTGGCCGGTCCGGCCCTGCTGCTGGCAGTGGCCATTCACCGGCTTGGCCGGCAACAGCGCTATCTGGCGGTAACCGGATTGAGTGCCGTCCTGCTGCTCGAAGGATTCGCCACCCATCTGCGCAACGACGTCTACCGGGACGAGGTTGGCTTCTGGCGCGACGTCGTGGTCCAGTCGCCGCACAACGCGCGCGCCTGGAACAACCTCGGCATCGCACTGGCCACCGAATGTGACCTCGGGCGCGCCGAAGCCGCATGGCGCAAGGCCCTGGCCACAGACCCCGGCTATGTACGCGCAGCGGTGAACCTGCGCCTGCTCGATCAGGGCCTGCTGCCGGAGGGTCTCGCTCCCTGCAGGAATCTGTCGCCCGGGGATAGCCCCTGACCGGCTCCATGCCGCTACAATGGGCACGCTGCGCCGCTTGTCAGGCGTATATTTCCGGAACCATCATGGCGACCGGTATTTCCAGCTTGTGGAAATATCAGGCTTATCAGCCCCGCAAGGAGACAGCAATGTTTGATCGCAACAAGAAAGGCCCGACCGAGCTACCGCCGGCGAGCAGCCATCAGCCAGCCACCAGCCCCGTACCCGAGGCCCGGCCTACTCCGGCAGCCAGCCCCGCTGCACCTTCGGCAAACCGGCGCCGCGAAACCGCAGTGATCGGCGCTTCGATACAGATCGACGGTCACCTGCGCGGCCAGGAAGACCTGATCATCGAAGGCGAAGTAAACGGCACCGTCAATCTGGCCAGCCATACGCTGACCATCGGCAACCAGGCGAAGATCAAGGCAAATGTATTTGCCCATACGGTATTTGTGGACGGCACGATGGAGGGTGACCTGTATGGCGCCGAGCAGGTGCTGATCCGGAAAACCGCGCGGATGAAGGGCAACATCACGTCGCCGCGTGTCAGCCTGGAAGACGGCGCATCGTTCAAGGGTTCCATCGAGATGGATCCGGATGCGGTAAAGACTGCCATCAGTGGCGTCAGCAGCACACGCAGCGGTTCCAGCGGTTCCAGCGGTTCCAGCGGTTCCAGCGGTTCCAGCGGTTCCAGCGGAGCCAGCGCATCGCCCGTCACGGCGGTGCAATCGACGACAGCACAGCAGTCCAAGGCGGGCTGAGCCTCGCCCGCTGCCTGCAGGGTGAACGCAGCACTGCGCCCGACACAGTCACAGGTGTCCGTCGACGCCGGTGGCGTGAATGCACCCCTGTTTCGCCGCTTGCTGGAGTCGCAAAGCGCGGAGCGGCGCGCCGTGGTGCTGGATCTTGGCCCGGCGCGGATGGAGACGGTCGCCCTGTTCAGCCAGTTCCGCTGCCGGCTTGAGTTCGCTGATCTGGGCGATGGTCTTGACCAGTTGAATGGCGAAGCGGACCCGCTGTTGCTGCGCCAGAAGGCCGAGTCGCTCCTGCCACGGCGCCGCCAGGAAGCTGCCGATATCGTGTTGTGCTGGGATCTGCTGAACTATCTGCAGCGCCCCGCACTGAAGTCACTCATGGCTTGCGTGGCTGCCCGATCCCGGCCAGGCACCATGGTGCACGCGCTGATCGTGTATTCGGCGCCGCGCATGCCGGCCAGACCCGACCGGTATGCAGCACTGCCTGATGGCCGATTGCTCATTCAGCGCACGACCGGCGCTGAATGCGCAGCGCCGCGCTATACGCCCGAGGACCTGCGGCACTGCCTGCCGGACCATGCGGTGGAGAGCGCCATGCTGCTCAAGAACGGCATGCAGGAATTCCTGCTGCGCTCGATTCGACAGACGGAGAGCTGACAGCACACGATGCTTGCCATCTGGATAGCTGCAGCATTTGTCCTGGGTTTGCTGGCCCGGCAGCTCAAGCTGCCGCCCCTGGTCGGGTTTCTGGCTGCCGGCTTTCTGCTCAATGCCTTCAGCGTCGAGCGCACTCCGCTGCTCGATGACATCGCGCATCTCGGCGTGCTGCTGCTGTTGTTCACGGTCGGGCTCAAGCTGCGCTTCAGGAACCTGCTGCGTGCCGAGGTCTGGGGTGTCGGCAGCCTGCAGTTCGTCATAGTGCTGCTGCTTGCGCAATGGTTGTTGCGCACCATGACCGGTATTCCGATCGGCGCGCTGCTGGCGGTCGCCAGCGTATTCGCGTTTTCCAGCACGGTACTCGCGGCCAAGATCCTGGAACAAAAACGCGAGATGCGCGCCTTTCACGGCCGGGTGGCCATCGGCATCCTGATCGTCCAGGACGTCATCGCCGTTGCAATCCTCGGCACTTACGGTGTCAGTCAGCTCGACTGGCCGGCGGCACTCGTACTGCTGCTGCCACTGCTGAAGTGGCCGCTCGAGAAGCTGCTGAGTCTTACCGGTCACGGCGAACTGCTGGTGCTGCTCGGTGCCGTGCTGGCGCTGGGTATCGGCGGCTATGGCTTCAAGGCGATCGGCCTGTCTTCGGAACTCGGTGCCCTGCTGACCGGCATGCTGCTGGCAAGTCATCCGCGGTCTGTCGAACTCAGCGCTTCGCTGTGGGGCATGAAAGAGTTTTTCCTCGTCGGCTTCTTTCTGACAGTCGGCCTCACCGACCTGCCCAACTGGTCGACACTCGGTCTCGCGCTGATACCGCTCGCGCTTATACCCGTCAAGATCACGCTGTACTTCCTGCTGCTGCTCGTTTTCGGGCTGTCGGCACGCACCGCTTTCCTGGCCGGGCTCAGCCTCGCCACCTATAGCGAATTCGGCCTGATCGTGATGGCTGCGGCCGCGGAATATGGCCTGGTGAACAACGACTGGGTAGTTGCGACCGCCATCGCCGTGGCCCTGTCGTTCGCGATTGCTGCGCCACTGAACCGCTACGCCCATGACATCTACGGCGCGCTGGAACGCTGGCTGCGCTTTTTCGAGCGCCGCACACGCCACCCGGATGACGAGCCGGTCTCGCTTGGCAAGGCAGAGGTCGCCGTCGTCGGCATGGGGCGCGTCGGTACCGGCGCCTACAACCATGTCCGCGAGATCGGCAAGAAGGTGGTCGGTCTGGACAGCGATCTCGGCAAGGTGGAGCGACATCTGCGCGAGGGTCGCCGCGTGGTATACGCCGATGCCGAGGATCCGCTGCTCTGGCACCGCCTGCGCCTCGATGCGGTGGAGGTCATCATCCTGGCCCTGCCTGATACCGAAGCCAAGATTCTTGCCAGTGAACAGCTGCGCAAGCGCGGCTACAAGGGGCTGATCAGCGCTACCTACGTCTGGCCCGAAGAACGCGCACCGATACTCGCAGCCGGTGCCGACGTGGCCTATAACTATTTCGCCGAGGCCGGCGTCGGCCTGGCCAGCGACACCTTTGAAGCGCTTGCGCCAGGCGGCAAATCCCGCCCTAATATCCGGCCCGATGTCCGGCGGTGAAAACGCAGATCATGACGATGACCACAAGCCTGAAGCCCGTCCACACCGAGACCGATATCCTGCCGGCCTGGCGCGGCACCCCGGTGGCCGAGCTGCTCGCGCTGCACAATCTCGGCGCCGGCGCGCGCAGCTACGCCCACCCGCAGATCCTGATCGCGACTTGTCCCGAGCAGCAGCTGGCACTGCGGATTCCCGCCGGTTTCGCCATCAGCCTGCATACCGCGGCAGCAAACCTCAAGCGCGATCCCTTCAAGGTTTCCTGGGCGATTGGCATCGGGCGGGTATCGGCCATCGCCATCGTCGGCCATACGGACTGCGGACTGGTCGCACTGCGCAATCAACGCGAGACTTTCGTCGAACAGCTGGTCGGGGCTGCCGGCTGGGAGCGGTCTGCGGCAGAACAGCATTTCGATCACTGGAGCGACCTGTTCGCCATCGATGACCCGGCTGGCTTCGCCGCTGCCGAAGCGGCGCGCCTGCGGATCCGCTATCCGAAAATACCGGTCGCCGCCCTGCTGTACGATACGGCAGACGGAATGCTGCTGCAGATCGAGGCGTAATTCCGGCAACAGCTCTCGGGAGAAACGATGTACAGACCCCTGCTGGTCGCACTGGCGGCGCTGCTGGCCGGCTGCGGTGCCAAACCGCCAGAAACAGATCTGCTCATCCCGATCAATGTACGGTGCAGCACATGTACCGACTACATACGTTGCGACAAGACATCTGACGATCCTGCCGTCCGGAACCCGGCTTTCAGCCTGTACGAACTGCAGGCCAAAGGACCGGGCAACGACATCACATCGATAACGGAGTATTTCCTGCAATTCGTTGAACCGAAGACCAGCTATACACGTCCACTGGCCATATATGCGCAGACGGTTGCCGAGTCCGGCCAGCCCGGATGGCACACGAGTCTCAGCCATACCGCGACCATCGATCTGGCCGGACACCGCATCGATCTGCCGGATGGCTGGATCGACCAGCGGAATGGCGAGTGGCACGACAAGGATAACGGCATCCAGGGTGCATGCCGGATTCTGGATCGCCAGGAAGGCAGACAGACGGCCAGCCTGTTTATGGAGAACGAACAATGATCAGGAAACGTTTACTCACTGCAACCGTGCTCTGCACGGCACTGATTGCCGGTTGCACCACCAGCATGACCGGCCGCCGGCAGCTGATGCTGGTTTCCGAACAGGAAGCCATCAGCGCCTCGAAACAGCAGTACCTGCAGACCATGAGCAAGCTCGGCTCGGAGGGCAAGCTTGTTACCGACCCGAAACTGCTCAACCGTGTCGACACGATCACCGGCCGGCTTATCGCGCAGGCCATCATCATGCGGCCGGATACCCGGAACTGGGAGTGGAGCATACAGGTCATCGATGAGCCGAAAACCGTGAATGCCTGGTGCATGGCCGGTGGCCGCATGGCGCTCTACACCGGACTCATCCAGAAAGTTGATCCGACCGATGACGAACTCGCCCAGGTGCTGGGCCACGAGATCAGCCACGCGCTCGCCAACCACACCCAGGAACGCATGTCGGTGGCCATGGCCAGCCAGCTCGGCGCGGTAGCTGTAGGCGTCGCCACCGATTCCGCCCGCAACATGGCCGCCGCACAGGCTGCAGCCGCACTTGCGATCACGCTGCCCAACAGCCGCGCTTCGGAAACCGAAGCGGACCGGATCGGTATCGAACTGGCAGCGAAAGCCGGATATGACCCGCGTGCAGCGGCAACGCTGTGGCAGAAGATGGCCAAGGCGGGCGGCAACGGCCCGCCGCAGTTCCTGAGCACCCATCCGGCGCCTGGCAACCGGCAGGCGACCCTTGCCGCGCTGGTGCCGCAGATGCTGCCCTACTACCAGAAGGCAGGACCACGACCAATGTATCAGCTGACCAGGGCTGTACCAGTGGTTCCGGCCAGCGGCACGAAGAAGTCGCTGCGCTGAGCGGCGAGCCCCGGTATTGCGGGTCGCCCTCAGCGCGCCGCGGTGACGACCTGCAGGTAGTCGACCTGTAACTTCGCCGATTCATGCGGGGCCTGGAACAGCGCCGCAACTTCAGCCTGCGGATTGATCAGCATGATCGCCGTGCTGTGGTCGACCATGTATTCGCCATCCATCATCGGTGTCCTCTGATAGGGCACACCGAGTGCCGTGGCAAATTTCCGCATCGCTTCCGGCGTTCCCGTATAACCCCTGAAACCCGGACCGAAGCTGGCCAGGTAGGCATCGAGTACCGCCGGCGTATCCCGTTCCGGATCGACGCTGAACAGGGCGATGCCGGGCAGTTCCCCGGCAGGAACAACAGCGTCGAGCGCCTTGCGCACGCCGGACAGCATCGCGAGCGTCGTCGGACAGACCTCCGGGCAGTGGCTAAAGCCGAAGAACACCAGGGTCCACCGACCGAGGAATTCGTTGCGGCCGGCCGCCACGCCGTCCTGCCGGAGCAGCTGAAAATCCGGCAGCGGACGGGCCGGACGGAGCGCGGTACCCGACTGCAGTTCAATCGCACGCGGTGGAACCGGAATCCCCGGCGTGAAGAACAGCCGGCCGATCACGATGCCGCTGAGCGCAGCAGTCAGAAGCAGCAAAACGACAAAGATCCTGCTGCGATTCATCGGGAAAGAAGCCCGCGAGCCCGGTCACGCATCGCCTTTGCACGGCTCAGTGCCCCTGCCAGTCCGGCACGGGCCAGCTCGCGCATGGATGGTCGGGCCACCCGCAGTCTGAGGATCGGGCGGGTCGCCAGGGCGAAGGAAGTCTTGTACTGGGCGACGCCGGCCAGAAAATCGTATTCCCGCCTGCCCGCCTCGATCGCCGAGCGAATCAGGCAGGCATGCATTGCCATGCCGACCTGTACATCAGCAGGCGTATCAAGCCGTCTGCCACCCTGATAGAAAGACACCTTGTTGTCCCGGACAAAATTGTAAAACGCCGCGACCGGCGCACCGTGCGCGCTGATCCAGCCCAGCTCGAGTCCGCCGGTCCGCAACAGCGCCGGCATCAACAACTCATGAAACTTCCGGAAGCGGGCCGATGCGAACACGCCATCCGCTGTCCACCGCTCGCCATGAAGCTCGATCAGAATCCGCTTCCCCTCGGCCAGATCATCCGCACTGCGCACCAGGTTGAGCACCGGTGGTTCACCGGCCCAGTTCTCGAAGTTGCGCAGGGCCTTGCGAATCTGCGCACGCCTGGAAGTCTTCAGGCCAGCGAGATATTCATCCCAGGTCCCGGGCAGAGGTATATACGGCGAAGCCGACCACTCCTCCAGGACTGCCGGACATCCGCAGGCCACAAACGCTGACTGCAGAAGCGCTGGAAGCGGGCTGTCTCCATCCATCGACGCAAGCAGCAGCTCATCCCAGGTCCCGGCACTGCCGTTGACCAGGGCCTGCGCGAACGCGGCGGCGACGTCTGCTTCCTGCCCACGCCCGGCGAGAATACCCAGGTAGTCACCGCAGGTCTCGTCTGCAGCCTGCTCACCGGACCCGAGGTTCTCGAGGCGACGAAAAACCAGTCCTGGCGCATAGACATGCGGACGCTGAAGCAGCGGAGCCAGTCCGACCAACCGGTCCTGGTCGAAAAATGCCAGCACCCTCAGCGCCCGCTGTTCGTCTGCACCGAATACGTCCCACCATGTCAGCAGCCAGACCGGATGCAGGCTCAGTTCGTTGTCGACGCTGCGCGCATGCAGATCTTCCCATGCCGGTCGCAGATCCTGCAGGCCTTGTGCCGTGTCAATCAGCCGTGTGGACAGCGTCTGCACGCGCTACGTGGCCCATGGAAACATGACGTTGCTGCGGAACTCGGCGAAACTCGTGCTCTGCTCCACCGCAAACCGGGGGATGTCGAGATTCTCCCACTCACTGATCCTGCGTATTCCACCATAGTAGGAGAACGCCGTGAGCACGCCGCGTTCGCGCAGACACGCCATGGAATCGGCATTGAACGCATCCCTGACACCAAACGGATAGGCAAATGTCTGCATCGCAATTCCGACTTCTTCCCTGAGCCGGCGCTCGCAGCCGGTGATCTCGGCCATCTGCTGTTCGCGGCTCAGGCGCGCCATGATCGGGTGATTCACCGTATGTCCGCCGATGGTCATTCCGCTGGCGTGCAGCTCGCGAACCATGTCCCATGTCATCCAGTTCTGTTGCAGCGTCTCCGCATCTTCCACCAGCCGGCCGCTGCCGGTTGCCTCGCCAATCGCATGCAGATATTCGCCGGTACGGTCGTCTGGCAGCTTCCACCATGTGTTGAGCAGCTTTCGTATCGTCTGTTCGCGCTCCGGTTCGTCAACCAGCAAGGGAGCAGGAAAAAAGGCCGGAAGATCCAATGAGGCATTCCGGCCCGTACGCACCATCCATGCGATCTCGTCCCAGAACGGTACACGCGGACTATCGATGAATCCCGTGGCAATGAAAAATGTCGCCTTCAGTTCATGCGCGAGCAGTACAGGCAGTGCATCGCTGTAGTTGTCACGATAACCATCATCGAAGGTGACCAGCACGTGCCGCCCGCGCTTTCTGCGCAGCGCCGCAGGGATATCGCCCGGCCCGATAACATCGAAATGCACCTTCAGCCAGCGCAGCTGGGAATCCAAGTCTTCAACCGTCGCGCTCCAGAGACCGCGGTCATAGACCGAACGGCGTCCGTCACCGATGCGGTGGTAATTGATGCCAATGACGCCATGCCATCGCACCATGGAGCCGGCTAGCCGGCGCGCAAATGCAGGTATTCTCACTTGGAAGCAGAGCCTTGGTAGCCAAACACACGAAGCCGTAGGATAGGCCGATGAAGGCCGGAACGGACTTTAGCACTTAAGAAGTGCATGCAGGAATCGTGATGCCGCAACATCGGGTTATCGAAGATCCGCAGCCTGCCAGGCAAGCGAATGCGTCGCATATCCCGGGCCTCGACGGCCTGCGCGGCGTGGCCATCTTGCTCGTGCTCGTTCACATGCTGAATGTGCTGGAAGTCGAGCATGGCATGCCAGCATGGGTATTTGGCCGCATCAGTCAGATCGGCTGGACCGGCGTGCAACTGTTTTTCGTGCTGAGCGGGTTTCTGATTACCGGCATCCTTCTGGATACACAGCGATCGAACAACTATTTTCCGGCCTTCTACGGACGACGCACACTGCGCATCTTCCCGTTGTACTTCAGCGTGCTGACGATCGCTTTCGTGATTCTGCCCTGGTTGGGGAGCGTACCACCCGCCGTTGCCGCCGACCGGCCTCACCAGATATGGCTCTGGACCTACCTGTCGAACTGGGCAGCCATCTTCGATCAGGGCAGCAAGGCCTTTCCTCATTTCTGGTCACTGGCAGTTGAAGAGCAGTTTTACCTCGTCTGGCCCCTGCTGGTCCGTTCTCGCAGTGCGGAGCAGTGCCTGCGATTCTGTCTGGGTGTCGCAGCAGTGGCACTGGCACTGCGCTGCGTACTTGCCGGAGCCGGCGTTTCCGACGACCTCATCTATGAAAATTCATTCTGCCGCATGGACGCGCTGGCTTTGGGTGGAGCTGCCGCAGCGGCAGTCCGGATACCGGCATGGAAGGCGCGACTTCTCGCCATGCATGATCGCTGCCTGGTCTGGGCCGGCATGGTCGGCCTGTTCGGGCTCCTGGTAACGCGCGGTTTCTGGACCGGAACGCTGGTTGGCATCAGCATCGGCTATACGATCGTGGCACTCACCAGTACGCTGCTGCTCATCGCGATCGTCGGTGCTGAAGCCAGCGGTATTTCGGGGTGGGTCAGGGTGTTTCGCTGGCGCCCGCTGCGGGCCATGGGCAAGTACAGCTACGCGATATATGTCCTGCACAAACCGCTGCACGATCTGGCCGGCAAACCGCTGCTCAAGGTCTTGCGGATCGACGTCTCACAATCGGTGGTGTGGAGTGCAGCCTATATGGCAGCGGCCATGGCCTGCAGTTTCCTGCTGGCCTATTGCTCATGGCATCTGCTGGAGAAGCGGTTCCTGCACATGAAGCGATTCTTCGTCGCGAGCTGATCAACAGGCATCGCCGGGACTCACCGCCTGGCCGGCGGACTCCGGTCCAGGCACTCGGCAAAGCGCTGCGCCATCCGTTCCCGCGTGAACTGCAATACCGCGCTCCTGTCAGGCCCGTTTTCATGCCCGGCACGCGCTTCCGCAACCAGATCCAGAATTGCCTGCCTGATCCCGGCAACATCGGTCGGTGCCGCGACCCTGTGCAGCACCCTGCTTTCCCGCAATACCCAGGCAATGTCGCTGTCGAGTTCGGAAATCGCAAGTATCGGCCGCCCGGTACCGAGGTACTCAAAGAGCTTGGCCTGAATCCCGAAGCGGTAGCCCGGGTTCTGGAACAGCACCAGGATGTCGGCACTCATCATTCTCCGCAGTGATTCCGCATAGGGAACCTGCCCGGGCCGGTGCACTGTGCTGTCCAGACCACGCTGGCTGATCTCGGCCGCCAGGTTGTACATGGAGTCCGTCTTGCGGCCGAGAAAAGTGCAGTCAACCGGCACCTGTTCCGCCTGCAACTGCGCGAATGCATCGAGAAACGGCCGTGGATCACGACCCGAATACAGCTCGCCGGCATGCAATATCATCAACCGGTCGCCTGACGGTGAGACGTCAATCGATGCGAACTTTTCCGGATCAAAGCCGTTGGTGATGACATGCATTTTCGCCGCATGTTCAGGATATGCCTTGCACCAGCCCTCGCGATTCAGGGGCGTATTCGCCACGATCTGGTCTGCATGCCACATCACGCTGCGTTCAAGCCGTCGATCAATGCGCGCAGACAGGCCTGCAGTATCCAGGCGATTGGTCACCCACGGGTCGCGGAAACAGGCCACCCAGTACAGGCCATGGCGCTTCTGCACCCAGCGCCCGAGCATGTGCACGATTCCTGGTGGGCTCGAAGTGATCACCGCGTCGGGCCTGTGCTCGGCAATCATCCGGTTGCAGGCCGCCCTCGCCTTCACGATCCAGTGTGCTTCCGGTGCGATGCGTCCGACGACCCGGCCGGCAATACCCTCCATGAACGGCACCCGCGCAACCGGTGTCTGCGCCGGAACCTGATCGAGAAGGGAAGCGTCGGTCGGTTCCCAGGGCACCCGCGGGGGCGCAACGACAACCGGCTGCCAGCCAAACTGCGGCAGGTAGCGAACCAGCCCCAGCATTCGATAGACGGCCACCGCGCCTGACGGCGGGAAATGATAGGTCAGCAACAGTACCTTCCGTAAAGCCATATCTGTTCCGGTCCTGTTGCCCGATCACCGTCCGGACGGTGACTGTTCTCGGGCCTGGCCGTCACGGGTCCGGCGTGCGCCCTGCAACCAGCTGACGAGGAAATCCGGCAAGGCCAGTTTGAGAGCTGTACGCAGGAACAACGATATCGCGCACCCGTGGTAAAGGCTGTAAACCAGGTACTTCATGGCCAGCCAGCGACTTGTATCAGCTGCCGCCGTGGCCATGGTGAAATACCAGCTGCGGTAAAGCTCGCGCACCCGCGAGGCATCCGCACGCAGAGCCGGGTCGGCGGCCAGCATCCGTTCAAACATGAGCATTTCCCGCGGCACGTGTCGCAGGGCATTTGACATGCTCGACATCTGCCCCGCCGACAGGCGATAGCGCAACAGGGGATAGTCGAGATAGGCAAAGGAAAACTTGCGGCTGGCCCGGACGAAGAAATCCCAGTCGGCAGCCGACGGAAACTCCGCGTCGAGCTCACCTGTAGTGGTCCAGACCTCACGGCGCATCATGACGGTCGGCGGATGCACGAAGTTGCCATAGGCTATCGCCGGATAGACCTTCCCGCGGTACAGCGGTACCGACAGCTTCTGCGTACCCGTATCAGTACCAACGGTGTCGGCCACACCATAAAGAGCATGCAGACCGAAGCGGCCGATCTGCCCGTAGTAATGCGCGGCGAATGACGGGGAGATCAGGCCATCGGCATTGAATGCCGAGAAACCACCGGACACCAGACCGACTTCCGGATGGCGCCGCAGCACTTCCATTTGCAGCGCCAGCCGCCCCGGCTCGCACAGGTCATCGGAATCGAGCCAGGCGACAAACTCGCCCCTCGCCTCCCGGTGGCCGCGGTTGCGCGCCGCTGCCAGTCCGGCATTTGGCTGGGTCACACATCTCACCCTGCCGGCAAATCCTGCAATCACATCCAGCGTAGCATCCGTGGACCCGTCATTTACTACGATGACCTCCACCTCTTCGCCAGCCTGCTGCAAAACGCTTTCGAGGGTCTCGCGCAGGAATGCTGCCTGGTTGTATGCAGGGATGACCACGCTGAGGAGCGGCGTATCCCGCGGTGCTTGCGACAAAGCGACGTCCCCTGATTGAGGCAACCGAGTCCCCGACGCTACAGCCCGCCGGCGGTCACTGCGCCTTGGCGCGGACCTTGTAGTTGCCGCGCTGCTGATCGAACTCAAGCTCCAGCATGCCCTGCTTCGCCGCATCTTCGAGCAGCTCGGAGAAGCTCCGGTAACCATAGATGGTTTCATTGAAGCCCGGATAGACGCGGCGCACAGTCTGCTTCACCAGCGAACCCCACAGCGGATCGTACTCGGCTGACAGCGACTCGACGGTTGCCGCCACCTGGTCGAGGGCCTCGCTCTGCTGCTTGTTCTTCGAAGGCTTGGCCCGGGTCCGCGGACGCTGGGAAACGGTTACCAGGTCGTCATAGAAAATGAACTCGTCGCAGTTGGCGGCCAGCAGGTCGGAGGTCGAGTTGCGTACACCGCAGCCTATCACCCGCTTGTCGTTTTCCTTGAGCTTGGAAACCAGCGGCGAGAAATCGCTGTCACCGGTCAGCAGGACGAAGGTGTCGATGTGCGCCTTCGAATAACACATGTCCAGCGCGTCGACGACCATGCGGATGTCGGCGCTGTTCTTGCCACTCACCTTGGTTTGCGGGATGTCGATCATCTCGAAACCCTGGCGGTGAAATTCCTGCATGAACTGGCGATAGCGGCTCCAGTCGCAGTAGGCCCGCTTCGCAACGATGCGGCCTTTCTCGAGGATTCGCTTCAGCACGATCTCGATCTCGAAACGCCCGGCCTTGGTGTCCTGGACACCGAGCGCGAGATTCTCGAAATCCACGTATACCGCTATGCCGACCTCGCCACTTCTTGTGTGTTCGCTTGCCATCTGCAGTCTCACCGGAACCATCGTACAAGGGGCCATGGTCCGAGATTGACGCACGCGGAGCAAGGGCTGGCCGGATGATTGTTTGCTGTTAGGCTAGCCATCAACCCGGTGGAAAAGCCCAAATGGCGATGATCGGCAGGCAATTCATGGTCCGTCGGCTACTGCAGGCCTGGCTGGTGGTGATCGCCATTGGCCTCCCGCCAGCGATGCTGCTCGCCGACGATGCCGTCCCGGCAGGCAGCGACTGGCTCCATGTGGGCGGCGATTCCGGGGGCTCGCGCTACTCGCCGCTCGAGCAGATCAATCACAAGAACGTCTGGCGTCTGGAGCGGGCGTGGACCTGGCGGCACGGCGACCTGGAACGAGTCCCGGAGCAGAGGGAATTTGCCGGTTTCAATACGACACCGATCCTGCTGCCGGCTGATGCCGGTGGTGCGCTGGTGCTTTGTACGCCGTTCAACCGGCTGGTCGCACTCGATCCGGCAAGCGGCAAGGAGCGATGGAGCTTTGACCCGAAGATCGGTTTCGGCAAGACGCCGGCGCGGCTCGGGTGCCTCGGCGTCAGCTACTGGCGCGACCCAAAAGCCCGGCCAGCAGCGGCCTGCACTTACCGGGTTTTTGCCGGCACCAGTGACCGGCGCCTGCTGGCGGTCGATGCGATCACGGGCGCGCCCTGTTCCGGATTCGGCAGCAACGGACAGGTAGACGTCAATCCGCTGTTCGCTGCCAGCGCGCTGGCGCCGGCCGATCCCTGGGACGTGCAATTTTCGGCGCCACCCGTGCTGGTCAACGACGTACTCGTCATCGGCCATGTCGACAACAGGAAAAACCTCGCTGCCGGCGCGCCGAGCGGCGAGATCCGGGCCTTCGACGCCCGCAGCGGTGCCTTTCTCTGGAGTTTCGATCCGGTACCGCACAACCCTGAAGATCCCCAGGCCAGAAACTGGACCGCGGAAAGCCTCGCGAACACCGGCGGCGGCAACGCCTGGGGCCAGCTGTCAGTCGACGAGAAGCGCGATCTGGTCTTCGTGCCGACCTCGAGCGCATCGCCGGACTGGTTCGGCGGCGCACGGCCAGGCGACAACCGCTATGCAAACTCGCTGGTCGCCCTGCGCGGCAGTACCGGCAAGGTCGTGTGGCATTTCCAGACCGTACATCACGATGTCTGGAACCGGGACACGCCAGCGCAGCCCATGCTGGTGGATATCAGGAAGGACGGGCGGCGCATCCCGGCCGTCGTCATCCTCACCAGGCAGTCGCTCGTGTTTGTGCTGAACCGCGAGACCGGCGTACCGCTGTTTCCGGTCGAAGAGCGCCCGGTACCGACTGCTGGCGTCGCGGGCGAACTGCTGTCGAAGACCCAGCCGTTTCCGCTCAAGCCGCCACCGCTGATGAAAACGCAGCTCGGCCCGGATGATGCGTGGGGACTGACTTTCTGGGACCAGAACCGGTGCCGCGAGCTGATCGCCGGCGCGGGCCATGGCGACCTCTACACGCCGCCGGACGACAAGGGCTGGATCATGTTTCCCGGTCCGGCCGGTGGCATGAACTGGGGTGGTGGGGCCTTCGACCCGAAGCAAAATCTGCTGGTCACGAATCTTGCACAGATCGGCATGTACCTGAAGTTGCTGCCGCGTACCGAGGTGACGCCGGCAGAAGATGCCGATCCGCGGCGCGGCACACCGACGGGGCCACCCGGAAGCATTCAGGGCACACCCTGGGCCATCGAGCAGCATGCTTTGCTCGGCCCAAGCGGATTGCCGTGTACCAGCCCGCCCTGGTCGACACTGGTGGGCGTGGATCTCGCGGCAGGAGAGATCCGCTGGAGCGTGCCGCTCGGCACCATCAGCACACGCACATCGCTCCGCTTGCCGCCATTCAAGTGGGGCGGAGCGGTGGCAGGCGGCCCGATCGTGACCGCCGGCGGCATCACGCTGGTAGGCTCCACGGCAGACGCAAAGCTGCGCGCCTTTGACACGGAAACCGGACATGAACTCTGGTCGGTGGCACTGCCGAGCCCGGCACACGCCAATCCGATGACCTATGCTGTCAACGGTCGGCAGTATGTCGTGGTTGCTGCTGGTGGCGACGCGCTGGTCAGCCCGGAGACCATCGATGACTACCTCGTGGCCTATGCGCTGCCCGATGAATACCTCAAGCGGCAACCACAGGCTGGCGCTCCGGCGCTGGATTCCGGGCCAGCCAGCGTGCCATGATCTGGACACCCCATCATCCTGACCACATGGAGAACTCTATGAAGTCGAAGCTGATCGCAACTGTTGCGTTGCTGGCGATTGCCCCTCTTGCTGCCTTTGCGGCCGACGGCCCGGGCCACTGCAACTACACGCAGAAGAACATGTTCGCCGGCCCCTTCAAGGTGTGTGATATGCCCGCATCGGCGGACAAGTGCACCGAGCTCGGCAAGACCGACGACAACAGCGACGCTGCCCACGGCGACGGTGCCTGCCCGGATGCGGGCCGCGTCGGCATCTGCGACATGGGCGACAACGGCCTGCGTATCTACTATGACGGCGATCCGGACGGCCTGGAGATCGGCTGCGGTTTCCAGGGCGGCGAGTGGAAGACCACTGCCAAGTAAGTCCGCTTTGCAGGGCTTGATGACCGGGGCCGGATCCAGATGGATCCGGCCCTTTTTATTGGCCCGCCCGGCCACTGTATGATCGCGCTCATCTGGTCAGCCCGCCACGTCCACCCGGAATAAGCGCAACAGTTTGACGACACAGCCATCCATACTCGAGCGAATCGCTGCCGGCGACAGCAGCGCAGTCAACGAATGCGTTGACCGTTACGGCAATCTGCTCTGGTCCCTGGCCCGGCGCTATCTGCGCAACACAAGTGATGCAGAGGATGCTGTGCAGGATGTGTTCATCGAGATCTGGCGCAGCTGTGCGCGATTTGATCCAGGCGTCGCCAGCGAAACCACTTTCATCTCCACCATTGCGCGCCGCCGCTTCATCGACCGGCTCCGCCAGTCCGGCCGGACCCCGGCGATGGACTCCCTGGATGATGAAGAAGGCGCACCAGTCGATCCGGGGGTCGCGGCCACGGTCGAGGACGATACCGAGGTCGCCATTGTCGCCAGGGTGCTGGCCGACATGGATCCGGAGCACCGGAAGATCCTCGGCATGTCCCTGTACGAGGGCTACAGCCACAGCGAGATCGCCGAGCAGCTGGGCATACCGCTCGGCACCGTGAAGACCCGCGTGCGCCGAGGGCTCATCCACATTCGAGAGCAACTGCAGATCGCGGTCGGCGATACGGCCGGGGAGTCGCCCGAATGAGCCGCATGCACACCGATCGACTGCAGGAACTGCTGGCCGACGAAGCGCTTGCCGCACTCGATGCAAAACGCAGCGCTGAACTCGCGATGCTGCTCAGCGACTGTCCCGCCGCAGAACGCGATGCGCTGATGCAGACCGCTGCCCTGACACAACTCGCGTTTCTGCACCGCGACCGCTCGGCCCTGCAGGCCATGCCGGAGCGCCTCAAGGCCAGACTGCTCGGCGCGGCGCAGGCACAGCGATTCCCGGCCAAGCCGGGCTGAGAGGCTCGCAGTTCGCGACGCTCCGCACTATCCTCGCGACATGCGTCAACTCAGCATCCTTGCCCTCGCCCTTCTCCTGCTCGCCTGCGACGGCCCCCGAACACCACCTGTCCCCGACGCGCCACCGCCACCTGAGGCAGATATCCCCGCAGGCCCCGGCTTCGACCCGGCAGATCTGGATACGAACATCCGCCCGCAGGATGATTTCTGGCACTACGTAAACGGCAAGTGGCTGGCACGAACTGACATTCCGGCCGACTGGTCCGGTTATGGAACCTTCCAGATGCTGGCGGAGCGCACCGAGAAACAGCTGCACGCGCTGATCAGCACAGACGCAAAGTCTGCCGCACCGGCTGGTACCGGCGCGCAGAAGATCGGCGACCTGTATACGAGCTTCATGGACGAACGCCGGCTCGAAACGCTGGGCCTTAAGCCGCTGGCGGCAGACCTCGCGGCAATCGCGAATCTCCGCACGCATGAAGATGTGATTGCCTGGATGGGCAGCGCGCTGGCTGCCGGCATACAGGTGCCGATCGAGTTCTACGTGGATGCTGACGCCAGCAATCCGGACCGGAACCTGGCCTATATCTGGCAGGGCGGTCTGGGCCTGCCCGACCGCGACTACTATCTGGCGGATACGGCCGAACTGGCCGACACGCGCAAAGCCTATGCCGCGCACATCGGCCGGATGTTCGGTCTCGCCGGCTGGCAAGATGCGAACGCGCCGGACACCATCATGGCGATCGAGACACGCATCGCCCGCAAGCACTGGACCGCGGTACAGAACCGTGACGACGAAAAGATCTACGCCAACCAGGTCAACTTCGCCCAGGCTGCACGGCAGTCGCCCGGCTTCGACTGGCCACGCTTTTTCAAGGCGGCGCAGCTCGATCCGCCAAACCGCTTTGTCATCGCACAGACGGACTACTTTGCGGCCCTCGGCCGGATCATCCGCGAAACACCGGTGCGTGACTGGCAGACCTGGCTGCGCTTCAAGGTCCTGAAAAGCCATGCGCCGTATCTGACAGCGGCGATCGTCGCCGAGGATTTCGACTTTGAGGGCCGGATTCTGCATGGCCAGCAGCAAAACAAGGCGCGCTGGAAACTCGGCGTGCGGCTGGTCAGCAGCGAACTGGGCGAGTTGCTCGGCAAGAGCTATAAGGACCGGTATTTCCCGCCGGAATCAAGGCAGCGTATCGAACGGATGGTCGCCGATCTGCGTACGGCCTTCCACGAATCCATCGGGCAGCTGGACTGGATGACACCGGGAACCCGTGCTGCCGCACAGGAAAAACTCGCGAAGTTCCGCAGCAAGATCGGCTACCCGGAGCACTGGCGGGATTATTCGGCACTGCATATCGCGGCCGATGACCTGATTGGCAACATCCGCCGCACGCGCGCCTTTGCCTGGCGTCATGAAGCCGACAAGCTCAACAGGCCGGTGGATCGCGACGAATGGTTCATGTCGCCGCAGACGGTCAACGCCTACTATCAGGCGACCGGCAACGAGATCGTGTTTCCGGCCGCCATCCTCCAGCCACCATTTTTTGATCCGGCCGCGGACGACGCCTGGAACTACGGCAGTATCGGCGCCACCATCGGTCATGAGTTCAGCCACGGCTTTGACGATCAGGGCCGCAAGTTCGATGGCGACGGGCGCTTGCGCGACTGGTGGACGGCTGCCGATGCGGCCCGCTACACGCAGCGTGCGCAGTTGCTCGTGGAGCAGTACAACGCCTTCCGGCCACTGCCGAATTTCAGCATCAACGGCGAGCTCACGCTGGGCGAAAACCTGGCTGATCTGGCCGGCCTGGTCATGGCATACCGCGCCTGGCAGAACTCGCTGCACGGCAAGGAGGCGCCGGTGATCGACGGCTTCAGCGGCGCACAGCGCTTCTTCTTCGGCTATGCGCTCAGCTTTCGCGGCAAGGACCGGCCCGAGAGCCTGCAGGCACAGTTGCTGAGCGACCCGCATTCACCGGACCAATACCGCGTAACCGGCACGCTGCAGAATATGCCGGCGTTCTACACCGCATTCGGCGTCACGGCGACTGACCGGATGTACATCGCACCCGAAAAGCGCGTGACGATCTGGTAGCTATACTGGCATCCGGAAACCGAGGCAGGCAAACATGATCTGGTTGAAACGCGTTCTTCTTGGCCTGGCCGGCCTGCTGTTTGCCGGATGGCTGGCGCTGGTGGTCTATGCCTACTGGCCAACCGGCATCACCGAGGTGCCGGCCCGCTCGCTGGCCGATCCCGACGACAAGTTTGTCAGCGTGGACGGCCTCGAACTCCGCTACCACACCTGGGGTGAACCGGGGCCAGGCAAACCGGCCGCCGTGCTGCTCCATGGCTTCGGCAATTCCCTGCAGAGTTTCCGCCTCCTCGCCCCCCTGCTCACCACACACTATTACGTCGTTGCGGTAGACATGCCGGGCTATGGGCTTTCTGCAAAGCCGGCGGACTTTGATTATCGCAATCCGCATCAGGCGCAGATGATCAAGAATTTCATCCGCGCACTTGGACTTAAGAACGTCGTCATCGGTGGCCATTCGCTGGGCGGCGCCATCGCTTTCCGGGTTGCACTCGACAATCCCGATGTCATCGGCCTGGTCGTCATGAACCCCGGCATCATTTCCACCGGGGTACCACCGATTGCCCGCTACATCTTCTTTCCGATGCAGCGGATCCAGGCAAAGCTGTTCGGCGACCCGGAATTCCGCGCGAATTTCCTGCGCCGATCGTTCATCGATCCCTCCATCGTCACCGATGAAGTCGTGAGGAATCTCAGCCTGACCTCGCGGAGCGAGGGCTACATGTCCGGCATGACCAGCCTGATGGGCCAGTACAGCGATGCCGATGAGGTACCGATGCTGCCGCAACTCGAGGTGCCCTCGCTGATCGTCTGGGGTGCGCAGGACCGCGGCAAACCGGCCGGCGAATTCGAGCAGCTGCGTGCACTGCTGCCGAACAATACCGCCGTCCTCGTTGCAGGCTCCGGTCACTATGTGCAGGAAGAGGCGCCGGCTGAAACCGCCGAGGCGATGAATGCCTTCGTACAGCGGGTGATGCCGGCGACGCCATGACCGCGCGCAAGCCCGCTACGCCACCATCAGCGCCGCGGCGAAACCTGACCATCGGCGCGCTCGCCAAACGCGCTCGCGTGGCACCTTCGGTGCTTCGCTACTACGAGAAGGAGGGTCTGCTCAGGCCGGGGCAACGAACCGCCGCTGGCTACCGGCTGTACGGGCCGGAAGCCGAACGCACCCTGCTGTTCATCAACCGCGCCAAACGCCTCGGCTTTTCGCTGGATGATATCCGGCAGTTTCTGGCAGCCGAACAGCCGGAACAGAAACCGCGCCAGAGAACGGCCGGCAAGAGCAAAGGGGCGCGGGACAGCGATGTAACGAGAATTGCCGAGGACCGATTTCTTGAAATCGAGCGCCGGCTCACCGAACTGCTGGTGCTCCGGCATGAACTCGAGGTATTCCTCCGCGAGATGTCCGGCCAGCTGCCGGCAGCCGACGGTGCGCGGGACCTCTACCGGCGACTGGTAGACCAGGTCTGCGGCCACAAGAGCACGCCGCGGACAGAAGCCGCTTCGCTGCGCTCGTTGATGAAACGCATGGGCTGTGCACTCGCCAGCTGGGATCGCGGCGACGTGCTGGAGGTCTTGCGTGGCCGGCACATCCACGTCTGGCGCGAGACCGACGGCTACAGCGTCCTGATCCCGGGCGACGATGCGCGGATCGGCGTTGCGCTCCGGCAGATCGCCGCCTCCGAAGCGGGCTGCACTGCACATACGGAACCCGAGGTGGAACATACCGCCGAAGGCCATGTTTTCTCCGCCCACGGTGACAACGCCTTCCTGTTTGCGCAGTTCTTCCTGGCTCTCGAGCACCGCTCCGCCCCTTGATGCCGGCTCCCTGAGCCCGGCCGCCCTGACCCCGCCCCTTGACCCTCAAGCTGCCTTTAAGGTCGATCATTGGGCCTGCAACCCGGATTTGCCGGGCTGGCGAGGACTTTTCTGCAATGAACACGACTGCAGCGCCCAACGGACCCGGCCTGCGCCTGAAGATCGGCGGGATGGACTGTGGCAGTTGTGCCCTGACCCTCGAACAGGCACTGCGCACCTTGCCTGGTATCACGGCTGTCAACGTCAACTTCACGACCGAGACGCTGGAAGCCAGCGGCTCGGCGCCGCGCGAGGCCGTCGAGGCGAAGATCCGCAGCCTGGGCTACCACATCATCGAAGGTACGGAACCAAGGCAGGCGCCGCGGCCCGAACTTCGCGGACTCAACGGCTTTCTGCGTTTCCTGGTCTCCGAACGGCGGACGAAGATCGCGCTGGTGGTCACTGCCCTGCTCGTGGCTGTGGTGCTGGCCGACCTGTTGACCGGCACGGACCTTGCGGATGTCGCCCTGCTGATTACCGTGGCCATCATCGGTGCGCCGATCCTGGGGAAAGGCCTGCGCTCACTGCTGATCGCCAGACACGTCACCATCGATCTGCTGATGGGCGTCGCCTCGGTCGGCGCCTTCGCCATCGGCGAGACCGGCGAAGCGGCAGCGGTGGTACTGCTGTTCACGCTCGGCGAAGCGCTCGAAGCCTACAGCGCGGAGCGCTCACGGGATGCACTGCGCAGCCTGCTGTCGCTGCAGCCGGATGAAACCACCGTCCTGGAACCGCACCATGGCGACCATGGTCCGCCCGCGGCCAAGGCCGGACACCAGCATGGCGCCGACTGCAACCACGACGATCATGGCCAAAGGAAGCACGAGCCCGCCGTGCACTACCACCAGCGTCGCCATCCCACCTCGTCGGTGGCAGTGGGCGCGCGCATCCTGGTGAAGCCGGGCGAACGGATTCCGCTGGATGGCCAGATCATCGACGGCAGTTCGAGCGTCAACCAGGCTGCTGTCACCGGCGAAAGCATGCCGGTAGACCGTACTGTCGGCGATGAAGTCCTGGCCGGCACGGTCAATGGTTCAGGCGCGCTGACCATCAACGTGCTGCGCGTGGCGGGAGATTCAACCGTCGCACGAATCGCCAGCATGGTGGAAAAGGCGCTGGCCGAACGCACGCCTGCAGAACGCTTCATCGACCGCTTCGCGCGCTGGTACACGCCGCTGGTCTGCGCGCTGGCCGCCCTGATCGTCGCCATTCCGGTGCTCGTTTTCGGACAGCCGTTTCTCGATCTGCCGGATGGCACACATGGCTGGCTCTATCGCGGACTCGCCATGCTGATCATCGCCTGCCCCTGCGCGCTCATCATCAGCACGCCGGTCACGGTCGTCAGCGCCCTCACCCGGCTTGCGCAGCTCGGCGTGCTGGTTAAAGGCGGCGCCCAGCTCGACCGCATGGCCAGCGTCCACATCATCGCCTTCGACAAGACCGGTACGCTGACCGCCGGCCAGCCCGCGGTAACCAGCATCCTCGGTCGCGACTGCCGGCATGAGGCGATTGCGGCCAACGACTGCAACATCTGCGAGGATGTGGTTGCGATTGCCGCCGCCGTCGAACAGGCCTCCGAGCATCCGCTTGCCCAGGCGGTCGTCGCCTCGGCGCAGTCCAGGGGCGTGTCTGGTCGCTTCCCTCAGGCGACAGGCATCACGGCACACGTCGGCCGCGGTGTCTCCGGTGATGTCGCCGGTGAACGTGTTTCGGTCGGCACGCACGAACTTTTCGCGCACGGCAAGAACTGTGCCGAAGCCATCTGCGGCAGCGCTGCGGCCCTGCAGTCATCCGGCAAGACCGTGATGCTCGTCGGGCGCGGCAACGGCATGCTCGGCTTCATCGGCGTGGAGGATCAGCCGCGTGCGGAAAGCCGGGGCGCGCTGGCTGAACTGCATGCGATGGATTCACGCATGAAGACGGTCATGCTGACCGGCGATCATCGCAACGTCGCTGAATCCGTCGCCAGCCAGATCGGCGGACTGGACGAGATCCGGGCCGGTCTCCTGCCGGAAGACAAGCTGGGCGTAATCCGTCAGCTGCAAGCCGGCGGTACCGTGGCGATGATCGGTGATGGCATCAACGATGCGCCAGCACTCGCGCAGGCCGATATCGGCATCGCGATGGGCGGTGGCGGTACGGCGCAGGCCATGGAAACCGCCGATGTCGTGCTGATGCAGGACGATCTGCGCAGCGTTCCGCTGGTGCTGCGCGTCAGCCGGCAGACCCGCAGGGTCGTACAGCAGAACATCACACTGAGTCTGGTATTGAAGGTGGCCGTGCTGGGACTCGCTATTCCCGGCATCGCCAGCCTGTGGCTTGCCGTGCTGGCCGACGTGGGTGCAACACTGATCGTCACGCTGAACGGTATGCGGCTGCTCCGGGCGCGCTGAGACAGTACAGGCCCGGCCGTCAGGCCGGGCGGACCGGCTGTGGATCCGGCACCTTGATGAACATGAACCACAGCCAGACCAGCGCCGTCAGCAGCGCACCGCCGAGCATCGGTGCCGACGGCACGACGCTGTAGACCAGGCCGCACAGGATCGGACCGAAGATCATGCCGACGGTCGGGGCGGCGGAAAGCAGACCGGCCACCGCACCCTGCTCAGCCGTCGTCACGCTGAGACTGCCGGCTGCGTTCAGCGCCGGGGCGCAAAAGCCGAAACTGAAGCCAAACAGCGCGTAGCCCAGGTACAAGGCCATGACGCCCGGACCCCAGGCGATGATCAGCAGGGCCACGACCATGACACCAAAACCGATCTTCAGCATCGTTGCCGGCGTCGCCTTCCAGCGCTGCAGCACGACTGCCTGCACGAACACCGTCACGAAGGCCATCGCGAGCAACGCCACCATCATCGTGTGCTGGATGTCGACTGTTTCGGTCAGGCCGAAGCGGTCGGCGATGAAGCCCGAAGTAATGGTCTGGATGCCGGTAAAAACACCGAAGACCACGAACCAGCCCACCAGGTAAGGCAGGATGCGCGGATCAAGGATGCGCAGCTTCGCCGTCGGTCCGCTCCGCACATGGCGCACCGGTTCGCGGAGACCGACATATGCCCAAACCCCCGCAGCTGCGGCCAGCATGGCGGCTGCGTACATCGGAAAGACCGGGCTGACGAACACCAGCGCGCCACCGAATGCCGGACCGAGGATCGTGCCCAGACCACCCGACATGCCGACCAGCGCCATGCCCTGGGCACGCGAACTCTCGTCGGTGGTAT
This sequence comes from Chromatiales bacterium, assembly GCA_024234935.1. Taxonomy (NCBI): domain Bacteria; kingdom Pseudomonadati; phylum Pseudomonadota; class Gammaproteobacteria; order Chromatiales; species Chromatiales bacterium. The sequence goes on from JACKNI010000002.1 coordinate 138,028, forward strand.
CGGCGATGTACGCGGTAGCCGCCGGGCTGACACCACCGACGACGATGCCATAGGCCATGCGCAGGGCCAGCAGCAGAACGAACAGTGGCCCGGCCGATATCCAGCCCCACAGTCCCGCCTGCACACCGAGCGCGAGCGCTGCGTAACCCAGCGTATAGCCGGCAAGCCCGATCAGGTAAACGGTGCGCCGGCCCATCGACTGGCTGGCCGTACCCCAGCGCGGTGCGGAGAAAGCCAGCATGACGTTGGAGGCAGCGATGATGAAACCGAGTTGCCACTCCTCTATGCCGAGCCGACGTGTCAGCGGCGCAAAGATGACAAACAGCAGGGACTGGCCCATTCCATAGGTAATGAGGCCGACCAGCAGGATCAGACGATCCCGCGGCAGGGAAGCAGCCACGGAAGAACTCCTGTAATTCTCTTGATCTGACGAAGCGGGGTCAGGGGGTGGCTAGGATATGCGAAATCTGCCGTCGCTGGTACGGCACGACCTCGAGATGTGCCTCCGCGGCATGTGCCGACCTGATCTGTCGCCAGTAATCCGCATCGAGCAGGGCCGCGTGATATTTGAGAAATTCATCGCGCAACTCACCGCGCAGGCCCAGGAATTCGATGAACTGCTCGGGGAATACATCGTCAGGACCCACATAAAACCACGGCTCCGCGCGCATCTCCTCATCGTTGTCACGCGCGGCCGGCAGATCGCGAAACCTGCATTCCGTCACCAGGCACAGCTCGTCATAGTCGTAGAAGATCACCCGGCCGTGGCGCGATACGCCGAAGTTCTTCAGCAGCAGGTCACCGGGAAAGACATTGCTCAATGCCAGGTCACGAATCGCCTGGCCGTAGTCGCGAATCGCCCGGCGCGCTGCCGCCGGCTCCGCTTCACGCAGATAGACATCAAGCGGCTTGAGGCGGCGCTCGACGTAGCAGAGGTCGATGATCAGATCATCACCATCCAGGCGACAGGTGTCGGCTGCCGAGTTCATCAGCTCGTCGAGCAGCTCCGGTGCAAAGCGCGCGCGCGGAAATCGCAAGCGCCGGAACTCCTGCGCGTCGACCAGACGTCCGACGCGGTCGTGACGGAATACAAAGCGGTACTTCTCCATCACCTCCGCACGTGATGTCGTCTTGGGCCAGTCAAAGCGGTCGCGGATGACCTTGAACACCAGGTCGCTGGAGTTGAGCGTAAAGACCACCATGACCATGCCGCGCACGCCTTCGGCATGCACGAACAGGTCGGTGGATGCAGCGAGGTGACGGAACAGCCTGCGGTAGCGCTCGGTCTTGCCCTGTTTCGCCCGGCCAAGCACCGCGTACAGCTCATCGACAGGCTTGCCCGGCATGATCGAGCACAGATAGCGCACGACTGCTTCGACCACGGCCAGGTCGACGTGGAAATAGGAGCGCGAGAAGCCGAACAGGGGGCGCAGCTCATAATCCGAAATCATCACCGTATCGGCCACGATGCCGGACTCGGGGTGGGCAAAGGCGATGACCAGCGGAAAAGTCCAGCCCTCACCGCTGACCCGGCCCACCACATACGCGCGGGTGGCCCGGTAAAACACCGGCTCAAGTACTTCAAGGCGCGCGAGCCCGGACGACAGCCCACGTACCGCCAGCACGCCCCGGATTTCTCCGTCTATGAATCGTGCCGAACGCGGTGCATCGTGCAGCTGCGCGGCCCATGGCAGGCCAGCCAGCAGGGATTCAAGACCCCGTACCAGCCCCTGCTGCAGACCGATTTCCCTGACTGGTGCCGCGCCCTGCGGGGGTTCATCGGCCTCGGTGACAAACTCCACCGCGGGATTCACGCCGATCGTCGCGAAGACCTTGCGCGTCAGGGAGTTGAAAAAAGTCGCGTAGAACTGGCGATCCGGCCGGTCGGCGGTCAGCCGGGAGAATTCCGTTCTCGCTGCATTCCAGGTGGCTTCTTCTGCGATGTGCCGGCCCAGCATGCCGACGAGCCCGGCCAGACACCGTTCCACACGATGATCGTAGAGTTCTATGCGCTCGACGGCATCGCGCTGGCCGAGCTGCCACTCGCGCATCTCGAAGCGCCGCTGTGCGCGCTGCGTGATGCTGCGAAAACTGTCGTTGTAATCCTCGAATGCCGTACAGATCGCTGCGGCGCTGCGGCCGGCCAGCGCTTGAACGGCAGCGTCGTGATTACTGCCGTCCATGGCCCTCATCCGGGGGGCCGCTGCGCACGGTGAGCTCAGTGTCCGGCGGCACGAAACTGCTCGGTTTCGGTACTGCCAGCCATCGCGGTAGTCGATGCACCACCACCGGAAATCACGGTCTGCACCGCATCGAAGTACCCGGTACCGACGAAGGCCTGGTGCCGTACGGCCCGGAATCCGTGTACTTCGTTGGCAAACTCGCGTTCCTGCATATCCGAGTAGGCATACATGCCATCCTGCCTGTAGGCCCTGGCCAGCTCGAACATCGACAGGTTGAGCGCATGCCAGCCGGCCAGCGTGATGAACTGGAAACGGTAACCCATCGCCGCGAGTTGCTCACGGAAGTCCCGCAGCCGCTCGACCGGAAGGTTGGCCCGCCAGTTGAAGGACGGCGAGCAGTTGTAGGCCAGCAGCTTGCCCGGAAATCTTGCATGGATCGCCTTGGCGAAGCGTTCGGCCTGGGCGAGATCCGGCTTCGAGGTCTCGCACCAGATCAGGTCCGCATAGGGCGCATAGGACAGCCCGCGGTCGATGGCCTGCTCGATGCCCGCCCGCGCCTCGAAGAATCCGTCTTCGGTACGGCCGCCCGTCAGGAAGCGCGCATCGCGGCTGTCGAAATCAGCCTGCAACAGGTTCGCCGCGTCGGCATCCGTTCGGGCCACCAGCACCGTCGGCACACCCATCACATCGGCCGCAAACCGTGCCGCCACCAGCTTGTTGATCGCATCCTGCGTCGGCACCAGCACCTTGCCACCCATATGGCCGCACTTCTTTGCCGAGGACAGCTGGTCTTCGAAGTGTACTGCGGCGGCGCCCGCGCGGATCAGGGACTTGGTCAGTTCAAAGGCATTCAGGTTGCCACCAAAACCGGCCTCGGCGTCGGCGATGATCGGCGCGAGCCAGTCGATGCGCTCGTCGTCCTGCATGTGATGAATCTGGTCGGTGCGCAGCAGTGCATTGTTGATGCGCTCGACCATCTTCGGCACCGAATCGACCGGATACAGGCTCTGATCGGGATACATCTCGCCGGCACTGTTGCCGTCACCCGCCACCTGCCAGCCCGAGCAGTAGATGGCCTTGAGCCCGGCCTGTATTTCCTCGACTGCCTGATTGCCGGTCATGGCTCCCAGCGCAGAAACGACGTTTTCAGTGTGCAGGAGCCGCCAGAACTTCTCGGCACCGAGCCGGGCCAGCGTGTGCTCGACCTGGACCGAACCCCGCAAGCGGACCACTTCCTCTGCGGAATAGGGCCGGGTGATGCCGGCCCAGCGCGGGCTGTCTGCCCAGTCGCGCCGGAGTTGGTCTGCATCGTTGCGCTTGGTCATGGCGAAATCCTCGAAAGGGTTGAACCGGTGTCAGGACAGTCTTGCGTAGGCTGGCAGGGTCAGGAATTCATCGAAGTCGGACGCGCCGATCATCGTGGTGAACATCTCCGCGGCGGTATCGAAGTGCCCCGCCTTGAAGCGGTCCGCACCGATTTCGCCGGCAATGACCTGCAGCTCTTCCTGCAGGGCCGTGTCGAATCGCTCAATGGTGACAGGCCGGCCATCGCTGGTATGCGCACCGTGTCGCAGCCACTGCCAGATCTGCGCACGGCAGATCTCGGCCGTGGCTGCGTCTTCCATCAGGTGATAGAGCGGCACACAGCCCTGCCCGCCGAGCCAGGCCTCGAGGTATTGCAGTCCGACCCGGATGTTGTGACGCAGTCCCTCATCGGTGATCGGCCCGTCCGGAACACGCAGCAGATCCGCGGCGGTCACCACGACATCTTCACGACTGACCTGCAACTGGTTCGGACCGGTCATGACCGTGGCAAACGCTTCGAGGGCAACCGCGGCGAGACCGGGATGGGCGATCCAGGTGCCATCGTGCCCTGCCCTGGCTTCACGCAACTTGTCGGCACGTACGCGGGCCATCGCCGCCTCGTTGGCGGCCGGATCGTTCTTCACCGGGATCTGCGCTGCCATGCCACCCATCGCATGCGCACCGCGACGATGGCAGGTACGGATCAGCAGATCGACATAGGACTTGAGAAAGTGGCGGTCCATCGTCACTGCACTGCGATCAGGCAGCACGAAATCAGGCCGGTTACGGAATTTCTTGATGAAACTGAAAATGTAATCCCATCGGCCACAGTTCAGTCCTGCGGAATGCTCACGCAGTTCAAAAAGGATTTCGTCCATCTCGAAGGCCGCGAGGATCGTCTCGATCAGCACGGTGGCCTTGATCGTGCCCTGCGGCATGCCCAGATGGTCCTGCGCGGCGACGAAGACATCGTTCCACAGCCGCGCCTCGAGGTGACTTTCCAGCTTGGGCAGGTAGAAATACGGTCCGGTGCCATGACGTGCCAGCGACTCATGATTGTTGGCGAGGTACACGCCGAAATCGAACAGCGAAGCCGATACCGGCTGACCGTCGATGCATACGTGTTTCTCGACCAGGTGCCAGCCGCGCGGCCGCACGATCAGCGTCGCGATCCTGTCATTGAGGCGATAGTGCTTCTGGCTGACGGGATCGACATGGCTGATGGTCCGATCGACGGCGTCCTTCAGGTTCTGCTGACCCTGAACGATGTTGTCCCAGGTCGGTGCGCAGGAATCCTCGCAATCGGCCATGAAGGCCAGCGCCGCGGAATTCAGCGCATTGATCATCATCTTGCGCTCGACGGGACCAGTGATCTCGACACGCCGGTCCTGCAGATCGGCAGGTACCGGGGCGATCCGCCAGTCCGCACCGCGTATGGCCGCCGTATCGGGCAGAAAATCCGGCATCGCGCCGGCATCGATGGCAGCCTGGCGCTTCCGGCGCGCGGCCAGCAGCTCCAGTCGACGCGGATTGAAGCGCTGCTGCAGTTCAGTGACAAGCCGCATGGCCTGCGGCGTGATGATGGGATCGGTGCGGCTTGCTGTATCCATGGCTGCAGCTTACGATGAACGCAGAGAGAAATTTCACATTGAAAATTTCACCGTGTAAATTTCACAACTGACTTATGTCCACACTGCTCAGAAAAAGCCACTTTCTCGGCGCCAAGTTCCGCACCCTGCGCAAGCGCAACGGGCTGACGCTGCAGGACCTGTCCGCCCGCTGCATCCAGCTCGATGCCGACCTCGCCCCGTCCGTTTCCTACCTGAGCATGATCGAGACCGGGCAGCGGATTCCGTCGCCCGGACTGCTGGAACTGCTGGCCTCGGTGTTCCAGAAAGACCCGCACTGGTTTCTCGACGAGAATCCGGAGATCGAGGCGACGCCACGGGAAAAGGTCAAGGGCGGCGCCGCAAGGATTCCGCTCGAGCCGGGTTTCCTCTTTTCCCGTGAATTGCTCGAAGCAGCCATTCCCGAACTGCTGGCGCAGACAGGGACAACCGGTCAGCAGTTTGCCCATCTGCTGATCCGCTCTTATCAGGAGATGGCGCAGAACGATTTTCCGGACCTGGAACGCTCGGCCGAGGAAGTCGGCGAGCGGCGCTTTCCGCTGACGGTCGATGACCTGCTGAGCCTGTGCAGGCGACACGGCGTAAAGGTCCACTGGTTCGACCGAAAGCCGCTGCTCGCGCGGGACAACGACCGCGAGGTGCGGAGCGTGATGCGTTCCTTCTATGAGGCGCCCGGTACCGTCTACGCCAACCGTGAACTTCAGAAGGATCCTGCCCGCCTGAAATTCGACCTTGCCTCCCATCTGGCGCACAGGATCCTGCACGGCGGAGACGGGCTGAAATCAGCGCACGCCACGGGCGGTGAGATGGGTGGCAGCCCGACCGGTACCGTGGAAAATACCGGCGGCATGAATGCCCAGGACGTCCTTTCCGCCTGGCGCGATTTCGAGTGCGGCTTCTTCGCGGGCGCGCTCTTGTGTCCCAAGCGGCCATTCCGCCGATTTCTCAGCCGTGAAAGCTACCGTGTCGAGGCCTGCAGCAAGCTGGAGCTGACGCCCGCGGTCATCATGCGGAGAATGACTGCCGTATCGCCGTACCGGCACTGGCATTTCTTCGATGCCTATCCGCCCGGTTATCTGCGCGCCGTATACCGCGGCAACGGTATCCCGCTGCCCTGGGGGAATTTCGCCATGGTCTCCGACCCATGCCCGCACTGGGCGGTGTTCCGGATGCTCGGCCGCGGCAAGACCTCGCAGCCCGCCTCGCAGATTTCCGTACTCATCGACGGTGAACGCGCACTCCTCTATTGCTGTCACTCGCTGCGCACCAGGGACATGGCCGGCAATCCGCATGTGCTGTCAGTGGGCATCGATCTCGCACCGGCCCTGGAATCACAGGGCTTCGACGCTGAAGCCATTGTCCAGAGCATCCATCAGGCCTGCCGGCGGCACAGCGGAACGGCGACAGTGCCGGCTACCACCGCTGCTGCAATCCGCACGGTGGGTCGAGTGCTCAATATTGGCTGGGTAGGCGAGGCGCTGGAGTCACCGGCCAGCGTGATCTGTCCGCGCAGCAATGCCTGCCCGCGCACGCCTGCCTGCAGTGCCACGGCACCGGCGACACGGACGACGGAAATCAGCGCAGTGCGTCAGCAGATACTCGACGAGAGCCGGCGCAAGAACACGACCTGACAGCGCCGCATTCAACAGCCGACCGGCTCATTTCTTCCGCCTGGCGAGACCGAGGATGAAGCGCCACTCGGCCGGCGTGACCGGCATGACTGACAGCCGATTGCCCCGGCGGAGCAATGCCAGGTCCGCAAGCGCCGCATGCCGGCGCAGCTCATCGAGCGTCAGGGCAGCAGAAAACTTCTGCTTGAAACGCATTTCCACTGAAAGCCAGACCGGCTTGTCGCGTTTCGCGCGCACATCGAAGTCGTCCGACCGCGGATCAAACTGCCCGGCATCGGGATGGGCCAGGCCCGACACGGTCATCACGCCGACGATTCCGGGCTGCGCGCAACTCGAGTGATAGAAGAAGGCCAGATCACCTGTACGGAATTCGTCGCGGAACATGTTGCGCACCTGGTAGTTGCGTACACCGGTCCAGTCCGTGCTGCCGTCCCGCTCCAGATCATCGATGCTGTACACCGAGGGTTCGGATTTCATCAGCCAGTAAGCCATCAATGCACCTCTGCCGCACAGCTACCATGGGTAGCGAAAAAGTATAGCCGCACCGATTGAGGCGCCTGCATGACACAGGCATGATCGCAGGAGGGGAACAGGGGCTCGTCATGCTGAACCGGTTGCAGGATCTGGTGATCCGGACGTCACGGAGCTGGTGGCTTTACCTTGGCGTGTTGATCGGCTTCGCCGGCTCCCTGCTGGCGCTGCTGCGGATCGGCGCGATGTTTCCGGCCCACGCCGCGGGCAACCAGCCCTTCGACCTGCAAAACGGGCTTGCAGCCGCCGAGGTCTACCCGCAAATCGCCACCTACACGGAGACAGCCCGCAATCTCTACCATGTCTTCACGCTGATCGACTATGCCTTCCCCTTCTTCGCCGGCCTGTTCATCGCCGCAACAGCGGCATTTGCGCTGCGCAACAGTCTGCCGAAATGGTATGCGATGCTGACAGCGCGGCAGCTGCTACCGGTGTTCATGCTGGGAACCGTATTCGACTGGCTGGAAAATATCGCCGCACTGGGCGCCATCAGCCTCTATCCGGCAGAAACTGCCTGGCTGCCGGTCCTGCTGGTGCTGGCCAAGAAACTGAAGCTCTTCTGTGTCATGACCGGGCAGGCCGCAATGCTGCTGTTGCTGGTCTACGCGGGAGGCAAATGGCTGACTTCGCGGTTTCGCCTCAGGCGCTGACGGCCGCGCTGTTGGCACGCTCCGCGGCGCGGTTCTTGAGACCGAGCGCCAACAGTGTCATCACGGCCATCACAGAGCCAATGGCAATAAAGCCCTGCTGGAAGCCCTGCGGATTGTCCGCCCCGTAGGACGCCGCAATTGCACCGACCAGTGCAGCACCGCTGAGCTGACCCATCGAGAGCATCACGCTCAGCAGTCCCTGCGCCGCACCACGCTGCTCGGCACCCGCCTCGTTGAGCACCACATAGCGCAGTGGCGCGCCCAGCAGAGCCGAGAGACCGAAGCCCGACAAGACCTGACCGAGCACGAAAAAGACCATGTTGGTACCAGCGATGCCGAACATGAAAAAGCCGACCGCAGCCAGCAGCAGACCCGCCTGCACGACGATCTTCGAGCCGATCCGGTCCAGCAGCCGTCCGGCCAGCGGCGAACCGATGACCAGCGCGATGACTGTCGGGATCATCCAGAAACTCGCCTGATGGGCCGTCATGCCCAGACCGGCGACTGCCAGTGAAGGCAAGAAGACGCCGCTGGTTTCTGCCATGCCGGTACCGATCGACAGCAGTCCCGCGATATTCATCTGCTTGGAACTGAACAGACGCGGCTGAAGCACCGGGTCTGCGGCACGCTTTTCAGCGCCCCAGAACAGCGGTACGAGTACCAGCGCAAACATGATGGCCCCGCCGACCAGCGGTTCGCCCATTCCCATCGCCGGCAGGCTCCGGTCAAGCCCGGTGATGCCCAGCGCAAGCGGGCCGAGTATCAGGCTCATCAGCAGCACGCCCTTGAAATCAAAGGGCTTGCGCTGTGCAGGCCGTGTCGCAGGCAACATGCGCGCCGCACTGATCATCAGGATCAGGCCGATCGGCAGATTGATCAGGAACAGCCAGTGCCAGGTACCGTACTTGAGTATGAAACCCGCCAGCACCGGCCCGATCAGAAATGCAATACCGAATACGGCACCGATCAGCCCCAGCGCACCACCACGCTTGTCCGGCGGGAAGGTATCGCCGATCACGGCGGCAGCAACCGGCAGGACTCCACCCGACCCCAACGCCTGTACGGCACGACCGAGGATCATCACCGGATAGCTGCGTGCGCTGGCAACGATCAGCGAACCGGAAACGAACAGGGCAACATCGAGGATGTAGATGCTGCGCCGGCCGAAGCGGTCAGAGAGCTTCGCCATGAGTGGCGTACTGATCAGGCTGACCAGCACATAGATATTGAAGATCCAGGCCATCCGCCGGCTGTCGACGGCAAACTCGGCCTGGATTGCCGGGAACGCCGGTCCGACGATGGCGATATCGAGGGCGCCCATCAGCACCCCGACAAACAGCAGCAGCAAGATCTTGTTACGTTGTTTTGCGTCGATGTTCATCGGATTTCCGGACCTGTCAGTTGATCAGTACGCTCTCGACCATGCGGCGGAGTTCCCGCTTTACGGCCGCCTTGTTGCCGTGTCTTATCGCCTGCCGCGACGCCGCCTCAACCATGCCCGCAACCAGAGCCGTCACCAGCTGCACGTCACGGCGCTTGCCCTTCAGCAGCTCGCTCACCGCCCCTTCCAGCACGGCATTCGGCAGGCTGTGCAGCGCGATGATCTGCTTGCGGAGATCCGGTGCGGCTTCCCGGATCTCGCCCATGAGTTCCATCGTGGCATGTGCCGGACTTGTGGCGATCTCGATCTGGGTATCCAGCCACGCGCCGATACGCGGCAGCGGATCCGGATATCGGCTGTCCAGGGACTTCAGTTCCTCGACAAAAGGCACCATATCGCGCAGCACACAGGCCAGCAGGATGTGATCCTTGTTGGGGTAGTAGCGATACAGGGAGTTGCGCGCCAGCCCGACTGCCTGGGCGATGTCTTCCATATCGGTACCGCGGTAACCGAGCTCGCTGAACAACTGGGTTGCAGCGGCGAGGATCCGCCCGTTCTGCAGACGGACGTGTTCTTCAATGTTTGCGGCTTCGATTCTGGGCATGGACTTTTACCGACACGGCGTCGCTATGATGACCGGCACAGGCATCGGCCGTCAACTTCCAGGACAGACCTCTACCGCTGCCTCGTCAATGAATTCAGTACTCGCTTATTGGTGTATGCTACGTGCGCCTGCCGGCTCTCAGCAGGCTTCAGGTTGTCAGACGGATGGCAGGTGCGGGTTCAGGCATGAAGCGCCGGAGCATTCACCAGGAAATTCCGGATGGCAGCAAAGGGATGGGAACCGGTTTCGGCAAACAGGCGTTTACGGGGGGTGTCCCGTGACCAGCTTGCCGATATCAGGCGGAAAAGGCTTCGCCTGAATCTGGCCGTAAAGAAGTTGTGGATACAGGAGGATGACTACATGAGCACTACGATCCGTAAGGCATGGCTTGGTCTGCCAGTTGCGCTGCTGATGATTGCCGGCTGTGGTGGCAAGCCTGCCGAGCAGGCGAAGGAAGCTGCCGAACAGGCAACAGAAGCTGCAGATGTGGCGATGGACAGCGCTTCGCAGGCAGTTGACGCTGCTGGCGATGCCGCTGATGCGGCGATGGACGCTTCAGGTGCTGCCGCTGCCGATGCGGCCGGCGCTGCCGCTGATGCAGCCAGCGACGCTGCTGACGCTGCCGGCGCTGCTGCCGACGCTGCCGGCGATGCCGCCGACGCTGCCGCTGACGCTGCAAAGCCCTGATCCAGATACGTCATTCTGGACGAGACGGGGGCCACTCATATGGCCCCCGTTTTTTTTTGTCCATGGTACGTGCAACACTGTCACCGGATTCCGCCCGGGCGCTTGGCTGACCCGGAGTCGCCAGCAGGAGGTACCTGATGCGATGGTTACGATATTGCGGCTACGCGCTAGGCGGCATCCTCGTCACCGGCTGCATCGCTTTCCTGCTTGCCGCCTGGATCTATCGTGATATCCCCGCCGAAGTACTCGAGGCAAAGTACGCAAACCCGGCATCCCGGTTCCTCAATGTGGACGGCGTGCGGATTCATTACCGCGACGAAGGCAGCGGCCCGCCCCTGGTTCTGATTCATGCAAATTTCGCCAGCTTGCTGAGCTGGGACGACGCGGTCGAATCGCTGAAGAAAACGCATCGCGTGCTGCGTTTCGACATGACCGGCCATGGACTGACCGGGCCGGATCCAACCGGCGATTACAGCCTTGAGCGTACGGTGGAATTGACTGGCCGCTTCGTCGATGCGCTCCAGCTGAAACGCTTCTCGATCGGCGGCACATCGCTCGGCGGCACCGTTGCCATGCATTACACGGCAGCGCATCCGGAACGCGTGGAGCGGCTCATCCTGCTCAGCCCCGGCTCGCTCGAAGGCCGCTCCATGCAGCGCGCCGGACGTACGGTACCGAAGTGGGCGGATATTCTTGCCTACATTGCACCGCCGCGGGCTTTCGCCAGGTTCATGCTGACTTCGCGCTTCGGGGATCCATCCAAAGTCACTGAACGGCTCATCGATCAGTGGTACGACATGTGGATGCGTGAGGGGCAACGGGCGGCGATTCTTGCCCGGCTGCGCAGCTACTCAAGCGCGGATATAGTCAAGGTCACTGCTGCGGTCCGCGTACCGACGCTGATTCTCTGGGGAGAAAAGAACCCCCAGGCGCCGGTCGAGCAGGCCGAAGAGCTGCACCAGATGCTGAAGAATGCACCCGAGGTCACCATCATCACCTACCCGGGCGTCGGGCATATGGCCGCGGAGGAAGCAGGCCCCGCAATTGCAAGAGACATCCAGGCCTGGCTCGCGACCCCGACAGTTGCGCGGGAGGCATCTGCGCAGCCGTGATACGCCTCCACCCGCAGCTACCCTTCCTGTTGCTCCTGGCTGGCGCTGCCGCGGCACAGACGCCCTCGGCCATGGATGCGAACCGGTGGAATCTCGATACTGCACAGCCGTCAACGCCGGAAACCGGAACCGCTGAAACCGGGACGACGGCGCAATCGCCGCTGAACCTGCGGGTCTACAAGGACTTCGACGGAAACAGACCGCACAAGGGCGAAAACCCCTACGCAGTCGACGTCAGCGCCGTAATGACACGGTGTACGGATGGCAGCCTGATCGTCACGGCGCTGGTGATCGGCGGCCAGCTCACTCCCCTGGACAATCGTTGTCCAACCACCAGCCCATAAGAGGTATCCAAATGCACCACCGCAGTCTGAGCATACTCCTGACCATTGCGACGCTCGCCTTTGCCAGCACCAGCTTCAGCGCCACGGCGCCCGCCGATGCGATCAAGTATCGCAAGGCCGTCATGTCGGCCATGGCCGCCCACACGGGCGCGTTCTCGCTGATCAATTTCGGTCGCGTCGAGCACCAGGATCACCTGCGTGCCCACGTCGAGGCACTCGCAGCGATGGGGACCGAGGTCAAGGTCCTCTTTCCGGCCGGAACCGATACGGGCAACACCGATGCCTTGCCTTTGATCTGGCAGGAACAGGACAAATTCGGACAGATGGTTACCGCCGTGGAAAAGTCGACGGCAGAACTTCGTGATGCGGTAGTGGCAGGTGACAAGGCCGCAACCATGAAGGCCTTCAAGGCCGTCGGTGAGGCCTGCAAGGGCTGTCACGACCGTTACCGGAAAGAAAAGAAGTAATGGCGGTGCGTCCGGGACTCCGCGTGGAGTCCCGGTTCTTCGCCGCGCTGCTGCTCTCGCTCATCGCTGCATCCTGCCTGGCGGCAGCAGCGGATTCGGGACAGATTGAACGCGGCCGCTATCTCGTCCATGCCGGCGGCTGCATCAGCTGTCATACGGCCGATCGCCCGGACGCAACACCGCTTGCCGGGGGGCGTCGCCTGGAAACCCCGTTCGGGATCTTTTACTCCCCCAACCTGAGACCTGACCGCGAAACCGGCACCGGTGGCTGGACGGACCGTGATTTCGATGCGGCGCTCCGGCAGGGACGCGCGCCGGACGGCAGCCTCTACTATCCCGTGTTCCCCTACCCCGCCTATGCGGGAATGAGCGATCGCGATGTGTCGGCAATCGCCGCTTATCTGCGCAGCCTGCCGCCGGTACACAATCCGGTTCCCCCGCACGAACTGCCCTGGTACCTGCGCTGGCGCCAGGTCATGCTGGGCTGGAACCTGCTCTGGTTTCATCCGCAACCTTTTCAGGCTGATCAGGCACGGGATGCGGAATGGAATCGGGGTGCCTACCTGGTCCGCCACCTGGGTCATTGCGGCGAGTGCCATACCCCGCGCAATTTTCTGGGCGCACGCGATGATTCGCGGGAACTCGCCGGCAACCCTGATGGCCCCGACGACGAGGAAATTCCCGGCATCCGCCAGGATCGTGAAGGCGGGATCGGCCAGTGGACGATCGACGATATCCTTCTGTTTCTTGAAATGGGCATGCTGCCGGACGGTGACTTCGCCGGTTCCTCGATGAGCGAAGTGATCGACGACAACACCAGTCAGCTGACGGCAGCTGATCGCCGCGCGATTGCGGTATACCTGCAATCCCTGGCGCCACTTCATTCACCATAAGGCAGCGAACAGCCCCGGGGACCACAACATTCCGGGAAATGCCGTGCAGCCCGTCACAGTTCCGGAAGCTGTCTGCTGTTAGAGTGGGCTGGCCGTAACAAGAACAAGAAAAAAATGGCAGGCGTGTTTTCAGCGCAGCTGATTCCGGTTGACTGCAGACGGTTGCAGCTCGGCATGTATGTCGCCGAGCTCGACCGCCCCTGGCTGCAGACGCCGTTCCACGCGCATGGTTTTCTGCTCGCCCACGCGGAACAGATCGAAGCCTTGCGTCGTGTCTGCAGCTATGTGTATGTCGACCCGGTACTTTCCGAGCACAGCGAGAGCGACCTGTTCAGCACGGGTCTGACCGCTCGCGTGAGCACCCTGAAACCAGACCATAGACTGTCCGGCCTCGACCGGAGCCGGCACGCACTGCACGAAACCGGTCACGCGCTGGATGCGACTGTGCGCGAAGCACGACGCTCGGAGCAGATCTCCCTCGACGCACCCAGACTGGCCCTCAAGGCACTGGTCAGCAACCTGGTCGAGGACAGCGATACCCTGCCGTGGCTGCTGGCGACGGAACTGCATGTCGGTTTCCTGTATCGCCGCGCGCTCGGCTCGGCCGTACTCATGACGATTGCCGGCCACCGCATCGGCTTTGAGCGGACAGTGCTCGACGAACTGGCCCTCGCGGGACTGCTGCTGGACATCGGCAAGATCTCCGTGCCCATCACCATTCTGGCCAAACCTGCACGCCTGACCGGCCCTGAACGCGGCTTCATCACGCGGCACGTACGACGCGGGCTGTACATGGTGCGCGCCGCCGAAGTCATTTCTGAAACCCTGGAAGAGGCCATACTCGGCCACCATGAACGGCTCGATGGCAGCGGTTACCCACGCGGCGTCCGTGGCACGCGTCTGTCGCTCAGCGCGCGGCTCGCCGGAATCGTCGATACCTATGACGCACTGATGCAGCACAAGAGTTATGGCCCCGCGCTGCCTGCACACGATGCCATACGACTCCTGAATTCCATGCGCGACACGCAGTTTGATTCAGCCCTGGTAAAAACCTTCATTCAGGCGCTCGGTGTCTATCCAACCGGTTCATGGGTGCAGCTCGCGGACGGCCGGCTTGGTATCGTCCGGAGCCAGACTGCTCATGAGCCGGCCCGTCCCCAAATTGCCCTCGTCTGCGACGGCAGCGGCGATGCGCTGAAAACCGATGCCATGCTCTGGAGACCAGCCCGGCGCGGCGATATTGCACGCGCGGTGCTGCCTGGCCAGGTACGGGTCAGCCAGCGTATCGTCGATGCAGCAGTTCTGGCGGCCGCAAACCTTGCCGCCTGAGGGAGGACTTCCGCTTGTCCGCGATCCAGCTCTACAGTTTTGCAGCCTGCCCCTACGCACAACGCGTGCACATTGCCCTGCTGGAAAAGCAGCTCGACTTCGAACTCATCGAGATCGACCTGTTCAACCGCCCCGAATGGTTCGCGGCGATTTCACCCTACGGAAAAGTCCCCGTGCTGCGTCACGCAGGGGTGACCGTCCATGAGTCAACGATCATCAACCAGTACCTCGACGAGGCTTTTCCGCAACCGGCGCTGATGCCGGAATCCCCGGCCCTGCGGGCCGAGGCGCGGATCTGGATGGATTACTGTGAAACGCGATTTCTGCCGGCAGCGCACAAGCTGATGTCGGAAGCCGACGACGCACAGAAGCGGACTGCCAACGTCGAAAGGCTTTCGGAAGTGCTGCGCCATATCGAACACGCGGGGCTGCGCAAGACCGGATCCGGCCCCTGGTTCTTCGGGCAGCAATTTTCGCTGACCGACATCCAGTTCGCACCCTTTCTTGAACGCTTTGAAATGTATGCACAGCTGGCCGGCGCCGTTTTGCCCGAAGACTGCGGCCGGTTGCGTGACTGGATGAGCGCCTTGCTGAAGCGTCCAGCTGTCGCGGCCACTGCACATAACACCGGATATCACTTCGAAGCACGGCGACAGATGCTGGAACGGATCGCTGCCAGACACGCCGCTGCTTGACAGCACCCGGTGCGCCCGATTCAATAGGCGCTGCCTTGAAAACTTCGTGGGGAAGGATGGACGGCCGCAAATCGTCCATGAACTTGATCTGGCCGAAAGAGGTGATGCCAGATGGTCAATTCTCCCGCTACGCTCGATCCGGTTGAACTCTCACGGCTCATCAGCCTGGCTTACGAGGCACCATTTCTGGCTTCCGGCTGGCGCGATTTCACCACTGCTGCTGCCAGGTTGCTGCAGACCCGGTTTGCGATGATCCACCGAATGGACTTCGCCAATCAGCTGAAGTCCATGCATGTTGCCGGCGGTATCGACGAATCTTTCAATCACGCCTTCACGCCACGCTGGGGCGAGGGCGGCGATGACATCTACCTGCAGGCCATGCTCGACCAGCCAGCCGGTGCGATCCGGCTGAGCAGCGAAATCGTCGCACCCGATCTGGCCCACCAGACCGAGATTCACCGTGAGCTGGCTGCTCCCTGGCAGCTCGAATACTTTCTGTTTGCCTCGCTAGGCAGCCACGATGGCGTGACCTCGGTCCTGTCGCTGGCCCGTTGCATCGACGACGACCCCTTCACCACGGCAGATATCGATCTGCTGTCCCAGGCGCTGCTGCCACACCTGTGCAGGAGCATCAGCGTACACACGAGCATCGCCAGCATTCGCCAGAACAATGCGCTGCTGGCTGCGATGATCGATATGGCACCGTGTGGCATCGTGGTATTTGATGTCAGTGGACGGCCCATACTCGTCAACGAAAGCGCAGCGGCAATGTTCGCGCGTGACAGAGGGCTTGCGCTGCGGAACGGGAAGCTGCGCACCGCAGACTCGCGTGCACAGGCGATGCTCGATGCGGCGCTGCCGAACGCCATTGCGCTCAGTCAGGGCCAGCTGGCAAGGCCTCCGGCACCGATCGTCATCCCGCGCAATGGGGGAGCCCAGCCCTGTCAGCTCGTGTTCTCGCCATTGACGAAGCACTCCGAAATGGCCGAGCTTCCCAGGCGGGCGGCCTGTGTCGCGCTGATCTACGATGAGCGCGGCCACCAGCCTGACCTGCCTGCCGATCTGGCAGGGACTTACGGGCTCAGCAAGGCGGAAGTGCGACTCTGCAAGACCCTGCTCACCGGCAAGACGGCGCAGCAGGCGGCTGATGCCCTCAATATCAGCCCAAATACCGTGAAAACACACCTGTCCCGGATCTTCCACAAGACCGGCGTGCACTCCCAGACTGCCCTGCTGCACCTGTTGACTACGCAAGTGCAGACCCGGAACTGAGCGTTTTCCCGATCCAGGCTCCACCAGGCAGGCTGTCCCGGCTATCATTGGCAATATGCGTGTCCTCGTAATCGAAGACGATCCCGGCGTAGCCAGCTTCATCATCGGCGGACTGCGTGAGTCCGGCCATACCGTCGACCATTGCGCCGACGGCAAGGACGGGCAGTTCCTGGCGAGCAGCGGCAACTACGATGCGCTGATCATCGACCGCATGCTGCCCGGCATTGACGGGCTCAGCATCGTGCAGACGCTGCGGACTGCCGGCAATACCACGCCCACACTGATCCTCAGCGCACTGGGCGAGGTCGACGACAAGGTCAAGGGACTCCGGGCGGGGGCGGATGACTATATCGGCAAGCCCTTCGCCTTTGCCGAGCTCATGGCACGACTCGAAGCCATCGCCCGGCGCCCGGTACGCGAGGGCGCAGAAACCGTTACAGAAGTACAGGTTGGCGACCTGCACGTGGACCTGCTGAGCCGCGCAGTACACCGCGCCGGCAAGGAGATCGATCTGCAGCCGCGTGAATTCCGCCTGCTCGAGTACCTGATGCGTAACCGTGACCAGGTTGTCACACGCACCATGCTGCTGGAGAACGTCTGGGACTATCACTTCGATCCGCAGACCAACGTGATCGACGTGCACATCAGCCGTCTCAGGCGCAAGGTAGACAAGGACTTCGACCCGCCACTCATACATACGGTGCGCGGCGCCGGGTACAAGCTGAGTGAATCCCCTTAGGCTGATCCGTACATCCACCTTCCAGCTCGCGTGGTGGTACATGGGGATTTTCGGCAGCTCGGCGATGATTCTCGTCGGCTACATCTACTGGGAAACCAACGGTTATCTCGAGCAGCAGACCAACGCCACGATAAGCGCTGAAATCCGCGGACTCACCGAACAGTTCCGCCAGACCGGAGGCCCCGGCGTCGAGGCGGTGATTCGCGACCGCATCGCACGCGATCCGGACCGGTCGACCCTCTATCTGCTGGTAACCGCCGACCAGCGCCCGGTTCTCGGCAACATGTCGGCGTGGCCTGCCGGTGAGCTGGATGCCAACGGCTGGTATCACTTTACGCAACCCGACCGGAACGGCCAGGCCGTACCTTTTCAGGGACAGATACTGCAAACCAGTGAAGGACACCGTTTACTGGTCGCGAAGGAGCAGGCCACCCTGGCTGCCACCCGGCAGCTGATCAACCGCGTCTACATCCTGACGCTGGTCATCGGCCTGCTGCTGGCGCTGTTCGGTGGCATCGTGATGAGTTCCAGCGTGACGCGCCGCGTTGATGCGATCAACCGCACCAGCCGGGAAATCATGGCGGGGCGTCTGCAGCGCCGCATGCCTGTACGCGGCATCAATGACGAGTTCGACCAGCTCGCCGACAACCTCAATGCGATGCTCGACCGGATCGACTCGCTGATCGACAGCGTGCGGGCAGTGACCGACAACATCGCCCATGACCTGCGTACACCGCTGACCCGGCTGCGCGGCCGGCTCGAGAACCTCGCGCTTTATCCCGACATCAGCGAAACGGTGCGCAACGAGCTGAACGCAACGATCACCGATGCCGACCATCTGCTCGCAACCTTTCGCGCACTGCTGCGCATTGCCAGGATCGAATCCGGCACCCACGACGAGGCATGGACTGACATCGATCTCGGCGCGCTGCTGCATGACGCATGGGAGCTTTATCATGCCGTCGGCGAAGAGAAGGAGATCGCCGTGCATCTGGGCCCTGCAGCCGGCCATGTGCGCGGCGACCGGGACCTCATCTTCCAGGCGGTTTCAAACCTGCTCGACAATGCGATCAAGTACAGCCCGCCGGGTTCTGATGTGCGCCTGGAGATGCACGACGAGGGCGACGTCCTGACCATCACCGTCAGCGACCAGGGCCCCGGCGTACCGGAAAGCGAGCGCGGCAAGGTACTGGACCGCTTCTACCGGACCGCAACCGTCACCGGCATCCCCGGCAGCGGACTCGGTCTGTCACTGGTCAATGCGATTGCACGACATCACGGTGGGCAATTGATTCTGGCCGACAATGCGCCGGGGTTGCGCGTCCTGCTGGAGCTGCCAAAGACCGACTCCACCGGACCTGCCGCTGTCCCGGATGCAGGCCTCACCCGCAAGTCACGAAAGGCTTTGCCACTACCCGGAGAAGCCCATGGATAACTTTCTGTTTCGCGCCCTGATTGCCGCGGCAGGCCTGTGGCTTGCCGAAACCTGGCTCGACGGCATCAGTTTCGACAGCGGTACCTGGCTGCTGGCGTCTGCCATCGTACTCGGCGTCATCAATGCTTTCGTGCGGCCGCTGGTCATGATCCTCACCCTGCCCCTGACGATCGTCACGCTGGGCTTTTTTGTGCTGATCCTGAATGGCGCGATGCTGGCACTGGCAGCATGGCTGCTGCCCGGCTTCCATGTCACCGGTTTCTGGTCGGCAGTCTGGGGGGCCCTGATCGTCAGCGTGGTGAGCGGCATCGGCTCGTGGATATTCGGCCCGAAAGGCCGTGTCGAGGTCAACTTCATCCGGCGGGACTGAAGCCCCGCGCGGCTACTCCGTCCGCAGCGATTCCACCGGGTCGAGCCGCGCCGCACGCCAGGCCGGAAGCACGCCGGCAATGAGTCCGATCAGCACGGCCACCAGCACGGCCGCCACCATGTAGGACCACGACGGACTGACCGGCAGCGCCGGCACCAGCAGGGTCAAGAGCCCGAGGATGCCAAAGCCGAGCGCAATGCCCGAGAAGCCGCCGATTGCGGCCAGGACCATCGATTCCCCGAGGAAAATGTTGCGGATCTGCCGCCGGTGTGCGCCTACGGCCTGCAGCAGGCCGATCTCGGCGGTCCTTTCACGCACCGCGATGGTCATGATCGTGAAGATGCCCACGCCGCCCACGAGCATCGAAATTCCACCCAGGGCGCCGACCGCAAAGGTGATCACATCGAGGACCGAGCCGAGCACATCCATCATTTCCTGCTGCGTGGTGATCGTGAAATCTTCGCTGCCATGGCGGGCGATGAGTACCCGGCGAATGCCTTCGACGACCTCGTCAACCGGCGCGCCCTCCTCGTACAGGACATCGATCTCGAAGAGGCCTTCCCGGTTGAACAGTTCCAGACCCTTGGCAACCGGGATATAGGCTGCATCGTCCAGATCGAAACCGAACATCGTGCCCTTGGACTCCATGACGCCAATCACGGTATAGCGCTGTCCGCCGATACGGACGCGCTCACCGAGGGGATTGCGCTCACCGAACAGTTCCGTGCGCACCTTGCTGCCGAGTACCGCATAGGCGCGCGGCGCATCCGGATTGTCGGCAGGCAGAAAATTACCGAGCGCGACGCGAAAAGACAGCGTCTCGGTCATCTCGGAACCCGTGCCGCTGACGATGACCTTGCGCTCCCGCCCGCCGCTCTCCACCGATGCCGTACCCTGCACGAGAGGCAGGGTCGAACGCACATACGGCACACGCTTGAGTGCTGCCGCATCGTCGAGGTTCAGCGGCCGGACGGAGTTCAGCACGCCGGTCGGCATTCCAAAGGTCTTGGCCTTGCCCGGATTGACGCCAATGATGTTGGTACCAAACTGCGTGAACTGCGTGAGCATGTACTTGTGCAGCCCTTCGCCGATCGAGGTCAGCAGCAGCACCGCGGCGACGCCGATCGCAATGCCGAGCGCAGTCAGCACGCTGCGCAGACGATGGGATACCGCTGACCGGGCAGTAAAGCGGATGAGTTCAGCGATACGCATCAGCTACGCCGTTCAGCGCCTGGCGAGCGCCGCAACCGGATCGAGACGCGCCGCACGCCGGGCCGGCAGGATACCGAACAGCATGCCGCAGCCCATGGACAGCAGCACGGCGCCAAGCACGGCCCATACCGGTGGCCGGAATGTGAAGTCGGGATAGAGGTTGCCGAGCAGCCAGACGCCGGCAAAGCCGACCAGCACACCGGCCAGGGCGCCGAGCAGCGCGAGATACAGCGCCTCGGTGAGAAACAGCGCGAGCACCTGGCTGCGGCGTGCGCCCAGTGCCTTGAGCAGGCCGATCTCCTCCGTACGCTGACTGACCGCAACCAGCATGACATTCATGATCAGCACGCCCGCAACGAGCAGGCTGATGGCAGCGATGCCGGCGAGCGCGAGGGTCAGCGCGCCGAGTATGCCGTCAAAGGTTTGCAACACCGCATCCTGCGTGATCACGGTTACATCTTCCTCACCGTGATGTCGCTGTTTGAAAGTGGCGAGAACGAAGCGCTTTGCAGCCGGCATGACATCCCGGCCGCGCGCCTGTATCAGCACCCGGAACAGTCCGGCGGAATTGAACAGGCTCTGGGCCATCGCCACCGGAATCATCACCACCGTATCGACATCGACCATCACCGAGATGCCCTGCCGGGCGAGCACACCGGCAACACGACAGCGACGGTCGCCGACCCGCAGCCAGCGGCCGACTGGCGGCTCACCACGGAACAGTTCACTCCCGATGGTGCTCCCGACCACGCAGACCGGCGACTCCCGGTCCATGTCGACGTCCGGCAGAAACTCGCCGCTGGCCATGGTCCAGTGACGAATGGTTGCGTAACTGGCCGTCGTGCCCATGATCGTGACGTCCCGCTCGAGCGAGCCGACCGAGACCGAACTTTCGCCGACCACCAGCGGCGCGATGGTCGCGATCGCAGAGCTGCGCAGCAAGGCGCGCGCATCATCGAGCGTGATGTCGCGCGGCGTGGCGCCCGACATCATGCCCGCACCGCCGCTGGTTTCGGTGCGCCCCGGCATGACCACCAGCAGATCCGTACCGAGTGACTGGAACTCGTCGGCAATGTACAGGCGTGCAGCCTCACCCAATGCCGTCAGGACCAGCACGGCTGCGACACCGATAGCCGTGGCCAGCAGCAGCATCGCCGTACGCAACGGAGCGCGCGCCAGCGCACCAAAGGCCACGCGGTGACGGTCGGCCAGCTTCATCCGCTGACGTCCTGCACAACCTTGCCGTCACGCATCAGCAGTCGACGGTGTGCCCGGCTGCCGATCGCCTGATCGTGCGTGACCACCACCAGCGTCAGGCCCTCGTCATGCAGGGCTTCGACGATCTTCACGACTTCGCCGCCGGAGACGCTGTCCAGATTGCCGGTGGGTTCATCCGCCAGCAGGATTTTTGGCTGCATCACCACCGCACGGGCTATCGCAACCCGCTGTCGCTCGCCACCGGAAAGCTGGTTCGAGCGATGGTCGACGCGCGCCTCGAGCCCCATGCGCCGCAACACCTCCATAGCGCGGGCGCGGCGTTCGGCCTGCGGCACGCCGGCCAGCATCAACGGCAGCTCCACATTCTCCACGGCGGTCATGCGGTGAATCAGATGGAAGAACTGGAACACGAAGCCGATCTCACGCTGCCGGGTATCGGCCAGCCGATCATCGTTCATCGTCGAGGTCTGCTCGCCAGCCAGCCAGTATTCACCCGAGGTCGGCCTGTCGAGCAGACCGAGGATATTCAGCAGGGTGGACTTGCCGGAACCCGAAGGCCCCATCAGAGAGATGTACTCGCCCGCACCGATGCCGAGATCCACGCCGTCGAGCGCACGCACGAACTGGTCGCCGACAGCAAAGATCCGGGTCAGCTGCTCCAGACGCAGAATCGCGGCCGCGTCCGGCGTCGGACTACTCCTGGACTGCGGCGACACCGTCGGCCACACCTTCACGATCAATCGATGTCACCACCTGATCGCCGGCCTTGAGGCCGGACTTTATCTCGGTGTACTCCCAGTTCGATACGCCGCGCTCTACCTCGCGGGAATGCAGGATACCGGTGACGGGATCAAGGACCAGCACGCGCTTGCCCTCGAGCAAGGCCTGCGTCGGAATCCGCAGCACCTTCTCGCGCTTCTCGATGATGATCTCGACATCAGCGCTGTAACCGGGCAGCAAACTGTATTTCTCCGGATCCTCGATCTCGGCTTCCACGCCGACGGTGCGCGCCTGTTTCTCGGCTTCCAGCACGTATGGCGCCACGCGACGAACAAAGCCCGGGAAACGCTGGTTCGGGAAGGCATCCAGCGTGATCAGGGCGCGCTGACCGGCGCGGACTGCCGGAGCATCGACCTCATCGATGGGCGCGGAGATATAGAGGCAGCTGCCATCAACGAGATCCACGGTCGGCGGTGTAGGAATGCCGACCGGCGATGGCGTCACGAATTCGCCGACTTCGCCATTGATCTCTGCAACCACACCGGCAAATGGGGCACGCAGGAACGTGCGCTCGAGACTGGCTCGGGACACGTCGACGCGCGCCTGGCTGACTTTTTCCTGGTCGACCGCTGCATTACAGGCGGCGGCACGCGCATCTGCTTCACCGATCGCTTTTTCGAGGTCGCCTTCGGAGACCAGCCCCTGGGGACGCAGCTGCCTGATACGGGCCGCATTCTTCCTCGCCACCTCAGCCGTGACACAGGCTTCCTGCGCCAGGCTCCGGGTTGCCACCGCGTCGCGCTCCGCCTGCAGAACCTGGGCACGCAGGTCCTGGTTCCAGAGTTCCACCAGTACGTCATTCGCCTTGACGCGATCGCCCTCCTTGAAGGGCAGACGGGCGATCTGCCCGCCCATCGGCGGCGCAAGGCGCGCGCGCTGGCATGCCTCGACGGTGCCGGCGCGGGTATTGGAGACGGTGGCGAGCACGGAACCGCTTTCAACCGTTGCGACCGTAACGGGTACCGGCTTCGGGCGACCGAGATACCAGACCAGCAGTGCAACAGCTGCCAGCAGGAACAACACGATCAGGATCTGTCGCAGACGACGACTGCTCACGCGGCTTTCGCTCCTCGATACCGGCACCAGGACCGGCCGATTATACGGGGAGCGCAGCGGGCACCAGCGATCAGCGGAAAAAGTCTTTGGGATCCAGCCCGAAAGCGCCGGGATCAAGGCCGCGGACGATCCAGCGCGAATCACTTTCACCGCTTGTTCGGCGCGAACTGCGGAGATCGAGCGGCTTCGGTGCAGCCAGCGGGGTCTTGTCGGCATTGCTGAGCAGCCTCAGCATCGGACGCAGTCGCTGCACCCGGTTTTGTGCGGTCACGACTGCAATCTCGCCGGTATTCAGCTCGACCAGCGATCCGGTCGGGAACATGCCGACAGCCTGCACGAACTGCTCGACGAGTTCTTTCTG
The DNA here is from genome assembly GCA_024234935.1 of Chromatiales bacterium. Taxonomy (NCBI): domain Bacteria; kingdom Pseudomonadati; phylum Pseudomonadota; class Gammaproteobacteria; order Chromatiales; species Chromatiales bacterium. The sequence goes on from JACKNI010000002.1 coordinate 161,911, forward strand.
GAACAGGGTGCCGGACAGACTGTTGAGTTCCCTCACCGCATCGTATGCGGACCGCGCCGGCGCATAGGGACGCTTGGTCGTCATTGCGTCGAAACAGTCGACCAGGCCGGCAATGCGGCCGAAAACCGGTATATCAGCACCAGACAGACCTCCGGGATAGCCGGAACCGTCGTTCCGCTCATGATGGTGCTGCAGCATTGCGATGACGTCAGCGTTCAGGCCAGGTGTTGTACGCACCATCTCCAGCCCCAGGGCCACATGCTTGCGGATGATTTTCTGCTCGGTTTCTTCGAGCGGGCCTTGCTTGAGAATGATGCTCTGGGGAAGCCGCGCATTGCCCATATCGAGCAGCAGGCCGCCGAGCGCGAGCGTTTCGATCGCACTGCGCTCAAAACCCAGATGCCGGCCGAGGATCGCCGCCCACACGGCGCTGCCTGTTTGCCGGAGCGGGCTGTTCAGGTCACGTTTGCGCAGACATACCAGCCAGGCCATTGCATCCTGATTGCGCAGGATGCTGTCGACCAGCGGCCTGATGGCCTGTTGCAGGCGCCCGGCATCGATCTTCTTGACCTGCGGAAACTGCTCGAGCATCTCGCTGAGTACACGCGTTGCATTGTCGTAGGCTTCTGCCGCTCTCGGCGCCTCCAGATGTGTCGGCACCGCGTTTCTGTAGTGTGGCGTGGGCAGCAATCTGGTCAGCACGCCATTCCGGTCGAGCCGGGCCAGCGAATCGACGAGTCGCCGCGCCAGTCCTGCCGGCGGCGCATGCGCCCGGCGCGTCGCCGGAGCCGCCAGCACACTGGCGTAATGTTCTTCCTTGCGCCGCGCGCCGAGCACTATTTCTTCAGGCAATGAGCCCTGGCTGGCGTCTACATAAACGTGCTTGCAGAACTGGCGGAGCAGCTGCAGCTCCTTCGCCTCGCGGATCTCGAAGCCCTTGAAAAGGAACGGCGTCTCCAGCCAGGGGCGGTCGAGCTGGGCCACGTACATGCCGCACTGGAGGTTGGCAGTGTCGATCTTGAGTCGCTTGGGCTGCACAAATGATTCCGGCGTCCGGCGACATGCCGGCATCTATATCCGGCATGGTATGCAGTGCACCGCGGCGCCGCATGGAAACGGTCACACTTTTGGTGCCCGTTTCTGGTCAGTCAGTGCATTTGATCCCGGTACCGCCAAGTCCGCAGTAACCGCCGGGGTTTTTGGCCAGGTATTGCTGATGATAGTCCTCCGCATACCAGAACTCACCGGCTGCCTCGATTTCGGTGGTTACCGGGCCGAAGCCGCCGGCAGCCAGACGCTCGCCGAATCGCTGGGCCGAGTGCCGGGCGGCCTCGCGCTGCTCGTCGTCATACCAGTAAATTCCGGAGCGGTACTGCGTTCCCACGTCGTTACCCTGGCGCATGCCCTGGGTCGGATCGTGTGATTCCCAGAAAACCGTCAGCAGTTGCGGGTAGGTGATCAGCGCCGGGTCATAGACCACGCGCACGACCTCACTGTGTCCGGTGCGCCCGGAACACACCTGCTTGTAGTCGGGATCCGGTGTCGAGCCAGCCGAATAGCCGACAGCCGTGGTCCACACCCCCGGCAACTGCCAGAAGCGGCGCTCGGCGCCCCAGAAGCAGCCCATCCCGAACATCGCCAGCCTGAGGTGATCGGGGAACGGCGGCCGCAGCGGGTTGCCGTTGACGAAATGCCTGTTGTCGGACTGCATACCGGCACACCCTACCCGATATGCACGGCCGGCGGGAATTGGTAATTTGCCGCCATGTACCAGTCCTGTCGGCTTCCCGTGACGCAGAGCATGGTCGGCCTCATCGTCGCCATGAGCTGCGCGGGTGCGGGTCTTTGGAGCCATGCGGCATATGCCGGGGAAACCGGCACCATCCCGTCAGCACCGGTGTCGGCAACAGCTGCGGAACGGCGCTCTGCTGCTTACCAGAGAATGCTGCGCCTGCTGGACGAAGACCGGCCAGCCGATGCCGTACCGGCAGCCTTCGAAGTCGTGGAGCTGACCCGCGAACTGGAAGGCGACGACAATGCAGCACTGCTGACTCCGCTGACCAATCTTGCCACCGCGCAGTTGCGCGCCGGCGACCTGCTGGCTGCCGGGAACAATTACAGCGCAGCTGTCACGCTGGTGGAAAAGCACGAAGGCATCGTCTCGCCACAACTGGTCACGCCGCTGATGGGGCTCGGCCGGACCTACATGCAGGCAGGACAGTTCGTTCAGGCCACGGAGAGCTTTGAGCGAGCACTGCATGTCAATCATGTCAACCAGGGCTTCTACAATCTCGATCAGCTGCCGGTCCATGATGCCCTCACGGAAAGCTACCTCGGCCAGAAGGATTTCGAAAAGGCGAATTTCCACCAGGAATCGCAGCTGCAGATCATGGCGCACCGGCTGGGCAAGGAGAGTCCGGAACTGCTGCCGGCCTTGTCCAGGCTGGGCGACTGGTACGAGCAGACGGGCCAGGTGTTGTCGGCACGGCTGGTGCGCCAGGACATGGTGCGGCGGATCGCTGCCACCGGGGGCGAGAATGACCCGGCGATGGTTGAGCCGCTGATCGCCATCGCCAGCAGTTACCGGCAGCAGGCCCTGCAGTCGCCGGTGGCAGACCCGATGCAGGAACCGGAAACCCTGTTTCCGATGAGCAGCGTGGTACTGCGCAAGGCGCTGAACATCGTCGATCAGCAACCCGAACCAGACCCCGTGCAACGGGCCCGTGTACTGGTCGAGTTCGGGGATCTGTACCGGATCTGGGGGAAGCGCAACTCGTCCGGCGAAGCCTATGACGAGGCCTGGCAGACGCTGTCCGGCGACGAGAAATATGCCGTGCAGCGCGACGGGTTTTTCGCCCGGCCGATGCGGCTGTTCTGGAACCCGCCGCCGCGGATATACCCCGCGTCTGCGCGCAACCTGCCCCCCGGCAGCAAGCTTGAGTCAGGCTACGTGGTCGTCAGGTACTCGGTCGATGCGATGGGTCGGGTGAGCTCGGCAGAGGTAATGGAATCAGACCCGGCCGGACTGATCGACCAAAGCGTTCTCAATGCGGTGCGCCGTTCGCTCTACCGGCCGCGCTATGTGGACGGGGCAGCGGCACCTGCCGAGGGGCTCAGTCTGCGTCACGAATTCTCCTACCGGATCGAGCCCGAAGCCGCTCCGCCACCCGATGTACCCGATAGCGGCAGGCCCCTCAGCCAGCCCGACTCCGACAGCCGCAACTGACCCGGCCGCGTATTCGGCAATGCCTGTGGAACGGACTCCCGCAACTGCGCTTAGAATGCATCCGATGTTGTACCTTCAATCCGACGGCGGCCTGTTCCGCGGGCGCCAGATTCCTGCACGCTGCCTGTGCATGATCGTGCTCCTGACGGGGCTCAGCCTCATCTGGGCCGCCGGTCAGGCTGCAGCGCCTGACCACAGTGCATTCGACGGGGTACTGCTGCGCAATGTGCAACAGGGCTTTGTCGACTACGCGGGTATCAATGCCGATCCGGCCTTTGCACGCTTTCTGACCAGTCTTGACGACACCCGCGCCGAAGATCTGGAAGACGGTCATGCCCGCCGCGCCTTCTTCATCAATGCCTACAATGCCTTTGCGATTCGCGGCATCCTCGATGGCTACGCGCCCTCTTCCTGGCTCGCCCGTTACACCTACTTCAAACGCCGGAAATACGCCTTGATGGGTCGGCCGGTCAGCCTCCAGGATCTTGAAACCGGGCAACTGATTCCGGAAGGCGACCCGCGCATCCACTTCGCCATCGTCTGCGCCTCGATCTCCTGTCCACGACTCGCCAGCCGGGCCTATGTTCCGGAAAAACTCGAGGAACAACTGGACGTTGCGGCACGTGCATTCATCAACGACAGCACCCGCAATCGCTACGATGTGCAGCGAAAGATCGCTTTTGTCTCGAGGATCTTCGACTGGTACGGAGAAGATTTCAGCAGGGCGGCAGGCTCGGTACAGAAGTACCTCTCGGCTTATGCCAGCGACCCGGCAACTGCTGCGCTGCTCGCCACTGACGGCTTTGAACTGCGCTTCATCCCCTGGGACTGGGAACTGAATGGCACCTGGCGACGTCAAACAGGGCCATGACGAGGACCCCGCATGCTGATCCGCAAACCCCCTGACATCAATTCATCTGAAATCACGCCGGCGCAGCACTACTTCAATCGTCGCGAACTGCTCCGCTCGGCCGGCTTCATCGGGGCCGGCGCGCTGCTGGCCGGAACCGCTGCGGCCAGCGAGATCCCGGCAGGCTTCCGGCGGCTGACCGGCGTCCAGCGCTGGCCAGGCAGCCTGAAAGACACACCAAACACCTTCGACGAGATCACCAGCTACAACAATTTCTACGAATTCGGTACGGACAAGGGCGATCCTGCAGAAAACTCGGGCCGCTTCAAGCCAAAGCCCTGGAAAGTGCGGATCGACGGCGAAACCGAAGCCCCGGGCACGTACGACTTCGACACCATCGTCAAGGCACAGGCGCTGGAGGAACGGATCTATCGCATGCGCTGCGTGGAAGCCTGGTCGATGGTCGTGCCGTGGGTCGGTATTCCACTGGCCTCGGTTCTGAAGCGCTACAAACCGACCTCAAAAGCAAAATTCGTGGCCTTCGAAACGGTCGTCCGGCCAGAAGAGATGCCCGGGCAACGAAGCCGCGTGCTCGACTGGCCCTACGTCGAGGGGCTCACAATCGCGGAAGCCATGCATCCCCTGACCCTGCTCGTGGTGGGCGTCTACGGCGTCGAACTGCCGGCGCAGAACGGTGCGCCGCTGCGCCTCATCGTGCCGTGGAAATACGGCTTCAAGGGCATCAAGTCCATCGTCCGGATCAGCTTTACCGAGAAGCGTCCGCCCACCACCTGGTCGCTCGCGGGGCCATCTGAATACGGCTTTTACGCCAATGTGAACCCGAAGGTCGATCATCCGCGCTGGAGCCAGGCGACCGAGCGGCGCGTGTCCTCGGGTCTCGGCAGCCTGTTTGCTGCCCGCCAGGAGACGCTGATGTTCAATGGCTATGCGGAGCAGGTAGCTTCGCTCTACACAGGCCTCGATCTGGTCAAGAATTTCTGAGCGGTGGTCAGCGCGCGGCAGATCCGGCTGGTCGGAAAACCACTGGCGCATCTGGCATGCAGCTTGCCGCTGATCGTGTTGATCCTGTCACTCGCAGAGATTGGCGGCCTGCGGACCGGCCCGAATCCGCAGCTCTACATACGCGACGTGCTCGGCACATGGGGATTGCGGCTCTTGCTGCTGACCCTCGCCATGACGCCCCTGAGACGGCTCACCGGCAAGCCCTGGCCGCTGCGCTTCCGGCGCCTGCTTGGCCTGTGGGCATTCGCCTATCTGGCCCTGCATTTCCTGACCTACTTCTTCCTCGACCGTTCGCTGGATATCGACGTGATCGTCGAGGACATTCTGAAACGACCCTATATCACCCTGGGCCTGGCCGCATTCCTGCTGATGGTGCCATTGGCGGCAACCTCGACTGCCGGATGGCAACGACGGCTGGGCACGCGCTGGTTACAGCTGCACAGGCTCATCTACCCGATTGCCATGCTCGGCTGCTGGCACTACTACTGGCTGGTGAAAAAAGATGTGCGCGAACCGCTCATCTATTGCGGGCTGCTGGCGATCCTGCTGATGGCCCGCGTCTGGTGGGCCCGCGGTGCAGGAGCGCGGAACTGACCGGTCCCTGGCTCAGAGCGCGTTGTCGCCACTCTCGCCGGTACGGATACGCAACACGTGCTGCAGGTCGGTGACGAAGATCTTGCCATCGCCGACCTTGCCGGTGCGGGCCGCAGCCGTAATCGCCTCGACCACGCGCTCAACGAGATCATCGGCGACCGCCACCTCGATTTTCGACTTGGGCAGGAAATCCACCACGTACTCGGCACCCCGATAGAGTTCGGTATGCCCGCGCTGGCGGCCAAACCCCTTAACCTCGGTAACTGTCATGCCGTTGACGCCGACCTCGGAGAGCGCATTGCGCACATCGTCGAGACGGAAGGGTTTGATGATCGCGGTGACCAGTTTCATGCTGTGACTCTCGTTTCTGAATCGGTTGGCCTTGAACGCCGTATGCAGATTCTAGCCCGAATTGCAGCGGCCGTCGGCCATCTGAACTCCACCTATAGCCGGTTTACCCAGCGCAGCAGGGCATTTTGCGCCTCCTGGCCGCCACCCCAGGTCGCCTTGGGCTGATTGGCGATCGCAACGACCACATACTCCGCACCGGACTGGTCACGCACATAGCCGGCAATGGCACTTACCCCGTCCAGGGTGCCGGTCTTCAGGTGCATCTGGCCGGCCAGCGAATCCTTCTGGAACCGCCGACGAGTCGTGCCATCCAGCCCCGCCAGCGACAGCGAGGCCTGGAATTCGGCACCGAAGGGGCTGTTGCGGGCGGCAAGCAGCAGGCGACCCAGACTGCGCGCCGAGATACGATTGTCGCGCGACAGGCCGGCACCATTACCGATCCGGAGTTCAGGAAAGTCGAGCCCTCGCCTGGCCAGTGCATCCGCCATCACCTGCCGCCCTTTCTCGAGTGTGCCGGGCGCCCCGAGCTTTTCAGCAGCGAGCGTAAGGAAGATCTGCCGGGTCATGACGTTGTTGCTGAACTTGTTGACCGGCCTGATCACCTCGGCGAGCGGGGGTGACTCGAACGTCAGCAGGGGCTTCTTGCTCGCCGGCACCTGACCGAGCCGCATCTGCCCCTTGATGCTGCCTCCCTGCTCCTCCCACAGACCGCGGAAGGCGGCATAGGCGTAGCCCGGGCCATCCAGCAGTGAACGAACCAGCTGATACTCGGAACAGTTATTGGCCAGCTGCCCGGTAAATGTCACCCGTGGGTGACCGGGCTCGCCACTGACGGCCATGTTGATGCTGCTTCGACCAGAGCTGCACTCGCCGTTGAACAGCCGCATGTTGTTCTCAATCCGGACCTCAGCGAGTACGGGATCGCTCAGTATCCCGATCGTCCGCCGGGCAGGATCCGGACGAAAAATGAAATTCACCGACTGGAAGTTGACCAGCAGGGCATCAGGAAGGACGTTGTACACGCGGTATTCCTGGCCGTCGAATGCACCGGGATCGAGTTCCTCGCGGGCAAACCAGCTGTTGTCGATGACCAGATCGCCATTGATCTGCTGCACGCCGTTGCTGCGCAACTCCCGCTGCAACAGCCAGAGGCGTTCAGTCAGCAGCAGGGGGTCACCGTACCCCTTGACCAGCAGATCGCCGTCGAGAACGCCATCCTTGATCTGCCCGTCGGCATAGACCTCGGTGCGCCACTGATAGGTGGGCCCGAGTTCTTCCAGCGCCACGAAAGTAGTCAGCAGCTTCATGGTGGAAGCCGGATTGCGCGGCACATTCTCATTGAAGGCCAGCAGCGGTGTGGCAGCCCCGACCTTCTGCACGAAAGCACTGAATGAAGCAGGCGGGAGCTTGTACCGCACGAGCGCCTTGCTTACCGGCTCTGGCAGCTCGGTGGTCTGCGCGTGCACCGGATACGCGAACCAGAGCAACAGTACAGCCGCAATAACACGCACCGGTTCCGTACGGAACATGTCTGTGTAGTCTCCCGGAATCACGCGTGGCCCGTCCGCGCGGTTCCGGGATTGTGCCGGAATGCGACGCTGGCGTCAGCGCTGCTGTTCAATGCCGTCGCTGGCCACTGCAAGATCAGCCGGGCGCTGGACGTTTGATGCGCAGTGCACGTATCCGGTCGGTCAGGGTGGTCGGCCGCATGCCCAGCCGGTCTGCCGCACCACCTTTGCCGGAAATCTTCCAGTTGGCGGCATTCAGGGCGGCGATCAGGTTGGCCCGCTGCTGCTCCTTCATCTCTGCCTCCGTCAGGAAGGTTGCTGAAGCCTGCCCTGCACCGGTGCTTGCCAATGCGTTGTTTGCAGGCGCCGGTACACTGGCTGGCGATACAACGCCAGTTTCGGGCAGCGACAGATCCAGACGCAAGGCCCCGCCCCGGGAGAGGATCACCGCGCGCTCTATCACGTTCTTGAGCTCACGGACGTTGCCGGGCCAGTCGTAACGGCGCAGCGCCTCGACCTGCCCCTGCGTAAGCATGGGCGCAGACCGGCCAAACTCGCGACAGACCTGCTCCAGAAAATGCACGGCGAGCTGTATGACGTCGTCAGCACGACGCCGCAGCGGCGGCACCTGAACGGGAAATACGCTGAGACGATAGTAGAGGTCTTCGCGAAACTCACCGGCTTCAACCGCTTTTTCCAGATCCTTGTTGGTCGCCGCAATCACCCGTACATCGACGCTGCGCGTCGTATCGTCGCCCACGCGCTCGAACTGGCGCTCCTGAATGACCCGGAGCAGCTTGCCCTGCAGCTCGATCGGGATCTCGCCAACTTCATCGAGAAAGATCGTGCCACCGTCCGCGAGCTGGAACCGGCCAACCCGGTCACGGTGGGCACCGGTGAACGCGCCACGCACATGGCCAAAGAACTCGCTCTCGAACAGCTCGTGCGGAATCGATGCACAGTTGACCTTTACCAGCGGAGCATCGGCGCGGCCGCTGCGGGCGTGGATCGCGTGGGCAACGAGTTCCTTGCCCGTGCCAGTCTCGCCAATGATCAGCACATTGGCCGGCGTATCGGCAACGGCCTCGATGCGCGCGAGCATCGCGCCCAGAGCCGGACTGCCACCTACCAGGCGGCCGAAATTCATCGACACCCTGACTTCCTCGCGAAGATAGTCGCGCTCGCGCTCAAGTTCCTCCTTGAGACGTGCGATTTCCTGATAGGCCACCTTGAGGTTCGCCTCGGCACGATTACGGTCCGTGACGTCCTTGCTGGCAACAAAGGTGCGGATGATCTCATCCCGGACATCGCGCTCGGTCTTTGAAGACATCAGCACATCGATCACTTCCCCGCTCTTCGTCACCATCTGGCGGGAAACGTTCTGACGTTCACCTTCGCTGATGATCTCCCGCATGCGCCCTTCCAGCGGCCGGCGGGACTCATCAGTCATGAAATCGAGGATCGAGCGGCCCAGCACTTCATCGCGGTCATAACCCAGCTTGTCGAGCCAGTGGTTGCTGACTTCGGTGATATGACCATCCGGGTCGATGGTGTGCAGCATCGCCGGCGTAGACTGGTAGTGGTCCTGGTAGCGCCGCTCCAGGAGCGCCCGATCGGAGACTTCGGCAAAAACACAGAGGGTATGCAGGAACTCGCCGCCGTCGTCGTACTCCGCTGTCGTAGTAGCGAATACCTCGAAGGTCGAGCCGTCGCGAGTCACGAACTCAACGGCCAGTCCGGTCAGGCGACCGGTTTCACGGAACCGGGGTATGTATTGCTCACGGATCCGGCGCGCACTGGGTGCACTGGCCAGTTCGCGGGGCCGACGCCCCAGCAGCTCTTCCCGCGAATAACCCATACGCGCCGCCCACACATCGCTGACGTCGAGGATCTGGCCATCGTCGTCCAGGATCGTGGCCATGACCGGTGCCTGCCTGAACAGGGCCAGATAGCGTTGCGTGACGTCCATGCGGGTCAGTATAAACGGAATTCCGTGATGATTTTGAACGATATTCCGTAAGTCACGGAATATCGCGAAGGACGGCATGGCCAAGCCCCTGATTTGATTGACAGCGGACTTGGCACGAATCCTGCTAGGACATATACATCAAGTGCTTTAGTCTCGGCGTCGCGACCCCCGTCTTCCCCTGGCGGCGCCACTTGCAGATTACTGGAGCCTTGGTATGACGGGACTCCGACTCCCCCTCGGAGCCCTGCCCTGAAGGGCCCCTGGCTACGGCATCAGCCGAGTCCACGCGGGCCCTTTATTTTTTTCCTGTATCGCTGCCGCTGTCGCGCGGGCCGAAAAAGCGCTGCCGCCAGCGCATCCACGAGCGCTCTGCAGCCTGGCCGACCGGCCCGACGCTTTCGCGGAGCTTCTTCAGCCAGATCCGTGCCCAGGCAAACTCAATGGCAAGGACTGCCAGTCCGGCCAGCATGGCCGCGAGGCCCGGGCCGGGCGTCACCAGCATGATGACGCCACCGAGTAGAAGAGTACCGCCGATGACCGCGATGACGATCTGTCGGCCCAGCCGGTAGCTGATATCGGTGATCTTGCTGATCACGCGCCAAACACCTTCTGCATGCGCCTCGGTATGGGCGCTGGCGGCATTGTCTAGCGATACCGGCTCTGTATGGAGGCGAGCGTCTTCTTGCCGGGGCAGAGCTTCGCAAAGGGCAGGGACGCAAGCGCTTCCGGCGGCGTATTGGCCAACTCATGCATGTCCGGTTTCGTCTCATCGATATAGATGAGTCCGGTCACGATTTCCCCGGCGGCACGGTGCTTGTGTATGTACTGATAGGCCGCTACCGAATCAGTGGGGTCATAGGCCCCGTCGGCTTTGCGCAGCACAATCCGGCTGCCATCGTGCATCTGGACAGGCATGGCCTGGCCGGCCGCATACTCGGCGCGGATCTCTTTGGCCGGGGGCACAAAGTCCGGGTAGTTCGCTGCATGCGCGTGCTCACGCGTGAACTCGTAACTCTTGGTCGAGCCTTCGTGATTGTTGAAAGTCACGCAGGGCGAGATCACATCGATCATCGCCAGCCCGCGGTGTTTGAGGCCCGCCTTTATCAGCGTGACGAGCTGCTCGCGGTCGCCTGAAAAGCTGCGTGCGATGAAGGTGGCACCCATCGAGAGCAGGGTCAGGACGGGATCGATCGGCGGCTGCTGGTTTGCCTCGCCCTTCTTGGCTGTCGAACCGACATCGGCGGATGCGGAAAACTGGCCCTTGGTCAGCCCGTACACACCATTGTTCTCGATGATGTAGAGCATGTTGAGGTTGCGACGAACGGCGTGCATGAACTGGCCGAGACCTATCGACAACGAGTCGCCATCGCCCGACACGCCGATGTAGTGAAGATCCTTGTTTGCCGCATTGGCGCCACTGACCACGGAAGGCATGCGTCCGTGGACCGTATTGAAACCGTGCGAGGCGCTGGCGAAATAGGCCGGCGTCTTCGACGAACAGCCGATACCGGAAAGCTTCGCCAGCCGGTGCGGCGGGATCGACAGCTCGAAAATTGCCTGTGTGATCGCACCGGTGATTGAATCGTGACCACAACCCGCGCAAAGCGTGGACATGCCGCCCTCGTAGTCACGGACGGTCAGGTTCAACTCGTTGCGTGGCAGGTTCGGGTGGGCAACCTTTGGTTTGCCGATGTAACTCATGCTGCTTTACCCCGGGCAAGATCCTGGTTGATGCCGTCGATGACCGTTGCCGCCAGAATCGGCAAGCCGTCATAGTGAAGTACGGGCACCAGTTTGTTGGGATCGACGCGCGTTTCCAGCAGCAGCATGCTGCGCAGCTGGGCGTCGCGATTCTGTTCCACGACGTAAATGCGCTCGTGGCTGTCGATGTAATCCTGCACTTCCTTGCCGAACGGGAAGCCCTTGACGCGCAGATAGTTGATGTTGACCCCGGCTTCAGCCAGCACGGCGCGCGCTTCCTTCACTGCATTGTCGCTGGAGCCGATGGTGATGAAGCCGAGCCTCGTCTTTTCTGACGCATGAATCTCGGCCTGCGGTACCAGTTTCTTCGCCGTCTCGAACTTCACCAGCAGCCGGTCGACGACAGCTTTGTATTCGCCGGCATCCTCCGTATAGGCGCCATACATGTTGTGACCGGAACCGCGAGTGAAATACGCACCCTTCGGATGGGTCCCGGGCAGGGTACGCGCCGCGATGCCGTCGCCATCCGCATCCATATACCGATTGAACCTGGGAAGCGCGGCGATCTGTTCGGCGGTCAGCACCTTGCCGCGATCCGGTCGATATGCGTCATCCCATTGCAGATCACGGCACATCCAGTCGTTCATGCCGATATCGAGATCGATAAGCACGATCACCGGCGTCTGCAGCCGCTCGGCGAGATCAAAGGCCTGCACGGCATGGTAGAAGGCCTCCTCCGGATTCGCGGGGAAGAGCAGCACATGCCGTGTATCTCCATGTGATGCATAGGCGCAGGACATCAGGTCAGCCTGCTGGGTGCGCGTCGGCATGCCCGTGGAAGGCCCGCATCGCTGCACATCGAAGAGTACGGCCGGGATCTCCGTGAAATATCCATAGCCCAGGAACTCGCTCATCAGCGAGATGCCCGGGCCGCTGGTCGGCGTGAAGGAGCGCGCGCCGTTCCAGCCGGCACCCAGCACCATACCCATCGCAGCCAGCTCGTCTTCCGCCTGGATAATGCAGAAGTTCGACTTGCCGGTCTCCGGATCCTTGCGGTACTTCTCGCAGAACTTTTTGAAGTTGTCCATGATCGATGTCGACGGCGTAATCGGATACCACGCACCGACCGTCGCTCCGGCATACATGCAGCCGAGCGCGGAGGTGGCGTTGCCGTCGATCATGATGTGATCGCGGGTCTTGTCGATGGGCACCGCGCGGAACGGCAGAGGACAGCTGAAATTCTCCTTCGCATAGGCGTAGCCCAGATCGATCGCCTTCTGGTTGGCATCGAGCAGGTGGGCCTTTGCCTTGAACTGCTCGTTGAGCAGGTCCTTGATGATCTGCATGTCCATATCGAGCAGCGCCGCCAGCACACCCACGTACATGATGTTTTTCATCAGGATCCGCGAACGCGCCTGGGCGAAGTTCTCATTGCAGATCCGGGACAGCGGCACGCCTACCACATTGATGTCCGCACGATTGAAGATCTGGCTGCGCGGCCAGGTCGAGTCGTAGATCAGGTAGCCATCGGCCGCGAGGCACGCATGGTCACGCGCATAGGTCTCGGCATTCATCGCCACCATTACATCGACGCGCCCCGAGCGGGCCAGGTGCCCATGGCCACTTGCACGGACCTCGTACCAGGTTGGCAGTCCCTGGATGTTCGACGGAAAGTAGTTCTTGCCGCAAACCGGAATGCCCATGCGAAACAGGGCCTTCATCAGCATGGCGTTGGCACTGGCGGAGCCGGTGCCGTTCACGTTGGCGATCCTGACCGTAAAGTCGTTGTCTTTAGGACCTGTTGCAGAGCTGCTCATGTAGCCTGACCTTCGCGTGCTGGGCGTCGCTGTCCAGGACAGCGGTTGAAGAAAGGGTGTTTGACGTGTGCCTCAGGTGCCGAATTTTCGGTCGCTGCCCGCCGGTGGCGCGCCTTCGTCGATGGCGTATGGCCGCAGCAGACGGAACTCCTGCATATCCCATGCCGCGGTCGGACAGCGCTCGGCGCAGAGTCCGCAATGCACGCAGAGATCCTCATCCTTGACCATCACGCGCCGGGTCTGCGGCAGCGGGCCGGAGACATACAGCGGCTCGTCGATGTTCTTGGCCGGTGCCGTCAGTCGTGTACGCAGATCAGCCTCGGTGCCGGGCTCCGTCATGGTCAGGCAGTCGGTCGGACAGATGTCCACGCATGCATCACATTCGATGCAGAGCTTTTCGGTGAATACCGTCTGTATGTCGCAGTTCAGGCAGCGCTCAACCTCTTCAGTGAACTGCTCCGGCGTGTAGCCCAGCTCCACCTCGATGTTCAGCTTCCTGAACCGTTCCTTGAGTCCCACCTGCGGAACCAGGCGGCGCTCGACGCTGTTGTAGTTGTTGCTGTACGCCCATTCGTGCATGCCCATCTTCGAGCTCTGCAAGGTCATGCCATCGGCAAGACGCTCGGACAGATCCTCACCCTGGCAGTACTTGTGGACCGAAATGGCCGCCTGGTGACCCTGCTCGACCGCCCAGATGATGTTCTTCGGACCGAAAGCCGCATCGCCACCGAAAAAGACGCCGGGGCGCGTGGAGTGGAAGGTCACTTTATCGACGACCGGCACGCTCCACTTGTCGAATTCGATACCGAGGTCGCGCTCGATCCAGGGGAAAGCATTCTCCTGTCCGATGGCCAGCACCACATCGTCCGCCGGCATGAACTCTTCGCCGGTGATCTTCTCGGCGGTGATACGCCCCCTGGCATCCAGCTCGTATTCCATGATGTCGAACACCATGCCCTTGAGCCTGCCGTTCTCGCTGACAAATGCCTTTGGCGAGCGGTTGACGATGATTTCGACGTGCTCCTCCTCGGCATCCTCGAGTTCCCAGGGGGAGGCCTTGAAGAACTGGCGCGGCTTGCGGGCGATCACCTTGACGTTCTTCGCACCGAGCCGCATCGAGGTACGGCAGCAGTCCATCGCCGTATTGCCAACGCCGATGATCAGCACCTTTTCGCCGATGGTCTTGATGTGCTCGAAAGCCACCGACTCGAGCCACGCGATGCCGATGTGCACATGGGCCGGATCGTCGTCCCGGCCAGGCAGCTTGAGCTCCTTGCCATGGGGCGCACCCGTGCCGACGAAAATCGCATCGAAACCGTCGCCCAACAGCTTGCGCATGCTCTCGATGCGCTGGCCGAGCCGGAGATCGGCGCCCATCCCGACGATATCGCCGATCTCGCGATCCAGCACATCGGCAGGCAGGCGGAAGGACGGGATGTTCGAGCGCATCAGACCGCCCGGCACCTCCAGGCCCTCGAAGATCACCACTTCATAGCCGAGCGGCAAGAGGTCATTGGCGACGGTCAGCGAAGCCGGACCGGCACCGATACAGGCCACGCGCTTGCCATTCTTCTGCGCCGGCGCCGTGGGCAGCCAAGCGGAATAGTCGTCAGCAAGATCTGCTGCAACGCGTTTGAGGCGGCAGATGGCTACCGGTTTTTCTTCGACCCTGCCGCGCCGGCAGGCCGGTTCACAGGGACGGTCACAGACACGGCCGAGAATCCCCGGGAATACATTCGACTCCCGGTTCAGCATGTAGGCTTCCGTGTACTTCCCCTGTGCTATCAGCCGGATATAGCCCGGCACATCGGTATGCGCAGGGCATGCCCACTGGCAGTCCACGACTCTGTGGAAGTAATCGGGATTTTTGGTATCGGTTGGCGGCATCTTGCCGCTGGCGGGAGGAGACGTTGTCACGTCGATTTCCGGATAGATTGTTGCCTTGATCGGCAGCGATCCGGGCCACGCCCGGGCCAAAAAGAGGCGTGATTATACATAGCCGACCCCGAAAGCAAATCGGGATTTCCCGTGATCCGGTTGCGCCGGCAGGCATCTGATTTCATGGCACTCATTTACTTAATCTCCCGGGGATGCAGCACCGCAGCTCAATTGGCCGGAATCGACCAGAAGCGGGTCCGGTCCGGATCGAAAGCATGGTAAGTCTTGCCGATTGCCTGCGGGTCGTCGAGCGCCTGCACGACGAGACGCGCCAGGTCAGCGCGGCGGATCCAGCTCATCGAGCGCGTGTCTTCGGTCAGGTAAGCCCTGCCCTGGGCTTCTTTATCCAGCAGCCCGCCGGGACGAATGATCGTGTATTTCAGCCCGCTGGTTTTCAGGTAGTCCTCGGCCTTGGTCTTTTCTTTCATGACGGCGTCGAGAACACGCCGTGCGATCCACGGTGAGGCCTCACGGGAGTCACCTGCGCCGATCACGGTAACCAGCACAAAGCGCGTTACGCCTGCCGAACGGGCCGCATCCATCGCATTCCGGTTACCTTCGAAATCCGGTCGCGCACCCTTTACCGCACGGGCCCCGAGCGTCGAAACCACAGCCCGGAACTGGCCGCTTTCGAGTGCCGCGGCGATATCCGGCTGGTTCATCGCATCACCGCGCACCACGCGTGCGCCCAGCTGCTCCGCGGCACTGCCATCCGACTCTGGCCGGACCAGCACCACCACCTCGTCGCCCCTTGCGCGCAGGAGGCGCACCACCTCGAGACCGGTGGCCCGGGTGCCGCCGATGACCAGTACGGCACCGGTACCCGGCGTCGATGCCGGTGGATTCAATGCGGCCATTTCCCGCTTGCCCTCGATGCCGGAGACCAGCAGCCAGGCCAGCAGCACAAGGACTACACCGAAAAAAACCGTCATCTTTGGATACCTCATTATCTTTCTGCTCCACCGCAGTCCAGTCGCTGTCCGGCAATCGCGGAGGTGACGCGACCGTCCTCATATGCCACCACGCCGTTGACGATTGTCGTGACGATGGAAGAGCGGAAAGTATCGCCCTCGAACGGCGACCAGCCGCATTTCGACAGTACATCTTCACGACGTACCAGCGTCGGCCGCCTGTGGTCGATCAGCACGAGATCAGCCCAGTAGCCCTCGCGGATATAGCCCCGCTCGCGGATGCCGAACAGATCCGCCACCGAGTGGCTGGTCTTCTCGACGATCAGCTCCAGCGGCAGCGTGCCATCGTGCACATGTTCCAGCAGCATGAGCAACGCATGCTGCACGAGCGGCAAGCCGGAAGGTGCCTTGAAATACTTCTCGTTCTTTTCCGCCAGCGTATGCGGCGCATGGTCGGTGGCAATCACCGCAAGCCGCCCGTCGATCAGGCCGCCGAGCAGGGCCTTGCGATCCGCAGCGCTGCGGATCGGCGGATTGCACTTGATGCGGGCGCCCCTTTCGGCATAGGCACTGTCATCGAAATGCAGCATGTGGACGCAAACTTCAGCGGTAATCCGCTTGCCATTGAGCGCCCCCGGTGCGAACAGTTCCAGTTCGCGCGCCGTCGACAGGTGCAGCACATGCAGCCGTGCGCCATGGCGCCGGGCGAGACTCACCGCAAGTTCAGAAGACTTCCAGGCAGACTCGGGCGAACGGATCTGCGGATGCGCCGAAAACGGCACATCCTCGCCGTACTGCTCGCGGAACCGCGCTTCATTGGCCTTGATCATCGGCGTGTCTTCGCAGTGGGTCGCAATCAGCATCGGACAGTCGGCAAAGATGCGCTCCAGTGTCTCGGGATCATCGACAAGCATGTTGCCGGTGGACGAACCCATGAACAGCTTTACGGCACAGCAGTCGCCGGGCCGCAGCGCGCGGATTTCATCAAGATTGTCGTTCGCCGCACCGAAATAGAAGGAGTAGTTGGCATGGGACCGGCCGCGGGCCAGGCGGTACTTGTCCATGAGCACGGGGCGGCTCGTGACATTCGGAATGGTGTTCGGCATATCCATGTAGCTGGTGATGCCCCCGGCCACCGCTGCCGCCGACTCGGTGCTGATGGTGGCCTTGTGGGTCAGGCCCGGCTCACGGAAATGCACCTGATCGTCGATGAAACCAGGCAACAGGTATTTCCCGCCCGCGTCCAGGATGCGGTCCACCCGCCCGGCCGGAATTTCCCGCGCAACCTTCTCGATACGTCCGCGCCGGACAAGCACATCACCGGCGACCACCCGGCCTTCATTGCAGATAAGCGCGTTGGTGATCAGCAGGGTCTGGTCATTCATATATAGCATCGCCTGGACTTCGGTTGCCGGAAAACCGGTCTGTTGCCGTGATCAGTTCATGCACGATACCCGGCTCGAAGGCCGAGTGCCCGGCATCCGGCACGATACGCAGCTGGGCTTCCGGCCAGGCCTTGTGCAGATCCCATGCGCTGGTCATCGGACAGACGATGTCATACCGACCCTGAACGATCACCGCCGGAATATGCCGGATCCGGCCGATGTCGCGCAGGATCTGGTCCGGATGCTCCGCAAATGCCTGATTGACGAAATAGTGAGCCTCGATGCGCGCAAAGGCCAGCGCGAACTCGTCAGCGCCGAAACGCTCAACCGTCGATCCGGCATCCAGCAGATGACTGGTGCTGCCCTCCCAGACCGACCAGATCTTCGCCGCTTCCAGTGCAAGCGCCGGATCTGCCCCCGTCAACCGGCGATGATAAGCATGAAGCAGGTCGCCGCGCTCTGCGGCCGGTATGAAATTCAGGTAGCGCTCCCAGGCATCCGGAAAGATCTCGCTCGCACCGTACTGGTAAAACCAGGCGATTTCCTTGTCGCGCAGCAGAAAAATGCCACGCAGCACCAGCTCGCTGACGTGCTGCGGGTGTTTCTCGGCATAAAAAAGTGCCAGCGTGCTGCCCCAGGAGCCGCCGAAGACCAGCCAGCTTCTGATGCCGAGTCGCTCGCGCAGGGCTTCGATATCGTCGATCAGGTCCCACGTGGTGTTCTCGCGCAGCTCCGCATGTGGCCGGCTGCGCCCGCAACCACGCTGATCGAGCAGGATGATCCGGTAACGGGCCGGATCGAAGAATCGCCGCGGCGTCGTGTCGCCACCGCCGCCAGGCCCGCCGTGCAGAAAGACCGCCGGTTTCCCTTGCGGATTGCCACACTGCTCGTAGTAGATCTCGTGCAGACTGGAGACTCGCAGATACCCCGAATCCCAGGGTTCGAGGGCGGGATATAGTGTCCGCTGCGGTGCCGGTTGCTGCATCTTTCCATTTTGGCATTTTCGCCGTGTATTCGTCGCGGTTAGAATCGCCGCCTTCAGGCTGGACCCAAAAACTCATGCACGTACTTCGTACATTTCTCGCCGCCGCCCTGCTCTGCCCCCTGTCGGGCTGGTCCGCACCGGTCGCGCCGGTGGATATTCCCTTCACGGTCCGGCAACTCGGCAATGGCCTGACGGTGGTGGTGCATGAAGACCACAAGGCACCGATCGTTGCGGTGAATGTCTGGTACCACGTCGGGTCGAAAAACGAGGCGCCGGGACATACCGGGTTTGCGCACCTCTTCGAGCACCTGATGTTCCAGGGTTCGGAAAACCTGAAGGGCGAGTATCTCAACACGCTGCAGGAACTCGGTGCCACCGACCTCAACGGTACGACCTTCTTCGACCGCACCAACTATTTCCAGACCGTGCCGAAAAACGCGCTTGATACCGCGCTCTGGCTCGAATCCGACCGCATGGGCCACTTCAAGGGTTCGATCACCCAGGCCAAGCTCGACGAACAGCGCGGCGTGGTACAGAACGAAAAGCGCCAGGGCGACAACCAGCCATACGGGAAGGTCTTCGAGCTGATCCTGAAACAGCTGTTCCCGCCGGATCACCCCTACTCATGGGAAGCAATCGGCTCGATGGATGACCTCAACGCAGCCAGTCTCGATGATGTGCGTCACTGGTTCGAAACCTGGTATGGCCCGAACAACGCGGTTGTCGTGATTGCCGGTGATGTCGACAGCGAAGACGTCTTTGCCAGGGCCGAGAAGTATTTCGGCGATATCCCGCCAGGACCGTCCGCGACGCGCCTGGAGGAATGGATCCCCGAGCATCCGCTGCCGCGCCGCCAGGAGATGCAGGACCGCGTCGCGCAGGCACGCATCTATCTGGCCTGGACTGGTCCGCGCTGGGGCACGCGCGATGCCCACCAGCTGGAACTCGCCGCCGCGGTACTCGCCGGCGACAAGAATTCGCGGCTTTATCAGCGCCTGGTCTACAAGGATCAGCTGGCGTCCGACGTCGAGTTCGGTCCGCTCGCCCTGGAAATCGCCGGTATCACTTATCTCCAGGCATCCGCGCAGCCCGGCGTCAGCCTCGCCAGGATCGAAAGCGCCATCAATGAAGAACTGGAGCGCTTCCGTCGCGAAGGACCCACCGCCAGGGAACTGGAGCGGGTCAAGACGCAGCAGCGCGCGGGATTTCTGCGCGGCATCGAGAAAGTCGGCGGTTTTTCCGGCAAGTCCGGCGTACTGGCGGAAAGCATGGTCTACGGTGGCCGGCCTGATGCCTGGAAGCAGGCACTCGCGGATGGCCAGGCGGCAACGACAGCGGACCTCAGCGCAGTGGTGCAGAAGTGGGTCACGAATGCGCCGTTCGTCCTTGAGGTGACGCCGGCGGAACAACTCAAGGCTGCGGATACGGGCGCAGACCGCAGCAGCATGCCGATGCCGGTGGGCGAAACACCGGTCAGCTTCCCGGCCTTCGAGCGCGCAACGCTCAGCAACGGACTCAAGCTCATCGTCGTCGAACGGCCGGAGGTGCCAGTGGTCGGCATCAAGCTGGTGCTGGATGCAGGCTTTGCGGCGGACCAGTTCGCTCGCCCCGGCACGGCAAACCTCGGCATGGCCATGCTCGACGAGGGCACGAAGACGCGCGACACGCTGCAGATCAGCGAACAGCTGGCCCTGCTCGGCGCCAGCTTGAGTGCCGGGTCCGGCCTCGATTCATCGTCCGTCAGCCTGTCGGCGCTCGCCGACAAGCTGGATCCCTCGCTGGACATCTTTGCCGATGTGGTCCTCAACCCGGTATTCCCCGACAAGGAACTCGAGCGGGTACGCAAGAACTACCTTGCGGCACTCAGCCAGGAAAAGACCCAGCCGACATCGATGGCGCTGCGCGTATTGCCCAAACTGCTGTTTGGTGCGGGCCACGCCTATGCGCAGCCACTCACCGGCACGGGCACCGAAGCCACCCTGAAGGCGCTGAGCCGCGAGGATCTGGTGAATTTCCATCAGGCCTGGTTCCGGCCGAATCACGCCACGCTGATCGCTGTCGGTCCGGTCTCGGTTGCAACGCTCAAGCCAAAGCTCGAGCAGCTGTTTCGCAACTGGCAGCCGGGCGAAATCCCGGCCAAGCGTATCGGTGAGGTCAGTCCGAAACCGGGGCACGTGCTGTACCTGGTCGACAAGCCTGGCGCCGAGCAGTCGGTGATCTTTGCCGGCCAGCTGATTCCACCGCGCTCCACCCCGGACGACATCGCCATCGAGGCCATGAATGACGTGCTGGGCGGGCAGTTCACGGCGCGACTCAACATGAATCTGCGCGAAGAAAAGCACTGGTCTTACGGCGCCTACAGCCTGGCCTATGATGCCCGCGGGCAACGGCCCCTGCTTGCCTACGCCGCTGTCCAGTCAGACAAGACCGCCGAGTCGCTCAGCGAGATCCGCAAGGAGATCACCGATCTCGCCACCGACAGGCCGGCGACCGCCGATGAGGTTGCGCTGGTAAAACGCAGCAATACGCTGTCCCTGCCAGGCCAGTGGGAAACCGGCAGCGCAGTACTCGGCTCGATCAGCAAGCTGGTTGAATTCGGTCTGCCCGACAACTACTGGGCAACCTATGCCGATGCAGTGCGCAGCCTCACGCCGGAGCAGGTCAACCAGGCGGCGCGCGATTATCTGCAGCCCGGGAACCTGGTCTTCGTGGTGGTCGGTGACCGCGCGCTGATCGAGCCCGGACTCGGGAAACTCGGCTTTGATTCCATACAGCTTGTGGATACCGATGGCGACCTGCTTTGAGGGCTGAACGGCGCCCGCGATTCTATGGCTGGTACATCGCCAGCTGCTGCCTGGTCGTCTTTTTCTTTACCAACGGCCTGTCGCTCTATGTGCCGCAAAACCTGTTTCCGCGCTTCATGGAAACCTTCGATGCGACACCGGCCGAAGTCAGTCGCACGACGGCCATAAGCTTTGCGCTTGCCGGTCTCATGGCACCCTTCGTCGGTGCGGCGATCGATCGTCTTGGCGTGGTACGCGTGATTCGCACCGGGCTGATGGTGCTGGCACTCACCTTCACTGCCTATCCCTTTGCGCAGAGCCTGCAGCAACTCTATGTACTGCACGCGGCCATCGCGGTCGGCCTGGTGTTTTCCGGCCTGATGCCCAACGTCGTGCTGCTGTCGAACTGGTTCATCACCAGGCGCGGTACCGTGGTAGGCCTGCTGGTGGCCGGCTCCAGTCTGGCTGGAGCAACGCTGCCGGTATCCATCGCGTCACTGGTCAATGACCCGGCACTGGGCTGGCGGGTGGGGTTCGGTGTGCTCGCGGCCGCATTCTGGCTGTTTGCGGTGCTGCCCGGCTTTCTGGTGCTGCGCGAATCGCCGCGCAGCGTCGGCCAGTTTCCAGACGGTGCAACAGGTGCGCCGTCTGGCAGCACCGACGGGGAAGAACTGCGCGAAGGCGTGCCCTTTGCCGACGCACTGCGTTCGCGCACGCTCTGGTGTCTGGCCATTGGCTCGGCCAGCATCTGGTTTTCAATCCAGGCCATCACCAGCCAGTTCACCATCTATCTGGAAAAAGACGCAGGCTTCGAGCCGGTAAACGCCACCCAGCTCTACTCGATGCTGCTCGCCTGCAGCGTGGCCGGAAAATTCCTCTTCGGTGCGATCAGCGACCGTTTCACGAAGCGCAGCATGATGCTCGTCGCCAGCATTGTCCTGCTGACGGGCTGTCTGCAACTGTTCAGTCTGGAAGACGGCGTGCCGGGCCTGACGCACGATCACCTGCGGCTGGCCGCATTCGCGATCGTGTTCGGTCTCGGCTTCGGCGGCAGCTTCACGCTCATCCAGCTGGTCGCCGTCGAGAGCTTCGGACAGCTGGCGCTCGGCCGCATACTCGGCGTGATCATTTTCATCGACACCATGGGTGGCGCACTGGGCACGCTGCTCGCCGGACAGATCCGCACCACCAGCGGCGACTATTTTCTGTCGTTTTCAGTTGTGACCATGGTCGCTATGATTGCGGTTCTGAACGTACTGATGATCCCGGCTGTGGCGCGATCAGGATCGGAGCGATGATCAGGGCAGAAGGACTCAGCAGGAACTACGGACCGCTCAGGGCCGTAGACGACATCTCATTCACCGTGCGTCCCGGCGAAGTGCTGGGCTTTCTGGGCCCGAATGGCGCCGGCAAGACCACCACAATGCGCATGCTGGCGGGCTTCGTGCCGGCCAGCGCCGGTTACGCGGAAATCTGCGGTTTCCGCATCGACAGCCAGCCGCTGGAAGCAAAACGGCTGCTCGGCTACCTGCCCGAAGGCGCGCCGTCCTATGGCGAGATGGCCCCGGGGGAATTTCTGCAGTTCATCGGCCGGATCCGGGGCTTGAGTGGGGCCGCACTCAGAAGCCGCATCGACGAGGTCTGCGCGCGGCTGCAGCTCGGGCCGGTACTGAAGCAGCCGATAGAGACACTGTCAAAGGGCTTCCGGCGCCGTGTAGGGCTCGCCCAGACCATCCTGCATGACCCGCCGGTGCTGATTCTCGACGAGCCGACCGACGGGCTCGACCCGAACCAGAAGCACGAAGTCCGTGAACTCATCAACGCGATGGCAGCCCGGAAGATCATCGTCATCTCCACGCACATACTCGAAGAGGTGGATGCGGTCTGCACTCGGGCGATCATCATCGCCAGGGGACGGATCGTGGCCGATGAAACGCCTGAAACGCTGATCCACCGCTCGCGTTATCACAATGCGGTAACCATCCGCCTCGCGCATAGCGCCGATCTTGCCGCCGTGACCGATGACCTGCGACGGCTGGCGGAAGTCGATCACACTGAAGTCGACGAGCATGAGTACTCGGTTACCGCTTTTCCGAAATCCGGCGCTGCGCTGCTGACCGTGATCGGCGATCTGGCCGGTGCCCGCCGCTGGCCGATGGAGAACCTGCGCCTTGAAGCTGGCCGGCTCGACGAGGTCTTCCGCAGCATCACCACGGACGAGGCAGCGTGATGGGTGCCATCCGCATCATCGCCGGACGTGAACTGCGCAGCTACTTTGCCACGCCGCTCGCCTATGTATTCATCGTGATCTTCCTGGCGATGATGGGCGTCTTCACCTTTTATCTCGGCGGATTTTACGAACGCGGGCAGGCCGACCTGACGCCTTTCTTCAATTTCCACCCCTGGCTCTATCTGTTTCTGGTTCCGGCCATTGCCATGCGTCTCTGGGCAGAAGAGCGCAAGAGCGGCAGCATCGAGCTGCTGATGACCCTGCCGGTGACCATGTGGCAGGCGGTGCTGGGCAAGTTTCTGGCGGCATGGCTGTTTATCGCTGTCGCTCTCGCCCTCACCTTCCCGATCTGGCTCACGGTCAACTACCTCGGCGATCCGGACAATGGCGTCATCGTCGCCGCCTACCTCGGCAGCCTGCTGATGGCCGGCGGATTTCTGGCCATCGGCGCCTGTATTTCAGCGGCCAACCGCAACCAGGTCGTTGCCTTCATCGTGACCGTGGTGATCTGCTTCCTGTTCATGCTGGCCGGCTTTCCGCTGGTGCTGAACTTCTTCTCGGGCTGGCTGCCGACCGCGGTACTCGATGCGATCTCGGGCCTGTCGTTCCTCACCCACTTCAATTCGCTCAGCAAGGGTGTGCTGGATATCCGCGACGTCCTTTACTTCTTGCTGGTGATTGCGGCCTGGCTGTATGCCAACGCGATCGTGCTCGATCTCAGGAAGGCGGACTAGACGATGAACGGGGATCACACCGCCGACCGTCGGACGCCCTTGTTTGGCCGGCTGGGGCTGGTGGCACTCGCCCTCGCCTTTGTGGTGGGCGTGTCGCTGGTCAACAGCGTGTTCCGTGGTGTGCAGGTGGACCTCACCGAGAACCGGCTCTATACCCTGTCGGAAGGTACCGGCAAGATCCTCGGCAAGATCGCCGAACCGGTACACCTCTACCTGTTCTGGTCCGACAAGGCCACGGCCAACATTCCGGCACTCCGCACCTATGCCGGGCGCGTCCGCGAGATGCTCGAGGCCTTTGCGGCCCGCTCGGACGGCAAACTGATCCTGCAGGTCATCGATCCGCTGCCGTTTTCGGAAGAGGAAGACCGGGCGAGCGGCTTCGGCCTGCGCCCCATCAATGCCGGCAACAGCGCCGATCCGATCTATCTCGGCGTCGCCGGCACCAACAGCGTGGGCGACGACGACATCATCCCGTTTCTGGATCCGGCCAAGGAGGCCTTCCTGGAATACGATCTGGCCAAGCTGGTTTACACGCTGGCCAACCCGAAGAAGCCGGTGATCGGCCTGCTGTCGGAGCTGCCACTGACGGCGGAATTCAACCCGATGGCACGGCAGGCCAGTCAGCCCTGGGTGATCGCCGAGCAGATGCGTCAGCTCTTCGATGTCCGGACACTCGACCCCGGCCTGGAGGAGATCGCCGACGACATCAAGGTACTGATGATCGTCCACCCGAAGGACCTGTCGGATGCAACCCTGTATGCGATCGACCAGTTCGTCCTCAGGGGCGGACGCGCCCTGTTCTTCGTCGACCCGTACTCGGAAGTCGATCGGGGTGATCCCGCTGATCCCTCCGGCGGCAGGCGCGCCTCGAATCTCAACCGGCTGACCGGCGCCTGGGGCATCCATATGGACGAGGCCCACGTCGTGGCCGATGACCGCTATGCGATGACCGTCGGCCTCGGTGCCGACAGTCGCCCGGTTCGCCACCTCGGTGTACTCGGCATCGAGCCGGCGGACATGTCGCCCGACGACATCATCACCGGCAGCCTCAATCTCATGACCTTTGCCTTCCCTGGCCACATCACCCGCGACCAGGACGCACCGGCGACCATGCAACCGCTGGTCGAGTCCAGCGAACTCGCGGGGCTGATCCCTGTCGATCGGCTGGCGATCATGTCCGATCCTGAAATGCTGCGCGCGGATTTCAAGCCCACCGGCGAACGCTATGTGCTGGCGGCAAGGATCAGCGGCAAGGTGCCGAGTGCTTTCCCGGAAGGACTGCCGGCACCGCCCGGCAGTCCCCCTGCGGTGCCGGCAACACATCTGGCCGCTGCAACGGAACCGGTCAATGTCGTGCTGGTCGCCGACACCGACCTGCTTGCCGACCAGCTCTGGGTACAAAGCCAGGACTTCTTCGGCCAGCGGGTACACACGGCATTTGCGAACAACGGTGATTTCGTCATCAACGCGCTCGACAACCTGCTCGGCAGCGGCGACCTGATCAGCATCCGCAGCCGCGCCACCTTCCAGCGGCCGTTCACGCGGGTCCAGGATCTGCGTCGTGAAGCCGAAGCGCGCTTCCGCAGTGCGGAGCAGCGGTTGCAGACCGAACTGCAGGAGACCGAGGCAAAGCTCAGTGAACTTCAGGCCAGCCGCGCCGATCAGGGCGCGCAGATCCTGTCGCCGGAGCAGGCGGCCGAGATCGAGCGTTTCCAGGCGCGACGACTGCAGCTGCGCAAGGAGCTGCGCCAGGTTCAACGCGGCCTGGATCGCGACATCGAGCGCCTGGGCAGCGTGCTGAAGATACTCAATATCACCGTGGTGCCGCTGTTCGTCACCGCTGCAGGGCTGCTGCTGGTGATGCTCCGGCGCCGGGCGCAGCGGCGCGCGCAGGATGCCGCCGGACACCAACGATGAGTCGCCGCACCCTGATCCTGCTGCTCACCGCCCTGCTCGTGCTGGCGGTTCTTGCCCTGGTGGCCGGCCCGGGGAGCCACAGCGGCAGCGACGAGCAGCTGCTGTATCCGGACCTGAGAGCACAGCTGAACGATGTCAGGCAGATCGTCGTGCGCGGACCCGGCAATCAGCTCATCGCGACGCTCGAACGCCGCGAGACCGGCTGGATACTCGTTGAACGCGACTACCCCGCCGACGTGGGACGGATCCGCGAGACCCTGCTGGCGCTCGCCGAGGCGCGCATCGTCGAAGAGAAAACCTCGACGCCTGCCTTGTACGACCGCCTCGGCGTGGAGGATATTGCCCTGCCAGCAGCCCGCGGCGTGCAGCTTGAGATCAGTGGTACGCGGACGCCGGTGCAGATCATCATCGGCCAGACACAGGCCGGCGGCGACATGAGCTATGTGCGTCGTACCGGAGAGGCGCAAAGCTGGCTGGTCACCGGCAGCCTGAGACCCGGCAAGACCACCGGCGAGTGGCTGGATCGCCAGCTCGTCGATATTCCGGCAACGCGCATCCAGTCGCTGACGATCACTCATCCGGGCGACGGTACCCTGCGACTGGAAAAGGCCGGACGAGATGCAGCGGATTTCACGGTGGCCGATATCCCGGCCGGCAGGGAACCCGGCTATCCGGGCATCGGCAACACGCTCGGCGCACTGCTGGCCGGCTTGCAGCTCGACGATGTGCATGGCCGCGAAGCGCTGGGCGCGGATCCCGGCAAGCCCGTGGTCGCCCGTTTTGCGTGCTTTGACGGCCTGATCGTCGAAGCCAGCGCCTGGCGTACGGCCGATGGCACGCGCTTCAGCTTCCTCGCCTCGACCGACCAGGCACAGGCCGAACGCCATGCGAGTCCCGATGCGCCAGGAATCGACGCCGTGCGCAAGGAAGCGGAAGCCATCAACGCACGGCTCGGCGGCTGGATCTACACGCTGCCCGGCTACAAGACCGAACAGTTCACCCGCCGTTTGCAGGATCTGCTCGCCCCGCCTGCCTCTCCGTAGTACAGATTTCCGGACCGGGCGATGCTACGGTGCTGCGGTAACCGACTGGCCCAATGAATACCAGGTCGCACGGGCCTTGCCGTGCTGGCGGACGTGCCCCGCTGACACCAGTTCCCGCAGCCGAACCTTGAGCGTATTGCGATTTGCACCAGTAATTGCTTCGAGTTGTGCAATGGTCAGGCGCTCTTTTGCACGCAGGGCTTTGAGTACCTTGAGCGACAAGTCGGACAGTTCGGCCTCGCCCTCCTGGGCGGCGCGCTCACGATCCAGCCGCACCGCGAGGCTGTCTTTTTGTTTCTTGAGGCACCGCAGAAAGAAGCCAGTCCACGGCTCCCAGTCGGGCGCAGTGCCCCTGAGCGTCGCTTGGGTCCGTCGCAGCGCCTTGTAATAGAGGTCCTCGTTTTCCTCGATCACCCGCTCCAGCGATGCATAAGGCACATAGACATAGCCCGCCCGCAGGAGCAGGAGTGTGGTGAGCACGCGGGAAAGCCGCCCGTTTCCATCTTGAAAAGGATGGATCGCGAGGAACGTCACGATGAAGACGGCGGCGACAAGAAGCGGATGCAACGCTTCTTCCTCGATTGCTTTTCGTGTCCAGGCGATGAGCTCCTCCATTTCGTGCGGGGTATCAAAAGGCGTCGCGGTTTCAAACACGATGCCAATCTCATGCCCGTCCGCGTCGAAAGCGACGACGTGATTGGGGAGGGTCTTGTAGGAACCGCGATGGCGCTCGTCCTTGTCGCTGTGGCGTAGCAAGGTCTGGTGCAGCTGCCGGACGTGATTTTCGGTCAGGCGCAGATCGCCAAAGGCCTCAAACACGAGGTCCATCGCTTCGGCGTATCCAGCTACCTCTTGTTCGTCGCGCGTCTTGAAGGACTTGATCGCGATGTCCGGCAGCAACGCCTCGACCTGTGCATCGGAGAGCTTCGCCCCTTCGATACGCGTGCTTGATCCGACGCTTTCAATGGTCGCCACCTTCCGCAAGGCACTTAAACGGTCAGGCGAGAGCGTCCTGAGGGCTTCCCATCGCCCCTTGAACTCATCGATTTCAGCGATGAGTTTGACGAGGTCGGGGCCTAATGTGAGCTTGGGTTCCCTCATGATCGGGTGGCCTCCATACCTGATGCCGTACCCGATTACACCCAATAATAGCCGATTCTGCAAGTCAATTGAGCCGCTGCGCCCACGTCATCGCCCGATGCCGCTCGGCCGGGTTGCGCTCGCTCACTGACCGGGCACACGCGTATGCCAGTCGGTGCGACGCTGATACGCGTGTGCCAGCGCGAGGATCGTCGCATCGCCCTGCGCCGGCCCGCTGATCTGCAGTCCGATCGGTAGCCCCGACTTGCTGAAGCCGCAGTTCACGGACACGGTGGGCAGGCCGTAGATATTGAAGGGCGTCGTGTTGCGGGCCGACAGGGGCGGCCCGCGTGGTGCCGGCGCGTCGCTGCCGCCGCCCAGCCTGTCGGGCAAATTGGGCGTGGTGGGCGTGACAATGACGTCGACGTGATTGAACACCTTGCGCACTGTCCGTCGCGACACCTCGAGACGCTGCTTTGCCCCCGCATAATCGGCGGCGCTGATCCGGCCGCCCATGTCGAACAGGGCGCGCGTGCCGGCGGAGAAGCCGTCGGGGGACGCCTTCAGGGCGTCCGAGAAGTACGCGTTGGCCTCGACAAACATCAGCGACAGCCGGGGGGCGTCCGGCAGATCGATGTCCTGCACGCCAGCCGTCAGGTCGCGGAGGACGTCGATGGCGGCGGATACCGCGCTGCCGATCTCCGGGTCCAGATTCTCGAAGTACATGCGCCGTGGCAGGCCGAGTCGCAGCCGCTTCGTGTCCTGGGCCAGGGACTGCAGGTAGTCAGTTCGTGGTGAGTCGATGCTCGCCGGGTCTTCCGGGTCGAAGCCGGCAATCGCCTGCAACAGCACGGCGGCATCGCCAGCGGTGCGGCACAGCGGGCCGACGTGGTCGAGTGACCAGGACAATGGAATCACGCCGCGGGCACTGACCAGGCCGTAGCTGGGCTTCAGGCCCACCAGGCCGCACCAGGCGGCCGGCTGTCGTATCGAGCCACCGGTGTCGGTGCCGATGGCGCCGTAACAAAGTCGTGCAGCGACGGCGGCGGCCGGGCCACCGGAGGATCCACCGGCAGTGTAGCCCGCCGCCCAAGGATTCTGCACGGCACCGAAGTAGCCGGTGTCGGACGTGACACCGTAGGCGCACTCGTCCATGTTGAGTTTGCCGAGGACGACGGCGCCCGCTTCGTCCAGGCGACGGACCACCTCGGCATTGGTGGCGGGAACCCTGTCTGCGAAGGCCTTTGCAGCCGCCGTCGTCCTGACGCCGGCGGTATCGATATTGTCTTTCAGCGCCAGGGGAATGCCGTGCAGTGGTCCGCGCCAATGGCCGCGCGCGAGTTCGTTCTCCAGTTGACGCGCCTTCGCGAGAGCCTGCTCGGCCGTCACCGTGATGAATGCGTTCAGCCGGGGGTTCTCCGCTTCGATGCGTTCCAGGCAGGCGCGCGTGAGTTCAAGCGGTGAAACGCTAGCGTTGCGTAGCGCTGCGGCTGCCTGCTGGAGGGTCATGCCGGTGGCATCGGTTGTCGCGCGTGACGCCCTCTGCCCGCCGAGTAATGCCGCCGTAGCCAGGCTGGTTCCCATAAAGTCTCGTCGGGTGATCATTGGATTAACCCCTGCACGCTGGCACTACGTTAACCTGCGGGTAAACTTTCGTACAGGTAATCCCGCTGCTCAACCAGCGCAGCCAGAGCCATGAGCACACGAAAGAAGACACGGCGTTTCTGCTTCCTCGCGCGGCCAGGCGCGCGAGGAAGTCCAGCGGCTCGAACATGACGTGGGTCGTGCCATCCCGGTATGGGATCTTGAGCGTGTAGCGCAACAGCCCCTGGGCAGTGAGCGCGAGCCGAGCAGCCTCGCCACGCGCAGGGCGGCATGGCCAGCCGCCTTTCTGCGCTCGGAGGCGTGAAAGGCGCTCGTTGAGGGAATCCGCACACGCTGCCCGGCTACAAGACCGAACAATTCACCCGCCGTTTGCAGGATTTGCTCGCTCCGGCCTCCTCCCCCTAGTTAACATGCAGCCTGCAGTACAGGCCTGTGCTGCAGTAAAGAGGGCCGGCCCATGGCGGAATATCTCGAAAGAATACTGAAAGCGCGTGTCTACGACGTTGCGATCGAGACGCCGCTCGATCCCGCGCCACGCCTGTCTGCCCGGCTCGCCAACGAGATCCTGCTCAAGCGCGAAGACCTGCAGCCGGTCTTTTCCTTCAAGCTGCGCGGCGCCTACAACAAGCTCGCACAACTCACGCCGGCCGAGCGCGCTGCGGGCGTGATCTGCAGCTCGGCCGGCAATCACGGCCAGGGCGTGGCGCTGGCCGGCCGTACCATGGGCATCCGCGCCGTTATCGTCATGCCGACCACCACACCGACGATCAAGAGCGAGGCTGTGCGTGCGCTGGGCGGCGAAGTCGTGCTGCACGGGATCACCTATGACGATGCCTACGCGCGGGCCCGGGAGCTTGTCGCAGCCGAAGGGCTGACTTTCGTCCATCCCTTCGATGACCCGGATGTGATCGCCGGCCAGGGCACGATCGGCATGGAGATCCTGCGGCAGCATCAGGGCTCCATCGATGCGATATTCGTACCCGCCGGCGGCGGCGGGCTGATCAGCGGCATCGCGCTGTATGTGAAGGCACTGTATCCGTCCATCCGGATCATCGGCGTCGAGCCGGAAGAATCCCCGACCTTGCACGCAGCGCTGCAGACCGGCCATCCGGTTACGCTGGAAAGCGTGGGCATCTTCGTCGACGGCGTGGCCGTCCGCCGTGTCGGCGACGAGACCTTCCGCATCTGCCGGGAACTCGTCGACGAGGTGATTCTGGTCAGCAATGACGAGGTCTGTGCCGCGATCCGCGATGTCTTCGAAGACACGCGTGCGATCATGGAACCGGCCGGTGCGCTCGCCGTAGCCGGCATCAAGCGCTGGCTGGGGGCCAATCCGGGCGCCGGCCGGACCTTCGTCGCGATCAACAGCGGCGCGAACGTGAATTTCGACCGCTTGCGCTACATCGCCGAACGGGCCGGTATCGGCGAGCACCGCGAAGCACTGCTGGCGGTCGAAATCCCGGAGCGCGCCGGCAGCTTCCGCAATTTCTGTGAAACCATCGGCAGCCGCTACATCACCGAATTCAATTACCGCTACGCCGACAAGGCGCGCGCGCATATTTTTGTCGGCGTGGCACTGACTGGCGGGCTCGCAGAGCGGGCGCAGATCATCGCCAGCCTCGAGGAGCGCGGCTATCCGGTCGTCGATCTCAGCGACGACGAGCTGGCCAAGATGCACGTACGCCACATGGTCGGCGGACTCGCGCCCGGTCTGCGCGACGAGCGGCTCTACCACTTTGTGTTTCCGGAGCGGCCGGGCGCGCTGCTCGGCTTCCTGAAAGCGCTCGGCAATCGCTGGAACATCAGCCTGTTCCACTACACGAATCCCGGCTCGGATTTTGGCCGTGTGCTGGCCGGTATCCAGGTGCCCGATGCGGAACTGGAGGACTTCCGGACTCACCTGCGCGCCACCAGCTACGAGTTCCGGGAAGAGACCGCCAATCCGATCTACCGGATGTTCCTGGCCGGCGACTGAGCCGGCATCAGCGGGTCCGCGTCACAGATCAGACGCAGCCAGCTGACTCTCACGCGCGCGCCTCTTTTCCAGCCGGTGCATCCACAGACTGCCGCCGACCACGCCCATCGCCACGAAGAGCACCAGAATGGTGGCCAGTGCGTTGACGTCCGGGCTCACCCCGAGCCGCATCTTGGAGAAGATCACCATCGGCAGCGTGCTGGAGCCAGGACCGGCCACGAACTGCGAAATCACCAGGTCATCCCAGGAAAGGGTGAACGACAGCAGCCAGCCCGAAGCGATGGCCGGCAGGATCAGCGGCAAGGTGATGCGAAAGAACACCTTTGCCGGCCGCGCACCCAGATCCATTGCTGCCTCTTCCAGCGAATCGTCGAAACCGGCGAGCTGCGATTGCACGATCACCGTCACATAGGCCATCGCGAAAGTCACATGGGCGATGGTGATGGTCAGCACCCCGCGCCCCTTCGGCCAGCCGAGCAGTTGCTCCATCGAGATGAAGAGCAGCAGCATGGACAGGCCGGTGATCACTTCCGGCATGACCAGCGGCGCGGTAGTCATGCCCGACAGCAGGGTCCGCCCCTTGAACGGCCCGAAACGCGCGAGCACCAGTCCGGCCAGCGTGCCCAGCACCACGGCGATGCTTGCCGTCATCGCGGCAATCCTGATCGACAACCAGGCGGCACCGAGGATCTGCTCATTGCTGAACAGCTCGTAGTACCACTTGAGCGTCGGCGAATTCTGCGCATCCCAGACCGTGACCAGCCTGGAATTGTTGAAGGAAAAAACCACCATCGAGAGGATCGGTATGTAAAGGAAGGCAAAGCCGATCAGCAGCGCCGAAGTGGACACCACACGGCTGCGCATCAGCGTCGCGCCTCCAGCTCGCGGCTCTGGATGCGCTGGAACACCATGATCGGTGCCACCAGCAGGATCAGCATGCAGATTGCCACCGCGCTCGCCACCGGCCAGTCGCGGTTGGAAAAGAACTCATCTGCCAGGACCCGGCCGATCATCAGCTGGTCGGCGCGTCCGAGCAGCGAAGGAATGACGTATTCCCCGACCGCCGGAATGAACACCAGCAGCACGCCCGCGACGATACCGGGAAACGACAGCGGCAAGGTCACGCGCAGAAAGGTCTTCAGGGGCCGCGCACCGAGATCTGCAGCGGCCTCGACCAGCGTCTGATCGTGCTTTTCGAGATTGGCATAGAGCGGCAGGATCATGAAGGGCAGATACGAATAGACGATGCCGATATACACCGCGAAATCCGTCTGCATCATCGTGATCGGCGTATCGATCACACCGAGCGCCATCAGCACATTGTTGATCACACCATTGCTCTTCAGAAGTCCGATCCAGGCGTAGACGCGCAGCAGGAAGGATGTCCAGAAGGGCAGGATTACCAGCAGCAGGAATACGCTGCGCCAGGTGGGCGTGGATCGTGCGATCGCGTAGGCCATCGGGTAGCCGATCAACAGGCACAGCAGTGCCGATATGGCCGCTACCCTGACCGAGTACAGGTATGAGGTGGCATACAGATCGTCGGTCAGCAGGAACGCGTAGTTGCCCATATTGAGCTTTATCGCAACGACCTGGTTCCCGGCCCATTCCAGCAGCGGCGCATAAGGCGGCATCGCGATCCGCGCTTCGGAAAATGAGATCTTGAAAACGATCAGGAAAGGCACCAGAAAGAAAAGCAGCAGCCACAGGTATGGCATCGCGATGACGAGCTTCTTGCCCGTCCAGTGCGTCAGCACATACTCGGACCAGCGCGGTGGCGCGAGACGGAACAACAGGGCCCACAGTGGCCCGACGCGGCCGCTGGCCAGCCGGGCGCTCAGTGCGGGATAGTGCCGGTCATCGCTCATTGCGTCAGGACGATGGCGCTCGATGAATGCCAGGACAGCCAGACCGCTTCATCCCAGCTGATCCGGTCCTCGGACTGACGGACGATGTTCGGGCGCGTGACCCGCATCATCCGCCCGCTGTCGATCTGCACCAGGTACATGGACATGTCGCCCATGTAGGCGATCTCCTTGACGATGCCGTGTACGACATTGTCCTCCGACGGCGGTCGTTCCCGGCCGATGTTGATCTTCTCGGGACGGATCGCGGTCCATACCGTTGCGCTCGGCGCAGCGCTGATGCCATGGTCCACATACACATGGCCACCGAGTTCGTCGGACTGGATGCGTACATGGTCCGGCTCGTCCTCGATCAGCCGCCCCTCGAACATGTTGACCGAACCGATGAAATCCGCGACGAAGCGCGAGGACGGAAATTCGTAGATATCGGGCGGCGTGCCGACCTGGACGATCTCGCCACGATTCATCACACCGATCCGGGTGGCAAGTGTCATGGCCTCCTCCTGATCGTGCGTGACCACGATAAAGGTGACCCCCAGGCGCTCCTGGATGCCAAGCAGCTCGAACTGCGTCTGCTCGCGCAGCTTCTTGTCGAGCGCACCCAGCGGCTCATCGAGCAACAGCAGCTTCGGCCGCTTGACCAGCGAACGTGCCAGCGCGATGCGCTGCCGCTGTCCGCCGGACAGCTGATGCGGCTTGCGCTGCGCATAGGGCGTCATCTTGACGATATCGAGTATTGCCCCGACACGCTCGCTGATTTCCGCGCGATCGAGTTTCTCCTGTTCCAGGCCAAAGGCGATGTTCTTCCATGCCGTCATGTGCGGGAACAGCGCGTACGACTGGAACATCATGTTGGCCGGACGTTCGTAGGCCGGGATGCCGGCCATGTCCTGGCCATCGATGAAAATGGAACCGGAAGTCGGCGCATCGAAACCGGCCAGCATGCGCAGCAGGGTTGTCTTCCCACAGCCGGATCCGCCGAGCAGACAGAAGATTTCGCCCTGATTGATGCTCAGCGTGACGTTGTTTACCGCAACGAAATCGCCAAACTTCTTGGTGACTCCGTCGAGGCGCACATATTCGTGCACGGTTTCAGCGGCCGGTCTTGAAGCGCGTCCATGATCGCGTCAGAAGACGCGTGAACCCGGGCGTTTCGGCCAGATCCGGCACCAGCCTGGTCTTGACCTCCGCAGAAGGATAGATGCTCGGATCGTTGCGGACTGCCTCGTCCACCAGCCCGTATGAGGCCAGATTGCTGTTTGCATAGTTCACGTAGCTTGAGTTGCGGGCCGCGATTTCCGGCCGCAGCAGAAAGTCGATGAACAGGTGCGCATTCAGCGGATGCTTTGCATCCTTCGGAATTGCGAGCATGTCGAAGAACATGATTGCGCCCTCTTTGGGCAGACCGTAGCGGATCGTGATCCCCTTGCCGGCCTCTTCGGCGCGATCGCGGGCCTGCAGCACGTCGCCCACCCAGCCGAGCGCCAGACAGATCTCGCCATTGGCGAGATCGTCGATGTATTTCGATGAATTCACATAGCGGATCGAGGGTCGTATCTTCATCAGCACGTCTTCTGCGGCCTGGAGATCGGCCGGATCCTCGCTGTTCGCATCCTTGCCGAGATAGATCAGCACGGTGCCCACAACTTCGGACGGAGCATCCAGAACCGCGACACCGCAGTCGGCAAACTTCGACACGACGGCCGGATCGTAGAACATCTTCCAGCTGTCTACCGGGGCATCCGGCATGCGCTGCCTGATCATGTCCACGTTGTAGCCCACGCCGGAAGTACCCCACAGGTAATTGACCGAATACTTGTTGCCCGGATCGTGAAGCGCGACACGGCGCGTGATGTCCGGGTCAAGGTTCTTCAGGTTCGGCAGCAGCGTGGTGTCCAGCGGCTGGAACACGCCGGCGGTGATCTGCCGCTCGAGAAACGAAGCCGATGGCACCACGATGTCGTAACCCGTATTGCCGGCCAGCAGCTTGGTCTCGACCACCTCGTTGGAGTCGAACACATCGTAATTGACGTGAATGCCGTACTCCGCCTCGAATTCCTTGATCACGGCATCGTCGATATAGTCCGACCAGTTGTAGACGTTGAGGACCTTCTCCGCATCGGTCTTTGCCGCGGAAGTCGCAGGCGCCGATGTTGCCGGCGGCGCAGCGCTGCCGGCCTCGGGTTTCGGGCCGCCGCAGGCGCCGAGCAGCAAGGCGATGGCAAGTGCAATACCAGTCTGGCGTGTAGCGCTGTACATGTCCGATCTCCCCCGATGCGGTTTCGAATCCCTGCAGATTCCGGTCTTTATAGCGCAGCCATCCCGCCGGGGAAAGGCAGCTGTCCGGTACGCCCGGAGCGCATCGATCGCCTGCCGCTTTTGCCATGGAACGTGCTACCTTTTGCGTTGCTTCAAACACCGCTTCAGGGGGAATATATGCGCAGTCTTTCAGTCTTCCCGGCACTGGTCATCCTTGGCATGGTGACGGTGGCCCAGGCGGAAGTCACCGGTACCGCAGCGGTGACCTCCGACTATGATTTCCGGGGTGTCTCGCTGAGTGCCGAAGACCCGGCAATCCAGGGCAGCATCGATTACGCCCACGAGAACGGCTTTTATGCCAGCGCCTGGGCGAGCACCCTTGATTACGGCTCCGATTACGACGGCTCGCTCGAACTGGATCTCAGTGCCGGTGTTTCCGGCGAAACGGAGGTCGGCATCGGCTGGGATGTCGGGCTGGTCTGGTACACCTATCCGGGCAGCAACTCATCCGACACCAGATCGAAGATCGAGGACTATGGAGAAGCCTATCTGGGCGGCAGCTACAAGATGTTCGATGCCAAGGTCTGGTATGCCGACGACTATGGCGATACCGGTGACAGCGCCTGGTACACCGAACTCAATGCCAGCTTCGATCTGCCGGCCGGCCTGACACTGGGCCTGCATTTGGGCCAGAGCTTCGGCGACTACTGGGACGCGGTTGCCGACGCTGCAGAAAGTGACCTTGAAACGACCGGCATCGACGGTGACTACACGGACTGGTCAATCGGTCTGGGTTATACAGTCGGCAACTTCGACCTGAATCTGCGCTATGTCGATACCAACACGGATTCAGAGCTGCAGGTCAACAACGACGCCTTTGCCAATGACAGCCGGGTAGTCTTTACGGTATCAACCGGCTTCCCCTGGACGAACTGATGCGACGGCAATAACGGCAATCGGGGTGTGCCCCTAGCGGGCCGCCCCGAATTCCTTCTTGCAACTGGTGCAGGCAGGTGCTGTCATCAGCGGCTTGTACAGGGCACCGTCCAGCGCAGCCGACCAGAACCAGCGGTTACCGCAGTCCGGACAACGGATATGCAGGCAGCCGAAAGCGTAACCGACGACCGCGAGGATGGTGCCCACCGTCCACGACATCCCGGCGCCCTCGAACAAGGGCACAAAACTCCCGGCCAGCAGCAGAAGCATGGCCAGCGCCAGCTTCCAGAATTGCCCTGTCCGCGTCACCACTGAATCCGGAAACATCAACCCCCCTGCTGCCAGCTACTTGCCGGCCTGAATCAGACTGCGCTTCAACCCGACCGGCATGCGCTTGATTGCCGCCTCACGTCGCAGCGCCGCACTTCGGTCCTCCGCCGACTCGCAGTGCACCAGTTCGACCGGGCGACGCGAGCGGGTATAGGCACTGCCCTTCCCGGCATTGTGCTGCCCGATGCGTGCATCGAGATCCCTCGCAATTCCGGTGTACAGACTCTGGTCCGCACACCGCACAATATAAACGTGCCACATCGCGCTGGCTGGCGTTCCTGTCACAAAACAACGGCAACGAGCTTATCGGAAGCGGCCATGCCCGGGCAAAGTCCGCAGCCGCTCGCAAGAAACCTGCGGCCGCTCAGTGCTCGCTGGCACTCCCGTCCTGCCGGCTGGGCTCGATACCGAGCAGCCGCAGCAGTCGCGCCGCACGCTCGCTCCCGGTGGTCAGCCAGAGATCGTACAGCCGCAGGATATCGCTGTCCCGGCTGGATCCAGCCACATCGCTGTCCCGGCTGGATCCAGCCACATGGCGAACTTCAGTCAGTACGTCGACGAGGTCCACAAAGCGTGCCGAGAGTTCCGCATAGACGGGAGCGATCGCCCGCCCGCGCGTGCTGGATGGCAGGGACACGGCGAGGCAATGGTACGCACCACCCCCCATGCGCGCGTAGTAATTGATGCCAACCGGTGAGCGGTCAAGGCAACCTGCCATGAAGCCGGCCACAAACAGCGCGACATCGCCGAGCCGGCGCAGCGCCATGTTGCGCTCGTCACCCGACGGCGCCCCGGCAGCATCAGCCAGCATGAGCGCCAGCGGCTGCAGACGCGGGCCTGGCGGCATCTGGTCGTATAGCGCTTCGGAACGGACAAACATGGTCAGCAGATTGACCACGTAGTGTGCCGTATGCGCATCCACCGCGACCTTGTTCGAAGCCATCGCCGCATCCACCGAGTCGCGAAAGAATTCCTGCAGACTTGGCACCGGCACCAGTTCCGGCTCTCGATTCACCGCTGACATGCGCTGGGCTCTCCCCTCGCTGGCATGAAACGGTTATACCGCCAGACTGAAACCGGCTGCGTGATCATCATCACGGGAATCGGAACGCAGGAGCGCCTTCCGTGGGAGCACCATCCGTGGGAGCGCCTTCCGTGGGAGCGCCTTCCGTGGGAGCGCCTTCAGGCGCGATTCTTTTGCCGGAATGTCGCGGCTGAAGCCGCTCCTACCCGCTATCATCACGGGAATCCGGTGTCAGCTGGCCAGGCCTGCACCCGGCTGCCAGGATATTTCGGTGACCTGACAGTCATTGACATCGTGCTCGAAACGGAACGCGACGAATTCATCGGGACGCGCCAACGCCAGGCCGACGACAAAGGACAGCCCGTGACCACGTCCGTTGGTGTCCTGATCGCACTTCACATAGAAAGCACGGCGCGGCGTATCGCCGGCCAGCAGTCCGGCAGACTGTGACTCGGACAGGTAACAGCTGATCTGTTCTGCAACCGCCTGCCAGGTCTCCGGACCCGAGACCTGGATCGCCGCCCAGCGGGTGTTGTGCGCGATGTTGCTGGCAGTCATCACGGCGCGACGGCGCACGCTGAGCTGCCGCCACTCGCGATGTGTACTGTTGCTGCGTGCGAGGGTCACATCGCCCGAAAAGGAAATGAAGCCGGGCGCTGCAGGCCGGAGCAGATTCACGCCGCTGCGGGCCAGGATGCGCGCATCTTCAGCATCCGGCTCGACTGCCAGGCGCGCCCGCGATCGCAGCAGAAACGGTTCCGGTTCTACCCCGGCTGCCGCAGGCCGCGAATCACTCTGTTCCGGCAGCCGGTCGCGGGCGGCGAGCATCCCGGCGATGGCGCCCAGCGCACTCAGCGGTCGAGATGGCCCGCCATCGGTGGTCGCCCCGGCCAGCAGCGGGAAGTAGGTCATCACGTTCGGACTGGCGAAAGCGCTGTTCCGCTGGCTGCGCGCCACATCCTCAACCTGCGACCAGTGCGAAGGCGGATCAAGCAACAGGATCGCGTTGCGCTTTGCACAATAACGCTCGGCCGCAAACAGGCCGACCGGCCCGATATCGGTATCCGGCGCCCCGGACAACAGGCAGACGAGATCGACAAAGGCGACCAGGTTCAGTGCATGGAGTCCGGTCGACTCCTGCGCCGAACCGATCAGGTCGTAATCGGTGGGCACACCACTGTTGCGCCGGTCGCCGCTCGCATACACATAGCCGACTGGCCCGATGCCGTTCGCGCCGGGTGTGACGAAGGGCCGCGCCCGTGGCGGCTCGCCGGAAAGGCGCAGCAGCGCGGAATCGGCGAGCACTTCGCCGACATAGCCGTTCTCATCCGGCACGATCGACACGCCTCGCCAGATCTCCTGCTCTTCGACCAGCGGGCTCGACGGCGAGCGGATCCGCTGCACGGTGAGATTGAATCGCCAGAGATCATCGGCCGGCACATTGTCGTAATCCACCGCGACCCTGAGGTATTCCAGCGGACCGGGATTGCGGGCAGCGAGGTCGAGCGAACCACCCGGGCCTGGCAAGCTGAGCCGGTTCGGTGAGCCGGAGCGCGGCACCCGCACCACGATCGCGATGCGCCCGCCGTTCTCGAAGTATTGACCGAGTATCCATTCCATCCGGCTGTGTTCAGCCGGTGAACCGAAGCGCCGGCGAAATTCAGCGACACTCCCGATGGCGACCGGGATATGTGCGGGACCGCGGGGTGCAGGACCCACAAAGGCAGTCACCGTCTCGCGCTGCAGTGGAATTGCTTCCTCTCCGGTGGGCGATTCAACGACTTGTATCTGTTCCGGCAGACGATCAGACACGTGCATACCCTGAAAAGCGCGGGCCGAGCAACGGAGCCAGGGCAAGGCCGGCGACGAATCCGCCCACGTGCGCGCTGAAGGCGATGCCACCGCCAGCCGATGAAGGCAGGTTCGCGTAAAGGAGCTGCAACAGAAACCATGCGGCCAGCACGACGAATGCCGGCAGATAAACCACACGCATGACGATCACCACCGGAACGATCACGCTGATCTCGGTGCGCGGGTGCAATACCAGGTAGGCACCGAGGATGCCGGAAACGCCGCCGCTCGCGCCAACCATCGGCACAGATGATGAGGGATCGGTCCAGGCCTGCGCGAGTGCTGCGACCACTGTACTGACGATGACGAGTACGGTGAAGCGGCCCGACCCCACCGTTCGTTCCAGCTTGGGACCAAAGACCCACAGATAAAGCAGGTTACCGAGCAGATGCATCCAGCCGCCGTGCAGGAACATATAACTGATCAGCGTCGCCGGCGGCGGAATCACCGGAACGTTTTCCGGCAGGGATGCCCCGCCGAACAGCAACCCGGGCACAAAAGCCAGATTGACCGGCACGAGCGGCTCGCCACCCCCCAGATACAACTGCAGCAGAAAACAGGCGCAGAACAGCGTCATGAAGGTGAGGGCCGCCATCGCAGGCCCCTGACCCTTGCTGCCGTCACTGATCGGCAGCATGGCGATCCGTCGTCTGCTTTGCCGACTCCGCCGGGCTCGCTTCTTCTGCCGGCGGCGTCGCGACATTCACCACCAGCCGCGCCTTGTTGGCCAGTGTCTGCGCATCGGCAGCCGGGTGCAGCAGCGGCACCGGGAAGCCGCGCGTCGCGCGCACCGTGTCAGCCAGCAGCACCGGATCGAGCTGTACCTGCTGCACACCGGTGCGCCGGGCTGCCTGTTTGAGTTCTTTGCTGATCCGGGCATCAAGTCGCCTGGCCAGATCACGCCGGTCATCCTCCAGCGCCGAATGGACCTCGAGGTAGAGATTGCCATCACGCCAGCCCAGCAACTGCGGCTCGTTGATGATGCGCACCGGAGTGCCGACTGCAACCTGCGCAAACAGCGTTTCAATGTCTTCGGGGAACAGCTGTACGCAGCCGTGACTGACGCGCATGCCGATCCCGGACGGCTTGTTGGTGCCATGAATCAGATAACCGGGGAAACCGAGACGCATGGCATAAGCCCCCAGCGGATTGTCCGGCCCGGGCCCGACTCTGGCCGGCAGCGGATTCCCCTCGGCGGCATGCTCCCGGCGGATCGAAGCCGGCACCGTCCAGACCGGATCCTTCTTCTTGGCCACCACCCGGGTGGTGCCGATCGGCGTCTGCCAGCCTTCGCGGCCGATGCCGACCGGATGAGTGATGACCACGCGCGGCTGGCCAGCTGCGGGTTTGGGAAAATAGAACAGCCGCTTGGCACCAACGTTCAGCACGATACCTTCGCGAGGCACATCCGGCAGCACAAATTCTGTCGGCAGCACGATGCGGGTACCGGCACCCGGCAGCCAGGCATCGACACCGGGGTTGGCATCCACGAGTTCATCAAAACCCAGGTCGTAGGCACGCGCGATATCCACGAAGGTGTCTTCGTGGCGCGCCACGATCACCTGCAGCTCGCCAACGACATCGCTGCCTTCACTCAGCGTGAAGCGGCTGCTGACAATCGGCGGTTGCTCGGCAGGCACCGCAACCGGCGGCGGTTTCTTCAAGGCCCACTCCGGCGTCTCGAACAACGCGCAGCCGCCGACAGCAAGCGCGAGACCGGACAGCAGCGCCCTGGAAAGAAACGCCCTCATGGCTGACACCCCGGTTTCTTCCCGGCTGCCTGCGCGTCGTTGTACAGCTTGAGGGCCGCGGGCAGCTGCCGGATGAGGTCCTGGATACGAGTATCACCGGAGGGATGCGTGGAAAGGAACGGCGCCGGACCGAGCTTTGACTTCTTTGCCATGTTCTTCCAGAGCTGGATGCTCTGTTGCGGATTGAAGCCGGCCGCTGCCATGTACTTCAGCCCGACCACGTCGGCCTCGCTTTCCTGTGCGCGACCGTAGGGCAAGCTCAGGCCGAGCTGTGCGCCCATGGACAGCAGCTGTCCGGTGGCCTGCCCGCCGCCCAGCACTGCCGAGCCCGCGATCACACCGGCTTGCGTGGTCATCTCCCGGTTTACACGACTCAGCGCATGCTGCTGCGTGACGTGCGCCACTTCATGGCCGATCACGGTCGCAAGCTGGTCCTTGTTCTCGGCCACGTTCAGGATCCCGGTGTACACGCCGATATGTCCTCCCGGCATCGCAAAGGCGTTGATGTCTTCGGACTCGAAGACCTCAACATCCCAGTTCTTGTCTGAGTAGGGGTGCTCGAGTTCCCTGATGACCGCCGCAGAGACGCAGTTGATATACGCGCGGACCTGCGCATCGTTCGACACCATCAGCTCCGCGCGCATCTTTGCGAACTGCTTGCCGGACTCGGTTTCGAGTTCCGACTCGCTCGCCAGCGGTAGTGCGCAACCCGCCAGCAGCGCAGCCAGGACAGCGACAGCAACGAAAGAGCGGCTGCGCATCAGCATTCGGGACAGTGCCTGCATGCATTCACCTCGCAATCAGTGAAACCGGCTTTCCTGGTTGCGCTGCGACAACCAGAGCGCAGCCTCATCGACGGTCACCCGCATGGCCGAAAGCACGCGCTGCTGGAGCGTGGGCTTGGCGTGGAAGCTGACATGATAAAGATCCGCCGATTCCATCGCGCGAATCAGGTAGTCGTCGCTCGTCTCGAGCGCATCGACCAGACCGAGCTCCTTTGCCTGCGTCCCGTACCAGTGCTCGCCGGTAGCGACCGCCTCGATATCCAGGGCCGGGCGATGGCTGGCCACCATGTTCTTGAACAGGGCATGCACATCCTCCAGTTCCTCGCGCAGCTTGGCGCGATCCTCGTCGGTATTCCGGCCGAACATCGTGACCGTACGCTTGTAGCGCCCCGCCGTCACCTGTTCGAAGTCCACACCGCGCGCATCCAGCAGACGGTGAAAGTTGGGGATCTGTGCAATCACGCCGATGGAACCGATCACGGCGAAGGGCGCGGCGATGATCTTGTTGGCGATGCATGCCATCAGGTAACCGCCGCTGGCTGCGCCCTTGTCCACGATGACCGTCAAGGAGATTTCACGGTCGCGCAAACGCCTGAGCTGGGAGGCCGCGAGGCCATGTTCGTGCACCGCACCGCCAAAGTTCTCGACGCGCAGCACCACCTCGTCCTTGCTGCGCGCCACGGCGAGTACCGCGCTGATCTCTTCGCGCAGCGCCGTCACGCCAGTCGCGCGTATGTCACCCTTGAAGTCGAGCACGAACACGCGGCGGCGGGCTTCGGCCTCGTCAGCTTTCCCAGCGGCGGCAGCCGCTTCCTTGTCGTGCTGTTTTTCAAGCTTGAGCGCCTTGCGCAATGCGGCCTTGGGCAGCAGGGCGCTCTGCAGCTTCCGGGAACGCTGCCGATACTTGTCATTGAGTTTCTCGACTTCGAGACCCGAAGCCGCATGGCCGCGCCTGGACAGGCCGAAGACCAGCATCGCGACCGCGGCGATTGCCGCGACGATCGTGACGGCCTTGGCAAGAAACAAGCCGTAGTCGAGCAGAAAAGCACCCATCGTCCGCTACCTTCTTCAGCCCGCCGGCAAGCCGACGTTGTTGCCCTCAAGCGCACGCTCGGCCCGGTAGCTCGAACGCACCAGCGGCCCGGATACGACTTCCATGAAACCCTTCTCCAGCCCCAGCCGCCGGTAAGCGGAGAATTCGTCCGGATGCACGAAGCGGATCACCGGCAGGTGATTGACCGTGGGGCGCAGATACTGGCCAAGCGTCAGCAGGCTGACACCGCTGGCGCGCAGATCATCCATGGCCTGCGCCACCTCCTCCTCCGTCTCGCCCAGACCCAGCATCAGGCTGCTCTTGGTGAGAATCCGGCCGGGCAAG
The DNA here is from genome assembly GCA_024234935.1 of Chromatiales bacterium. NCBI lineage: Bacteria > Pseudomonadati > Pseudomonadota > Gammaproteobacteria > Chromatiales > Chromatiales bacterium. The sequence continues at coordinate 205,715 of JACKNI010000002.1, forward strand.
GTCGCGCTGACATCGCGGGCATGGGCAAGCACCGCCAGCGACTGATCGTAGCCGGCGCGTGCATCGCGCACGGCTGGCGTCAGCCGCCGCACCGTTTCCAGATTGTGTGCGAAAACCTCCAGGCCGGCGCTGACTACTGTGGCAACAGCCGCCTTCTGACCGGAGAAATCGGGCGTCAGCGCCTCCACCGCGGTGGCCGGATTCCGTGCCTTGATGGCCCGGATACAGTCGGCATAGTGAGCGGCACCTCCATCGGGCAGATCGTCGCGGTCTACCGAGGTGAGAACCACATACCTGAGTCCCATGAGCGCTACCGAGCGCGCCGCATTGGCGGGTTCCTCCGCGTCGAGCCGGCCATGTGGATTGCCGGTGTCCACGGCGCAGAAGCGACAGGCCCGCGTGCAGATGCCGCCCATCAGCATGATGGTGGCTGTGCCATTGCCCCAGCACTCACCGATATTGGGACACATCGATTCTTCACAGACCGTGGCCAGACGATGCTCGCGCACGGTGCGCTGGACTTCCGTATGGCGGCCGCCGGCTGCAAGCCGCACCCGCAGCCAGTCGGGTTTCCTCGGCTGCGCGGTCTCGACTGCCGCCTTGCTGCGCTTGATGCCGTTCCGGACGGCGACCACGCCCTCGGGAGTCCGGTACTTGGTACCGGTTTCGATGGGGATGCCCTTGAAGCTGCTCATGCCGGGCATTGTAGCCGGGACAGCCAAAAAAAAAGCCCGGCACAAGGCCGGGCGAATATAGGGGGAAGGGTAAAGTCAATCCATCAAGTTGCGTCAGGACTGCCTAGTGAATTCTTGACCAGTTCAGAAGCTCGACCTCTTGCTGGTCACGGTGGAAATTCTCGGCAAGCACTGCCTCGATCTCGTGAGGCTCCAGCACCTGGTTCACGGCATGGCTCAGCTCGACAACACCACTGTATTCGTCGGCGAACCCCGGCTCGGCGGAGCGCAGCAGGAAGCGTGTGTAGTACTTCGCGCGCATGGCCTGAACATTAGGCAAAGGCGCGCCGGCATTCCGTGAACGGCGCCACAGAATCGGAACGAGGGGGGGGGTGGCCGGCAAGGCCGGCAGAAGCAGGACTTCTTGTGGACAGGATCGGAGCGACTGTCAGTTGCTGATCAGCCAGCCTCCAGCCGGGCGTAGGCTTCCAGCCACTGGGCTTCGAGCGCGGCGTGCTGTGCGCCAACTTCGCCGTGCCGTGCGGTCAGCCGGGCGATCTCGTCCGCATTGCCGGCGTAGAGCGACGGATCCTGGAGACTGGCCTCGAGTTGTGCGAGATCGCCGCCAAGCACCGCGATGCGCTGTTCGAGTTTCTCGATCTCCTTGAGATGCCTGCTCCGCTTCGGGTCAGGCTTCGGTTGCGGTGTGGCTTTCGGTGGCGGGCTGACCTTCTCCGGCTCGGCCTCCTTCTCCGCTTTGGCCGGGCGCGCACGCAGCCATGCTGCATATCCGTCGAGGTCCCCGGCAAAGGCTTCGAGCTTGTGATCGGCCACGCGCCAGAAGGTGTCGCAGACCAGACCGATGAGATGACGGTCGTGGGATACCAGCACGATCGCGCCATCGAAATCAGCCAGCGCCTCGGCCAGCGCCTCGCGCATGTCCAGGTCCAGATGGTTGGTCGGCTCGTCGAGCAGCAGCACGTTCGGCTTGCGCCAGGCGATCAGCGCCAGCGCGAGCCGGGCGCGCTCGCCGCCTGACATCACATCGACGGACTGGAAGGCGCGTTCGGCCGGGAAGTACCACTTGCCGAGAAAGCTGCGCATTTCCTGCGTCGTGGCCTCCGGCGCGATATCACGCAGATGATCCATCGGCGTCGCGCCTTCGCGCAGGCTCTCCACCGTGTGCTGTGCGAAATAGCCGATGCGCAGGTCGCTGTGCACGCGGCGCTCGCCGCCGAGCGGCGGCAATTCGCCGACCAGGGTTTTTACCAGGGTCGATTTGCCGGCACCGTTGGGACCGAGCAGCGCGACGCGGTCGCCGGCTTCGAGGCCGAAACACACATCGCGCAGGATCGTCACGCTGCCTGCTGCGGTTGACTCCTCCCCGGGCAGATGATCTTCGCTGGCATTGACGGCCGAGGCACGATATCCGGCCTCGACGTGATCCAGCCGGACGAGAGAGAACGGCAGCTTTGCGGGCACCTCGAAATTGATCCACAGCGAGCGCTCCGCGCGCACCGCTTCGGTGCCGCTGAGCTTCGCCAGGCGCTTCATCCGCGACTGCGCCTGCTTTGCCTTGCTGGCCTTCGCCTTGAAGCGGTCGATGAACTTCTTCAGATGCTCGCGTTCCGCCTGCTCTTTTTCGAAGGCGATCTGCTGCAGGCGCAGGTGCTCGGCGCGCTGCCGCTCAAAGGCGGTGTAATCACCCGTATACAGTTTTGCCCGCTGCTCGTGCAGATGCAGGGTGTGTGTACTGACCCCGTCGAGAAATTCACGATCGTGGGAAATCATCAGCAGTGTGCCGGGATATTTCAGCAGCCACTGCTCCAGCCACAGCACGGCGTCCAGATCGAGGTGGTTGGTGGGCTCGTCGAGCAACAGCAGGTCGGACGGGGTCATCAGCGCCCGGGCCACGTTCAGCCGTACCCGCCAGCCGCCGGAAAACTCCGCGACCGGCTTCAGGTGGGTCGAAGCGGGGAAACCCAGGCCATGCAGCAGCCGCCCGGCACGCGCGGCCGCATCGTAGCCGTGCACCTCTTCCAGCCGCTGATGCGCCTTTGCAACCGCTTCGTAATCCTCGGCCGCCATCGCTGCGGATTCGGCGCAGATGGCCGCCCAGACCTCCGTATCACCGGAAATGACGAAGTCGATGGCCGGATCCGGCAGCGAAGGCGTTTCCTGTGCCACGCTGGCGATGCGGATCCTGCCCGACAAGTCGATGTCGCCCTGGTCGGCTTCGAGTTCACCCTGGATCGCCGCAAACAGGCTGGTCTTGCCGCAACCATTGCGGCCGATCACACCGACCCGGCAGCCGGCGTGCAGGGACAGGTCGATACCGGACAGCAGCAGATGCTCGCCACGCCGCAGGGCAAGGTTTCGGAAGGTAATCATGAGGGCGCGGATTATAGCCGCGAGGTTGCCGGTTTTCTTGCAGAATATCCCGGTCTTTCCGAGGGCTCATGTGATGCGGATGGTGTTCAGCCTTGGCGTCCTGCTGGTGGCCGGCATTTTGTTGCCGGAGATGGCAACTGCCGTTACCGCGGACGACCCCTTCAGGGGCGTAATGGCGAGCCGCGCGCAGGCCGAAGCCGCCGATGCTGCAATGCTGTCGCCCGACAACTATGCGGCAGCAGTCAAGACCCTGGAGCGCGCCCGCCGGCAGGCAGAATCCGGCCGGGCCACGGCGACGCTGAACGAAGACATCAACGAGGCTGATAACCGGTTTCGCGCAGCGATCGCGGCGGCACAGCTGGCGCAAAAGACCTTCGCCGACGTCATCCGTGAACGCGAAGCAGCGCGCAGCGCGGATGCGTGGCGACTGGTTCCCGAGCGCTGGCTGAAGGCCGAGCAGGACTTCAAGGCGGCAACGAAGCGCCTGGAAGATGGCGGCCTGAAAAGCGCGGATGAACTCGGCGTCGTCGCCGCCAACGGCTACCGCGAAGCACAGCTGCAGGCGCTGCGCAGCCGTTACCTGTCTCCCGTACGCGCCCTGCTCGTTGAAGCCGGGCGGATGAAAGCGGCCCGGTACGCCCCGCAGACGCTGGCCGAGGCCAACGCCAGGCTCGCGGAGGCGGAGTCTGCACTCGCCGCAAACCGCTCGCAGCCCGAACTGGCGGCACCTGAAATCGAAGCGGCCCGGCTGGCAGCCGCGCATACGCTGCATCTCGCTACGGCCATACGTCAGGTCGATACGGACGAACAGACCATCGAAGATCTGGTCCTGTCACTTGAGCAGAGTGTGCGGCGCATGGCCGATGCAGCGGGACTGCCCGCGGTCAGCATTGCCGGCGATGCAATGGCAACCGAATCACTTGTGACGGGTATGAGGACTCTGCGCGCACGGGCCGAAAGCGCCGAGAACGAACTCGGCGAACGCGACCGGCGGCTCAAGGGGATGGAAGAAGAACTCCGTGAAATGGATGCGCGTCTCGGCGGAGCAACCACGGAACGTGACCGCCTGCTGATGAAGCAGGCGGCAGAACAGCGCCTGCGCGAACAGGTCAGCGCGCTGGAGCAGCAGTTTCGGCCCGACGAAGCCCGGATCATCCAGACGCCTGGCAAGCTGACTTTGCGACTCATCGGTCTGTCTTTCCCGCCTGGCTCTGGGCAACTCGAACGCAGCGCCGGACCGCTGCTGCAGAAAGTCGGACAGGCGATCGCGCTCTTCCCGCGTGCGGGGATCGTAATCGAGGGACATACGGACTCGGCGGGCGATGCCGAATCGAATCAGCGTCTTTCCGAAGCGCGTGCACAGACCGTACAAAGCCGGCTGATGTCCGAACTGGCATTGCCCGCGGGGCGCCTGCATGCGCTCGGCTACGGGGAAGACCGTCCGATTGCCAGCAACGACACCAGCGCTGGCCGCAAACAGAACCGCCGCATAGATATCGTTATTCAGACGGCCAATGAGGACGCATCACTCTAGACCCGAGAGCCTTCACGCCACCATTCGGCTATCGCTGCACCGCTGACGGCATTCACGAAGTAGCCATAGCACTTGTGTACGTTGAGCCCCTCCTGGCCCCGGAACGGATTGACCAGATTGATCTGGTCCGTGATTTCCGCGACGAGACCAAGCCGGAGCATCTCCGCATAGTCGTCGGCGAAACGATGGCCGAGCGCCGTCAGGTCACCAAGAGCAGCCAGATTCCGCCAGCGGTGAATGCCTTGCGGATAGCGCTTCGCACCATGGGCCTGTGCACCGAGAAGCCGGCGGCGTATGAAACGCGTGCCGAGCGGGCTGCCGAGCGTCAGGAAAAGATCTACGCTGGCTCCTGAATGTCCGGGCTGTGTGGACTGACCCAGCTTCCAGAGTGTGTCCCAGGCGATCACCGAACCCAGACTGTGGGCCATGAGCAGCACCCGGTCACCGGCAGCCCAGGCACTTTGCAGTTCGGCGCCCAGCAAGGCGCGGATCCGGTCCGCAACGCCATCGCGATTTTCGAAGTAGCGCAGCGAGTCATCGATGTTGATACGCGTATCGGCATCGGCCAGCCAGTCGATGAGCAGCGGAATACGGTCGCCCAGGCGATGCAGCAGATACGCGAGACGCCGCTTCGGCGCGAAAATCCCGCTGACCGTCTCACGCGTCGGTGAGGGATCAGCCAGCAAACCGTCGATGCCCGCTGCATCGAGACCCAGGTCGCGGTATTCGGGATAGAAAAGGTGCCCCCAGGGAACGAGACGCAGGCAATCCGGCGTTGCAGACAAGGCCTCGGCCGTCCCCGGATCGGCTCGCCGCACCCCCTCGAACACACACTTGCGGAGCACCGCACGGTGCAGATCCGGCGACGGTTTGGCGCGGATACCCGGAACGTAAAGGATGCGCCGGCCCGGATCACTCATCGTCCGGCCTGCAGCCGATGACGGCGTCGGGCCGTGCCCGGGGCAGCCGCAACCGCCTCAGGCGCGAGCCCGGGATTGCGAAGCGCGGAAGCGCCCCGTCTGTATGTGAGCTGAGCTGGCATCGCGCACGACAACCCGGTTACGCCCCTCTTCCTTGGCCTGATACAGCGCTTCATCAGCAAGCTGTATGGCCCCGGCAAGACTGCGCGCCGTGCCCGGGTTGACGACTGCAACACCGATGCTGACGGTGAGCCACGAGCTGGTCGGTGATTCTGCATGCGGGATCTTGAGCTCTTCTACTGTGTGGCGCAGATGTTCGGACAACTCGCGCCCATGATCACGCACCGGGCCATAGAGCACGACCGCAAATTCCTCGCCGCCGTAACGGGCCGCAAAGTCCAGTGGGCGTTGTGCGCAGCTTGAGATCACTTCAGCCACACGCACCAGCGCATCGTCGCCGGCCTGGTGACCGTAGCAGTCGTTGTAAGCCTTGAAATGATCGATATCAACCATCATCAGCGTCAACTGACTCTGGTCGCGTCGCGACTGCCGCCACAGCCTCTCGATATTGTGATCAAAGCGCCGCCTGTTGTAGAGGCGGGTGAGGCCGTCGCGTTCTGCCAGCTCGTTCAGCAGCCGCGATTCATGAAAAGCCTGGCGCACCGCCGATTCAAGCTGGTAGCAGCAGTAACCGCCGATGATGTTGACTGTCAGCAATCCGACAGCCGAAAAGTACAGCTCGCTGCGCGGGAAGTCCCAGGTCAGCTGTCCCCACATATAACTGCAGGACAAGGCTACCGCCGTGGCCGCTGCGTACCTGAACTGCAGACCCAGCGCGACCCAGACCATGAAGACCCAGGCGACCGTGGCTGCAAAGTGGTATGCCGCGCCGCTCAGGCTGCCGCGCAGGGACAATGAAACGCAAATCAGCCCGAGCAGGAACATCGTCAGCGCAAGCAAGGTCTGCGAGCGACGATAGGAGGCTTCCTTGTAAGTCTGCAGCAGGGTCGCCGTCAGTACCGGCAGCGTAATGCCGAGCATGTACACCGCTGTAGGCCAGGACAGCGTGGCCCACACGACACCGACGATCAGGGAAACCAGGATCAGGGCCGCTGAGGCGATCAGGATCTGGCGAACCTTCGGATAATTGCGCTCCGCGTAGACCTGCCGGAACTCACGCTCCAGGAGATCGCTGAAACGCAGGCGCGCGCCATCCTGCTGCCGCTCGGTCACCATCGAACTGAGGTGGTGATGTAGATCTGGACTCACGCGCGGAAGTACCCGAATTTAATCCGTTTGACCGGTACGACCTTACTCGCCGGGCGCCTGGTTCACTGCGTTATGGTTCACAGTTGGCTGCAGGGCGGCCTGTTCAGCCGCCAGCAGCGCCAGTTTCAGCGGCTGCCCCCAGCGGTAACCGCCGGGCTCGCCATCTGCGCGCACGACACGATGGCAGGGCACCAGTACTGCAACGTGATTTGCAGCAACCGCTCCTGCCACGGCCCGCACGGAACGAGGCGCACCGATCCGTGCAGCGAGCTCGCGATAGGCAATACGGGTACCGGCAGGAATACCGAGAAGTGCGTCCCATACCCGCAACTGGAAGGGCGTACCGCGCAGATGCAGTCGGCTCGTACCCGGGTTCGTGCCCCTGCCGGCCAGCAGGGGTCCGAGCTGGAGATCCGGCTCTGGCACGCGCCGCAGGGGAACCCCGGGCCAGATGGATTGGAGGCGTTGCATGGCCTGCCGATCGTCGTCCGCGACAAATTCCAGAAAACAGATGGCGCCAGCAGTGCTGGCCACCACACAGCCGCCGAATGGTGTCTCGACCCGCGCCGCGACAATGCGGGTTGCCGACGGCGCGATTGCGGCAGCCACCGGCTCGAGAGTGACCCCCGGATTTCGGGCCCGCGGGCGGGATTCCGAAGCAGGCTTTGTCTCGTGGGGAATACTCACAGTGATTCTCCGACCTGGCTTAGCATAGGCGCTACGCATCGATTCATCCGGCATGACACTCTCCGATGACCAGCAAACCCAGGACTCAATCCCGTCCCGCCAGCATATCGTTCTCTCGCCTGAGCGGACCGGGTGGCGCAGCGGCGGTATTGCTGACCGGCTGGCTCGCCCTGTCGCAAACCGTACCTGATACCGCGGCCGCAGCAATGGGCTGTGAGGGATACCTGCGCGGCCAGATCTTTGGCGCTCTGGCCATGCAACTCGACTGGTCGGGAGAAAGACTGGGCTGTGAGGGCATGAGGCGCCCGGACGGCAAAGGCATACGGCTGCATTTTGCCTGGGACCAGGGCCACGATGAACGCCTGGTGCTGGTCGTGGGGATCGACGGGGTCACCGCACCGGTCGCGGGCCTCGAAAAGCCGGCCAATGTCACTTTCATCGATGAGCGCAGCGGGCATTTCTACAGCTCCGGCGGTACCGGACGGTGCTGGACGGACATCTCCGAGCTGGCATCACCCACCTTGCGCAACAACCGCCGTCAGCTCAAAGGCAGGCTCTACTGTACGGGTGCACTGCCCGCACTCAACGACCACTCGTCGCTGACGCTGGGCGATTTGCACTATTACGGGCGCTTTGCATTCGATGGCAACTGAACGGTCCCGGCACTGGTTGGCTCACGCGGCATTCTCACTGACGCTGATTCTTTCCGGCGCCCCGGCAACTGCTGCCGAACCCGCCGCTCTGCTGCACGATTTCCCGCGCGGGCAGCTGGTGCTTGAAACCCGTGGTCCGCGCTGCCTGCTGATCGACATCTATATCGCTTCCAGCCCGGAGCAACGCGCCCAGGGCCTGATGTTCATAGAGTCCATGCCCGAATTCGAGGGCATGTACTTCGGTTACGGCGAACCCGTCGGCATCGCCATGTGGATGAAGAACACCCTGATCGCGCTGGACATGCTGTTTATCGGTGAGGATCTGACCATCGCCAGCATCGCGAGAAACACCACTCCCTTGTCCACAGAGCGGATTGAATCACAGGAAGCGGTGATCGGCGTTCTCGAACTGAACGCCGGTTTTGCCCAACGCTGGGGCGCTGAAGCAGGTACCCGTGTATTCATGGAGCGTCGTCTCTGACGTTTCAATCCGTTTTCACCGCGGCGCGGCAAACCACTTCCCAGCGCTGCTGATTGCCGCGCGGATTGTCTTCCAGATAGTCAAAGTCCCTGCGCTTCGAGACCTCGAAACCGTCGGGGCAAAGCTGGCGCTGGGCGAGCCAGTCGCCGAGCCAGCGCATGCGGGCCGCATCTGCTGCCGGATCATCGGCCGGATATTCCGGGGGGAACCTGAGATCAAAGTAGATGACACCGGGATGGTCGCGGGGAATCGTCAGCTGACTGTAGCGGTGCCGGTCGAAGTCCGCACTTTTCTCGACGCTGCTGCAGGCAGTCAACAGCGATGATGCGGCAATCGCAACAGCCAGCCCGCGGTGCAGAAGGCTGAAACAGGCGACATTTGCGCACATTGGATGCTCCACGACTGCAGACCGGGCGGAATGTCCGGATGCATACCACGCCCGGACGGAAATGCCGAGACCACGAGACTGTGGGAACTACCTAGGATTTTGCAAATCAGGAAATCCCTCAACACACATGTGACTGTTCGGTATGCAGACCGGTGTGCAATCGGCAGAAATATCGGGTAGATTTGCCGTCCGGATCAGAGGGGGCTTTCTGATCCGGATGGAGCCGGTTCTGTAACCGTACTCAAGAGTCGGTACGGAACGGACGGATAAAACCGGTGTAATACACTGCACAGACTCCTGATGCGGACGCATGGACAGCACCTTTAACACAGGCCGTAGCGCAGGCCGGACAGCAATACTCATCGGCATCGTGGCATTCCACGTGATGCTGGTCGTGGCTATCAATTCGAGCCTGTCCACGGTGATCCTCGATCGCCTGCCGCCGCTCATCAAGGCCGAGATCATCGAAGAGATCACCAAGGACGAGGAGCCGCCGCCGCCGCCGCCGACCGTGGAGACTCCGCCGCCTTATGTCCCGCCGCCGGATATCGTCATCGACCTGCCCACCACGACGAAGGGGCCAACAACGGCACTGGTCGTCACTGACAAACCCCGCCCGGTCGCACCGCCGCCATCTCCGGTGGTCAAGAAAGCGCCGGAGATCGACCCCAGGTACAAGCGTCGCTTCCAGCCTGACTACCCGCCAACCTCCAGACGTCTTGGCGAAGAAGGTTCGGTCATTGTCCAGGTATTGGTCGACCCCGAAGGCAAGGTCAGCGACGGCAAGATTCAGACAAGCAGCGGGTTTCCGCGGCTCGACGAAGCGGCGCTCAAGCATGCGCTGCGTGCCTGGCGGTTTACGCCGGGCACAGAAGACGGCAAGCCAGTTTCGGTCTGGCATTCAGTCAAGGTAACTTTCAGAATCGAAGGCTGATTATTTTTTTCGGACAAGTCAGGTATGAACGCATCACGTTTGGCGTTCCGTCCGGGCGCAAACAGTTAAACACAAGGTAGGCGAGCTATGGCAGGCGAGAACATTCAGCTGGCACAGAACACGGCGACCGATGCGGGCATTCCACCCGCGGATCCGGCGGCGCTGGGCACCATGCCGGGCGATACGGGTGACCTGGGTACGACGGATTTGACCGGAACGGGTAACGATTTTCCGCTCGATACATTGCCTGACTCCGGCACTACACCACCACCCGATACGCTGCCTGCCAATGAAGCTGAAAACCCATACGGTCTGGCTGCCCTCTGGGGGCAGGGCGACTTCATCGCTCGCGGCACCCTCATCATCCTGGTAGGCATGTCGCTGTACTCGTGGTTCCTGATTCTTACCAAGCTCTGGGATCAGGCGCGGATGTTGCGGCAGGCCAGACAGGCAAGCCGCGATTTCTGGACGGGCTCGTCCCTGACCGATGGCCTGCAGAAACTCACCGGCAGCGGCAACGTCTACCGTGCAGTGGTGGAAAGCGGCATCAATGCCAGCTCGCACCACGAAGGCAAACTGACCGACAAGGTCCCGCTTACCGAGTGGATCAGCGGCAATCTGCAACGCAGCGTTGATCGCCTGAACAACGACCTGCAGGGCGGCCTGTCCTTCCTGGCATCGGTCGGCTCGACGGCACCGTTCGTCGGTCTGTTCGGAACGGTGTGGGGCATCTATCACGCACTGATCGCGATCGGTGTCGCCGGCCAGGCAAGCATCGACAAGGTTGCCGGTCCGGTCGGTGAGGCACTGATCATGACCGCCATCGGTCTGGCCGTCGCGGTACCGGCGGTGCTCGGCTACAACCTGCTGCTGCGGCGGAACAAGGCCATCCTCGACCAGTTCCGTTACTTCACCAACGATCTGTATGCGACGCTGGTAAGCAGCAGCCAGAAGTAAGCGCGGCCAGGAAGAGGGAGAACACGCGCATGGGCATGAACGTCCAGTCCGGTGACGGTGAAGACCATCCGGTGATGTCGGCCATCAACACCACGCCCCTTGTCGACGTGATGCTGGTGCTGCTCATCATCTTCCTGATCACCGTACCGGTCATCACCAAGACCGTGAACCTTGATCTCCCCAAAGCGACCAATATCGCCACGCAGACCAAACCGGAAAACATCACGATTGCCATCGATCGTCAGGGCAATGTTTACTGGAAAGAATCGCTCGTCCCCGACAACCAGGTACTGGCCGACCTGATTCGCGGCGCAGCCATGACCGTTCCACAGCCTGAGGTACACGTTCGCGGCGACCGGGCGGGCCGCTACGAGTATGTGGGTCGCGTAATCCTGGCGCTGCAAAAAGGCGGTATCCAGAAAATCGGCTTTATCTCTGAGCCCGACCGTGGCTCCGCACGTTAACTGATCGCCGAACGGGATCAGCAGAGGTCATCTTCCATGGGCATGTCGGTAGGTACGGGCGGCGAAAACGATCCGATGATCGAGATGAACACCACGCCGTTGATCGACGTGATGCTCGTACTCCTGATCATGATCATCGTCACGCTGCCGATCATGACGCACGCGGTAAAGCTCGACATGCCGCGCCCGGACCCGAATACACCGGAAGTCCAGCCCGAGCTGATCGAGATAATGATCGATTACGACGGCACGATTCTGTGGAATGGCACACCGGTACCCAACCTCGATACGCTTGAACGCTACTTCAAGGCCGAGGCGGCGAAAGTCCCGCAGCCGCAGGTAGCCATCAGGCCGGACGCGCGCGTCAAGTACGATTATGTGGTTCAGGTGCTGGCCAGCGCGCAGCGCAACAGCATCGAAAAGATGGGGTTGATCGGTAACGAGCAGTTCGAGTAGTCGTTCTGCCGGACCAGGGCCTCCGCCCGTACTGCGACTCCAGCCCCGCAACAGACCGACAGACCGGTTCAGCGTTTATTCACTCCGCTGAGGGAGTATCTTTGCGCAGTACCGGTTGCCGCTCACAGCCAGACAGGGAGACCCGGAGCATGCGAAACAGAACCTGCACGACCCTGGCCGTTGCCATCACCGCGCTCGGCCTTCTGCTGGGCGGACTGACCGCTGCCCCGGCACTGCATGCCGCAGACAAGCCGGCTGCTGCGGGCAAGATAAGCAAGAAAGTCATGAAGCCCCTGAAAGCCGGCCTTGATCTCGCCAATGAAGGCAAGTTTCCGGAAGCCGAAGCAGAACTTCGTGCCGCCGATTCCATTGAAGACAAGACGCCGTTCGAACAGTTTCAGATCGATGAATTGCTCGGCTTTGTCGCCCTCAAGCAGGCCAAGTACAAGGATGCCGCCCTGCTGTATGAGCGCGGACTGGACTCGGGCTTTCTGCCCGAGGAACAGGTCAATGACCGGCTGCGACTGCTTGCACAGCTGTACTTCCAGCCCGATCTCCGCGACCTGAACAAGGTTGTCACCTATGGCAAGCGCTGGCTCGAAGCGGCCGGTACGCGTGACCCGGTCATGGTCGGCCTGGTCGGTCAGGCAAGCTACTTCAATGATGACTTCAGTGCGGCCGCAAACTACATGAAGGAAGCGACAGCCGGTGCGGTCGCCGCCGGAGAGAAGCCTGAGGAGAACTGGCTACTCATCCTGCAAAACTCATACGGGAAGCTGAAGAACGATCCCGGCGTCATCGATGCCACTGTTGATCTCGTGCGCTACTACCCCCGCAAGGAGCACTGGATAACCCTGTCATCGAGCCTTCTTCGTGCAGCAAGCACCAAGGAACTGGAGATTCTCCAGGTCTTCCGCCTGCTGTATGTCGTGGACGCGATGGACAGCGCCGACGATTTCACCGAAGCGGCCAGCGTCGCATTGCGTTCAGGCTCACCGGGTGAAGCATTGAAGTTCATCGAGCGCGGCTACGCAACGAAGGTGCTCGATACCAGTGGCGACAAGCAGAAAAGCCAGCAATTGCTGGAAGATTCAAGAAGGCAGGTCGCTGACGATCGCAAGACCCTGCCGCAGTTCGAGAAAGAGGCGAAGGCAGCAAAAGTCGGTGAAGCAGACGTCAAGCTGGGCGAGGCCTTCCTGAGTTACGATCAGCCGGCAAAAGCCATCGAGGCCATTCAGCGCGGTATCGCAAAGGGTGGTGTCAAGAGCCTGGACGACGCCAACCTGTCACTTGGGCGCGCCTTTCTGGCTGCCGGGGATCGTGCCGGGGCGGCGAAAGCCTTTGGTCTGGTCAGCAAACCCGACTACTCGCTGCTGGTTCAGCTCTGGAAGATTTATACCGCACAGCAGCCCTGAATATTGCAAATCGCCAGTGGCGGCTGAAGCTGGCTGACAACACCGAATCTGGAGACAGTGCCCGATGCTAAAGAAATTCCTGATGATCCTTTGCCTGGCAGCGAGTGCCGGTATGGCCCTTTCCGGCAGCCTGCTGATTACTTCGGTGGCCCAGGCAGAAGAAGCCAAGGTTGGTCCCAAGGTCGGTAAATTGCTGCAAGACGCACTCACCGCCAGCAAGCAAAAAAGGAACAACGAGGCACTGGCGAAACTGAAGGAAGCAGACGCGGTCAGCGGGAAAAGCGGTATCGAGCAATTCAAGATTGCCGAAATGTACGGCTACGTTTACCTGCAGCAGAAAAATTATCCGGCGGCAGCAGCAGCGTATGAGCGCACGCTGAATTCCGGTCAGCTGACACCGGCACAGACCAACGACCGGATCAAGCAGATCGCGCAGCTCAGCTTCCCCAGGGACGTGAACAAGACCATCGAATACACCACGCGCTGGCTGAAGGCGACCGGATCGAAGGACCCGGACATGTACGCGATGCTCGGTCAGGCATATCAGCTCGGCGGCAATGACAAGGCGGCGATCAGCGCAACCGAGATCGCCGTGCGCAATGCCCAGGCTGCGGGGAAACGCCCGGACGAGAACTGGTTACGCATCCTGCTGAAATCCTATGGCAACCTCAACGACTCCGCTGCGCTGAGCCGGCTCACCACATCGCTGGTCACACTCTATCCAACCAAGGATAACTGGCAGCTGCTGTCCAGTGCGCTGCGCAAACAGGCGCAGGGAGATGACCGCGTTGCGCTTAATGTGTACCGCCTGATGGGCGAACTGGACCTGATCGACGAACCCAGGCTGTTCACCGAATGGGCCATCGTCTCGATTCAGGCCGGTCTGCCCGGCGAAGCCCTCAAGACCATGGAACTCGGCTACGCGAGAAAGGTGCTGGGCGCTGACGATTCCCGCAATCAGCGCATCATGAACGATGCGCGCACACGCATGAAAGCCCAGGAGCAGACCCTGGCCAAGCTGGAGCAGACCGCGATCGCTTCACCTAAGGGTCTGGCGGACGTCCAGCTGGGCGAAGTGTTCATGAGCTATGGTTTGCCCGACAAGGCCATCGCGGCTGCAAAACGGGGCCTGAAGAAAGGTGGCCTGCCGGATACCGACGACGCCTGGATGCTGATTGGCCGTGGCCAGATAGCGAAGAAGAATGGCGCCGAGGCGCGCAAGGCATTCAGCCAGGTCAAAGGCAAGGACCTGGGCTCGATCGCCAGGCTCTGGACGATCTACGCGTCGAAGCTCTGAGTCGGCGCCAGGAATCTCTGCGGCAGGATCCGGATCAGGGCAGCCGGTCACGCAAGGCATACCAGAGCATGCCGAGTACGAGGCCTGGCCAGCGCAACAGCGTGCCACCCGGAAACGGCGGCGGCGCGAGCCGGGCAAACACGTCGAAACGTTCAACCGAGCCCGACACTGCCTCTGCAATCAGTTGACCGGCAAGCGTGGCCATCGCCACGCCATGCCCTGAGTAACCCTGGGCAAAGTAGATATCCGGTCCCAGGCGCCCCAGGTGGGGCATGCGGTTCATCGTGATCGCGAGCCGCCCGCCCCAGGCGTAATCGATGCTCACATCACCGAGCTGTGGAAATATGCGCAGCAGGTGCGGGCGCACGAAGCTGCCGATATCGACGGGAAAGCGCCGCCTGTAACTCTCGCCGCCACCAAAAATCAGGCGGCCTTCGGCCGACAGGCGAAAGTAGTTCAGTACAAACAGCGTGTCGTGAACGACAACCGGGTCGCGGATCAGCTCACGGCAACGCTTGTCACCGAGCGGCGCCGTCGCCACAAGGAAGTTGTTGATCGGCATGATCGTCGTGGCCAGCCGCGGCTCCAGTTCATCCAGATGCGCATTGCAGGCCAGCACCATGAACCGGGCCTGCACCTCGCCACCAGCCGTCTTCAGCGTGACCGGCCCGCTGCCACCGTAGCCGCTGACCGCAGACCGCTCGAAAATCCTTACTCCGGCTGCAGAGCAGGCGCGGGCGAGCCCCAGTGCGTAGTTCAGCGGATGGAGGTACGCCGCTCGCGTATCGAGGCTGGCGCCGCAGTACGCGGAACTGCCGAGCATGTCTGCAAGCCCGGCCTTTGACACGCACTGCTGGTGCGGATAGTCGTAGTCGACGGCAAGCTTCTCGGCGCGGCGCTTCAGCGCATCCAGGTGTGCCGGTTTCGCGGCACAGACCAACTGGCCGGCGCCCGGCTCACAATCGATCTCATGCTTCGTGATGAGCGCATGGACCAGCGCTTTTGATTCCTCGGCAAGCCGGAACAGGTCGGTGGCAGTATCCCGGCCAAACCTCGCTTCCAGCCAGGCTTCATCGCGACGCAGGCCGGTACCAATCTGCCCGCCGTTGCGGCCCGATGCGCCCCAGCCGACACGCTGCGCCTCGAGCAAGACCACCGAGTAGCCGCGCCCGGCCAGATGCAGGGCGGCGGACAGGCCGGTATAGCCGGCACCAACCACGCAGACATCCGCGCTCACGGTACCGCTGAGTGGCGGATGTTCGACCAGCCCGCGCGCGGTCGCGACATACCATGACGAGGGATGAGCCTCCGCAATCACGCGCCCGCTGCCGCACCCAGCGCCTGCTGCGTCAGGTCCAGCGCGCGCCAGGCCTTGTCCACCAGTTCATCAAGCTGGGCTGTGGTCAGGATGAAGGGCGGCGCGACGATCATGGTGTCACCCACGGCACGCATCACAAGCCCCTGCTCGATGGAGAAATCGCGGCAACGCTCGCCGGCCTTCAGTTCCCTCGGAAACCTCTGCCGCACGGCCTTGTTGCTTACGAACTCAAGCGCACCGATCAGCCCGACCGAGCGCACCTCGCCGACCAGCGGATGTGCGCCGAGCTTTTGCCAGCGGCTGCTGAATCCCGGAATCAGGTCTGCCGCCAGATGTTCGATGATCCGCTCTTCACGCAGCACACGCAGGGTTGCGCGCGCGACAGCACACGCAACCGGATGACCTGAGTACGTGAAGCCGTGGAAGAACTCGCCGCCCTGCGCTACCAGGATTTCCGCAACACGATCACCGACCATGACGCCGCCCAGCGGCTGATAACCGCAGGTCACTCCCTTGGCAAAGGACATGAGGTCGGGCCGGATGCCGAAATGCTGGCTCCCGAACCACTGCCCGAGGCGACCAAAACCGGTGATCACTTCATCAGCGACCAGCAGGATCCCGTACTCGTCGCAGATACGCTGGATCCCGGGCCAGTAACTGGCCGGCGGAATGATCGCCCCGCCCGCACCCTGCACCGGTTCCGCAATGAACGCCGCTACCTTGTCGACACCGATCTTTTCGATGGTTGCAGCCAGCTGCCCGGCCACATGCCTGCCAAACTCCTCCGGATCCTCGATGTCATTCTGGCCGAACCAGTAAGGCTCCTCGATATGCACGATACCGGGGATCGGCAGACCCGCCTGCGCATGCATCCACGGCATGCCGCAGAGGCTTGCCGCACCGACAGTACTGCCGTGATAGGCGTTGCGCCGCGCAATGATCACCTGCTTGTCCGGCCTGCCGAGCAACGACCAGTAGTAACGGACCAGCCGGATGACGGTGTCGTTGGCTTCCGAGCCCGAGTTCGTGAAGAACACACGGTTGAAGCCCGGCGGGGCAATGCCGCAGAGATCGGCAGCCAGTTCGATCGCCGGCGGATGCGTACACTGGAAGAAGCTGTTGTAGTACGGCAGTGTTTCCAGCTGGTGTGTGGCAGCTGCAACCAGTTCCTGCCGGCCATAACCGAGGTTGACACACCAGAGACCGGACATCGCGTCCAGCAGCCGGTTACCGCTGGCGTCCCACAGATAAGCCCCTTCCGCGCGAGTGATGACCCGCGTGCCGCGCGCCGCCAGTTCGCGGTGATCCGTGAACGGATGCAGGAAGTGCTCGCGGTCGAGTTGCTGCCAGCGCTGAATATCTTCCGTGTTCATACGTTGAGCAGCAGGTATTCGCGTTCCCACGGGCTGATCACCTCGAAGAATGCCTGATACTCCTGCCGTTTCATGGCGGTATAGATCTTGATGAAGCGGTCGCCGAGCAGCGGCCGCAGGCGTTCACTGTTTTCCAGACGCCTCAGCGCATCGGAAAGACTGCCAGGCAAGGCAAACGGCCGCTGGTAGGCGCTCCCCGCCTCAGGCGCAGTGGGCTGCAGGCGCTCCTCCAGGCCCAGCAGCCCGCAGGCCAGCGAAGCGGCGATGGCGAGGTAGGGATTTACATCGGCACCGGCCAGACGGTTCTCGATGCGCCGGTTGTCCGGGTCTGAATGCGGCACCCGCAAGCCGACCGTACGGTTGTCGTAGCCCCACTGCAGGTTGATCGGCGCCGAAAGATGGCGCGTGAAGCGCCGGTAGGAATTGACGTAGGGCGCGCAGAACAGCGTGGCGTCCGGCCCGTATTTCTGGATGCCGCCGATGAACTGCCGGAACAGCTCGCTCTCGGAACCATCCGGATTGGAAAACGCATTGGAGCCGTCGGCAGCACGCCGCAGGCTGATGTGCCAGTGCATCGAACTGCCGGGCTCGTGCTCCATCGGCTTGGCCATGAAGGTGGCATAGATCTCGTGGCGCATCGCCGTCTCGCGCACGGTGCGCTTGAACAGGAACATCTGGTCGGAAAGCTCGACCGGGTCACCATGCTGGAAATTTATTTCCAGCTGTGCGGTACCCGTCTCGTGCGCCAGGTTGTCCACATGCAGGCGCTGCACTTCGCAATAGTCGTAGATATCCTGAATGAAGGGCTCGAACTCATCCACCGCATCCATGCTGTATGGCTGACGTACGGTTTCCTTGCGGCCGGAGCGGCCGACGGGCGGCTCCAGCGGATAGTCCGGGTCGGTGTTGCGCTTGACCAGATAAAACTCGATCTCCGGGGCTACGACCGGTACCAGCCCCTGCGCATGAAACATCTCCACGATGCGCCGTAACACCTGGCGCGGCGCAATGTCTATCGGCTCTTTTTCCTGGGTGTAGCAATCGTGGATAACGCAGCAGGTCGGCTCATCACCCCACGGCACCAGACGCAGAGTGTCCAGATCGGGTTTCGTGATCATGTCGCGATCGACCGGATCGACGACATTCTCCTCGAGATAATCGTCGATATATTCGCCGGTCACCGACTGGATGAACACCGACTCGGGCAGACGCATCCCGCCCTGCTCGGTGAACTTGCGGGCCGGCATGTACTTGCCGCGGGCAACACCGGCCATATCAGGGACCACTGCCTCGACTTCATCGATCTTGTGGTCGATCAGCCACTGCCGCAGCTGCTCTTCATTCATGCTTTCACCGTTGCCTGTACTCATGACCGATAACTCCGGCAGGCGTCGCCAAACGCCTGAAAAATTGCCATCGATACTTCACTTTCCTGCACACGCCACTCGGGGTGCCACTGCACACCCAGCGCAAATCCCGGTGCATCCGCCACAACGATGGCCTCGATGAGACCATCCGGTGCCACCGCATCGATCAGCAGTCCGTCACCGAGCCGGTCTATACCCTGGCCATGCAGCGAGTTCACCTCCGCCGAATCGCGCGCGGTAATCCGCGCCAGCAACCCGCCGGCTGCAAATCGCACTTCATGGGCTGGTCCGTACTGGACTTCCAGCGGTTCAGCCTTGTCCTCGCGGTGCCTGCCTAGGCCGGGCAGCGCGTGTACCTCCTGATGCAGGCTGCCGCCAAAGGCCACGTTCAGTTCCTGGAAGCCGCGGCAAATGGCGAGCAGCGGGAGCCCGGCGCGGATCGCGGCGGGAATCAGAGCGAAGGCAAGCAGGTCACGTTCCGCATCATGCATCGTCTCTGCGCGGCTCGCTGCACCGCCATAGTGACGGGGTTCCACATTGGACGGCGAACCGGTCAGCAGCAGTCCGTCGAGTACATCCAGAACGCCGGTCGAATCGAAACCGGCACCAAGACAGGGGATGCCAAGCGGCAACCCGCCCGAGCCAGTCACGACGGCGCGCAGATACTTCTCCCCCTGCACCTGGAAGGCATGGTGCCCGAGGGTGCGACGGTCCGAGATGACGCCAATGATGGGCTGGGTGCGGCGCATGCAAGGCTACGGTGCCAGAGCCGTCGACCGGCCGCCAGAGGCAGCCTGCCGATTCCGCTCGGGAACCGCCGTAATCGGGGCCCAGGTTGACTGGAAACGCCGCTCCGGCCAGAGTGCGCAGCTGCATACCTCCGGGTGCGCAGCTGCAAAACAAGAGCACGGCGGCACTGGGCCAGGCCGTGCAGGCATTGTGAAAGGATTTCAGTTTGAGCCAGCCGCCCCCGCCCGCATCCGCTGGCAGATTCCGCCTCGGTCCCATCGAGTTTGCACAGGGCATCACGGGCCTGAATGCCTCCACCTATCTGTACGTCAGTTTCATCGTCATGCCGATCGTGAGCTTTCTGAGCTTCACGCAGCCTTATGTGCTGAACGAGATCGTCGGTATCCCGCTGGAGGAACAGGGCCGGCTGACCGGATTCCTGTCCACGATGCAGGAGATCATTGCCCTCTGCCTGATCGGCTTTGTCAGCGGCCTGTCGGACCGCTTCGGCCGGAGGCCAATCTATGCGACGGGTGCGTTCATCGCGGGAATCGGCTTCGGCCTCTACGGGTTCGCGACCAGTGAACAGGACCTGTACCTGTATCGCTTCGTCTACGCGATCGGCGTTACCGCGGTCGGCGCGATGATTGCCGTGACCGCCGCCGATTACCCGGCGGAAACTTCGCGCGGCAAGCTGTCGGGCGCAACCGGCCTGCTGAACGGACTCGGCGTCGGTCTCGCCATCCTGCTCGGCTCGAAGATACCGGCCGTACTCAAGGATAATGGCTTTGACGGTGCTGACGCCGGACGCTACATGCTGCTCACCGTGGCCGCAATCTGCGTTGTCACCGCGATCATCATGCAGCTGGGCCTGAAAGGTGGTACCCCTACCGGCAAGCGCAGCAAGGTCGGCCTGATCAGGACCCTGCAGATCGGGCTGCGTGAGGGCCGGCTGAATCCGCGCCTGATCATCTGTTATGCGGGCTCCGGCGTAGGCCGTGCAGACCTGACGCTGGTGGTCACCTTCGTCTCCCTGTGGTTGCAACAGCTTGGCCGCGACGAGGGCATGAGTGGCGCGGAAGCGCTGAAGAGTGCCGGCATCATGCTGGCCATAATCCAGGGCTCATCGCTGCTCTCTGCGCCATTCATCGGCATTTCCATCGACCGCTTTCACCGCCTGACCAGCGTGATGGTTGCCTTGCTCGTTGCAGGCCTGGGCTACACGCTGCTCGGCATGCAAACGCAGCCCTTTACGCCGCTGGGCTACATGGCCTGTGCGCTGGTCGGCATCGGACAGATGGGTGTGATACTCACCGTCACGGCTTTGCTCGGCCAGGAAACGCCCATCGATGTGCGCGGGTCGGTGATCGGCTTTGCAGGCCTGTGCGGTGCGGCCGGCATTCTCATCACCAGCCTGGCCGGCGGTTACCTGTTCGATCACTGGATGATCTCCGGTCCAATCATCCTGACCGGCGTGGCCAACCTTCTGATCGGTATCGGTGCATTCGTGGTCTGGAACCGGGATGGACGACCGGTACGTTTCGACCCCGGTGAGGCAAAGTCCCTGGAACCGGCCGGCTTCGGACACTGAGAAGATACAGGGGATGCTCCTGTTTTCCTGGATCACCCGCCACTGGCGCGGTGAATTGCGCCTCGGCATCACCTGGTGGATAAATTGCGTGGCGCTCACGCTGCTGCTGTTCTGGCTGATTCCGTGGATCGCGCAAACGAGCGGCATCAGCAGCAGCGACTCCGCAGCCAGCTATACCGCAATCCTCGGCCTCGTCATCCTGCAGACCGCACTGATCCCGCTCTGGCAGATGGTCGGGCTCTGGCAGGCAATCGACCGGACCCTGCGCACCACGAACAGGGTTTTCACGGCACGCCTCACCCAGGTTGCAGCGGTCCTGTTCACACTGCTGATCGCGACACGCGGACTGGTCGCCGGCGCCGAGCAAGTGCTGGCCGCTCGCGTTGCCTGGGCGCTTGGCCCCTATGAATACCAGGTGACCTTGCTGCCAGGTGCCCGCGAAATAGAGGTGAACGGCGGACTGGGTTTTGGCGCAAGCAAGGCCGTTGCCGGATTGCTGGCCAGCAATCCGGATGTGCGGCGTATCCGCCTGAACAGCGGCGGAGGTGCGCTTTCGGAAGGCGTGCGCATGCGTGAACTCATCATCGCGCACGGACTCGATACCTACAGCAGCAGCGAATGCTCCAGCGCGTGCGTATCGGCCTTCATCGGCGGCCGTTTCCGCTACCTCAAACGCGGCGCCCGAATGGGTTTCCACCTGCCGCGCAATTGGGAGCCCCTGTCGACTGGTCCGGTATCCGGTTCCTATGCGGCGGAACTCGGTTACTTTCAGCAGCACGGGGTGCCGGACTGGTTTCTGGCCAACTGGATCCGTTCCGGGCAGAAGTTCTGGTTCCCTACCGAGTTCCAGTTGCAACGCGCGGGGATTGTCAGTTTTCTGCGCGGCGCGCCGCCGAATCAGAAGCCCAATTAGACCGCACTGCAAAATAAGTGGCCCGCACTACGGGCAGATCCCCCCCCGCACCGAACCGCGGATTTCCGGATTTGTTAATTGCTCCAGTCGTCATGTTATTATATCAACATGCCGCCTTGTCCCTTGGTGACAAGTCGTGGGGATAATCCGGGGAACACCGGAATCAGCTGCAGAACAGGGGGATTGTTGTCCATGAAGAGCGCAATATGCCGTGCAGCCGTCATCGAACTGCTGATGGCAAGCTGCCTTATCACCGCAGCCCCGTCCATGGCTGCGACCACGACCACACGGGTGGCCGGCAATCTCGGTCCGACCGAGCAGGCCTGCCTGCAGCTGCTCACGACGACGGTCAGCCTTGGCGAAAACTGCATGTACGACAGCGGACCGAGCAGCTACCCGGGCGCCCCGGGCAGTGGCGAGATCACCGGTCCCTACAGCCAGATCCACTACTACGACTACAACCAGAACCCTGCCGCCTTCTCCACCACATTCGTCCCCACGCACAACAGCGGACAGATCCGCCAGGTGATCAACGGTACGGTGACTATTGATGACAATGACACACCCGCCGGAGCGGACGACCGTATCAGCTTCACCCTGACACTGACCTCACCGCTCGGTGGCGACATCATTCGCCACACCGGCGACAAGGTGGTGGACAGGTACACGAGCATGACCCAGGTGCTTGCGCCCAAAGTGGTTAGCAGCTTCACAGCCAATGCCTTCGGCGGCCATGACTATGTCATCGGCTCCGAGGGTTTCCCCGCCCAGCTCACCTTCAACAGCCCCACAGAACCGGAGGCCGTGCCCTGCGCCGGACAGTTGTTCGGCTCGATGGATTGCCGGGCTTCGTTCAGTGGCGCCGTCAGCGATCCGGATCGCTGGTCCGGAAGTACCACTGCCGGTATCGGTTCCCTCGAAAGCAATATTGGCGCGCGGACTACCGGTACTGTCGTGAATCTCGCCTGCACGGATACCGGCGGTAACAACGACTGTCATGACAGCGTGGTGTCGTTTGCGCCACGGCTGATCCCGCCCAACCAGGCACCCGGCGCCGGCAATGTCACCGCCGAGGATGTGGGCTGGGACCAGCTGCTCCTAAAGGTGTCCACCAATGCATCGGGGCAGGTGGTCACGGTCGCCGGCTTTGATGTACAGGAGTACCAGACCTTCGGCCCACCCGTGGCCTGTGGCAGTGATCCTGGCGCAACGATCAGCTGCAACAGCTGGACGAGCGGATATTTCAGCGGTATCGGTATCGTGGCGAATGATGACGGACCGGTGAATGCGCCGGCAAACACCGCGGTGAGCATCGACGTGCTGGCCAACGACACCGGCTTCAATGATCCCGTGACGGTGACCATCACTACGCCGCCCGCACAGGGTACGGCAACCGTCCTGGTCAATGGCGTTCCCGGCAGCCAGGGTAACCAGGCCAATATTGCAATCACGTATACGGCGGATGTCGGTGCCAGCGGCAACGACAGCTTCGGGTATACCGTCACTGATGGCGCTAACAGCGACACGGCCGCCGTTTCACTGGCCATCAATGTGTCTGCACTGACGCCGGTGGCGATGGCTGGTGCCATCGCGATCAATACGCGGGCCACTGTGCCTCTGGACCTGACGGGGACATTTGTTGCACCCGGAACCGGTGGCAGTCTTGGCAATTTTCCTGCGACAGTCAGCATCACGACAGCAGCCCAGCATGCTGCGGTCACGGTCTCCGGTACGACCCTTAGCTACCGGATTACGGATGCCGCCTTCTTCACGGGCATCGATACCTTCAGCTACACGATTACCGACAACGACGGCGAGACTGACTCGGCGGAGATCACCGTGACGATTGATGACTGGCAACCGACCATCACGTTCTGGGCAATCTCGGCAGACCAGGACCATGCCTCCGCGGCGTACGCCATCGGGCAGTTCGTACAACTCGGCAACGGTGCGGCCAGCCAGCACCAGGTCACCGTCAGCACGCAGGCCGCCCATGGCACCTGTACAGTCAGCCCCGCCGACGTGACCGGCAGACTCGTGTATGTCCCGGCGGACGGATACAGCGGCAGCGACAGTTGCCAGGTAACCGTGCGCGATGGCGACCTCGATCCGGCCATAGGCACCGTCAACATCACCGTCAACCCGCTGGTCACTGTCACCGGGAAAGTCGGTGGAGCCGGCGCCATGGATCTGTGGGGCCTGTTGCTGCTGGCAGCGGCCATGCTGCGACGAACACTCCGCAACATGAGCCTGTCGAAATGCCGAGCCGGTCACGGCATCTGGCGCACCTGCGTTGGCGGAGCGGCGTTCGCGATCCTGGCGCTCGGCAATACCACGGTACGGGCTCAGGACACTGCCGGTGGCGGTCTCGCGATCCAGGAAATCGTCGTCACGAGCCGCAAGATCGAGGAAAACCTGAAGCAGGTTCCCCTCGCCATCACGGCCTTCGACGAGGCCGGCATCGCGGCGGCGGGCATCAACAATCTTACCGATCTGGCCGAACAGACGCCTGGGCTGTCATTCTTTAACGCCTTCGGCGAGACACTGCCCACGCCGGTCATTCGCGGCGTCGTTCCCACGGATATTTTCGGCGAGAACAACGCCGCCGTATTTGTCGATGGCGTCTACGTTTCCGGCCGCGAGGGCCTGAACTTCAGCCAGATCGATATAGCCCGTATCGAAGTCGTCAAGGGTCCGCAGAGCGCCCTATACGGCCGCAATGCATTCAGCGGCGCCATCAACTATGTGACGAAACGTCCCAGTGACGTCTTCGAGGGCAAGGCCACCATTGAAGCCGGCAATGACGGCAAGATGAAGGGATTGCTCAGCATGACAGGGCCGCTGCTCGGTCCGACACTGCTTGGCCGCGCGTCCGTGCTGTACGACGAATGGGACGGTTCCTACGACAATTCCCTGTCGGATATCGACATCGGCGGCTACCGCTACCGCAGCCTGCAGAGCAGCCTGCTCTGGCTGCCGACCGATGACCTTGAGGTGGCGCTGAGCTACTACAAGTCCAACGACGATCTGGACGGTTCGCCGACAGTCAGTCTGCCGGCCAACTGTGAAGACAAGGTCGAGGCTCCACCTGATACGACCGGTTTCCCGGTCCAGGCGGGTGTCCGCTTCCTCAATTATTGCGGCAAGATTCCGGAAATCGAATCCATCCCCGGACTCAATGGCAGCGATGCCATTCCCAGGCCCGCGGGTGCTACCGGTGAACACCGTGAGCTGGACCGGTTCAACGTAAAGGTCGACTGGGATCTTGCCGAGCACGGAACCCTGTCCTCACTGACCGGATACTCCGTTACCCGCGAGCATGCCCGGCACGACTTTGCCCGCGGACTGGGCGACAGCCAGTCGTTCCTGTACTGCTCACCTGCCGTGCAGGAAGGCGCGAGGGTTCCGAATTCATGCACCGACAACGGTGTGCCCACCCCGGCGAACCTCCGCTTCTTCTCGGGCCTGGTCGATGTGGAGCCCGGTTCGAAATCCGAGGAGCTCAGCCAGGAACTGCGCTTCACCAGCCCTTCCGACCAGCGCTTGCGCTATACCGGTGGTGTCTACTGGTACCAGGTCAAGCTGGAAGAGCACGATGGCAAGAACGTCGCCACGGTGCCGCCACCGAACTGGCCGTCAGGGGTGCCAGCTATTGGTCTACCGCCGTTTCAGCCAACGGCACCCGACCTGGCCGTCGGCACGGCGATCTTCTACAACATGTTCGCCGACGATCCATTCACGCCCGGCTATAATCCGGATGGCGGCCTCGACCCGCTCCGTCGTGTAACCGAAGATCGGGACACGGAGGGCTGGGCCCTGTTCACCGGCCTGGACTATGACCTGACCGATCGTCTGACCGCTCGCGGCGAGCTGCGGCTCTCGCAGGAGACACGGGACATCCGGATCAACGCATACGCACTTTGCTCGCCCAAAGGTTATGCGGTACCCGATCCCGATAATCCGGCTGTCCTGATTCCCAACCCCTGCGGCGACGACCTGTTTGACACCCGGGTGGTCGAATCACTGGATACATGCACCCCCGGCGCTGCGCCGGCGAACGACGATGGTGACCTCATCTGCAGCCCGACCGGCAGCAGCCGCTATGAAATGTGGACCGGCCGGGTGGGGCTGAACTTCCAGGCCACCGACGACTGGATGGTGTATGGATCCATCGCCTACGGTGAAAAACCGGGCAGCCTGCTGCTGCTGACACCCAAACTGGCCATCGCAGGCAGCACCCTCATCATCAACACCTTTGAGCCCGAGACGATGGTCGCCTACGAGATCGGTGCAAAGGGCTACTTCTTCGACCGCCGCCTCAGCCTGGACGTGTCCGTATACCTGAACGACTGGCGACAGATCGTGCTGCGGCAGTTGATCGATCAGGACCCGGCCACGGGCGAGCGTCTGGAGCAACCGGTCGGCGTCAACGTCAATGCCGGAGATGCCACGGTCCTCGGTGCCGAGATCTCGGCAGCGCTCAACGTTACGGAGTTCCTCACGGCGACAGCCAGCCTGGGCTGGGTGGATGCCGAACTGGATAACGCCCGGCAGGATACCTACGCGCAGTTCCCCACCTTCCGCGCTGACTGCGGCACACCGCCGGCAACCGCGGACGAGCGCCAGACGTGGTTCAAGGACTGCAACAGTCGGTCCGGTGATGTTTCCGGGAATACCCTGCTGCGCCAGCCGGAGTGGATGAGCAGTGCTTCATTGAGCTACGAGCGGCCACTGACGGGCGATTGGAACTGGTACACACGCGGCGACATCAGCTATCAGAGCGATATATATACGGGCAATGACAACCAGAACTGGCTGCCGGCCCACAGCTATGTAAACGCCAAGCTGGGCCTGAAGTCGGACCGGTATACCGTGGAGCTCTGGGCCCGCAACCTGTTCGATGATGGACATCCCACTGCCGCTTTCCGTGACATCTATCTCGCCAATACGGACAACCAGTACGCCCCATACCTGGACCAGGGGCCGCGGCCAAACTTCGACGACTTCGTACCGTTCCGCTTCTCGGTAACCTATCCGCGCGAACGCACCTACGGCATCAGTGCCACGGTACGTTTCGGTGAGAGTTACCAGTAGAACCGCCTGATCAGGCAAGGCGGACGCAGTAGTGACCTGCGTCCGCCTTGTAGCTACGCGATGGCGCAAGCCCTCGGGGCAGGCGCCGCTGGCGGGGGCTCAGGTGCCGGCGTTGATGGCTGCCAGGCGACCGGACGACAGGCTCTCCTTGATCGTATCCACCACCCAGTTGTTCAGGTTTTCGTCGGGCAGTATCGCCTCGGTCTCATTGTAGAGCACGTCCTGGGGACGATCAGATTGCTTGATGCCACCACCGATCACCTCCGTCTGGAACTTCTTGTCGTAAGCCACGTAGACGGAAATCACGATGTCCTTCTCTTTCTCGGCCAATATCTGGTTGACTGCCTTCCGCGTCGGATCACTTGAGTAATTGACCAAGTGTCCGCTCCATGCGTAATTGATGGCGCCGATACCGACATTCTCTTTCAGGTGCTTGCCGATTTCGCCCATCAGCGCCTCCCACTGCTGGTTGAACTTGTCGTCTCCATAGGCGGCAAGCGTGACGCCGTACTTGCTGCCATCACCGTCCTTCAGCAGCGCCTTGGTACGACGCAGGATATTGGCTTTCAGAAACTCGGTTGAGTCGATGGTTTCCAGCAAGGTCACCCGCGCCTTTGGCCGGTAGACCGGCAGGCCGTCTTTCGGCAGGGCCTCAAGTGCTTTCGGATCGTTCTTGAGTCCGACCAGATTCGGAATATCCGAATTGGTATGCCCGCCGACGGTCAGAAAGAGCGGCAGTACGATGACTTCATCGAAGCCCTCGTCGTCGAAGGCCTTCATCTGCGCTGCGACTGAAGGTTCGTTGTACTCATTGAAGGCGGTCCGAACGGCCTTGACGTTGGGCAGCGCAAGAAGCCGGTCGTCAACTGCCTTCTCGACATCCATCAACATGTCCCGCCAGGCCTTCTGCCGGGAACCATGATTTACCAGCAGGACGCCGATCTTGTGCTGACTCTGGTTTGCCGCCGCAGGTGACTGCTCCGCTTTCTGCTGACACGCTGCGAGGATCAGTGTGGCTGATAAGGCACTGATCACCAGCATGAGGGACCTGAACATGTGCATCTCCTTCAGTAGTTGGTTTTCTGCATTGATCGACACGACGCCCGTCAGTGAGGCGCCTGCTCCGTAGTGATCGGTATCCCGGCAAAAGCTGGTGCCCGCACCGGGCCGGCGGGTACCTTGCGGGTTCGCGCGGCCGTGGCCACCCCGTCGAGGATGGCGCCGGTCGGGCACAGCATCCGGCACCACAACATCGGATAGTAGGCGGAAGCCAGGACGACGGCCAATGACAGCCAGAACCACATCGAATCCAGGATTTCGATACCGAACAGATCGGGGAAGAGCTCATAGCTGGCCCAGTCCCGCAATCCGGAGATGATGCCTATGCACAAGGCAAGGGCTATTGCCCAGCGAATGCCTCCGAGTACGCGATTCGATACCGGCAGCTTGCCCCTGAAGGGCATGATGCGCGTGAGCAGGCGCTGGACATTGCCGTAGGGGCAGACGTGGCGACAGTAGGAATTGCCATCCCAGATGGCACTTGCCAGCACCATCGTTGCATAGGCGCCAAGGAGGTAGGACCAGCCGGTTCCGAGGAATGGTTGCAGGAACGTCACGTAGGTGAAGGAATTGTTCGCATAGAAGCCGAGGTAGAGGACACTCGACATCGCAAGGGCGAGACTCAGGCGCCTGGACTGCCGCACCCGCCTCAACCGCACGCCGACAAACAGCGCGGCAATCAGCGCGGCGTGCAGGATCCAGGTATCCGGCGGAACGGCCTTCACGTCGAATCCGGTCGCCTGCGTATCGACGTAGACCTCGAGCGGTGATTCCCGGGCAATGCTGACAAGCTTGCTGACCGAACGGGCAATGCCTTCGCTGGTCAGCGATGCGCCACTGACAAAGTCCACCTCATAGGACTTGCCATCCAGCGGGATGTTCTCGAACTGGCTGTAAAAGCCGGCCTTCTCGATATTGGCGAGATAGCTGGTTGTTTCCATCGAGCGCAAATGCCGGATGGAGCGTATTTTTCCGTCCATCCCGACGGTCATGCCGATATCGATCGGACCTGCGTAACCCTTCACATTCTTGTTGAGCCCTGTGTTTTCCAGGTAGAGCTGCACAACATTGCCGGCCGCATCCCGTTCCTCGGCGTAGTACATGTCGAGTGCCGTCTTCAGGGCAACGTTATCCGGATTTGCCGCCGCGGCTTTCGCCCCGCTGAGAACCATGGCCGCCACATCGGCACCAAGCCCGGGGTTGGTGCGCGCATCGCCGATGATTGCAAACAGCAGTGGCGAGCGCTGCTTTGCCGTCATGATGTGATAGTAGGGATGCTCTTCCCGCTCCACCGTGATGCCGAAGCGGCTCGTTCGGGTCTCGTCACCCAATCGTATCGGCTCCGCAAAGCCCGACATGTGCTCCTGAAATTCGAAAACCGGCTGCGGTTCCCGGAGCGGACCGTTTATCCAGAAAAAGACATAGGCCGCCGCGGCCAGTACCGTGAGGCCGAGCTTCTGCCACGGCAAGTGGAGGTTGGCGGCAGCACTCACCATCAGCAGTCCGGCTTGCAACTCCGGGCGGGCGATGGAACGGTCTTGCCGCCCGCATCCTGTATGCGTTGTACGGCTTCCTGGACCTTTTCGATGACCCACTCATTGACTATGGGGTCCGGAAGCACGGCATCCTGCTTGTAGCGAACCCTGGAGGCAGTCTCGACTGCATTGACCGCTGCCTGGATCGTATCCCGCTGCAGCATCTCGTCGACACCCAGCAGCACGGGGACAACAAGGACCTCCTTTTCCAGTTCGAGCACCTCGTTGATTGCCTCGACAACCGGGGCCCCCGAGTAGTCAGTAAGTTTTCCGCAAAACGCATAGGCGACCGTATCTATTTCAGTCTTTATTTTCAGGTATCGGCCGATCCCCTCCATCATCTCTTCCATCTGCTGCCCGTAAACCTGATCGCCATAACCGACCAGCAGCACGCCCATATCCTCGCCACTATCCTCGCCGCGCAGGGCTTCCACGCGACGCAGGACGTTCTTTTTCAGAACTTCCCCGAGTGCGGGCGTCATGCTGACCCGCGCCTTCGGGTAGTAGATGTCGAAGCCCTCATTCTGCAGCTGCTTGATGACTTTTGCCTCGGATCTCATACCTGTCAGGAACTGCAGGTATGTATTGGTCATGGTTGACTCCTGTGCTAGCAGGAGAGGCACCACCACAACTTCGTCCAGCCCCTCTGCATCGAAGGCCTTCATTTCGGCGGCGACATCAGGACTGGTTTCTTCAATGAAGGCCAGCCGTACTGACTTGACTCCCGGCTTGGCCAGAACAGGCTCCCGCAGCTGCTGTGCCAGGTCTTCGATCATGTGTACCCATGTCGAAGATTTGGAACCATGCGCGACGAGGAGGACGCCGATACTCGTCTCGCCGCTGTTCGCGGACGGTGCCGGCTGACCACCACACCCGGCAACGAACAGGGTTGCCCCAATAGTCAGAATCCCAAGCAAGTAACTCGCTGCCTTCATCACTTCGTTCGCTCCTGGCGGGGCATTTTCTGGAACAGGGGTACGGCAAAAATGCTACACCAACCTGATCCAATTTACGATCGACATGTTGTTATGCTAACATGACAATGTCTGTCCGGTCTTGCACCCTGCATGCTTCGTCGCGACAGCATGCAGGGTGGCTACGGGAGCTGAAAATTGGTGGGTCCGCATCCGGGCCGGGGTGCCAGTGAGTGACTCAGGAAAAACCGCACTTGTCATCGGTTGCGGCTACACGGGAACGCGCCTTGCCCTCCCCCTGCTGGAGCGGGGCTTTCGGGTCATCGGCGTCTCGCGGCGTGCGGAGCAAGACCCGGAACTCAGACGCGCTGGCATTCAGCCCATGGCCGGAAACCTTTCGGAGCCGGACTTCCTGTCTGCGCTGCACAAACTGTCGCCGTCCGTGGTTGCCTACTTCGTGCCACCGCAGAAGGGCGATGACCCGCTGCCGGCCGTCCTGGCTGCAACCAGCAACCCGTTGCTGGAAGCGTTCCTGTACGCCAGCAGCAGCTCCGTCTACGGTGACCGCGGCGGCGCCTGGGTCGATGAGACCACGGCAATTTCCTCGAACGACACCGGCGATCCGGATCGTTACGACGCGGAACGTTGCGTTGCCGGCGCCGGGATGGACGGGATACCAACCCGTATTTGCCGCATTACCGGCATTTATGGTCCCGACCGGACCCTGAAGCACCTGCTCGCAAACGGGGGATACACATTGATTGAAGACGGTGATCCCTGGGTCAATCGCATACATGTGGATGACCTGGTTGCAGGTTTCCTTGCGGCGTGGGAAAAAGGCACTGCGGGGATGGTGTACAACATGGTTGACGAGCAGCCGCACCGCGCATCGGAGTTCGCGAATCTGGCCGCCGACCTCAATCATTTGCCTCGCCCTGCAAGAATCACCGAGCTTGAAGCCAGAACCCGCTACGATGCCGCGGAGCTGCGTCGCAAGCTGTCGAGCAAACGGGTGCGGTGTCTCCGCCTCGGGAATGAGCTCGGTGTGCGATTGAGATACCCCGGCTTTCGTGCCGGCCTTGCCGCCGCAGTGGCACAGCAAAGCTGAGCAGCGTCAGTCCCCGGCAATTGTGGAAGCCTGATGCAGACACCAACCGGGATCAGTAAAAGGAATCCTGCAGCGATGAAAAACAGAATCCCAGCCAACCGCCTCGGAGCCGGCGTTTCCGGCACAACCTGGTCCGCACTTCCGCTGGTTCTGCTTGCCCTGGCGCTTGGTGCCTGGCTTGCCAGCCCGGCATCTGCCGCCGACAACAAGTCCACCTTGCGCCGTGGCACTGCCAACGAGCTGCGGTCGCTTGATCCGCAGGCAGTTATCGGGAATTCCGGCGGCGCACTGATGTATGAACTGTTCGAAGGCCTCGTCACAGAGGACCGGGACGGGAAACTCGTCCCCGGTGCATCGGAGTCATGGAGCAGATCCGATGACGGATTGACCTATACGTTCAAGCTTCGACAGGGGCTGCGCTGGTCTGATGGCGTGCCCATCACCGCTGAGGATTTCGTGTACTCGTGGCGACGTGTCGTGGATCCGAAGAATGCGCTACGCGGTGCTGGCACCTTGTTTCCGGTCAGGAATGCAGTTGCCATCACCCGGGGCAAGAAGGCACCGGAATCACTGGGCGTAAAGGCACGCGACGCCTTGACGCTGGAAGTAAGTCTGGAAGACCCCGCACCCTATTTCACGGATATTCTCGCCGGCTTTCCGACCGCACCTGTACCGCGTCATGTCGTGGAGAAATACGGATCGAGCTGGACGAAGCCCGGAAACATAGTCGGCAATGGCGCCTATATCCTCGATAAATGGGTGCCCAACACCTATTACAAGCTTGCGAAGAATCCCAATTTCCGGGACGCAAGACAGGTCAGCATCGATGAGGTGTTCTACTACCCCATCCCCGACCGGAACACCGGCGAGAAGCGCTTTCGTGCCGGCGAACTCGATGTCGTCCTCAACATCCCGCCAAATCGTCTGGCGTGGCTGCGAAAGAACATGCCGGATGAACTTCACAGCACATCAGCACTTGGAATTCGCTACCTGATCATCAACACGAAGCGGGCGCCATTCACGGACATCCGCGTTCGCA
Organism: Chromatiales bacterium; assembly: GCA_024234935.1. Classification (NCBI taxonomy): domain Bacteria; kingdom Pseudomonadati; phylum Pseudomonadota; class Gammaproteobacteria; order Chromatiales; species Chromatiales bacterium. The sequence goes on from JACKNI010000002.1 coordinate 238,275, forward strand.
AGGCCCTGTCGATTGCCATAGACCGGGAAATCATCGCGGCCAGGATTCTCAAGGACGGCAGTGAAGCCGCCTACAACCTGGTGCCTCCCGCCATGCCCCGTTATGGGCGGAACCCGGCGCCATTCAGCAGCCAACCCTACCCGCAACGGCTCGACGAGGCCAAAAAGCTGCTGGCCGCGGCAGGATTCAGCAGCAGCAAACCGCTTCGCTTCACGCTTGACTATCAAAACCTGGAGGATGGTCGCCGCGTCGCCGTCGCCTTGCAGTCGATGTGGCGGTCGATGGGTGCGGATGTACAGCTGACCACAACCGGGTTTGAAAACAAGGACACCAGCATGAGGAATGGCGATTTCGACGTCAGCTGGTTTACGTTCTATGCGCCCTACTCAGATGCCACGGCATTCCTGTATCTGCTGGAGGCCAACAATGCCCGCAATTACTCGAAGTACTCGAATCCTGAATTTGACGAGATGCTCCGGGCCGCAAATCGCATGCATGACCCGGTCGAAAGGGCCGCGTTCCTGAAGAAGGCGGAACAGCTGGCGCTGTCCGCCTATCCGGTTATTCCGCTTTTCGTTCCTTCACGGACTTATCTGGTCAGCAAACGCGTCCAGGGCTGGGACGACCGGATGGATACACACATGGCGCGCTATCTGTCCATCAAGGACTGAGCACTACGCCAGCCGGGCTTCGGTAACGGACTCTTTTTCGGGCAGATCATTCCAGTAGTGACAGGCCACCTGGTGACTGGCGGTTACATCATCGAGCAGCGGAGCTTCCTTGCGGCACCATTGCGAGGCTCGTGGACACCTTGTGTGAAAAGCGCAACCGCTTGGCGGATCCATTGCCGATGGCACTTCTCCTGACAGGACGACCCTGGCCTCTTCCCGCCCCGCATGCCGCGAGTGGCGAACAGCACCGAGCAGCGCTTTCGTATACGGATGTCTCGGGTTGCCGAACAGCTCGTCCCGCGTCCCGATTTCGACGACCTTCCCCAGGTACATGACCATGATTCTCGTGCACATGTAGCGCACCGCCGGAAGATCGTGGCTGACAAAAATGAATGCTGCACCGCTGTTCTTTTGCAGATGCTTCAACAGGTTCACGATCTGCGCCTGCGTGGAAACATCCAGGGCACTGACCGGTTCATCGCATACCACGAGCCTTGGCTTCAGGATCATCGCCCGCGCAATGGCGACTCTTTGACACTGCCCACCGCTGAACTGGTGGGGATAGCGGTTCGCAAGTTCAGGAGGCAGGCCCACCGCCTGCATCATCTCCTGAACAGCCCGGTGACGGCTCTCCTGGTCCAGGTCAGGACGGAACACCCTCAAGGGCTCACCGATCGCACTGCCAATGGTCATGCGTGGATTCAGGCTGGCCGTCGGATCCTGAAAAACCATTTGAAGCTCACTTCGCTTCCTGTCCATCTCCTGTCGGGCGAGGTCGGGGAGATTCTCGCCGGACCAGAGAACCTTGCCCGAGCTTGGCGCGATCAACTGCATGATCGCCCGACACAGAGTCGATTTCCCGCATCCGGACTCGCCCACGATGCCCAGGGTCTCGCCGGCGTCGAGACGGAAGCTGATTCCGTCTACCGCACGCAGAGACGCAGTACCCGACCGGAACAGGTGTGACTGCCGGACCGGCAGGTGCACGCGGAGATTCTCCACCTCAAGCAGGGGCATGTTCACTGCCTCTGCTCCACGAAACATGCGGCCATATGGTCATCAAATTTCTTCTTCAGCTCTGGTCGCAGCTGATGACAACGAGGTATCGCCTGACTGCAGCGAAGTGCAAACGCGCATCCTGCGGGCAATCTCTGCAGGTCCGGGGCCTGGCCAGGTATCGTGGGAATATCGCGGTCGGGGTCGGCATCCATTCCAAGGGTCGCCTGAAACAATGCCTGCGTATATGGGTGTTGCGGGCGTGACACGATGTCTGCAATCGAACCGCTTTCAACCACCCTCCCCGCGTACATCACCATGACCCGGTCGCAGAGCTCAAGCGCCACGCCAAAATCGTGCGTGATGATCACGATCGACGTATCGGTGCGTCGCTTGAGTCCACCGAGAAAGTCGAGCACCTGTGCCTGTATCGTGGCATCAAGTGCGGTGGTCGGCTCGTCGGCGATGATCAGCTCCGGCTTGCACAGCAGCGCCAGCGCAATCATGACCCGCTGGCGCATTCCACCGGACAATTCATACGGGTACATCTTCAGGCGTCTTCGCGGCTGGGGAAACTGGAGGATCTCCAGCACCTCTATCGACCGCTTGCGGGCGTCATGTTCACTGACACCCATGTGCTCGACCAGCACTTCGGTGAGCTGGTCACCTATACGCATGAACGGGGTGAGCCCGGACATTGCATCCTGGAACACCATGGCAATCGACCGGCCCCTGATCCGGTCCAGCTCCTTGCGGGGCGCATTCAGGATCTCCCGCCCGTCAAACCATACGCTGCCGCTTGCTGAACCATTGCGGGACAGCAGACCCATGATGGCGAGGAAACATTGGGACTTGCCTGACCCGGACTCGCCCAGAACACCCAGGCACTCGCCACGGCCGACGGTCAGATGCACATTACTGACGGCATCTATCACGCCACCCCGCACATTGAAGCGGACATTCAGGTCCTCACATCGCAACAGTGGCCGCATTAGCGGTTTTTTGGATCAAGGGCATCCCTCAATCCATCCCCCATGAAATTGAAACAGAACATCGTCAGCGTAAGAAAACCGGCCGGTATCAGCAGCAACCACGGTGCCGCCTCCATTTCACCGGCACCTTGTGAAATCAGACGACCCCAGCTCGTGAATGGTTCCTGCACACCCAGACCGAGAAAACTCAGGTAGCTCTCGACGATGATATTGACCGGAATCAGCAACGTTACATAGACGACCACCGGGCCAACCACATTCGGCAGGATGTATTGCAGCAGCATCCTGGACGCAGGAAGACCCAGCGAGCGTGCGGCCTCCATGTACTCCTTCTCCTTGATTGACAGGGTTTGCCCGCGAACAATCCGTGCAAGGGTCATCCACTCCACCGCACCGATGCTGAGGAAGATCAGGAGAAAATTGTTTCCAAAGGCACTCACCAGGATGATGACGAGGAAAAGCGTGGGAACCGCGTAGAGCACATCGATCATGCGCATCATGACCGCATCTACCCGCCCGCCAAAGTAACCGGCGATGGCACCGTATGTGACCCCGATGACGAGGGCGACCAGTGTCGTCAGCACACCGATGGTCAGCGAAATCCTGGCTCCGTACAGGGTGCGCACGAACATGTCCCTGCCGTTTGCATCGGTCCCGAACCAATGGTGGTTTTCAAGCGTGGGCGCAATCAGGATGCTGTCCCAGTACACCGCATCGACCGGGTGCGGCCCCCAGATCGGAATCACGATTGCCATGACGGCAAGCGCAATGATGATCCAGAAGCTGACCATCGCCGCACGGTTGACGGAGAACCGATAGAGCGCATCCCGCCAGATCGACGTCCCCAGCCTGTTGTCGGGACTATCTGTCGCTGCCAAATCCGGCTCCCGCAGTGGTCATCTCGGGCCGCGCATAGCTCTGGCGAATCCGTGGATCGAGATATCCGTAGATCACATCGACCAGGAGATTCAGAATCTGGATGAACACGGCATATACAATCACGATACCCATGACCACGGGATAGTCGCGATTGCTGGCGCCCTCGACAAAAGCGCGCCCGATACCCGGCAGCCCGAATATCGTTTCAATGACGACAGAGCCGGTCATGACAGTTGCGATGGTCGGCCCCAGATAGCTGACGACGGGAATCAGCATGGGCCGGATAACGTGCCTGCTGACGACCCTCCATTCGCGAAGCCCCTTGGCGCGCGCGGTGCGGACATAGTCGGTATTCAGCGCTTCAAGCATCGCGCCGCGTGTAATCCGGGCAAGCGTGGCAATTTTTGGCAGCGCCAGGGCAATTACCGGCAGAAGCAGGTGTCGCGGATCGCCGCCACCCCAGCCGGATATTGGCAACCAGCCAAGGTAAAGGCCAAACAACAGGATAAGCAGCGGTGCCGTGACGAAGGTGGGAATCGCCACCCCCGTCATCGCAACAGCCATGACGGTGTAGTCAACGAAAGAATTCTGGCGGAGGGCGGCGGCTACCCCGCACCCGACGCCAATCGCAAAGCCGATGATTATCGCGCTGAGACCGACTGTCACGCTTATGGGCAATCCGGTCGCAATGATCTGGCTGACACGAAGATCGGAATAGATGAGGGACGGGCCGAGATCACCGTGCAGCAGGCCGCCAAGGTAATCAAGAAACTGCTTCCAGACCGGTGCATCGAGGTTATATGCCGCACGTATGCTCTCGACCACCTTGGGATCGAGGTCGACGAGTTCGGCGTCGAACGGTCCGCCCGGCGCTACATGCATCAGCCAGAACGAAAGGACGATGACAGCGAACAGGATTGGTACCGTCAGAGCCAGGCGCCGCAGGACGTATAATCCCATCGCAAGCTCCCCGCTATTGGCCCTTGATGTTCATCACTCGTTGTCGAACAACACGGGAGTCTCACCCGGGTGCAGCTTCTCCCAGCGGGCAAGCAGTGTTTCGCGGCTCTCGACCCGCTCCGGATCCCACTCGATAGCGGTGTCCGCGGGGCAAACCTTTATGCATCTCGGACTTTCATATGAGCCCACACACTCGGTGCAGAGACTCGAGTCAATGATGTGAATCACGGCCCCTTCGCTGATTGCCCCGTTCGGACAGTCTGAAATACAGGCAAAACAATTCAGACAATCATCAGTAATCCTGAGCGCCATCAGAAATTCTCCAGCCAGATCTGTTCGTTAACCGTAGTCATTCATGCCACCGCCTGGCGATCACCCCGGTCTCTCTCCCCGGGAAGCAGCTTGCCGCAGATATCAGGCAAATCGTGCTCCAGCTGCTCACGATGCTCGACAATCACGTCATTCGGCAAACCGGTAATTCCGCGGTCCTCCATCCAGCCGATCAGATCATCCGTTTCGGCATCGGTCAGCACCTCGGTGATCTTCCTGACGCCATTGGCCCGACGGTTGTACTGGGGGCTGAAGAAATTGAACGCGTGCTGCCAGTAATCATTGTAGGCAGCATTGCCGTCCCGCCCTTCAAGCGCTTCCTTGCTGAACCTGGCGGCCATGTAACCACAGCCCATTGCACCCTTGATGGCAACTTCCGCAAAGGCAGCATTGTCACCAACACAGATGACATTGCCCCTGGCGGCCTCCCGAATGGGCGGTCGCAAGTCCATGTTACAGGCCTGCCGGGCGACAATCTTTGCCCCCGCAAACAACTCGGAAAATGGCGAGTTCGTGGTAAACGTGGTCAGTACACTCTGCAGGTTCACATCATTTGCGACGCTTGCCGAAGTACTGATCTGGAACAACCCCGGCGGCCAGGGCCCCATGTTCACGATCCCGTTGTGCAGTGAGGGAAGACAGAATCGTACGCGGCGCAATTCCGGAAACGGGAACTTCACCCGATCGAGAATGAGGTTCATGAACTTGATGCGTCCACGCCCCGGCGAACGTCCTTCATTGAATCCGAGCTGATCCACAAGGGTGGAAAAAGAACCATCCGCGATGATTGCCCGCCGGGCGGACAGCACCTCTTCACCGGCATCCGACGTCACTCGCACCTGTACTCCGTCGGACGAATCCGCAATGGAAAGGCACCTGGTTCCGTCGCGGATGACGCAGCCCGCCGCAGCTGCTTCGGCCAGCAAACCAATCAGCAACTGCTCCTTGTCGACGACGAAGCCTTCGATATCGCGGTTGGAGCGATCCCGGCTGAACGCACGTCCGGAAGGTGAAACGAGGGTCTCGTTGAATACCGGATTGAGTTCACCGCGATAGTCGACAATCGCATCGGGCGGCAGGCTCTGCAGGTGAAGGCGGTGATGATGGCTGCCGACCTCGATGGTCACGGTAACCCGCTTCAGGTTGACATCGGTGGGGATGGCGTCCGAAGAAAACCCGCCAGCGCCCAGGCGCAGGTCGCGGCTGCAGAAGCGCGTGATCCTCCCGGCTTTCATCTTCTCGACCAGCAGGACCTTGAGGCCGTCCCGGGCCGCGGAACGCGCAGCCATGGCCCCACCCGGACCGCCGCCGACAATGATCAGGTCGTATATCACGTGCATTACCCCAGATAGCGGATCGCCGGCCTGATTATATATGTCGTCATATCATAATGACAACATGCGGCCTGCCAGGCGCCGGTAGTCTGCAGCCGGACGACCAGGACCCGGAAGCGGGTCACCTGCATGCTAGACTGCATCAATTACCCCTCCGCAGAAACCCTCGGGCCCGGGTATCAACTGTTATACAAGGAAAAACCCGGTCCACCATCCCGGTGTAATGCCGTCATGACGTTACAATCTGGAACAGGACCCGTGCCCGGCAAATGAGGCTTGAGTATCGATGAACGCGGACTCCAGGAACACCAGCGACCCCCGGACCAGGCCCCCCCGCTATGTTCGGGTATATACAACGCTGCGGGAGTGGATCCGGAACGGCAAGTACGGACCGGGCGACAAGATTGCCACGGAAGACGAAATCGGCAAGCTCTTCAAGGTGTCGCGAATCACGACGCGCAAGGCCATCGATCTGCTGGTAGAGGATGAACTTGTCTACCGGGTGCACGGCAAGGGAACCTATGTTGCGAAGAACGTGCGGGAACGCGGCGGCGTCGAAAATGTTCATGCACGAATCCGCACAGCCCGGGGTCTCGCACAGCGAAGCAAAGTTACAAAGGTCAACGTCTCTGAAATCGACGCTGACTCACGAGTTGCAACTGATCTGAAAATTCCCGTAGGCCAGCGCGTAACCAAGGTTTCCTACGTTCGTGTTTTTCGTGGTGTACCTGCCGCTTATGTTGAGGCCCACGTCCCGGCAGATCGTGCAGAGATCAGGGCAAGCGACCTCGGCTCGATGACCATACTGGCGATCCTGGAAAAACAGGGCATCCAGATCGGCGAGGCTCATCAGCTGATAGGTGCAACGCTTGCTGATTCCCATCTTGCGGCCATGCTTGATTCCGCGGTGGGCGCACCACTGCTGACCATAGAACAGATTGTCATGGATACAAGCAATCGGCCCGTCGAGCGTTTTTTCACCTGGTACAACTGCGAGCAGTATGAACACCCGGCCCTGGTTTTCGATCGCAACACCCTCGAGTTTGTGCACGGCGTAGCGGCAACGCGCTAGCTCCCTAGGGCGCGGCGACCTTCCAGGTGTCGCCTGAGTTGATGTATTCGAGAAGCTTGCCTTTGCCGCGCTTCGCGACTGCGGTTGCAATCTGCTCATCTAGCAGTTCATCGAATGGACTGCGGTCAACGCACCGGAACACGCCCATTGGCACGGGGAAGGCCTGCTCGTCGAGTTCGCTCAGCATATATGCGAGGCCCGGATGCGCGGCGCTCTCGTTGAATACCAGAAGCTCTTTCTCCGGGAACTCATCGAGCCGGACAATTTCCGGAAAGCCTGCACGCAACCGGATCGCGCGATCCCTGTTGGCCCCGAAGATCATCGGGGCCCCATGCTGGAGGTAAAGCGAACGGTCCTGACGTGTGGCTGCCGAAGTAAATGACTCAAAGGCGCCGTCATTGAAGACGTTGCAATTCTGCAGGATCTCCACGAACGCCGAACCCCGATGACATGCCGCGCGCAACAGGATCTCCTGCAGATTCTTCCCGTCTGTCGCACTGGCCCGTGCGACAAACGTCGCTTCCGATGCAAGCGCCATCGACAAGGGCTTTATCGGCTGCTCGATACTCCCCATCGGGCTCGACTTGGTTTTCTTGCCTTTCTCGGAGGTCGGCGAGAACTGGCCCTTGGTAAGCCCGTAGATGCGATTGTTGAACAGCAGGATCTTCACATTGACGTTGCGGCGAAGGCAGTGCACCAGATGATTGGTGCCGATACTCAGGCCGTCTCCGTCACCAGTGACCACCCACACCAGCAAATCAGGCCGGCACAGCTGCAGCCCGGTTGCGATGGCCGGAGCGCGCCCATGTATCGTGTGGAAACCGTAGGTGTTCATGTAGTACGGGAATCGGCTTGAACAGCCGATTCCCGAGACAAATACGATATTTTCGCGTCGAAGCTGCAAGCGCTCGCATATCTCGGGCATGACCCGCTGGACCTGGGACAGCACCGCATAGTCGCCACATCCCGGGCACCAGCGCACATCCTCCCTGGCGACAAAGTCCTTTCGTTCATATTTCGGATTTGTCATGCGCCCATCGTCCCGTGAATTGCTTCATTTGGGGAATCTCCCCTGTTTCCGGCCTGAACACCGAGCAGCCTGAGAATTTCCTGCTCGATTTCGCTGGTCCTGAATGGCTGCCCGGTGATCTTGTTCAGGCCTGCGGCATCGACCAGGAATTGGGCGCGGATCAGCATTCTCAACTGGCCGGCATTCAGCTCCGGAATCAGGATCTGCCGGTAACTGCGCAGAACACTGCCAAGGTTTGCGGGAAAGGGATTCAGATAATCCAGTTGCGATGCCGCCACGGAAAGGCCCCGCCGCTGCGCACGCTCTACTGCGTGGTGAATTGCGCCGAAGGTGCCACCCCAGCCAAGCACCAGCAGGTCGCCCTGTGCGGGACCGAAGACCGTCAATTCGGGTATGTCCTTCGCGATACCCCGGATCTTCTCCATTCTCAATTGCACCATGCGCTGATGATTCGCCGAGTCGTGGCTGACCTTGCCACTGATATCCTGCTTCTCGAGACCACCAAGGCAATGCTCGAGTCCGGGCGTACCCGGCGCAACCCATTGCCTGGCCAGTGTCGCGGGATCCCGGGCATAGACCTGATAGTCACCGGCGGGTACGGCTTGCGGCAGGTCGATTGCCGGCAATTCCGATTGTTCCGGCGTGCGCCATGGCTCCGTACCGTTCGCGATCGACCCGTCCGAGAGCAGGAATACCGGGGTCATGTAGCGGATGGCGATGCGAAATGCCTCGATTGCCATTTCAAAGCAATGCGCAGGACTGTGTGCGGCAAGCACCGCAACAGGACACTCGCCGTTCCGGCCATGGATTGCCTGCAAGAGGTCTGATTGTTCGGTCTTGGTCGGCAACCCCGTCGACGGCCCCCCTCGCTGCACGTTGACGATGACCACCGGCAGCTCGGCCATCACCGCCAGACCTACCGCCTCGGTTTTCAGCGCGACACCGGGTCCGCTGGTGCCGGTCAGCCCCAGGCACCCGCCATAGGCTGCGCCAATTGCCATTGCGATGGCGGCGATCTCGTCTTCGGCCTGCACGGTACGCACGCCGAAATGACGATATCTGGACAGTTCATGAAGAATGTCGCTTGCCGGCGTGATCGGATAGGAGGCGTACAGGAGAGACCTCTGACTGATGACCGAAGCCGCGAGAAAGCCGAGAGCAGTCGCTTCATTGCCGGTTACCCGCCGGTAGGTTCCGGGCAGGAGTTTCGCCTTGCCGACGGCATACCGGCAGACAAACACTTCCACCGTATCGGCATAGTTGTAACCGGCGCGAAACGCCAGCTTGTTCGCTTTGGCCTGCTCCCTGTACTTTTCAAGCATCGCAGGCTGGGCGGTCTTGCGCTCGAGCAACGAGTCGATCTGCTTTTCCACCGAGCTCGCAGATCGGTCATAGATCCATGCGACCAGCCCCAGCATGAACATGTTCTTGCACAGGGACGCCTGTTTCTTGTCCAGCCCCAGCGGCCGCACCGCTTCAAGGGTCAGCGTGGTGATGGGCACCCGGTAGACCTGGTATCCGGCAAGCGTACCGTCGTCGCGGGGATCGGTGCCTGAAAATCCGGCTTTGCCGAGACCTGCCGTATCGAAGGCGTCATCGTCGAGAACAATCGTTCCACCCGGCATGAGATCGGCCAGATGCACGGCAAGCGCCGCAGGGTTCAGGGCGAGAAGCATGTGCGGCCGGTCGCCCGGAGTATGTATCTCGGCGGAGCTGAAGTTCAGCTGAAAACTGCTGACCCCGGCCCGCGTGCCGGCTGGCGCCCGGATCTCGGCCGGATACTCGGGCAGGGTGCTGACGTCGTGGCCCAGGACAGCCGAATCGTGCGTGAACAGCGAACCAGTCAGCTGGATACCATCGCCTGAATCGCCGGCAAAGCGCACGATCGCATGGTCCATTTCCTTGAACTGGCGGGCTTTTCCGGGCTTTTCCGGCGACTCGCGATGGGAGGCCATGACTGCTTCAACCGAGGGACTATGGTTGTCATGTTAATATGACGACCATATAAGTCAAGCATGCACGCGAGGGCGGCTGCCGGGATACCCGGCCCTGTCCGCCATGCGCGCCGCCGGGTACGGCCCTCTATCTGAGCTGGGCGAAAATCACCCGGTACCACAGGAGCCCGACCGCACCGGCAATCACATTTGCGGCACAGGCAGCCGCGAAGATACCCACCAGGCCGAAGATGCTGGAAAGCAGCCATGCAAGCGGCGCATAGACCAGGATCGTCCGGGTCAGCGAGATGATCATTCCCGGCATCGGCTTGCCGATGGCATTGAACGAGTTGCTGGCTGCCAGGGCAAAACCGATCGCCAGATAGCTCGCCGGTACGATTCGCATGTGCATCAGCGCCGTTGAAATTGCAGTCGCATCGTCGGTAAACAGTCTTGCGACATACGGTGCAGCAACTGCCAGCAGTACGGCTACCGACAGCCCGTAGGCTACGGAAAACCGCTGGCACCAGCGAATGCCGTTCGCCACCCTGTCCATTCTTCCGGCGCCGAAATTCTGGCCGACGAAAGGCGTGACCGCCGTACCGAGGGCGATCAGCACGAGCAGCACCATGCCCTCGATTCGCGATGCGACTCCGTATCCCGCGACGGACGCCTGCCCGAAGCGGGATACCTGATAGGTAATGAAAGCTGTCGTCACCGGCGCAACCGCAGCGCTGGTCGTTGCAGGCAGGCCTACCTGCAGAATCCGGCGCCAGGAATCGGTCAGCTGATGCAAAGACAAGGACCGGGGAAAGACGATGTTTCCGCGATACCGGATCGCTACGACAGATGCGGCCAGGGTGCCGAGGTTGGCGAGGACAGTCGCGGTCGCCGCCCCCTCCATGCCCAGCTTCGGAACCCCGAAGAGGCCGAAAATGAGTATCGGGTCCAGAACGATATTCAGACCCGCCGATACCAGCATGATCAGGGCCGGAGTCTTCGCATCACCCGACGCACGAAGAACAGGGTTTGCGATCAGCGGACCGACGTTGAAAATCAGGCCGTAGTAATAGATGCGCAGATAGCGGTGGATGATCGCGAGAGTGGCTTCATCAGCGCCCAGCAGACCGAATAGCGGATCAATGCTCAGCAATCCGGCAACGATGAGAACCGCACAGGTGGCGACGGCGAGCAGAACCGCGTGAATCGTCACGCGGCCAACATCTTCGATCTTCTGCGCACCGAACAGGCGCGCGCATACCGATGACGTACCGTGTCCGAAGCCCACGGTGACAGCGCCGATCAGGAAAACGACCGGAAAGGTGAAACTGAGCGCGGCGAGCTCGGATGTACCGAGGCGACTGACGAAGTAAATGTCAGCGAGGTTGTACAGGATCATGGCGATCATGCCCAGAAGCATGGGCGTCATGAGCGATCGTATGGTCTTCCCTTCAGGCTCCTGTAACAGCCTGGGAACGGCGCTGGTGGAATTCACGGAACGGGTGGCCTGCGCAAGCCCGATGATACTTCAGCTGCGCAGGATCTTCACGCCGGCACTTCGCTGGCACGACGGCCAAAGGCCTCTACCTGTTGCCAGTCGGTGAACTCGATGACCGCTTTCGGATCAGTCGGGCCCTTGGTCATCAGCATGATGAGCCTGATCAGCTGGCGATCGATAAACCGGTACCGCGGATAATCCAGCTTGCCGGCAAATACCGCCAGCTCCTTCGGCTGCCAGGCCGTCTGTCTGAGAAACTTCTGCATGTATGGATTGGCATCCGGCTCGCGTTTTTCCGCGGTGCGGGCGACGACGTTGACCGAAAAAAAGGCATTCGGTTTGCTGTCCAGCAGCTGTTTGTTGCGAACGACGAAGTCGATGATCGCAGGCTTGTAGAGGCCATAGCGAATACTGGCGCCGATAATGATCTTGTCGAAACTCGCCAGGTCGACCTGCGCTTCGTCGTCGACGGATACCAGCACCACCTCATGGCCTGCCTGGGCAATGACCTGCTGCAATCGCTCGCCGATCTTTCTGGTATGACCATCGGTGGTGGAATAGATAATCAGGATCTTGGCCATTTTACGGTTTCCGGGTAATTCCAAACGGGCGACTGGCGTTGATGCCATGCGCTATCGAGCCGCAACCTGGTAGCGCCGGATGCCGAGAAACGGCACCAGCGCGACACCGAGCAGCAGCACCAGCAAACCCAGCAGGGATGGGGCGAGCCGCAACAGCACGGTACTGAATGCCTCGGGCCTGTAGCGGAAGACAGGGAAGCTGTCGTAGTCCGCAGGGCGCAGCGGGTCCTGGCGGAGGAACCGTTCGGCGAAGTAGTCATTCCACTCGGCGCGGAAGGCAACGGCCTGCTGCAGGAAGTCTTCGTAACGGGGGCCACTTGTGCCTGCAATTTCGTTCAGTGCCAGTTGCATCATCACGGCTGGCGAGAGGTACTGGAAACGCTGTACCAGGCCCTGCTGCTGGTCTCGCCTGACCTGGAATTCGGCATACAGCGGAGACAGCGCCTTTTCGATCGTATTTGCGCTCGCCTGGCCGAGAGTCATGAAGTCCATGGCACGCTGGTCGCCGGCCGGCACATACTCCAGGTGCTCGGCATAAAAAGCATTCAGCGACTGGTCCATGTTCTTCTCGGCCGCGGTCTGCGCTTCGCGCGCCGCGACCGTCAGGTCCATGCGTGATGGCACCGGGTAGACCGTCGTCGCCACCAGGCTGATCAGCGTGGGAACGATGACCACCAGAATCAGCCAGGCGCCGGCCAGAATGGTGCCGTTGGTGGCCGAACTCTGCCCGTAAAGATTCACCAGCACCGCCAGCGCAAACCAGAACATGCTGTAAACAAGTGTGGCAATGACCCAGAGCCCGAAGCGGAGCCATGTTTCCGGAGTGTCCAGCTGTGTTCCGACGGTGAGTACCGCGACAAGTCCAAGTCCGATCACAACCATGAGGATGATCGCGGCCCGGGCCACGAGCTTCGATGCCATCAACTTCCGCAGCGAGACCGGATGGGCAAGGATCATTGCCAGCGTGCCGCGCTCCTGTTCACTGGAAAGGAGATCGTAGGTCATGGCAAGAATGAAAATCGGCAACAGGAAGATCACCACAAACGCAACGTCGAAGGATCCCGCGAGCAGGTTCACGGGATTTTCGAGTTCGGCGTTTGCGGTCATGGCCAGCGACTTGCCCATGGTTATCGGCAGGTAGTCGAGCTGGATATCACTCAACCCGATGGACAGTGCCGCGAGGCCCGTCGGCGGCAGGGCAACGTAGACCGCAGTCTCGCCGCCCACCGCACCCGCATTGGTCCCCTGCGGAGGCCCTTGCCCCGGAGCGTGCCGGACCGTCGCAAACTCGTATGGTCCACCAGTGGCCTTGACCTTTGCCTCGTACTCGGCAGTCTCCTCGCGCATCCTGTCACGCATGCCGGCCTCGTAGCTGGCAGCATCGCTGGCACCTTCGACCTGACGACTGACTGAACGGCCGCCGGACCAGGCAGCGAAGGCAATCGCGAAGATCAACAGCGCAAGAATGGCCCAGAGCGCCCCGGTACGGGCCAGAGCGCGCGTCTCATGCATGACGATGAGACGATACATCAGTCTCTCTCCAGGGACATGCGTTGCACACCGAGCAGCGCGAGGAGAATTGCGGCAACAAGCCAGAACGCCAGCACGGCAAAATTCACCCAGTGCTCCGAGAGCGTCGTGGCCAGTGCCGGCGGCTGATAGCGAAAAGGCGGCACGATGGAAAAAACGTCCTCGTTGGCGATCAGGTAGTTGCTCGCACTGTTGACCCCGTTCAGGTTGACGGCCGCCTTCGACAGGTAACCGTTCATTTTTTTCACCATCGCCTCACGGAAAGACTCGGCATCGTCCTGGAATTTCTGCTGCTGGATCAGATCGGTACCGGCCAGACCCATCGAGATGGAGCGGAGCGGCAAGGTCGGCGCAAGCAGGCCGATGCGGTCCTGAAGCCGGCGTTGTGCGGCATAGGCCGCGGTGACCGCGCCAAAGTGCTGGTTGAAGACGCGCTGGTCGAGTTCTTCGAGCCGTTGCATCCGCACAGCTGTCCAGTAGAAGGGCAGATCCTTCACATCCCGGACACGGTACTTGCGCATCATCTGGCCCTGAAACTTTCCAAGTTCCGCCCAGGGCGGTGTGCCATCAAATCCGCGCGCCTGATGGGCTTTCATGGCCGCCATGAAGCTGCCGTATGACGGACTCGGATAGACGGCTTTGGAAATCTCCGCTGCCGTCTTCGGCATGATGAAAGCCGTGAAGGCCCAGAAGCCGACCAGCACCATCAATGCGGTACGCGGACTGCGGGACCAGGCCGATACCGCAAGGGTCAGAAACAGGAAAATGCCGGCATAAGCGAGATAGGCGACGCCGAGGAGTGCGATGCGGGTTACCAGGCCTTCGCCGACGATGGGCAGATCGGTCATGGCTATGAATGCCGCCCCGATGATCACGCATGGCACCACCACGACAAGCACCGCCGAGGCCAGACCCAGTGCCTTGCCCCCCAAGAGGGATGTGCGACTGATGCCCATGCTCATCAGCTGACGGAGCGTGCCACTTTCACGTTCCCCGGCAAACGCCGTGAAGCCGAGAAAGATAATGAGCAGTGGCATGAGCACCTGCAGGATCATGGCGCCATTCAATTCGCCGAAGCGGCTGATGGCGCTGGTATCCGCCGCCGGACTGGCGATGGCGAAGTTCTGCTTGTGCGCCTCCATGAACACCGTTGTTCCGGTGTAGTTGGTGACGCCGTTGTCGAAGAATGCCAGGGGCCCGAGTGGCTTGAACGCATAGTTGCCATAGTGGGCAGCGGTGTGAGGATTCTTGTCGCCCTGTTTCAGCCACTGGGTATTGGTCGCACCCTGGGCGGCAGCCTGGGTTGCCATGTAGCTGCCATGACGCTGCCAGCCTGCCAGCATGGCAGTCAGCAACAACAGCACCATGAACGCCGCCGTCCACATGAAACGGCCGTCGCGGACAATCTCGGCAAACTCCTTGCGGGCGATGATCCGGATCATGGGCACCGCCTCATATCGCGCAATGTCATCATCAAGTCGCCGCTTTCTCTAGTGCATGTGTTCAAGATAGATGCGTTCCACATCCGCGTGGGAAACCTCGTCCGTCGAAAGCTCCTGGACGAGTCGCCCGGACTTCATGATACCGATGCGGTTCCCGGTCTCCTTGGCACGGAACAGGTCATGCGTCGCCATCAGGATGGCAGCGCCGTCATTGCGAAGCTGCAGAAGCAATTCGGAAAATTCATTGCTGGCCTTTGGATCAAGACCCGAGGTTGGCTCGTCGAGAAGCAGCGCTTTGGCCTGCTTGGCAAGCGCGATGGCCACACCGACCTTCTGGCGCATGCCCTTGGAGTAGGTGCGCACCCGAAGGTTCGCAGCTTTCGCCTGCAAACCAACACGGTCCAGAAACGACCGGTAGTCTGCGGCCGAGTACCCCGCGTGACCGCCAAGTCGCGCAAAGTACTCCAGGTTTTCAATACCCGTGAGATTGCCGTAGAGCATCACCTGTTCGGGGATGTAGGCGAGATAGCGCTTGGTTTCCAGCGGGCTTTGCGTGACATCGATACCATTGACCCTGGCAGTACCTGAAGTCGGCTCGACAAAATTCAGAAAGAGGTTGATGGTGGTCGTCTTGCCGGCGCCGTTGGCACCGAGCAGGCAATATATTTCACCCGCGTTGACCTTGAGATTGAGGCCCTGCAGCGCCTCGTGGTTCCCGTAGCTCTTCCTGAGATCGATGGCTTCCAGCATTCCCGACTCCAGCTGACTGGCAACACCCTGCAACCAGCGGTCTCGTGATCAGGTTCCCGGAACCCAGTCACTGTGCAGCGCGACCCGCCACATGAGCCTCTGTCCGGAATAGTCCGAGTTCGGGCTGTGTTGCACCGCCCGGTTATCCCAGAGCAGCAGTGAATTGTTGCGATACCGGAACCGGCAGCAGAAGATGTCCTTCACCGAATGCCGCTTCAACATGTCCAGGATGGCCTGACTTTCATCCGGTGCCAGGCCCTGGATTGCCACGGTCCACGCCTGATTCAGATAGAGCATCTTGCGACCCGTTTCCGGATGCTTGCAGACCAGGGGATGCGGCGTCTGCGGAAAGCCTTGCCGCATCTTCAGCAGCACCTCGATGGCCTTTGGCGTCGCTGTCGAATAGTGGCCAGACTTCAAACCATACTGAAGGACATCATGGATGGCGATCTTGTCCTCCAGGAAAACCTGCATGGCCGGTGACAAGGCCTCGTAGGAGAGGTAGTTGCTGGCAAACAGCGTGTCGCCGCCGGCCTCAGGCACATCCCTCGCATACAGCATCGCGCCCATGCTGGGATTCTTCTGATAGGTGTGATCGGCATGCCAGCCCAGATTCTGTGTCGAAAGACTCTTGCCATCACGGGGCGCGCCACGAAGATAGAAAACCCCGGGTACATCGGCGCGATGGGGCAGAAAAGGCTCATCCTCGAGCTTCGCAAAGCGCCGACCGAATGCGGCGAACTGTTCCTGCGTCAGCTCCTGATCGTGGAACATCACTGCCGAATAGTCGAGAAACGCCCGGTAAATCGTCGCAAAATCAGCGTCGCTCAGCTGCGCAAGATCGACACCTGAAATCTCGCATCCAAGCGCCCCGGTCAGGGGACGAACGACGACCTCACGGGCCGGCAAACTCGTGGCTGACACCGACATGATATTTCAATCCCCAGGGTAGATGATCCTGTTGTCATACTGACATGACCTTTAGGGGACTGCAAGCTGCGCCCCGTCAATGTGCGTGACCGTGCTCGCCGTGTCATGGCCATGGTCGCCATGCGCGCGCTCGCCATGCTCATGGGGAGGTGTCGGGTTCCGCTCGGCGCGCCCCTGTTCTTCGGGATCTATGCCGGTCGCCAGTGCAAGCCGCAGTGAGGCGAGTGCCGGCAGATGTTTGCTGGCCTGTCTGTGCAGTTTCTCCAGGAGAATCGCGGCCTCACGCACCAGCAGCGAATCATCCACGACGACATCGGCCTCCGCGTACATGCGGTGACCAAGCCAGCGGGTACGTACGTTCTGCACCTTGCGCACCCCGGGTACATGCTCGCCGGTATGCCGCAGCAGCGCAGTGAACTCGGGCTCCACGCCGTCCAGCGCCCGCGTGAATACTGCCCTGGCTGACTGCCAGACGATACCGAAGATCAGTACGGTAATGACCCCGCCAACAATCGGATCAGCCAGTGGAAAGCCGAGCCACACGCCGATCGCGCCAGCAACCACGGCCAGGCTGGTCAATCCATCGACGCGCGCATGGTAGCCGTCCGCGATCAGGGCTGCGCTCTGGATCTCGCGCCCGACGCGAATACGGAATACCGCCACGGCTTCATTGCCGATAAAGCCGATCACACCGGCCGCCGCCACGGCGCCGAGATAAGCAATCTCCTGCGGATGCAGCAGGCGGTCGATGGTCTGATACCCGGCGACCAGCGCACTGAACAGGATCAGGCCGACGATGGTCATGCCGGCCAGGTCTTCGACGCGGCCCAGACCATAGGTGAACTGATCGGTCGCCTTGCGGCGCGCAAATATGAAGGCAATCCAGAGCGGAATGGCCGTGGCAGCATCGCCGACGTTGTGGATGGTGTCGGCCAGCAGCGCCACGCTGCTCGACAGGATAACGATCACGATCTGGAACACGGCGGTAGTGGCCAGAATCACAAAGGACCACTTGATCGCCCAGATCCCGCGCGCGGTGGTGGCAATGGTCGGATCGATCACGCCGTGCGTGTGCGCGTGACCACCCTCATGATCGTGATCGTGACCATGCCCATGTCCATGTCCATGCCCGATGGCATGACCCTTTTCGCCAAAACCCAGCCAGTCCAGCATCGCACGCAGCATGTAATGCTCCTGATGATCTCCGCTGATCAGAGATAACGGGTGATTTTCTTGAAGTTGTCTATGGTCATGCGCTGCTCGCGACTGACCGGACCGATCGCGTCCTCGAGGCAGTGCTCGATGTGATCGTGGATCAGCGTCGACTTGGCCTCTTCCAGCGCGCGGATGACCGCGTGCATCTGCTGCGCAATGTCTCCGCACTCACGCCCCGATTCGATCATGCCGGAGATGGTCTGCAGGTGGCCCGTGGCGCGCCGCAGCCGGTTCAACACATCCTTGTGCGTCTTGTGAGCGGCACGGTCATGGGTGTGCGCGTGCAGCGCGGCGGCTTTGGCAGCAGACATGCGGATCGACTCCATGGCAAACCGGGGTGCTCATTCTTATCCCCTCCAGGGGGATAGGTCAAGGCGGAACCAGCGCAGTTGGAGGCGGGACAGGTGGTTGCTACCATGCAAAACCAGCTGGCCTGTGGACATTTTCATGACCAAAGCACATTGCACCTCCCACGCATTGCTGTCGCTGCTGATCCTCATGCAGGCGGCCTGGGGCGCCGGACCGGGTGACGAACTCGGGCAGCTGACGCCCGTACAGGCCGGCGTCGCAAAGCGCATGCTCGCCTTCATCGACACCACGGAAAAGTCGTTCTGGCGGGATGTCGACCGGCTCAACCACAGCAAGGTCAGCGCGGAACCGCTGGTCCTGGATGTACCGGACAACGGTCACTATGAAGTCCGCGTAAAGCGCGGCGATGTGGCCGAGAAGGCCGGCGTCATGGTGGTCACCACCCAGGTCGAGAAGCCGCCCTTCGTGATTGGCGGCCGCTGGAACCGCTTTCTCGAAGTGGCGATACATCCGAAGAATCCGCGCGTCGGCATGCTGCATGCGACCTTCTCGGTGCAGATTTCCGCCAAGGGCGACGGCAACATCGGCGCGACGATGGACATGATGAAGGTCAACCAGCCGCCCGAGGACCTGGCGTTCATGGATGCCCGGGTCACCGAGGTCTTTGCCAGGCACGGGATGGATCGCGAGCGCGGGCGGTCAAAGAGCTGCAACAAGCCCAACGCTGGGCCCTGGAAATGGCACCGGGATGGCACATGCACCGGTGTCAGCATGTACGGCTTCGACATGCTTGCCGATGACCAGACCTTCACGCTCGTTTCAGAGCTTTACACGGCTGTGGTCGATGCCTACTTCGAAATCCTGGAGAAACGCGCCAACGCACCCTTCAGTGCCGACGATATTGCCGCCCAGGACTTCATGCGACGCCGCTGGCTCGAAGACCAGTTGTTCTGGGACGTACTGGCGAAGAACTTTGTGCCCTACGAAGCCTGGTCGGCGGTCAATGCGCCGCCAGTCGTGAAGTTCTGAGCAGACCCGGGTCTGGTGTTCGGGTTCAGCCGCTATCAATGGATCGTGCTTGCAGCGGCCTGGCTGGGCTGGGGCTTCGATGTTTTCGATGGTCTGCTGTTCAACTATGTCGCACCAAACGCGGTGCCGGTCCTGCTCGGGCTGACGCTGGGCTCGGCGGAGGCAAAAACGGCAACCCTGTTCTGGACCGGTGCGCTGACTTCACTGTTCCTGATCGGATGGGCTGTCGGCGGGGTGATCTTCGGCCCGATCAGCGATCGCTTCGGCCGTCGCCGCACGCTGATGATCACCATGGTGCTCTATGCCCTTGGCACCGCCTGCTGTGCGCTGGTCACGGACATGTGGCAGCTCGTTGCCTGCCGGATCATCGCCAGTCTGGGCATCGGCGGCGAGTGGGCGGCGGGTGCGGCAATGGTTGCCGAGGTCGTCGATGACGACCATCGTGTCGAGGCCGGTGCACTGCTCTATACGGCGGCACCTTTCGGCCTGTTTCTCGCCACCGGCGTCAATGCACTGATCGCGGGGAACCTCATGAGCGCCGACCCGGAAACGAGCTGGCGCTTTGTACTGCTGTTCGGTTTGCTGCCGGCCACCGTGGCCTTTTTTGTACGCCTGTTCATCAAGGAACCGGAACGCTGGGTGCAGACCGCGCAGGCCGCCAAGGCACCGGCACCACGCATCAGCGAGCTCTTCTCGGCCGCGTTCTGGCCCCGCACGCGCAGTGCGTTGCTGATGACCTTCATCGCCCTGCTCACCTGGTGGAGTTGCAACGCCTTTATTCCCGTGGTGAGCGCGACTCTCGGCCAGGCCGCTGCTGCGGCCGGCGGCCTCGACAAGGCGGCAACCAGCGCGCTCGTGGAAAACTGGAAGACCATCGCCACCACCTCGTTCAACCTCGGCGGACTGATCGGTACCCTGCTCACCATCCCGATCGCCAAGCGACTGGGCCGGCGACCGATGTTTGCAATCTATTTCGGTGTTTCCGCGCTCGCACTGATGGCGACTTTTGGCCTGGATCTGCCGGAAGAAACCCGCCTGTATGCCTACTTCTTCATTGGCCTCAGCGTGTTTGGCGTGTTCGGCAGTTTCACCTACTACCTGCCGGAGTTGTACCCGACACGGCTGCGCGCCACGGGCGCCGGCTTCTGCTACAACATCGGCCGCGTCGTTGCGGCAGCCGGGCCCTATGTCGTCGGCAGTGTAGCGGCTGCAGGTGCCGGCTCACCGGCGGTAATCCTGAACGCGCTGTTCGCAGTGGCCTTCGTACCGCTGGCCGGCCTGCTGTTCATCCCGCTGGTCGTCGAGACCCGCGGCCAGACTTTGCCGGAATAGTCGCCAGATCAGCTACTCGGCGTTGGTGCGTACACGGGGCTTGAGCGCTTCGTAATGCGGCCGCATGGCGGCAAGCTGCGCATCGCTCAGGGTGGATGCAGCCAGATCAACCTCGCCGTTCTGCGCAACCCGGGCCTTGCGAGGCTGCAAGGCCGGTGAATCGGCCACGGCCTTCTTTGCTACCGCCGTCGCAGGCTGCATATCCCCGGCCTGTGCCGTCGTAAGCGCCAAAACAGCCAGCGCTGCAGCCCGAATGAAAAGTTGCGTCATCTGATGCCTCCTGCAATTCCCGTGAATTGTGCCATGGTATGACACGGTTCAGGACCAGCCATAGTACGGATGACGACGTACAAGTTCCGGGTCGCGAAACACGAAGATCAGCGCTGCTCCGGCGAGAAAGCCGCCGACATGCGCCCAGAAGGCAACGCCGCCCTGCGCGCCGATGGAACCCATTCCACCGATGAACTGCGCGACAAACCAGTAGCCGATCATCCAGACGGCTGGCACGGAAAATGTCGTGACGAAAATGCCAAGGAACACCAGCATCTTTACCTGGACCCTCGGATAGAGCAGCACATAGGCGCCCATCACGCCGCCGATTGCACCCGACGCGCCGACCATCGGAATCCCTGAACGCGGATCAGAGAATATCTGCAGGGCAGCAGCGGCGAGGCCACAGAGCAGATAGAAAACGAGAAAGCGCGCGTGCCCCATCGAGTCTTCGACATTGGTGCCGAAGATCCAGAGAAACCACATGTTGCCGATGATGTGCAGCCAGCCGCCGTGCAGGAACATGTGCGAGAAGGGGCTTAACCAGTTCGGTGTATCGCCGAGTATGCAGAGCATTCCTGGCCCCACCTCGAAGCGCGTGCCGGCGGCCAGGGTCTGCAGCAACTCACCGGGAACCAGACCGAGCGTGCAGACAGATGCGCCCAGTTTCGGCTCGGTACCGAGCCCCTGCACGAAGATCCAGGCCAGGATATTCAGGCCGATGAGGCCAATGGTCGTCCACGGCGTGAGGAAATGCGGGTTCTCGTCACTGATTGGAAACACAAGGCGCTCCGGAAACTATTGGCACAATATTGACACTCCGGCTGCCAAGCTTGATATATATTGGCACTGTATAGACGGTGCCATGGGTTTCACAGATGTCAACGCAACGCAGCTACGCTCTTTCGGAACTGGTGGAGCACACCGGCTTCGACCGCCGCACCATTGTGTATTACATCCAGTCGGGGCTCCTGCCAAAGGTCGGCCGTCGTGGCCCCCATACCCGCTACCCCGACGAATGCCTCTCCAGACTGCTTTTTATCAAAGGGGTCAGGGAGTTACAGGCAGGCGGCCAGCTGCTGACCGCGACCCTGGCGGAAATCGGCCGCGCGCTCTCCGCGCTGGATAACCAAGGTATCAGGGACATTCTGGATCGCGGCCTGCCCAGCGCTGAAATCGAGCGATTGTTTGCGGTGCCGACAGCCCCTGATCCGGCTCCGGCGGAACCATCCGGCAATGCGCATACCGGCCCGGCGCCAACCGGGCCTTCGCCGCTGCGGACAGAAGCCCCCGCATCACGCAGCGAACCAGCGAGCCCCTCGTCCGGCGGCGACAAGCGCAGTTATGGCCTGGCTGATGCGTCAATTCGACAGCGCTTTGCGGCGGAACGCCCATCTGCTGCGTCAGCGGAGCCGGTACATGAGGACACGCATCCGCGCCTGCCCGTACTTCAGCCGGGATCCGCAGGAATGCCAGCATCTGCCGGTTCGACCCCGGACCCCGGGAACATGCCCGGCGGTACGGAATCCCCTGACGCCAGCGGCGATGAGCACACCGATCTTGGACACCTGCTGCGCCAGCTTGAACTGCGCCCGACGCTCAATCCCAGGCGCAGCCCGCCGGGGGCTCCGGAACAATGGACTGAAATCCCGATCACCAGCCGGGTCTGGCTGTCGGTGCGTGGCCTGCCGGAAGAAGACGCAGGCCTGGCCGAGGCCCTGGCCAGGCTGCTGAAGCGCGCATTGCGCAGCCGGCCGTCGACCACGTGAGTGTCTGGGGCATCGCCGCCGGACGGGTCATCGGCACGCTACCGGGACGCCTGCTGACCACCATGATGGCGCTCTGCTCTGCCACTCAGGCAGTAAATGGCATGCCGGTCGACGACCCTCAACTGGCCACTCTGCGCGATGGCATCGAGCACGCCTGGAACCGGCGCGACCTGCAGGCCATCGAAGCGGGGCGGCAGGCGATCCTTGAACTCGGGAGTACCGCGGAAGCCACGACATCCCGGCAGGACCTCGCGATTTATCTGGGCGCCTATGTCCGGCTTCGTCAGTCGCAGCTGGTCGGCGACCGAAAGGAGCAGGCGCGCAACTACCTTGAGGATTGCATTACCGCACTGCAAGCGCTGTTGGAGCGTCGCAAGGATGATGCCGAAGCCAGGGCGCTGCTCGGCTCCTGCTACGGCGCCAGCACCCGATATCATTTCCTGGGCGCAATGTGGCGGGGGCTCGAGGCAGGCCGGCAAATCAGCGCCGCAGTCGAACGGGCACCGGACAACGCCTGGGTCGTGTTCCAGGACGGTGTCAGCGATTACGAAAAACCGATGATTGTCGGTGGCAGCAAGAAGCGGGCGCTCGGCAAGCTGCGGCGGGCCGCAAGGCTGTTTGCCGGATCCCGGTCACCGGGCTCGGCGCAGCCCGTCTGGGGTGAGGCCGAGACGTGGTTGTATATCGGTCGCGCACATCTGGCCCTCGGTGAAACCGAAGCGGCACGCGAGGCACTGCAGACCGCGCTGGCGATGGCGCCAGACAATCAGGATATTCGCGAGGCGCTGCAAACCCTGCCTTAGCGCTCTGCCTTTCCGGCACGGCCGCCGCACCTGCACCTAGCAGAATTACGGATACCGGACCCTGCCGGCACCCCTTGTATAATTTTCAATACATCTATCCCGGTTACAGACAGCGGTGAGAGCAATGGATCATCTGGCAACAAAGATGAAGGGTCCCCTGAAGATGTTCATGGAACGCTTCGGGAAGTTCGTCCGGGAGGACGATTACCAGCAGTTCTTTTCCAACCGCCGCCAGAACGGTCGCGACACCTACCTGAGCTCGGACTTCCGGCGGGCAGACAAGCTCTCCTCGATCATTCTCGAGGAATACGGCATACGCAACAAACTGCAGGGCAACGTGATCCTCGTCGTCCCCGATCCGGCTTATGACGTACCGGTTTACATGTTTCAGCTCGGTGGCAACGGCAAGCAGACCATCGCGCTGCTTGATATCGCGCCAACGCATCCGGACATGGACTATGGCCCGCTGATTCCGGTCTGGGAGAAGTACCGGAAGGCCCTGAACATCGGTGAGGCGAAGATCGAGTGGGTGTTGACGACCGCCTCACCGTACCTGCTGCATTGCCAGTATGGCGAAGTCGACACGGAACTCTTCAACGAAGCGGCCGCTGCCTATCTCGATGTCTGGATAGAGCACTACTACAAGCCGGGTCGCAAACTCGAATCACAGACCGACATCGATATCGTCACCAACGCCATCTACAAGTACAAGCACGTCCTGCACGCCAACGATCCGGCTTACGGAATCTTCGAAAAATCCTGGGGCAAGCCGGTAGCCGATGCCTTCCACTACGTCGAAAGCTGGGAGCATCCGGCCCTGCCGCTGTCACACGAGGCAGATCCCTATGCGCCGGTCTGGGAAAACAAGGAACTGAACGTGATGTGGACGCTGGCTGCGCAGCGGAAGTTCGAGCAGGAACCGGTACAGGTGCAGAAGGGATTACGCGAAGCGCTGGAAAATCGGGCGCGGGATGCTCACTTCGGCATGATTACGCCGGAGATCTACGAAAGCCTGCGCGGCTGAGAAAAACGCGGGGCCGGATCCCGATGGATCCAGCCCCGCATATCAGGCTCCGGGCGGGACTCTTCAGCCGCCCGGCGGCAGTGCGGCGTAGTACGCACCCAGCGAAGCGAGTTCCGAGTCATTCAGCGTAGCGGCAATCGCCGACATCGTCGGCTCACTGCGCAGACCCGTCTTGTAGTCACTTATGGCCTTTTCGATGTAGGCGGCCTTCTGGCCGGCAAGGTTCGGCCAGAGCGGATTAACGCTGATGCCGTTCGGGCCATGGCAACCGGCGCAGAGAGTCTTCGCCTTGTCTGCCGCATTCTGGTCCGCAGCTGAAGCGCCAAGGCTCAAGCCGAGTACAGCGACTGCCGTTGCGATGATGATTGTCGATTTCACGTCATATCTCCTTCAGGATTTCGTTAGGCAGCGTGTTCTGCAACTTCAGTGTGGAATACCGCGGGGCGCGTCTCGCGCACGCCGATGGTCATGAGATCCCACACCAGCAACAGGAAGCCGGCTGCCGTCATGTAGCCGAAGATCTGGCGCCACCACATGCCCTGCAGATACCAGGCGTTGTGCTGCGCCTTGAAGAAACCCGCCCAGGTTGCACCCTCAAGCGCGCGCTCGATGAACACCTGGTCATAACCGGAAACCAGCAACGCCATGACCATGCCAAGCACGCCACCGTTGAGCAGGCCAAGCGACCACTTCCACTTCCAGCCGTTATCGACCAGACCGCCACCGAAGTTCACGTTACCGCGCCACTTCTGCACGGCAAGGTAGAACACCGCGATGTTCATCGTCGCGTATGCGCCGAAGAACGCGAAGTGTCCATGCGATGCAGACCACTGGGTACCGTGTGTATAGACGTTGACCTGCGGCAGTGTGTGCATGAAGCCCCAGACGCCCGCACCAAAGAAGTTGCCAAAGGCGTGGGCAATCAGCCAGGCAAGCGCCGGATGATTGGGGCTCTTGAAGCGATGCACACCGGAGTCATAGACCGCATGCACGACCATCGCCACCAGCGGTACCGGTTCGAGGGCCGAGAAGAAGCCGCCGACGGTCAGCCAGTACTCGGGCGTGCCAATCCAGAAGTAGTGATGGCCGAGACCGAGAATACCGGAGCCAAGCATCATCGCGACTTCGATGTACAGCCAGGTGGTCACGATCTGCCGGCGTGCGCCGAGCGTCTTGATCAGACCCCATGCCATGATGCAACCGACCAGCACTTCCCAGGTCGCTTCGACCCAGAGGTGAATGACCCACCACCACCAGAACTGGTCCATGGACAGGTTGTCGGTATAGAACATGCCGGTGAGGTACATGCCGGCAACGGCTACAAGGTCAAGCACCAGGACGCCGCCAATTCCGGTCCAGCGGCCCTTCATGAAGGTCGCAGCAATGTTGTAGAAGAAGATCAGCACGCAAACCACGATGCCGATGTCTGCCCAGCGCGGTGCCTCGATGTACTCACGCCCCTCGTTGATCAACCAGATACTCTGGAGGTCGCCGGGGCCCGTCTGCACGAAGAGGTATACCGCCACCACGATGGCGACCGCGATCGTAAACAGCCAGAAGCCGAGATTACCCAGCTTCAGACCGACAACCTCGGTACCGGACTCTTCCTCGATCAGCCAGTAGATGCTGCCGATGAAGCCGAACAACATCCATACGACCATGGCGTTGATGTGAACGGTGCGGTTGACGCTGAAATCCACCACACCATAGAGGAAGTCGGGATTCAGGAACTGGAAACCGGCCAGCAGTCCAAACAGGATCTGTGCACCGAACAGCGCTACGGCGACTACAAAATACTTGACGGCAAGCCGCTGGCCTCCGCTGAGGGGGACACTGCCTGTGAGCTTGGCGGTACTCATCGATCGCCCTCCTGTGCAATGGGTGTAAAGTTCCGTGGGAAACCGGTGGTGTCGATGGCAGAGGTCCACTTGAGGAACGCCACGACTGCCTTGGCCTCATCTTCGGTGAGGTGGAGATTCGGCATACGGCGCTTGCCACCGTAACCGCGGGCATTGGTAGTTGGATCCATCAGGAACTTGACCATCAGCATCTCGCGGGCGCTTTCGCCGGCCCAGCCCGGATCCAGCCAGGCCTTGGTGAGATCGGGTGCGTAGTAGGCACCGTTACCCAGGATGGTGTGACAGGCGGTGCAGTTTCTGGCCTGCAAGGTCATCTTGCCGTGACTCACCATGGCCTCGGCTTCTTCCGGTGACAGCATCTTGCCAAACAGCGGGGCATCCGCACCGATGACCGGCTCCTGGAACTCGCGCTGCGTATTCATGCGGTAATAGATGCGCTTGTTGATCACCTCGAATGCGGGCACACGTGAGTGACCGGCGGTGATCACGGCAACCGTATCGAAGGTCAGCACGATAAGGACAATGGCCATGCCAGCGGTCACCCAGATCGCTGTCTTGCGCCACAAATCCTCGCTCGCCCACCAGGGCACATTACTCATGATATTGCTCTCCTTCCGGCCACAGGGCCCCTAGATACAGAAGTCATCAGTGTCCTATTCGTGTGTTGCCTCGGTCAGGCGCCAGATCATGCGCGGTGCAAGGAAATAGGCAATCAGCAGCAGCACCATCAGCACGTTCCAGATACCGTCAAGGTGCAGCGAGGTCGCCAGCACATAGACGGCGCCCACCAGCAAGGCGAAGCACCCGTAGGCAACCAGCATCAGGCTGGGACTGCCGAACAGGCGCCCAAACGCGAAACAGGCGGCATAAACAGCACCGAAGACCACCACAAGGGCGCCGGCAATGATGGCGAGGAGGAAAGCGTCCAGCCCCTCTGGTCCCATTGGTCCCATAACGTTCAGTCCCTCGGGTCCCAGTGCCCCCATATGCAGTTCCCCCTAAACGAGCCCGATGCGCCAGCCGCCTCATTCTACGTAACCAGGGGGGTGAATCTAGATTATAGAAGGACTATTTCCCATAAGGGTTAGCCGCAGTCCGCACTACACCAGCGTATGGAAGACCTTCTGTACGTCCTCGTCCTGCTCAAGCTTGTCAATGAACTCAAGGACTTCCCGCGCCTGGTCTTCCGGGAGTTCGGTGGGCGTCGTACAGATATATTCCTGCTCGGCGGAAAGCGGCGTGAGATTGCGGTCTTCGAGGCCCTTCTGCAACTGGCCGAAATCCGGAAAATTGCAGCGGATCACCAGTTGTGGCTCATCCTTCTCACCACTGCCCTCACCCATCTCGTCGAGGCCGTGATCGATCAGATACAGCTCGAGATCGTCCTGGTCGATACCAGCCGGATCCAGCCGGAACACCCCCATGCGCCGGAACATGAAGCTGACGCTGCCGGAGGTGCCGAGGTTGCCGCCGTTCTTGTTGAATACATTGCGGATGTTGCCGACCGTGCGCGTCGGATTGTCGGTTGCGGTCTGTACCAGTACCGCCACGCCATGCGGCGCATAACCCTCATAGATGACTTCTTCGTAGTTGGTGACATCCTTGCCGGATGCGCGCTTGATCGCGCTCTCGACCTTGTCCTTCGGCATGTTGACTGCGCGGGCATTCTGGATCACCCGACGCAGCGCCGGATTGTTGTCCGGGTCCGGCCCGCCGTTGCGCACGGCGATAGTGATGTCCTTGCCGATCCGCGTAAACTGCTTCGCCATGCGGTTCCAGCGGGCGAACATCACGTGTTTTCTGGTTTCAAATATGCGTCCCATGCACTGATTGTGGCAGAGCCATGCTGAGCTACCAACATGAATATCACTGCGGCAACCACGCCGATGTCCTGAAGCATTCGATTCTGGCGCTGACGGTCCGGGCCCTGCAGCGCAAGGACAAGCCACTGCGTGTCATCGATGCCCACGCCGGTTCAGGGATTTACGATCTGGGCAGCGCCGAAGCACAACGCAATGCCGAATTCCGGACCGGCATCAGTCGCGTAATGGCAGCTGCGTCGCCGCCACTGGAACTCGAACCATATCTGGCCGCGGTTCGCGCCCTGAACCCGGATGCAAATACACTCCGCCGTTATCCCGGCTCGCCGCAGATTGCCTGCCATCTGCTGCGGCCACAGGATCACCTTGAACTGCTGGAACTCCATCCGCAGGCACTCGCGCTCCTGCGCCGCAGTTTCGGCCATGACGCACGGGTGCATATACACGACCGGGACAGCTACGAGGGGCTGCCAGGGCTGGTGCCACCACCGGAGCGGCGTGGACTGGTGCTCATGGATCCTTCCTACGAAGTCAGACAGGAGCGGGCAGCGGTCCTCGACACCCTGTCAGCCGGTCATGCGCGCTGGCCGGGTGGCACCTGGCTGGTCTGGTATCCGCTGCTGCGTGATCCGCACACTGCCCGATTGCCGGCAAAACTGACCGCCACCGGGATGCGCAAGATCTTTCGTGCCGAACTGCAGGTGGA
Organism: Chromatiales bacterium; assembly: GCA_024234935.1. Taxonomy (NCBI): domain Bacteria; kingdom Pseudomonadati; phylum Pseudomonadota; class Gammaproteobacteria; order Chromatiales; species Chromatiales bacterium. The sequence continues at coordinate 267,340 of JACKNI010000002.1, forward strand.
ATCCGAGGGTCATATGGGGCTGCGCGGCTCGGGGATGCTGATCATCAACCCGCCGTACGGACTGGATACCGCACTCGGGAACCTGCTCCCCTGGCTCTGGGAACAGCTGGCCAACGATGCCCGCGGCGGCTGGATCGCTGAATGGCTGGTCGGTGAATAGCCGGTCCGTGGAGACAAGTTCATCCGCACGGACCGGCCCTGTCAGGCAGACCGGAGGTATCAGTTACTACGCCTTGCGGCTCTTGAGCCAGGCTTCGGTCGCATCGGCGCCGCCGATGTGCTTGCCGTTTATGAACACCTGCGGCACGGAAGTCGAGCCCGCCACCGCGCGCAGCGTGGTGTCCGTGTACTCCTTGTTGAGCACCAGTTCCTCAAAACGGATGCCGGCACCGGACAGGGCCTTCTTCGCGCGCGCACAGTGCGGGCAGCCCTTGCGGGAAAACAAGGTCACATCGAGGGGCTTTTCCGCATTCGGCGCCAGATAGCCGAGCATCGTATCGGCATCCGATACCTTGAAGGGATCGCCCGGCTCCTGCGGCTCGATGAACATCTTTTCGATGATGCCGTTACGCACCAGCATGGAATAACGCCAGGAGCGACGACCGAAGCCGATGTCATTCTTGTCGACCAGCAGGCCCATCTTTTCAGTGAACTCGCCATTGCCGTCCGGAATGAAGGTGATGTCGTCGGCATGCTGGTCTTCCTGCCACTCGTTCATCACGAAGGCATCATTGACCGACATGCAGATGATCTCGTCCACGCCCGCCTTGTGGAAGGCCGGCGCAAACTGGTTGTAGCGCGGCACATGGGTGGAGGAACAGGTGGGTGTAAAGGCACCGGGCAGCGAAAACACGATCACCGTCCGGTTGGCGAAAATCTCCTTGCTGGTGCGGTCTACCCATTCAGCCCCTTGCCGGGTATGAAAGGTGACCTCGGGGACGGGCTGGCCTTCACGATTGGCAGTCATGGTCGAACTCCTGTCGGGTGCTGTTGCAGCTTGATGTCTCGCTGCACATCTTAAAGCAGGATCAGCACAAAGCGGGGGAAGCGCGCTTCATGCCGACCCTGCCAACCCCAACTCCACAGCCAAGGGGGAATCCGGCCAGGAAGGATCAGGTCTCAGGACAAGGCTTCTTTTGCCGCCAGCTGCTCCCGCGACAGTTCGGCCTTCTTGTGCGCGGGCACGCGCACGGCAAGCCAGGCACCGATTGCCATTGCCACGGCAATCATCGCCAGAATCGGACCGAACCTGGGCAGATCGACCCAGATATCGGTATACAGATGCCAGCGACCGGCAATCTCGTAACTGCTGTAGGCGATGATCGCCGTCGGAATGCTGTAACGAATGGCCGTGGTGACCTTCCACATCTTGATCAGGCGCATGAACAGGAAGATTGCCCATACCGTGTTCAGGAAGAAAAGCACGAAGGTGACCGGGTGATGATCACCGAGAATGCTTTCATCGTAGATAAACAGCAGGGCCAGGTAGCAGAACCAGGTGACGTAGACCGTCTCCAGCGCGGTGATGGCCGCGAAATTCCGCTCGTAGGCGCGGGTCGGCTTGCCGGTACGCAGCTTCAGATTGCGCTGGAACCAGATGAACATGTTGCACTTGGTTTCCCTATTGAGCATGAAGTATGCGAGGGTCGTGAGCAGGATGCCCACCGAGGACATCATCACCAGATATTCAGCCTTGGTAGCGATCTCGCCGGCAACGCGCGGATCCATCAGGTCCGGCACATTCAGGACATTGGCGCTCCAGACAAAGGAGAACTCTATCCATCCGCTCCACAGCAACGAACCGGCCCAGAATCCATACCAGGTCCCGGCAACTTCTCCGGGGTGCTTCATGCCGATGTACAGCAGGACTGCACCAACAGCACCGAGCACGAATGCAGACTGATAAACGTACTGCTCGCCGAAGAAGCTTTCCATGCCGACCATCAGCGTGTGCCCCAGGCCCTGTACGAGGAACACGACAACAAACGCCAGCAGGCCGACAAATGGCGGCCGGTAGAGCAGATTCAACAAGGGGTTGGACGGACGGGCTTCAGTATTGATCTTTGCATCACTCATGCGGCTTTCTCCGGCAGGTCGAGGTAACACAGCTTGCCCTTGACGCCATCCCACGTTGCTGCGTCCGCGGGGACCTCACCGCGGGCGGTAATCACCGGCCACACGGCAGAGAGTTCACGATTGAGCCCGAGAAATTGCTGCATGTCAGCCGGCACATCATCCTCGGCATGGATGGCGCTGGCCGGGCATTCGGGCTCACACAGGGAGCAGTCGATGCACTCTTCGGGATCGATCACCAGAAAATTCGGCCCCGCATGGAAACAATCCACGGGGCAGACTTCCACGCAATCCTGGTACTTGCACCGGATGCAGTTCTCGGTCACAACATAGGTCATGCAGACATCTCCTGTGCGAACCAGTCTAGACAGACCGGGCAACCGGGTGTGTCAACAAAAGGAAAACAGAGCGCAACCCATGGCAATCGTCGGCTAAAGTGGCCCCATGAACTCCGGTACCCCCCGACTGTTGCTCGTCGACGACGATGCCAGCCTGGCGGCAATGCTGCGCGAATTCCTTGAGCTGCAGGGCTTCAGCGTGGACGTTTTGCATAATGCCGAAGAGGGTCTCGCGCGCATCGACGCTGACCCGCCGGACCTGCTGGTACTCGACGTCATGTTGCCCGGGATGAGCGGCTTCGAAGCGCTCAAGGAACTGCGCAGCAGGCACGAGCTGCCAGTCGTCATGTTGACTGCACGCGGCGAGGAATCCGAGCGCATCCTCGGTCTGATGGGCGGCGCTGATGACTACCTGCCCAAGCCCTTCAGTCCGCTCGAGCTGGCCGCACGGATCCGGGCCATACTCAAACGCTCGCACAGCGAGCCGCCCGCAGCCCGCTCCGGCGAGACTCTTACCGCAGGACCGCTGTGTCTCGATCTGCGCCGCTGCACCCTGCAGGTCCGCGGCGTGCCGGTAGCGGTAACGGCAGCAGAGATGCGTGTACTCGAACAGTTGATGCGCCATCCGGACGAGGTGCTGTCCCGCGCACGGCTGACAGAGCTCGCCCTCGACCGGCCGATCGAAGCCTACGACCGCAGCATCGACACCCTGATCAGCAAGCTGCGGCGCAAGCTGGCCGATGCCGGCGTTGCGGCTGGCTGTATCCGCGGCCTGCGCGGCCATGGCTATGTGCTCGATACCGCCGTCATCCACGAGCCCTGAGCGGTGAAGCTTCCGTACCAGCGGCTGTACCTGCGCATGGCGTTCTACATCGGCGCAGCGCTGCTGGCCTTCATCGGCCTCGCCGTGGCGAGTGTTGCTGCGGTCGCCTCCTACCAGCTGGAAAGCTACATCGCGACGCGCCAGAGCAGCCTCGGCCAGACGGCGGCTGATGTACTCGCCAGCGGCGGGCGCGCGGCACTTGAAAAGTGGCTGCGCACGGATGCGGCGGTTCCATCCGATGTGACGATCTTCATTCTCGACGAGAACGGCGACGATATTCTTGGCCGGCGCGTACCGCCCTCCTATGTCAACTTCGTGCGCCACTCGGTGATCAATGCGCCGCCGGAACTGGCAAACAGCAACTACCGGCCAGTGCGGCTTGCACCGCAGCTGATCGGGCCCGACAACAGCGCCTACGCCTTTCTGCCCCTGCCCAACCGGATTTCTGTCTGGGGCAGTCCGGCGACTGCCGCCGGCCTGCTGATCGCGGCCCTGCTGGTGATTGCGACCGTCGCCTGGCTGATTGCCCGCACCGTTGGTCGCCCCATCGGCGAACTCCAGCTCGCCGTCCGTGAACTCGCACTAGGCCATACCGAAGCACGGGTGCCATCCGCGATCACCCGTCGTCGTGACGAACTGGGCGCACTCGCCGCGGACTTCAATTCCATGGCCGACAAGCTGGCTGCACTGCTGGCCAGCCGGCAGCAGCTGATGGGCGAGCTGTCCCACGAACTGCGCTCGCCGCTCGCTCGCCTGCAGGCGGCCCTGGCGCTGGCGGAGCACCGCCAGTCCATCGGCACCGCCGAACGCGAACGGATCGAGCAGGAAGTCCGGCGCATGAATCTCGTTATCGGCGATCTGCTGCGCTTCTCGCGGCTGGACGCCGCCGCGGCAATCGTGCGCCGACTGGTGCGCCTCGACAGCCTGCTGGCTGAACTGGTGCGCGACGAGGAAATAGAAGCTTCCGCGCATCCCTGCAAACTCGAGTTGCGCGCCACGCCGGGTCTGGAAATGATCGGCGACCCGGGACTGCTGCGCAGCGGTTTCGAAAACATCGTGCGCAACGCCATCCGGCATGCGCCACCCGATTCGGTCGTGGAGGTCGTGGCGAAGCGCGATGGCAAACGGCTGAGGGTTGCGATACTCGACCGCGGCCCCGGGGTTCCATCCGATCTGCTGACACGGATCTTCGATCCCTATGTGCGCGCGCCCAAGTCACCCGACGACACCAGCGGCACCGGCCTGGGCCTCGCCATCGCGCGGCGCGTGTTTGAAGTACATGGCGGCAGCGTCGTGGCGACGCTGCGGCCGGGCGGCGGACTCACGGTAAGCGTAGAGTTGCCGGCTGCAGAACTGAGTTGAGCCAGGGAACCGGTATGAGCAAATCACCCGACCAGAAGACACCGACCGGCGCATATGCCGGAGACGTCACCGCACGGCAGGCCTGGAGTGTTCTCGGCGCCGATCCGAAGGCGGTATTGGTGGATGTACGGACACAGATCGAATGGACCCTGATCGGCAAGCCGGACCTCAGCGGGATTTCACGCGAACCGGTTTACCTGCAGTGGGTGACCATGCAGGGTCCGAACCCCAACTTCGTCGATGAACTGCAGGCTGCGCTGGAAGTCCGCAAGGTACCGAAGGACGCACCCGTGTATTTTCTGTGCCAGTCCGGCGGACGTTCGAAGATCGCGGCTATCCAGTGCGCGGGACTCGGCTATACCGCCTGCTACAACATCGCCGAGGGCTTCGAGGGCGCACTCGACGAGTACAAGCACCGCAACAGCGTCAGCGGCTGGAAAGTGGCCGGGCTGCCCTGGACCCAGACCTGAGCATCGCCCGCAGACCTGCATTTCCGGGGGGAACCCCGGTCTGACGCCGACCTATTCGGTGGGCATCAGCGGTACGGGATCAAGCACCCAGTTGCCCGAATCGCGGCGCGCTGGCGAGGGAATGGCGAAAGCGACATCGCCCTGTTGTGCCCGCAGCGCACGCATGTCGATGCGCCAGCCACGCGCCTGCCACTCCTTCAGGTGCTGCCGGTAGCGCAGCACCGCACCGTCACCCGGCAGCAGGATTTCCTTGTTGTTGGTCTCCGGCGTGCGCACGGGATTCAGGTTTTGCAGGACTGCCATGTCCTCGTGGACGATATTCAGCGTGAGGTCCTCCACCCGCTGGTCGTGCTTCTCATCGAGCAGCCAGTTGCGCAGGTTGAGGAAGTAGAGCCGCGTGTGGCTCTCATCCAGCGGCTGTTCAAAAATGTACTGGTGAAAGGCATTCGTCGCCGTCAGTTCGATCCAGGTGATGAGCTGGTTTGGCCCCTGATACCAGGACCCGGCAGCGCCGGTGCGCTCACCGGTTCGATCTCCCGCCAGGGTGGTGGCGTCATTCTTGTCGGCAAAGGCCAGAAAGAACTTGCTGCCATAGGGAATATCTTCCATCGGCAAGGGATTGCGCTGCAGGTCCAGCGCCATCTTTGGCGCCCCCTGGAGCGGGTGCACGAACTCGTTGTGAATCGGATCCATGCCATTCTCGATGGATCGCTGGTAATAGGCGTTCAGTTCCAGCACATAGGTCTGGCACTTCCAGCCTTCGGTACCGAACTCCGGGATATCGTAAAGCGGTGGACGTTCCGCCTCGGGCAGGTCACCAAGAAACGCAAACACGATGCCGTACTTCTCCTGTACCGGATAGGCATCAACCTTGGCACGGGCGGGAATCTTTGCGCCTTCACCCAGTGAAGGCACCTTGCTGCACTTGCCATCGCCGCCAAATTCCCAGCCGTGATAAGGGCAAACGGCTTTGCCGCCCTTGACCAGGCCCGTGCTCAGCGATCCTCCACGATGCACGCAGGTATCGGCCAGCACGCGCGCCTGGCCGGCCTGATCGCGAAAGACCACGAAAGGCAGGCCAAAGACCTGTGCACGGGCCGGCTTGTCGGCGCTGATGTCCTTCGCCAGGGCAACGGGATACCAGAAATTGATGAACATGGAGTACTCCGGGTGCTCGCAGCGAGCACTTCACTTTAGCATTCGCCATCGGCGACGCCGCGGTTTCAGCCCGACAAATTATTCATGTTCATCTGTCGGCCGAAGCGCCGTCACCCGGTCAACGATAGCGCAGGCGCTTGCAGAAGCGGACTTCGCACTGCGGGCACTTCGGCAGGGTTCCACAGATGTCGCCATGGTCCGCCGACATGAACACCTGCAGCAGGTTCGCCACGAAGTGCGGATCCACGCCCGCCTGAACTGACCATTCGCGCAGCCGTTGCCCGGCCTCGGCCGGCTCCAGGACCTCATGACTGATACCGAGCCGGCCCGGCCCGATCAGCCGGCTGAGGAGATCGGGTGCAGCGAGCCGGGCGGCGACGGGCGAATCGCCCGCGTCGGCCAGGAGGCGCGCTGCATCGACCTTGTGACGTTCGAGGGTCGCCTGCACCTGCGCCAGCAGCACCGCCGGTTGTTGCTGCGCCTGGTTGCGCCGGAACCAGTAGTAAGCCTGCGTCATGCCGCCGCCAACCGCGTCGGGCAGGTCCTCGAATTCCTCGCGGGCATAAAAACGTTCCTGCAGCTCCGGGGAAAAAAAATCCCGGATATCTTCGCGGCTCACGCGTCGCGGCCCCATCTTGCCGTTGCCCTGACCCGGGAACAGCGGATGCCAGTGCAGCAGGATGAAATCGCCGTCGTCTGCCAGCGCATGCAACACGGTCTGCCGGTAGGCGGCGTGACGCAGCGGATCGAGGTTGTGCAGCAGGCCATGATCGAGCACCAGGTCAAAGGGCTCATCCGCGCGCCATGCCGTGATGTCGGCCTCCACCGGCGTCACGCTGACACCGGCTTCCCGGGCACGCGCCTGCGTGAACTCCAGTGCCTTGGGAATGAAATCGAGCGCCGTGACGTCCCAGCCGCGCTCTGCCAGGTAGACGGAATCGGTCCCCGCGCCGCAGCCGATGTCGAGCGCGCGGCCTGGTTTGCGCTTCACGCACAGCTCGGCAAGAAACAGCGTGGCCTGATCGTGCGCCCAGGGCAGATCCCGCCAGGTCTTTGCCCAGTCGTAGGTGGCTGAAAAGGTTTTCAGTTCATGCGTACTCACGGTGTCTGTCCTTGTGCGCTTGCAGCGTGGAAGCTTAGCAGTATTAATTTTTGCCGATTCAGCTCCCGGGAGAATCCATTTGCCCGACCGCCAGCGAATACATGAGCGGCATGACCTGGCGCAGGCCGGGTCCAGTACAGGATCGACCTCAGCTACAAGGAGAACTCCCCCGATGAGCCCGCCCCCCGTACATGCGCTCGCTCCAGTGAGCAGAATCGAACGTTCCTCCGGCAGCACCGACCTTCAGCCGGAAGCTGTCGCGGTTCGCGACGCCCTGCTGGCACAGGGCCTGGAGACCCCGCTCATCGAAAACCAGCTGAGCGCAGATGAAAAGCGCCAGCAAATACAGGTCCGTTTCACGGAAATCATGCAGATCCTTGGCCTGGACCTGCGCGATGACAGCCTGATGGATACACCCCGGCGTATTGCCAAGATGTACGTAAACGAGATCTTTGGCGGACTCGACTACCGCAATTTTCCCAGGCTCACCGTGGTCGAGAACAAGATGCAGGTTGACGAGATGATCCGCGTCGACGGAATCAATGTCTCCTCAACCTGTGAGCACCATTTCATTACCATCGATGGTACGGCCAGCGTGGCCTATATTCCGCAGCGCAACGTCATCGGCCTTTCAAAGATAAACCGCATCGTCGCCTTTTTCGCCCAGCGGCCGCAGATACAGGAACGCCTTACGGAACAGGTACTTCTCGCGCTGCAGACCCTGCTTGATACCAGCGACGTTGCCGTGAGCATCAAGGCGGTACATTACTGCGTAAAGGCCCGGGGCGTGATGGACACCAACAGCGAAACGACGACCACTGCCCTGGGCGGCGTATTCAAGACCAGCACCGATACGCGGAAGGAATTCCTGCTGGGACTTGCCCGGAGCTAGGCAGGGACGTCTGAACTTCGCCATTCAGCTTCGTAGTCGAGCCCGAGCCGCACCAGCCGCTCAAGCAGGCTGCCGTAGCTGATGCCGGCAGCGGCGGCAGCAGCGGCAAAGTCCTCGCCATTGCTCAGGTTGGGATTGCAGTTCGCTTCCAGCAGATAAACGCTGCCGTCGGCACGCATGCGGAAATCCATGCGCGCATAACCGGTCATGTGCAGTGCACTGTATATCCGCTTGCTCAGGCGGCTCAGGTTTTCTTCGGCCGCTTCGCCCAGACCCATCGCCCGGCCGGTTTCTATGCCGTGTTTCTGCTGATACTTGAGGTTCCACTTCACCCGTCGGGTGGCGATGCCTGACATCAGCTTCGGCAGCGTTCCGAAGTTCATCTCCCAGACCGGAAAAGTACGCAGACGTTCGTTGCCACACAGGCCCACGTACAGCTCGCGTCCCTCGATGTATTCCTCCACCAGTGCGTCTGTCTTCGTGCTCTCGTGAATGAAGTCGATGCGCTCACGCAGGCGCACACGATCATCGACGATCGAAGCCTGGGAAATGCCAAGCGAAGCGTCCTCGGTCGCCGACTTGACGAACAGCGGATAGCGGAGTTTCGCGGACAGGCGATAGGGACGCTCACGGCGGAACAGGGCAAACTGGGGCGTGGGAATACGGTGATAGGCCATCAGCTGCTTGCTGAGAACCTTGTCCCGCGACAGCATCATGCCGCGCGGATTGCAGCCGGTATAGGGCTGACGCATCAGCTCCAGAAAGGCGACGATGTGCTGGTCGTAGGTGACGATGCCCTGGAATTCCTGCAGCAGGTTGAAAGCCACATCCGGCTTCCAGGTCGCGATTTCCGTACGCAGCTCGGCCAGGTTGTCGTACAGGCCCAGCGCGCGTACCTCGTGCCCGGCCTCGCGCAGGAAGGCCATCACGTCGTATTCGGTTTTCCACTCTTCGATCTGTTGAGGGGTGTAACCCGCGAGAGTATCGGGCGGCACGAGGCTTTCGTGCATGAGCACCAGCACACGCAGTTTCTTCATCCGCTATACCGCTCCAGACCAGGACGGATTCGGGCCCGCGTTCAGAGTTTACGGGAGGGAAAGACCTGCCGGTAGCCACCGACATCGCCGTCGAGGATCACGTCCTCCAGACGCACGGGTCGCGCCAGTGCCAGCCCGGCAAGACTGCGGCAGCGGCTGAGCGCCACATAAGTCTGTCCGTGCGTGAATGCGCCACGGCCCAGATCGATGTACACGCGGTCGAAGGTCTGCCCCTGGCTCTTGTGTATGGTAATTGCCCAGCCCAGACGCAGCGGCAGTTGTTTGAACGCCCCGACCACACCCGGCGTGATCTGCTGCGTGCTGCGCTCGTACTGGTAAGCGATATTTTCCCAGGTGGCCGGCTTCACCTCATGCTCGCTGCCATCGGGCAACTGCACCGTCGGGCCATCCTCCGACAGCGCCGTGACAATCCCCCAGGAACCGTTGATCCAGCGTTTGTCCGCATCGTTCTTCAGGAACATGACCCGGGCGCCAACCTTCAGACCGAGTTCCGGCTCGGTGGGAAATGCCGAGCCGTCAAAGCGCCCGGTGATCTCGGCCGTGTATATCTGCCGCGTGCCGGGCAACGCCGCCAGGCGCCGGCTGTTTTCACGGAAAGCCGCGTCATTGGTTGCCGTCAGCACGATATGACTGTCCGGGTCCTCGAGTTCAGCCCGGGTCAGTACGCGTGAATTCAGCGCTTCAAGGACGGCCTCGTCAGGTTCACCGTCGCGGATGTGCTGCAGGATCTCCCGGAACTCGGCATCGTCCTTCTGCCGGTAAATCTTTTCCAGCTCGATGGAACTGCCGCCACCGCAGCTTTTCCAGGCCTGTGCCTGGAAAAAGTACGGACCGCCGCCGGTCGCTTCGAAATATTCCCTGAGTTCCGGCTCACGCACGACCGGCGGCAGCTGCCAGAGGTCGCCGAACATGGCGAGCTGGACGCCGCCGAAGGGTTCATCGCTGCGCCGGTTGACCCGCAGGGACTGGTCTATCCCGTCAAGCAAGTCGGCGCGCACCATCGACACCTCGTCGATGATGAGCAGCTCCAGGGCTTTCATCACGCCCGTATGTCGCAGCGGCCGGATCGCGCGCAGATCCACAAAGCGGGGCGGCAAACGGAAAAAGGAATGAATGGTCTGGCCGCTGACGTTGATCGCCGCCAGACCGGTCGGCGCAACGACCGCCACATTGCGCACGGTCTCTTCGCGCAACAGGTGCAGCAGGGTGGTCTTGCCGGTGCCGGCCCGGCCGGTGACGAACACATGCTCATCACTGCCCTCGATCAGGTCCAGGGCGCGCTGAAAGTCGGCGTTTGGCTCCAGACCTGCGCGGATTGACGATGGTGTGTCCGGGCTTTGCTTCATCTAGACTGCATTATGCTCGACTATTTCGCTGCACTGCTTGCAATCACCTTCGTCGCACTCGCCATCATCTACGATGTGCGCTTCCGCCCCGTGCCCTGGGACATCTACCGGCCGAAGGCGGCGTGGTTGCGCGCAGGCATTTACTTCTGCTGCTGCTGGCTGCTGTCGTATCTCAGTGGCGGCATGCAGCTGATTCTGGACAGCCCGGTGGTCAGCACGGCTCAGCTCAACGATCCCGGCTGGGTACGTTTCACGCTCGGCCTGTACGGATTCATCCTGATTGCCTATGCCGGCGTCTGGTCGTATTTCACGCCGGTATTTGAACGGCAGAAGAATCCGCTGATTTCCGCGCTGTTCGGTTTTCTCTGGGGCTCGAGTTCGGGACAGCTGTTTCTTGCCGTGTGGCTGATCGTGGGCAAAGCCGGTCTGCCGGACTGGGGCACCTGGCTTGTGACCTTTGCGGTACTCGCCGCCTGGCAGCCGAACTGGCACAACATCTACTGGGACCACTACATCGCGCCCGAGCACGACACGCCGATGACGCAGAAGATCAAGGCGCTCGGCTGCCACATCCCGAACATGGCCATCGCCCTCACCTGGCTCACGTTCTACGAGAATTACCTGCTGTTTGTCGGCCTGCAGGTGATCGCCTGCGTCTCTGCCAGCCTGGGCATGCGCTACCCGGCACCCTGGGCAGCACCGAGCGCACTCAACTATGCCCGGCGCACCAGGGCACGGATCCCGCGCTGCACCGGCTATATTCCAGAGGACCCGCGCAGCGATCCGTACACCCCCTTCTATCCGGGGTGGCATGGCCCGGCAGGCCAGGGCACCACCACGGTGCGATGATGAGCAATGAATGATTTTTCCAGTCTCGATCTGTCGCCGGCATTGCGCCAGGGTATTGAGGCCGCTGCCTATCTCGACATGACACCTGTGCAGGCAGCGAGTCTGCCTGCGATCCTTGCCGGCCGGGATGTGACCGCCCAGGCCAAGACCGGCAGCGGCAAGACAGCGGCTTTCGCACTCGGCCTGCTCGCGGCCATCGATGCCGATCGCATCCAGCTGCAGGGGCTGGTGCTTTGCCCGACGCGTGAACTCGCCGACCAGGTCAGCAAGGAGATCCGGCGCCTCGCACGATTCGTCCCCAATATGAAGGTGCTGACCCTGTGCGGCGGGATCCCGCTGCGCCCGCACCTGGCTTCGCTCACGCATGAGCCGCATCTGGTGGTCGGCACACCCGGACGCATCCTGGAACTGCTGCAGAAAGGCGCACTGCCGCTGGCAAACATCCGCGTACTGGTGCTCGATGAAGCCGACCGCATGCTCGACATGGGCTTCAGCGTAGACATCAAGGCCATCACGGCAGAGATCCCGCGCAAACGCCAGACCCTGCTGTTTTCCGCTACTTTTACCGACGCCGTGCGCGACATCAGCCGGCAGTTCCAGCGCGATGCGCTGGATGTCAGCGTTGCCGCCACCCTCGGCGCTGACGAAGTCGAGCAGTTTTTCTTTGAGGTCGGCGAAACGCAGAAGTTCGACATACTGACGAGCCTGCTGACCCAGCATCGGCCTGAATCCGCGCTGGTTTTCTGCAATACCCGGCACGAAGTGCGCGCGCTGACCGAACGGCTGGCTGAACGGGGCCACTCCGTACTCGCGCTGCATGGCGATCTCGATCAGCGCGAGCGCGAAGAGATGCTGCTGCAATTTGCCAACCGCAGTTGCGCGGTGCTGGTTGCCACCGACGTGGCAGCACGCGGACTGGATATCAAGGACATGCCGGTGGTGATCAATTACGACATGGCCCAGAGCGCCGATGTCCACCTGCACCGCATCGGCCGCACCGGTCGCGCCGGCGGCAAGGGCCTCGCGTGGACGCTGTGTACGCCTGGAGAGCGCCACCGGACCGCGGAAATCGAAGAGCGTCAGGGCACACCGCTGAACTGGCAGAAACAGGAACCAGGCAATACCACACAGAAGGCCCTGACCGCCGGCATGGTTACCCTGATCATCGACGGCGGCCGACAGGACAAGTTGCGCCCCGGTGATCTGCTCGGCGCACTGACTGGCGATGCCGGCCTGCCCGCCGATTCGATCGGCAAGATCGACATCTACGCGACGCGCACCTATGTGGCCATCAGGCAGCGCTCGGCAAACCAGGCTCTGCGCGCGCTGGTTGCAGGCAAGATCAAGGGCCGCCGCTTTCGCGTGCGCCGGCTGGCCTGAGGTTTTCAGCGCAGCGCGGGTATCACCCGCTCGCCGATCAACCGGATGCCGTGCGCCTGGTGATTTTTCAGCTCCAGGGACACCTGGGTGCAGCCAGCCGCTTTCAGTTCCAGCAGATGCCCGATGACACGGTCCATGTCATTCGTCGTGCCGGTAAGCGTCAGATGATCCACGCACATATCCAGCAAGCGGTCGGGAAGACCCTCGACCGAGTGTGCGTTCTTCGCGGCCATCGCATAGATCTGCGGGATGTGTTCGAGAATCACCGCGAAGTCTTCCGCACTCATGAACTCGCGCATCATGTATTCGCGAAAGATCGCGCGGAAACCGATCCAGCGTCTTGCTTCGTGGCGCGCTTCCTGCAGGTCGTCGTAGACATACCAGGCCATGAAGTTGTTGAAATGGAACGCCGCCGGGTCTCGACCAAACTCCTGAAGGTGTCCATGCACGGCACTTACTGCGGCCCGGCTCAGTGCCGGCGACAGGTCGCTCATCATGATGCCGTCGGCGGCCCGCGCCGACATGCGCAGCATCTGCGGTCGATTGGCTGCGGAAAAGACCGCCGGCGGCACGGCTGCGGTGATCCACTGCGGGTCGTAGTCGTTGATGCTGTACATCTCACCGTGATAGCTGAACGGCCGCCGCGTGGTCGCGCCCTTCACGATATCGATGGCCTCGCCCACGGCGCGGACCCGGCGATCACGGGGAATCTCCAGCGCCATCACGACCTCGCCGCCGCCGCCGATGATGGCCTGCGCACGGCCCGGACACAGCTCGTTCAGCGTCAATAACGCCATGGCAATGCGGAAGGGATGCAGCTCGTAGGGACTGAGCGCGATGGGTCCGAGGCGGATCCTGCTCGAGGCCCGCGCCAGCTCCGCCAGGTTGCCAAAGGGATCGCGGCCGTCCAGATAGCTTGCACACCACACGGCATGAATGCCGTGCTGCTCCGCCAGCAGTCCCAGTTCCGTCAATCGCGCCGAGGGCAGCTGCGAATCAAGGACGATATCGACATCCATCGATCGACGCGCTCAGATCCGCTTCCAGCTGCGCAGCGCCTCGCCGTAGAGCTTGTCGACGTGCTCGAAGATTCCAGGCGCACCCTGCTCCAGCAGCGCCCGGTTGGTTTCGGGAAATACTTCCCGGCCACCCTCGGCTGGCAGCTGCCGGGTGGCATCGATCACGATCTTGCTGGTCCGCGCGTACTTCACCTGGCTGGGATCAGTCTGCAATCCAAAGGCATCCTCGATGATCTTGCTGGCCGGGTACGGCTGCCAGCGTGAGCCGATGGCAAATATCACCTCACGGCGATCGAGGATGTTCACGTCCTTGTCCACCACCACCACGACCTTGGCGATCGGATTGCGCTGCGCCACCTTGAGTCCGGCGGCGAGACCTTCACCAGCCTCCTTCTTGTCGATGCTCATGACCACGAAGCCCATCGTGTCCTGCGGGTTGGTGTAGGCAACGAAGTTCGGGATCTGTTTGCCCAGCAAAACGCTGTATATCGCGTCCATCGGTGCGGTCACGCTGGCACGCTGCATGCCGGTCATCGCATTCACGAACCAGGGGTCGCGACGGTGCGTGACCGTGTTGATGGTCATCAGGTAGTTGTCGTGTTTCACCGGACCGAGATAGCCGAACATCTCGCCGAAGGGACCTTCGTCCTCGAAGGGGCCATTCAGCTGCACCTCGCCCTCGATCACGAACTCGGCATGCGCCGGGATCAGGATATCGGTGTCCTCGGAGCGGACCACGTCGATCGCCTTGCCGCGCATCCCACCGGCAATCGCCAGCTCATCCTGTGGCGCATCCGTAAAGCGCGGCGCCAGGCGCGTTCCGCTCAGCAGCCAGACCATCGGATCCTGGCCCATCACGATCGAATACTTGACCACCTTCTCGCCCCGCTTTTGCGCGGCCTTGAGGAACTTGTCGCCAGTCTGGTTGGGTTCGATGTTGATGCCGAGAGTGCGTGGCCCCTTGATCTCGCAGCGGTAGGTGCCGAAGTTTGGTCCCAGCTTCGGATCCACCATGAAGTGCGAACCGGTATTCACGTAACGGCCACCGTCGGCCGGGTTGGTCTTGAGGAAGGGAAATTTCAGCAGGTCAATCTCGTCACCCTTCAGTATCACCTGCTTGCAGGGCGCCTTGTCGCGCGCGATTTCGGTCGGCGGAATCTCGGGATACTTGCCGCCGTTCTTCGCCAGCATGTCCTTCAGCCAGGCCATGGCGCCGTTGTAGGTCGCGTAGTGATCGCCCGGCACCACCGACAGGTTCCAGACGATCGCATCGGTGTTCCAGTGACCATAGAGGTTGATCAGCACAGGCCCCTTCATCCACTTGCCGTCGACCTTTACCTCATCGAAGACCATCGTCGGCGCGCCATACATGCCGTACTGGTCTGTGGCCCGGAAAAACAGGCCCGGAATCTCGTACTGGTCCTGGTCGATGCGATCGAAGCGCATGAGGAGGCCGTTGGCCTCAAGCGCCGCAACCCAGTCGCGCATCGAGTCGAAGGGTGCCCTGGGCGGAGGTCCCGAGCCTTTGCGCATGGGCCCGGCACTGGCCGCATAAACCGGCTTGCCAGCCCCCGCCGCAAATGCCGCCAGCCCTGCGCCCGTTGCGCCGACGCCGGCCAGCAGGCTGCGGCGTGAAATTTCCTCGGCGGACGGCTCTTTTTTTTGCTCGGACATGGTCGGCTCCTGTTCACTGGCAGTCATGATCAACTCATGAGCGGCAACGATACTTCACGAGGACAGCGCAAGCCATCTGGGAGACGGGGAGCAGTCCATGTACAGTTGGCCATCAAACGGACAAGCCCGGATGAATGATTCACCCTTGAAAAGTCGAGGCGGACTTCGGCGGATTGCGGATGCGGCACGCTACTCGCTGGCCGGCCTGCGCGCCGCGATAACCCATGAAGCCGCATTCCGTCAGGAACTGGCCGTGGGCGTGCCGTTGATGGGGCTGGCGCCATTCATTGCGCCCGACAGATGGGCAGCACTGGCGATGATCGGGAGCATCCTGCTCGTACTGATCGTCGAGTTGCTCAACTCGGGCATCGAGAGTGTCGCCGATGCCGTCAGTACCGATCACCATCCGCTGCTGGGACGCGCCAAGGATCTGGGCAGCGCAGCCGTGATGCTCAGCCTGGCCATGGTCGTGGCGACGTGGATTGTGGCGCTGTGGCCTCCCTGATTCGGTTCGCAGCCTGCGCACTGGCGGGCAGAAATTCGAAATGTACAGCACGGGATCCGGGCCAGCCGATGCGCGGAAGGCCCGATGGGTGGAGCCCACGACGCTCAGGGTTGATTCTTCGCGCTGGTTGCCTGCTGGGCAAGCGTGGCGCAATAGTTGACACCGGCGCCCGGCCGCTCACCTTTATAGAACACGCGATAGGGTTCGTAGTTGTCGAGGATTCCATAGTCGCCCGTGTACTGGTAGCAGTAGAAGTTCTCAAACACGAAGACGCGGGGCGGAAAATACGTGAGACTGGAAAAGGCCAGCATCAATACCGCATAGGCTGTCACCACATGTGGCCTCTTGACGGTGCGTATCGACGGACTGGAGAGAATCAGCCAACTGCCAAGCTGACCGGCTGAAATACCGGCCACCATGATGGCCAGCATCACGGCGAGGCTGGGCTTTGCACCCGTGCTGTCCACGTATTGCAGGTAGGACAAATAGACCACGAGGATGAGCAGCGGCGTCAACGCCAGCGCGACGACCTTGCCGAGCCAGTAATTGTGCGCGATTTTCCGCGTATAGGTGTACTGGACGATTGCAAACAGCAGCCCCGGCCAGAAGTACATCTTCGTGTGTTCCCATGCACTCTCGTTCACGGCTGCCAACAGGGCCATCGGACGCCAGTATTCGCTGAGCTCAAACGCGAAGTGCAGCAGGGAACCAGCCAGCGCAACCCAGAAGATGCAGCCGACTTCCCACAACAACAGCTTGTGACGTGCGGACATCAGACAGGTCTCCCCGTGAGCGGTACGGCTCACACCATACCGAGAACAAACCAGCTGCCGATGCCGGCGATGCCGCCACCGATCAGCCGCAATACCAATTTGCCGCGCGCATAGTGCCGGGGCACATCACCGATGATGACCCCCAGCACGTGCAAGGCCGCTGTGCCGCAAAGAAAACCCGCCGCATAACGTACCGGCTCGGCAACGCGGGGCATTTCTGCACCGTGCGCATAGCCATGAAAGATGGCAAAGAAACCCACCGCAAGCATCGCAAGCATCAGCGGCAGGCGGCGATCGGCGGCAATGGCAATACCCAGTACCAGAACTGAAAAGGCGATACCGGCCTCAACCGCCGAAAGCGGCACTCCAAGCAAACCGAGTAAACCGCCAAGGCCCATCACGACGACAAAAGTTGCCGGCACGGTCCAGATCGCCCGGCCACCGATCTGCGCGCTGAGAATGCCCACGCTGACCATCGCCAGAAAATGATCCGGACCCAGCACCGGGTGGGTGAGACCGCCGATAAAGGAGCCGAGTGGCAGGCTGCTGGCCTCGTGCGCCAGAGCGAGGCCAGGCAGAGCGCACAGGACTGCCGGCAGCAGGTAACGACTGATCAGGGACATGAGTGAAAGCGATCCTCAGGAACGGTTCTTGAAAAAATCGACCAGCATGGCGTTGACCTCATCGGGCTTGTCATAGACCGCCGCGTGACCGGCGCCGGGCACGATCTCGACGCGCAGGCCCGGCATCAGGCTGGCAGCTCTCTTGCCAACCTTGTGCGGGTCATACAGCACTTCCTGTTCACCAAATACCAGCAGCCCTGGCGAAGCGAAGCGGCGGAGCAGCGCTTTCGGTTCCGACATGAAGAATTTTCCGAGCACCTTGAGAACCTTCCACTTGTCGACACGACGCGTGCGTTCGTCATAGATTCCCAGTGACCAGTCGACGCGATAGTGGCGGGTGCACAGCGCCATCGCCCGGGCGAGCGTGCGATCGAAGGTACCAAAGGATCCGCCGGCGCTCTTTGACGACACCGACTTCGCAGTGAGGTCGTCCTGCAGGGCATCCGCGTCCTTGCTCTTCTTCATCACGCGCGTCAACCAGATACGCCAGGGCAATCGTGCCCGCGACAGGCCGGTAGGGCCCAGCATGGCAACGGACAGCACGCGGCCAGGCGCAAGAATCGCCAGCCGCATCGCAACCCATGCACCGACACTGACCCCGGCGATATGGCTCCGCTGAATCTCGAGCGCATCAAGGACATCCAGCACCCAGCAGGCGTAGTCATCATCGAGAAACGAAGGGGGATTCGGATCGCTGCGGCCGGGTTGACCCGGAATATCGAGCGCGTAAACACGGAAATGCCGCGAAAGATCACCGATCTGCCGACGCCAGAGTGGCGCACACCCGGCCACCCCGGGAATCAACAGCACCGGCTCCCCGTCAACAGGACCGGCGACCAGCATGTGCGTGCGGCCAAAACGCGTCTCGACAAAAACACTTTCGACAGGAACCGGGATTTTCGCCTCGGTATCCTCATACCAGCTCATGATGGCATTGAAGCCGGACTCCGACCTGTACATCTTGAGGTTCGGCAGCACTGCAGTCGCAGGCTGTGATGCAGCAACACGGCTCTTTTTCTGGCGCAATCGGGCCGAAAGGCCGGACAACTCGCGGGCACTGGTTGACACACTGACTCTCCGCAAACGCTTCCCAAAAAGGGAGCAGTCAGGAGAGGATTCGGAGCCAGGCAGAAGATGGATTCAGGCAGCTGTGCGCCGGTGGCTGCCTGTCGAATCGCTCAGGCGCTGAACAGTGCCACGTGATCCCTGATGAACTGCCTGAGCGAGATGGGCTCGCGGCCGATCAGTTTCCTGAAGGTGTCGGTCGTGTGATCGAGACCGATGTCGGCAATTTCCTGGAACAATTCGCAGACGGCGTTCAGGTGCCAGGGTTTGAGGATCCCGGTCATCCGCTCGCGGAACTGGGCCATCGGCATCGGCACATACTCGACCTTCCGGCCCAGCACTTCTGAAAAGCGCTCAGCCACCTGTTTGAAAGTCAGCACTTCCGGCCCGGTGATCTCATGACTCTTGCCGCCATGCCCGTTGCCGGTGAGCACCTCGGCGCACACGGCACCGATATCGCGCGCATCTGCCATGCCGGTAGTCCCGTCACCCATCGGCAGGGAGAACCTGCCCTGCTCCTTGATGGAGCTCGCACTGGCGAGCAGGTTCTGCATGAAGAAGTTCGGCTTCACCATGGTCCAGGCAAGTCCGGAGGCGCGAATATATTCTTCGACTGCCCAGTGGGCGCGGGGGATCGGGGTCCTGGCTGTCGCGACCGCCTCCATCGAGGACATCTTGACGAGGTGCTTCACGCCGGCAGCCACGCACAGATCGGTGAACTGCTTTTCGTTCGCCTCCTGCTGCTCGCCGTTCGGCAAGAGCAGAAAGGCTTTCCCGGCTCCCTTCAGCGCCTTCCTGACGGTATCGGCATCGGCGATATCGCCGACCACCAGTTCCACACCGGCCGCCTGCAGATCTGCCGCCTTGGCCGCATCGCGGACCAGAGCGCGCAACTTCGCGCCTTTGGTGATCAGTTGCTTCGCGGTCTCTCCACCGATCTTGCCGGTCACACCCGTCAACAGGATCATCTTCGTACTCCAGAGCGCGGGCAGCGTCAGGCCGCGCCCCCGAGCCTGATCACGCCCAGATAGAGGCTTTCACGGCCCAGCTCGAAAACCATCGTTGCCCGACCCGATGCGCCGCTCACTTCCAGCTGGTATTGCCCGCTGTCCGGTTCGAGCCGGTCGATCCTGAATTCGCCAAAGGTATCGGTCGTCGTCCGGCCAAGCTCGCGGCCATTCTGCTTCAGCACAACCTCGGCGCCTTCGGCGCATTCATCGACGCCCTTGATATCGGCTGCCACCGATCCGCCAATCATGCATTTGGTCATCAGGTGCAGGTTCTTGTAATAGACGCGAGGCTTCGTGCCGAGCTCCGGCTTCAGTACCTCGAGACCTTCCTGCTCCCGGATCCGCTGCATCTCCTCGTCATCGACCTTGACCGACCTGAATACATCGGTGGGACAGCATTGCTCGGCGCGGGTCCTGGTCCAGCCCTGGTCGAGCAGATGCGCATCGAAGATCCACGCCTGCGGAATCTGCTTCTCCTCGTTCCAGGAAATCGCACCGTAGGGACAGGCCTCCATGATCTGCTTCTGCCCTTTGCTCTTTTCCGGGTCGATGATGACGATGCCATCGGCACGCTTTGTAACCGCACCGTTCTTCGCAGCCTTCATGCAGGGTGCATCATCACAGTGGTTGCACATCACGGGCATGAAGTGTGCATCGACGATCGGATAGCTGCCGCGTTCCTTGCGCTCGATATCCAGCCAGTTGGCGCCCATCGCCGGCTGTTCCGCCGCATAGCCCGGGAAGGTATTCCCCGTGTGTTCGTCCTTGACCGCCAGGAAGCAGGCGCGGCAGTTATTGCAGCGCTCGACATCGACGATCATGTTCCATTTCTTGGCCATCTCAGGCGACCTCCGCCGGTTTCCAGGTATCCACACCGGTCCATTTCTCGACCTGGATCAGGGTCGTGTTCGGCCGGATACCATGGCTTTTCGGGGTGATGGATTTACTCGAGTTCAGCAGATTGACGCAGCCACCCAGGTCGGTGGACTTGCCAGGTTCACCCATCGGCCGGTATTCGGCCGATGCCGTCGACGCACTGATGACGCCCGGCCGCAACCGGCCGGTAACCTGCGCCGCGCAAACGACCGAGCCGCGATCATTCCACAAGCGGATCAGGTCATCGTCCTTGATGCCGCGCGCCTTCGCATCCTCCGGGCTGATGCGCGCCACGAAGTAATAGTGCTCGCCGACCTTGACGCGATGTTCGCGGATGTCGCGGAGGAAGCAGCCTTCATCATCACCCATGACGTGGAAGGGATAACGCGAATGCGGCGACAACAGCTGCAGCGGATACTTCGCGAGTTCCGGGTTGTTTTCCGGGTTCTCGAAGGTCCGCATGTACCTGTTCATCGGCGGGCGCTCGGGATCATCGAAGCGTTTCAGCGTCGTGGGTACAAACTCGTACTTGCCCGACGGGGTCTGCAGCCCCTCACCGTAGTTGCTCACGAAATCCGACGGCAGCGGATAGGGCTCCGGCACGTCCTTCTTGCGACCCTCATAAAACCATTTCATGGCCGTAGGCGCTCGCGAGCCTTCAGGCTCGGGAGGCACCACGTAGTAACCTTTCTTGAGGAACTGGCGCCAGGAGATGTTCTTCGCCATGTCCGATGAATCGAATGCGCGTTTGCACCACTCGAACTCGGAGTTGCCGCCCTCGGAGTAGACCGCACCCAGGTCCAGCCGCTCGGCAATGGCCAGGAAGATATCGTAGTCGGACTTCGACTCACCCAGCGGCTCGATGCACTTGTGCTGCATCGAGATCACGCGATGGTTGTTCATCGAATACATGTGGTGCACGTACGCGGGGCCGACGTTGTACCACTCGCCGATATCCCAGCGCTCGAACACCGTGCAGGCCGGCAGGATGACATCCGAATACGGCGTCTCGCCTTCCCACCAGACCGACTGGTTCACCACGAACTTGAGGTTGTCGTGCTGGTACATGTTGACCCAGCGGTTCGCGTCAACCATCGTGCCGAAGGACGCGCTGCCGTACTTGTAGAGCATCTGCACCGGTACGTGCCCGGGCGAGGGATAACCGAAGGGAAAGAACTGTCCCTGCACGGAATCAACCGCGGTCAGGTAACCCATCGCCTTGCCCCTGGTGATCGCCTCGGGCAGCCACATGCGCGGAATCGCCTGCTTCACCGTGCTCATGGTGATGATGTGCGGCATGCGCTGGTAGTTGTTGGTCGAGTTGGCGCTGTAGGCCAGGTCGCCCGACATGCTGCCCTCGGCATAGCCGGGGAAATAGAAGTTCATGTCGACCGGCGCACCGAACTGCAGGTTGCCGAAGTTGGAACCCGGACGGCCCATGCCCTGCATGGCACCGAGGATGGTCATCATCCGCGCCCACTGCGTGCCCGTCGGTCCACGGCAGGCACCGCCAACGCCGCAACCCCAGCCACCCACACCGAGATAGGTTTTCTTTCTGCCCCACTCGCGGGCCAGGGCCCGCACCTCGCGCGCCGGAATGCCGGTTTCGGTTTCCTGCCACTCGGGTGTCTTGGGGATGCCGTCGTCCTCACCGAGCACATGCGCTTTCCATTCTGCAAAGCCCGTGGTGCGCTTCTCCACGAACTCCTTGTCGTAGGTGCCCTCGGTGATCCAGACGTGACAGAGCGCCTGGGCAAATGCGGCATCAGTGCCCGGCTTCGGCGAGAACCACTTGCCACCGAGATGCGCAGCCGTGTGGTTCATGTACGGGTCGATGTGCACCATCTTGATGCCAAGCTCCTTGGCCCAGCGACGGCGCTGCGTTCCCTCGAAGCCGTAGGCAGCGTCCGGGTCGCTGGACCAGAACACCATCATGTCGGCTTCCTTCAGGCAGTCCTCGACCGTGCCATAGGGCTCGGCCGCACCGAGACGCATGCTGTTGCCCCAGTGATGCATCGCGCCCCAGAACCAGCCTTCCCAGCTGTCGGGGTTGTGCACCAGCTTGGTGGTACCGATCAGGTTCCAGAAACGGTTGAAGGCACTCAGGTAGTGGCCGAGGTTGCCCCATTGGTGATGCGAACCGTTGGCCACACAGATGGCGCCCGGACCAACCGCCTTGCAACGCTTGATCTCGCCGGAAACGATATCGAGCGCTTCCTTCCAGCTGATCTCCACGAACTTCGACTTGCCGCGGTTCTGGATGTTGCGTTCGCCGTTCGGGTCGAAGTCCACCCGCTTCATCGGCTTGAGAATGCGGTTTTTCGAGTAAACCATCGACTTCTGGCACTGGCCGTGTGCCGCGAGCGTCGTCTTGCGCGGTGGCACAAAGGTCTTGCCGCGCGCCTTGATCGAGTAAGAACCCGCATCGCTGTCGTCGAGATCCATCGGCGTGGTGCGGAGTATCTTGCCGTCCTTCACATAGACGAAGATCGGTCCACCGTTGGTGCCATTGGTGTAGCGCGTGACGCCGTTGCCCATGTCGGTGCCGGCTGTCCAGGTGTAGGACTCCATGCTCGCCACCAGCGCCATGAACCAGTCCACCAGGGCATCCGGACCCTGCATGGTCAGCTTGAAGTTCTTGGCCGCATCGATGCGCTCGAGCTGGTCGAAAGGCGGCGTGAGGAAATTCGCGGCAATCTTTTCGTTCTTGAAGAACAGTCTGAAATCCGGATTCTTGTGGATGCCGGCACGACTGGAGATCTTGCCGTTCCTGATCTGTATCCAGCGACCCTTGGGCTGGTCTTTCAACTGGAACTGCGCGATGCAATCACGCTCTTTCAGACGTTCCGCAAATTTCGGGTATACGGCGGCACATGCGCGCATGGACTGCGGGATACCCCACAATATGACCGATAATTTCATGTCACTCTCCTGAAGCAGGCGCGAAAGTCGCTACGTCGCAGCCTTCATGAATCGAACGCGCAGCCGAACACTGGAGTTCCAGCCGCTGGACATGATTCTACGGCGTCCCGGGTCCGGGGCTACTTAGCAATTGTCAATTCGATGCGGTTAGCCAACCCGCGCCGAGCCGGCAGAATTACAGGACCTGGAACAATTCCTGCAGAAAACCGCTGCCCGGATTGCGGACGATCATCGTCCTGCACCTGCCGCGGCCCGGCTGATCGATTTCCATCGGGCCCGAGTACACTTCCGCACCCACGGCAGCGCAGCCACGAGCGGTCTCGTTCAGGTCGGCAACTTCGAAAGACTGGGCCAGGTAACCGATATTGGGTGGTACGGCGTCGGGTACCAGGCTCGGAATCTCGTAGTTCATCGGCGTGGCCAGCGCGATCTTGCCGTACTCGTGGTCGCCCTGGATGATCACGCTCCGGGTCTGCGCGTGCTCGGGCAGGCTCAGGGCGCGATTCGTTTCCGCACCCTGCAGCACAGACTCGATGAAGAGCGACATGTGCAGCGGGCCGTAATAGAAGGCGAGCGCCTTCTCCATGTCGGACACGGTGGCCGCCGTGGTGACCACCGAGGTAAAACCGGTCGGCGTGCGGCCATATTTTGCAACGAAGCTGACGATGCGCCCGATCACCGTTTTCGGGTCCTCGGTGACCAGCTGGATCAGGTTGATCACCACGCCGTCCGGCCCGTCGAATGAAGCTTCCAGCGTTTCGCCGACCACCGGACCAAAATTGTTGTGCGCCGGCTCGCTCCAGAACGTGAATCCCTGCGCTTTCAGCCGTTCGTAATCCTTCCTGATGTCACTGGCGTAGATGTTCAGGTTGAAAAGGCCCGTGGCGCGGCGAATATTCGCCGGCCGCACCAGTTTCCGGTTGGGCGCATCGAACTCCATGAGCTGGATGCGCCCGACGGGATCAGCGCCGTGTTCGAGAAACGCGCAGCGCGCCCTGCTTCCCGCCGGCAGTTTCCAGTAACGCTCGAAGTCGGGCCCCTGCCAGGTCCAGGTCTGCGCAATGTTCAGGCCGAGGGTGCCGGCATAAAACTTCAGCGAGGTATCGAGGTTGCCGACACCGATCACCACCACACTGACCGGCGCGCCGGCGACATTTTCATTGCTGCTCATGCCAGAGATTCCTCCACGGACCATCGACTGATCGTTCGGGGGGATTCTACATAGATTGGGCAGCGCTGGTCCCGCTCACGCGCGGGGATCAACGCCTGTCAAAACGATCCAGGGTCATCACCTTGGACCACGCACCGACAAAGTCCCGCACGAATTTCTCGCGTGCGTCGTCAGCTGCGTAGACCTCTGCGATTGCGCGGAGCTCCGAGTTGGACCCGAAAACAAGGTCCACCGGGGTCGCCGTCCACTTGAGGTCCCCCGTGCGGCGATCACGGCCCTCGTAAACACCCTCGGTTGCGGATGACTTCGACCATTGCGTCGACATGTCGAGCAGGTTCACGAAGAAATCGTTGCTCAACGTTCCGGGCCGACCGGTCAACACACCCGCCGAGGACTGCCCGGCGTTTGCATTCAGGACCCGCATGCCACCGACGAGAACGGTCATTTCCGGAACGCTCAGCGTCAGCATGCTGGCCCGGTCGACGAGCATTTCCGGTGGCGATCGACGGTTAGCCGCGGCGAAGTAGTTGCGGAACCCGTCGGCGGTCGGCTCGAGAACCGCGAAGGATTTCACATCGGTCTGGGCCTGTGATGCATCCGTGCGCCCCGGCATGAACGGAACCTGCACGTTGTGCCCGGCGTTTTTCGCGGCCTGCTCGATGGCCGCGGCACCACCCAGAACGACCAGGTCGGCGAGCGATACCTCTTTGCCGCCTGATTGCGCACGGTTGAAGCTTTTCTGGATGCCCTCAAGGCGCTTCAGCACCTTCGACAACTCGGCCGGATCATTGACAGCCCAGTCCTTCTGCGGCGCGAGACGAATGCGCGCACCGTTGGCCCCACCGCGCATGTCGGTGCCGCGGAAGCTTGCCGCCGATGCCCATGCAGTTCTCACGAGCTCCGGTATGGTCAGCCCCGACGCGAGGATCTCCGTCTTCAGCCGCGCAATGTCCTCGGCACCAACCAGCTCATGGTCGACCGCGGGAAGCGGATCTTGCCAAAGCAGTTCCTCGCTCGGCACGAGATTGCCGGCGTAGCGCGCACGCGGGCCCAGATCACGGTGTGTCAACTTGAACCATGCCTTCGCAAAAGCGAGTTCGAACTCCGGCGGATTTTTCAGAAAGCGCTGCGAAATTTTCCGGTAGGCCGGATCGAATTTCAGCGCCAGGTCCGTCGTGAACATGATCGGCGCATGGCGTTTGGCCGGATCGAAAGCATCGGGCACCAGATTGGCTGCCGCTCCATCAGCGGGAATCCACTGGGTCCCGCCTGCAGGGCTCTTCGTCTGCACCCAGTCAAACGTGAACAGGTTGCTCAGGTATTGCATCGTCCAGGCTGTCGGGGTGGATGTCCACGCGCCTTCCAGCCCGCTGGTGATCGTGTCGCCGGCATTGCCGCTACCGCACTTGTTCTTCCAGCCCAGGCCTTGCTGCTCGATGCTTGCTGCCGCCGGCTCGACGCCGACGCAATCGGCAGGAGGAGCGGCACCGTGAGCCTTGCCGAAGGTGTGACCGCCGGCGATAAGCGCAACGGTTTCTTCATCATTCATCGCCATCCGCCCGAAGGTCTCGCGGATATCCCTCGCGGCGGCAAGCGGATCAGGGTTGCCGTTCGGGCCCTCCGGATTCACGTAGATCAGGCCCATCTGGACCGCGGCAAGAGGATTCTCCAGCTGCCGGTCGCCGCTGTAGCGTTTGTCGGCGAGGAACTCGTTCTCCGGTCCCCAGTAGACGAGGTCGGGCTCCCAGTCATCCTCGCGCCCGCCGGCAAAACCGAAAGTCTTGAAGCCCATGGATTCCATGGCGACAGTGCCCGTGAGGGCCATGAGGTCGGCCCAGGAAATGCTCCGGCCATACTTCTGCTTGATCGGCCAGAGCAACCGTCGCGCCTTGTCGAGGTTTGCGTTGTCCGGCCAACTGTTCAGCGGCTCGAAGCGCTGTTGGCCACCACCCGCACCGCCGCGACCATCAGCCACACGGTAAGTGCCCGCGCTGTGCCATGCCATGCGAATGAAAAACGGCCCATAGTTGCCATAGTCTGCGGGCCACCAGTCCTGGGATGTGGTCATCACCGCTTCGATATCTTTCTTCACGGCATCGATATCGAGACTTGCGAAGGCATCGCCGTAGTTGAAGTCCTTGCCCAAGGGGTCGGACTCGGCAGCGTGCTGGCGAAGAGGCGCGAGATTCAGCTGTTCAGGCCACCAGAACTGGTTGGACTTCGGCTGATCCTGCGCGAGCGCCGGGCCCGAGAAAACGACCGGTGCCATCACGACCGACAAAGCGGCAAGAAAACGTATCGGTTGAATAGACATTGGAATCAGATCCTCCGGGCAACAAACACAGGGAGCGTGGTGAATGTTCGGCTGGGAACACCGTGCAGATTCAAGGCCGCAGTCGGGCCACGAGAAACGCATGGCCAGAGTGCGCTGCCGGGCCGGCCAAAGCAAGGCTGCTGCCACGACCTGACCGGCGTCGCCATGCTTCAGTGCAGTCAGGATTCGCGCTGGACAAGCGCCTGTCATCGGGGCAGTCTCGACACGGAGTTGCAACTATTCCCGGGAGTATTGCCATGGCGATGGTTGACTGGCGGATACAGGGCTACGACTACTCAAGCTGCAATTGCGCCTGGGGCTGCCCCTGCCAGGTGATGGCACCACCTACCGATGGCACCTGCCGGGCGGCAGCCGGCTTCGAGATCAGTCGCGGCCATTTTGGCGACACCCGGCTCGACGGCCTGTGTTTCGGCGGCTTGTTTGCCTGGCCGGGGGCCATTCATGAAGGTAACGGCGAAGCATTGCCACTGATCGATGTGCGGGCCACGCCTGCACAGCGCGAGGCCCTGCTCAAGATCATGTCAGGCCAGGAAACCGAACCGGGCGCGACCTTCTTTCAGGTGTTCTTCTCCACGCTCAGCAAGGTACACGAGCCCCGCTTCGTGCCGATCCGTTTCGCGATAGATCTCGAGCAACGCACCGCGCAGTTCATCGTGGAGGGGCTGGTCGAGGCGCGGGCCGAGCCGATCCGCAACCCTGTCACCGGCGCACCGCAGCGTGCGAGGCTCGTGCTGCCCGAGGGCTTCGAGTTCTCCGAAGCAGAGCTCGCGAGCAGCACGGTCATGACGCGCAGCGACTCGCCCATCGAACTGGCATGGAAGGGCCGGCATGCGCACCTGACGCATCTCGACATAACCGGTCAGGGAGTGGTGCGCGCTGCCTGAGCAGCCAGCAGCTTCGCAGGCGGCTGGCCCGGGTGGATTGTTGATCGCAGGCCTGCGCCGGCAGCGCGCGATCGTCATTGCTGCACTGGCCCTGCTCACCCTGCTCGGCTGGTGGTATCTCCGTGCCGCACCGATGGCGATGCCCGGAGCCGGCGGCGTCTGGGCGCGAGGCTATCTGCTCGCCTCGTTCCTGATGTGGTTCATCATGATGGTGGCGATGATGACGCCATCGGTGGCACCCGTCGTGCTGCTCCATGACCGCGTCATGCACCGTGGCCAGCCGGGCTGGCACCGGCGCACCCTCGCCTTCCTGCTCGGCTACTTCATTGTCTGGGCAGCCTTCTCCGCAGCGGCAACCCTCGCCCAGTCAGCACTGATTCGCAGCGGCGTCATCGATGCCATGGGCGTGATCAGCGACGGCCGGGTGGCGGCGCTGCTGTTGCTGGCGGTCGCGATCTACCAGTGGTCTGCCGCAAAAACAGCCTGCCTCGATCGCTGCCACTCGCCGCTGGCCTTCATCGTGCGCCGCCGACGCGGCCCGCTGCGGGATCTGCGTGCGGGTCTCGCCCATGGGAGCTGGTGTGTCGCCTGCTGCGGAGCGCTGATGCTGCTGCTGTTCGTCGGCGGCGTCATGAATCTCGCCTGGGTGGCCGGCATAACGATTGCGGTCACCATCGAAAAGCTCGTGCCACGGCCCGGACCGGTCCGCATCGCGATCGGCATCAGTGCGCTGATCGGCGCCGCGTGGATCGGGTGGCGGGCCTGGCCGCTGATGCCACACCAGGCGTTCATGCCGTGGCTCGAATGGCTGGTGTCTGCATGAACCGGATGCCATTCATCAGGGTGCGACTGCCGACGGTCCCGGTGTGCCACCAAACAGGGCTCTGAGCCTGGCGAGATCCGAAAATCCGACGCTGCCATTGCCATCGAAATCCGCGTCCGGGTCGCTGGTCCCGAACTTCGTGCGGAATATGGCGAGGTCGGCAAAGTTGACCCGATTGTCATTGTTCAGATCCGCATCGCACCAGTTGCCAAAACCATCGCCATCCGAGTCTCGCTGGTCGGCATTGGCCTGTCCGAGGCAGTTGTCCACCGTGTCCGAAACCTTGTCTCCATCACTGTCCAGGATGATCGACACGGTGACCCTGGCGACGGCAATGCGCGCTCCGTCCTCAATGAAATACTCGAAGCTGTCCGGGCCCTGATAGCCGGGACCTGGCGAGTAATTGGCCATTCCATTGACGATGGCAACCGTCCCGTGCAGCGGGTGGGTGTATATGCCGATCATCTTCCCGTAGCCGAACCCCAGGTCATTTGCGGCGACGTCAATGCTCACCGGGAGGTCCATGCCGGTAACCACCTCGTCATCGAGCGCCGCATAGTCGACGACCCGGACCGAGACGATGGCGCTGTCAGCTCGAGCCCCATCGGTAATTCGATAGCTGAACGTGTCCGTGTACGGTGCAGGCCGGTTGTATGCGGGGGAATAAGAGATCGATACGCTGTCCCTGGTACCGCTGGACGTGGAAGTGTAGGCGGAGCCGATCTGGGGAGAGGCGACGATGGACAGGGTCAACTGCGCGCCGAATCCCACGTCGTTTCTTGCCACGTGGAGTGATTGCGAGCTTCCGTTGAGCACGACATAGCTGTCATTGAAAGCCTTCGCCGCCACCACGTCGATGCCCACGCGCGCCGTGTCACTGTTGCTGCCATCCGAGACTGAGTATTCGAAGCTGTCGGGGCCCACGTAGCCGGCAGTGGCGGTATACCGCACGCGAATGGCGGCCTTGTCCCCCGGTGAGCCGATGACGGTGGCTGTCCCGTGGAGAGGTGGCGTCACGATTTCCACCGCTGCGGACGCCCCGAAACCCGCATCATTTGCCAGTATGTCGATGGTCGCGGCGTAGCCCTGTGCGACACTGATGTAGTCAGGATGCGCATCGGGCAGGACTGGTCCGCCTTCCGGAGCAAAGTGCCTGAGCATGGCGCTGCCCGGGTCGTAGGCCCAGAAGTCCGGGGCGTTGGCAGCGAGGCCGTAGACGGTCACCGGGTATCCCAGCGATCCCGCATAGGCCGCGGTGAAGGCATCGTAGTACGTTCCGCCGCTGACGAACGCTTCGTTGCCTGTCGCCGCAATGATGTTGGCCGGAAATACCAGCTGGTTCTGCCGTACATCACTTGCCAGAACCTGAAGCCGGCCGTAGTAGAACCGGCTCCGGTCCGTCGCCAATACCGAAGTACCGCCGTAGGCGTCTGCGGTGCCGTAAGTGCCCGTGCCTTCCGCCGCCACAAAGTTGTTGC
This sequence comes from Chromatiales bacterium, assembly GCA_024234935.1. NCBI lineage: Bacteria > Pseudomonadati > Pseudomonadota > Gammaproteobacteria > Chromatiales > Chromatiales bacterium. The sequence continues at coordinate 297,349 of JACKNI010000002.1, forward strand.
CGACGACCGTGTACACCCTTACTTCGTGGGATGACGAGCCGCTGTTGCCATGTATTACCCGGGCACCGACGGGGTCGTATTCGATATCGCCATAGTAGACGGATGCGTAGAACCCGTTCGGGTTCGAGTTCAGGACGCTGATGCCGGATCCACTTCCCCAACCGCACAACCAGTAGGAAATCCATTGGTCCTGCGAGGCCAGGATGAATCTCTCCGCATCGATGGCCTCGATGCGATAGGGTACGGCCGTGACGGGCTTGCTGTCATAGGTGCCCGTCTGCAGATCGATGCGACCGACTCGACCGGCGGAGACACCATAGTCAGCCAATACGACGTACCGCCCGTCCGGCGTCAGGCTCATATCGGTGAACTGGCTGTTCGGCGTGAATGTGGTTACTGACCCTGTGCCTGTCGTCATGACACGAACGCTGCTGGCCGTCCGCAGCACCAAAGATCCGTAGCCGGGTGAGTAGATGAGTTGGGCAGGACTGCTCGGTGATCCGATGAAGTTGTCCTGCACGTATGTGGCCGGCGCGGCCAGACAGATCCCGGGCAGGCTCAACCCGAATAGCAGTACCAAACGATGCAGAAGCCCCGCTCTAATGGCCATAGTCCATCCCCCCGATTGTTCTTGTGGTTTTTTCCCGGCCACGTGGCCAACTGGTCTCGTCGACGTGACGAAAGCAGGCCCCCGTGAGAACGCTACATTGTTGGGCTTGGGCTGTCATCACCTAGAACGGGTGATGGCAGCATTAGGTTAAACGGCCGGTGTGGCGAGTGCTAATCATCGCCACCAGTTCGAGCAGCAGCCGGTCTGGCCGAATCCACTTGCCCCGAACGCTTGTGGGCCGATCGCACAGGTCCAAAGCAACCGCCAATGGGTCCAGCATCAGGAAGTTCGGCACCCTCGCGAGATGTCCTTCGAGGTCCTGCCGGACGATGCGCATCGAACTCAGCACGGAACGGTCGGTTGCCGTATCGAAGCGGATCGGCCCCAGGGCGAGCTCCGCCTGGGAGACTTGGTGAGGTGGGCAGCCCATGGCAGCCAGCGTGGCGGAGAACAGGGGCCGAAAGCTCCGGGCACCCAGGTCCGCAAACAGCTCCTTTCTTAGCCCTGGCACGAACAGGGCGGCTCGGGTTTCGTCGTGGCAGAAGAGCACGCACTGACGACGGTCGATGATTAGCCGGTCTGCGTGCCAGCTGCCGAGCGGGCTGTCTTCCCGCAGTGCGTCGGGCGAGACGTCTGGGAGACGGGCGGCAAGCTTGCGGGTGGCGTGGATGATCATCAGGACATAGCCCGACCACAGGTGGCGCTAGTGCAGGACTTCCGGCGGAACGTCCTGGTCACCCTCGTACTCCCTGATTCGGGGTTCGGACAGTTGATCAATTGTGAGTCCGTATGCCCGCAGGCAGTCATTGATCAGACAGTCCACTATCCGGCTGGCCTTCCGGCACACCTCACGCAGCTTATCGAGATCGTCGATGAGCCACCGCCTTCCCTTGACGGTAAGCATCGCCAGGATGCGGTCACCGTGCCAGTATGAGTGCACGAGGAAATTCCTCTTGCGGATCCCGGCCTGAATGGCCTTTCGCTCTGCATCCGTGAGGTGAGTGGCGGCATCAAGTTCCTTGAGCAGGCACCCGGCTGTTCTGGGCGCATCCGGTGCGTCGAGATTGGGCCGCTGACGCGGCGGCTTGCCGTCTCGTTGACGCTGCTCATCAATGATCTGGAGCAGCAACTGCAGACCGTGTTCCAGTTGCTGGGCCTGATGCACGGCGACGCCGAACATTCCGAAGACAGGCTCCAGCTCAGTTCGCGTTGGCTCGGTCATATCGCCAGGACGTCGTCGACTGACCTCGCCACAACATACCGGGCCGGTTCCTCCTGCACCTCCAGCGCCCTGAAGTGCGCCTTGCCACAGGTGATCTTCGCCCCCTCCTGGTCGCGCAGGTCATCGGCAAACAAGCTGCTCTTGGTCTCCACGACCAGGTACAGCCGCTCGGTGCCATCCTTCTCCACGAGAACTGCCCAGTCTGGATTGTAGGTACCGAGCGGTGTTGGCACGGTGAACCATCCCGGAAGCTTGGCGTACAGCTTGATCGCGTCGTTCCGCTCAAGGTCTTCGGCGAAGGGCTTCTCAACGGTCGGGGAGTCGTAGACCACCTGTTCGTAGACAGCCTTCTTCACGTCCAGCAGATTCTTGAGGTAGCCGGTCAGCTCCTCCCGCTCAAACAGCTCTTGCGCGTAATAGTGCTGGTCGCCGAGGCGCTGGTACTTGATCCCGTCAACGACGGCAAGCCGTTTGCAACGGTTGATGGCCTCCCCGGCCAGCGCAATGAACGCCTGCGGGTTGCGTTTGAAGTCGTCCAGACGACCGCTCGCGGTGAGCACCCGATAAATCGTACGGCGCGTGAGTTGCGTTCTGTCCTGCAATTCAGTCAGCACGTCCGGAAGCTCGATATCGGCTTCGTTCAACGATATCGGCGCCGAGCTCTCGCGCTCAGTGGCCTCGACACCCGCCTTGCCGATCGCCAGGTCGGCCTTGCGCCATTGCAGGCGTGTTCTGGGGATCGGCGGCGCATCGCGCAGCGCCACGATGCAGGCCTCGACAAGCATCTCGTTGTCGAACTGCACGCGGTAGGTGGTCTTGTGCTTGATGCGGTCCCAGAGCGCCTTGAATTCGGGGCTGTGCAACACCGCCTGGCGAGGTCGGACCTGGCGCCGCTCGTCAGCGTTCCTGATCTCCAGGCGACCCGCGAGCTTGCGCAAGATCTGCGTGATCTGGCCAGCCTGCGGCGCGACAGAATCAGGCAACACCAAACCATCTTCCTTCAGGGCCACTCTCAGTGTGTCTTCTACCTTCCCCCTTGCGTCGATGTAACCCTGTGCCTTGAGGTGTTCCCACAGGACCTTCGACTGGTCGATGCCGAGGGGCGCGGAACTGCCATCCTCCGCCGTCACGGTCACGCCAGCGAACTGGTGTGGCTCGACAATCCCGAAGCGGATGCCGGTCTCCTCCTCGATTTCCTTCTGCAGATTCTCCGCAAACTCCTCGTAGCTTTCGGTAGCGACGACGGTGAGCGTATTCACTTCAAAGCCGTGCAGGCGCTGGCCGTCCTGATTGACGCACAGCCGCAGCCCTCGCCCGATGGTCTGGCGCCGCTCACGCTCGGTCCGGATGTCACGCAGCGTACAGATCTGGAAGATATTGGGATTGTCCCAACCCTCGCGCAGCGCCGAATGGGAGAAGATGAACTTGAGGGGCGTCACGAAGGAGAGCAGCTTCTCCTTCTCCTTCATGATCAGGTTGTAGGCGCGCTCGGCATCGTCTCGTCCGGTCTGGTTGCTCTCGGCGGTGTTGGTCCAGCCGCCCTTCTTATCGATGGAGAAGTAGCCGTTGTGGACCTCCTCAGCGGCGCGCGACAGGTCCACTTCCTGGAAAAGTGTCCGGTAGTCAGGATGATTGGCGAAGCGCCGGTATTCTTCCTCGAATATCCGCGCGTAGTCACCCTTCTGCGGGTGGCCATCGGTGTCGTACTTCCGGTAACGCGCCACCTCGTCGATGAAAAAGAGCGACAGTACTTTGATGCCCTGCGGCTGCAGCCGCTTCTCCTTGTCCAGGTGCTCCTTGATCGTGCGCCGGATCATTTCGCGCTGGACGGCCAGCGCGTCCACGTCGCCCCAGGCCTGCCCCAGCTTGAGATACTGCTCGCCGCCGGGAACCCGCAGTTCCATGAACTGGTCGCCCCTGGCGACCCGGATCTCCCCGACCCGGCAATCGGCGTAAACTGCCCGTTCGGTCGTCTGCTCCAGGTCGTCACCGTCCTGGACCACAACCTCCATGCGCCGAACACCGGTGGCGGTCTGCTTGTCCAGTTCCACCTTCGCCGTGATGCTGTCGCGCCTATTGCTTACGGAGATGAGGCGGACGTAGGGCTTGTTGAAGGAATCCTGCAGCGTGGCGGAGGCGACCTCAATCTGCTTCACCAGCTTTCGCTCGTAGGCATCCACGGCGTCCAGCCGGTACACCATGTGGTGCTTGTCCGCATGGGTCGCCGAGTAGCGCAACGTGCAGAGTGGGTTCATTGCGTCGAGGGCTGTCTTGCCAGCACCGGACAGCCCACCATCCACACTTTGCGGCTCATCCACGATGACAATCGGCCGGGTGGACTTGATCAGGTCGATCGGCTTCTCACCGTCAGTTTTTTCGCTATCCTTGTAGAGATTGTTCACATCTTTCTTGTTGATGGCGCCGACCGTGACGACCATGATCTGGATCTGTGCGCTGGTCGCGAAGTTACGCACCTGGCCGAGCTTCGCGGAATCGTAGAGAAAGTAGTCAAACGGTACGCCAGCGTAGAGCCCCTTGAAGTGGTCTTCCGTAATCTGGAGCGATTTGTAGACCCCCTCCTTGATGGCGATGGATGGCACCACGATGACGAACTTGGTGAAGCCAAAGCGCTTGTTCAGCTCGAAGACGGTACGCAGGTAGACGTAGGTCTTGCCGGTTCCGGTCTCCATCTCGACGGTGAAGTCACCGGAGGCTAGCGCCGCGGAGGGTGCCAGACCACCCCTGAGCTGCACGGCATTGAGATTCGCCAGCAGTTCGTCGTCCAGCAGGGTCAGCCGGTTGCCGACACCGAGGTCATTCTGGGCGAAGCCCATACGAATCTGCTTGTCTGCGGGATCATGGGTGACGGTGAATTCCGTACGACAGATCTCCTGGCCACGGAACAGATCGCAGACTGCCTCGATGGCCTGCAGCTGGTAGTCAAGGTTGGGCTCGAAATGCAGCTTCACCGGCCAGCTCCTTCCTGAAGAATGGCCATATGGAGGTCGTGCCGCTCGCAATTAGCGTCCTGCACCGCCTCAGTTGCTGCGAGCTGGCTTACATAGTCGGGAGGCAGGCCATGCTGTCGAGCGCCCTCAACGACCAGCGCGACGTACCACGTGTACGGTTTCAGCGCGGCATCGGTGTTTGTCGCGCTATACAGCGCGACATCTATCGGGTTGCCTTGCAACCGTACGGAGACCGTTCGCTCGTCATAGCCGTTACCAAGGCCTTCCGCACGATCAAGATCTGCCTTCTCTGACCACGGCACGGTATACACAACTCCAAAGACTGCGGAGTGAGCGGATCCAGCGACCACATCACACTTGCCGGACCCATCGATGCTGCGCTTGTGCCACCGAAGCTCATAGCCCCTCAGCTCCGCGATTCCCAAGCAACTTGCAGAGCGGCAGCGCGCCTGAATCCTGGCTGTAAGCATGTTCGACCCGTAGCAGAACACTAAAACAGTATTGGAATCACTCGACGCCATGGGATCAAAGGCTCCGCACATGGGCGATGCCGTGCTGCTCAAGTATCGCAGCCATGTTGGTCTTGGCCACGTCGTCGGCGAAAGCGCTATCGCGGAATACGCAGGTCGTGTCGCCGGCCGGGATGAGCGCCTGGTGCCATTCAACGATTCCCTGAGCCAATGCCTCCACCTGGCTGACCTCGATTTTCTCGGCGAGACACGCCATCAGCACACCACCGCCGACCGCGTGGACCTCCATACGGGCGAAGACCCGCGTCTCTATCGGCACGCACAGATCGAGCCCGCGCTTCAGCAGCAGCTCGTAGAGAACGTCGAATTCGGTGCGGTCCGGCTCCAGGTGGTCCACGGAATCGAGGAGCCCCTGGTCGAGATCATCGCAGTCCGGCACCCACGCGCGAATATTGCTGGAGTCGAGCTTGAAGACACGGAAGCCAAGGTCGCCTGCAAACATTGGGTTGTCGTCTTTGACCTTCTTCGCGGCACGGCGAAGGCGTTCCTTGGTTAACTCGGCGATGTTGCGGAGCTTGCCAAGGTTGTCGCAGAAGCCGGCGGCAGCCTTCTGGTCCTTGTTCTCAGGGTCGAGAGGCTCTGGCAATTGGACGAGGATGTAGCGGCGGTTGCCACTATCGATCGCATTTTGAGCCATAGTTGCATGTCCCGTCGTTCCCGAGCCAGCGAAACAGTCCATCACAACGTCGTCGCCTGATGTCAGCATTTCGACAATTTCCTGCAAGACGGTTTCATCCTTGGGAAAGTCGAAGCAGTCTCCGCCCATCAGACCCCGCAGGCGTTTCGTCGCGGATCGTCCGTCTTGGTAGAAGACACTGTAGGGCGCCTGATACTCTTGGTCCCTCAAATAGGCTTTAAGGCAGGGCACCTTCGCCTCGTCCTCGCCAAAGTGAACGCGGTCTTCGTCAATCCAAGTGGTCATCTTCGCCGGGTCGGGCGTAATCCAGCCTCGAGCGGGCACCTTAACGGGTCGTTTGGTCTTAGGGTGTAGCACCTCATACATGGGTCCTCCGCCGCCGGGCCACGATATATCAGCTGGGAAGAAGACTCCTCGGGCGTCAACGTGGTTGTAGTGCTTGTGCGCCTTTGCCGGATGCGCGTCTGCGAGACCTTTGTACCATTCCTTCATTCCCGCGGTCATCGTGGCGTAGTCAGATCCGAATTCCGTCTTGAGTTGCTCATATCGGCGATAGATATCGGCGAGGCCCTTTTTGCGCTGGCGCCACTCGACCTTCTTAGACGTCAGATACCCAGCGTCACGGGCATAACACACGATGTACTCATGCGAGACCGAGATGAGCCTGGAGTCGTTCTTGCGCCCGGCTGCCCAGACCATATCTGCAACGAAGTTCTCACTGCCGAAGATGTCGTCCATAGCGAGGCGCAGACGCGCCTGTTCGGTCTCGTCGCATGAGACAAAGATTGCGCCGTCTCTTTCCAATAAACTTTGCATTGCCTTAAGTCTCGGATACATCATGTTCAGCCAGTCAGTATGAAACCGCCCGCTGGCCTCAGTGTTGCTGCTGATCTTCGCGCCGGCCTCCACCTGCCCCGTCAGCTTCAGATAGTTTTTGATACTGTCCTGGAAGCTATCCGGGTACACAAAGTCCTTGCCCGTGTTGTACGGTGGGTCGATGTAGATGAGCTTCACCTTCCCCGCATAGCTCTTCTGCAGGAGCTTCAGCACCTCCAGGTTGTCACCCTCGATCATCAGGTTTTGTGTGGTGTCCCAGTCGACACTGTCCTCCGGACAGGGCCGCAGAGTGCCGGTCGAAGGCGTCAGCGCGAGCTGCCGGGCGCGGCGCTTACCGTGCCAGTTGAGACCGTACTTCTCGTCCGCATCGGTAACGGTGGCGTCGCCGACCAGCGCCTTCAGCACGTCGACGTTCACCGCGGCGCCGTTCGGCCCCTCCGTCACCAGTTCGGGGAAGAGCACTTTCAGCCGCTCGAGGTTCTCGGCGACGAGATCGGGCGAGCGGCTTGCGGGATCGTCGGCGGTCAGTTTTTTCATCGTCATCTCGTTCCTCACAATTGTGCGAGCGCGGCCTTGCGGGCGACTTCGGCGCGCTTGAGTTCCAGGTTGAGCTCGACCTGCCTGGCCATCTGCCTTTCCTTAGCCGCTGCTGTGCGCAGTCGCGCCATCTCGGCGTCGAGACGCGCGCAGTCCCGCAGCGCCTCGCGACGAGCGGCACGGCGTTCAGCGATGCCCAAGATCTCGAACCGGCCCGTCCGTCGGGCGGCATCGAGCGCGAGCAGCACGTCTACCCAACCCTGATACAGCGTCAGCAAAGAGGCCTGCGGTTGACGGCCGAGCGCCAGGGCACCCAGGAGCGCGGGTCCGTGCGGGTCCTCGTCGCACGGGCAGTCGACGACCACCGGCTCTCCTTCGAGCACAGTCTTGCCGGCCTCGCCCTGCGACCAGCGCTTGTGCGCGAGAGAAAGGTTCACGCGGTCGTCCAGCTCGGTGACGGCGAGCATCGGGTACGGCACGGCCCGGTGCAGCAGCTCGATCAGCCGGGGTGACTTCGCATCGGCCCGGAGCGCGACGCGAAGCACCGCGATCTCCAAGTACTCGCGCACGTCGTCCCGATGCGCGGCAACGCCGATCGTCGTGGGCTTCAGGGCGGCCACCCACTGAATCTGCTCGATGCCCCCGTTGATGTGGCGCTTGTCTGCGGCTGTCGGCGCCCCGTGATCGAGGAGCAAGGTCTTCGGGACGCGACGATCCACCCGGGCTGTCGGGGGCAGGTCCAGGGCGGCGATGACATCGTCCGCCGTCATTCGGCCTCCACCGGCAGGATCACCAGGAACGCCACCACTTCGAAATCGTCACTCCCGGCGAATTCTCCCTTGAGGGCGTGGGTGCCGCCGGGCTGGAAAAGGCTTGCCACGGCACGTTCCTCGCTCTTGCCGGCCACCGAGGCCACCGCGGCGGCCAGCAGGCTCTGGGCATGAGACATGTCCTCGCCCTGCTTGGTGGCACGGTCAAAGCGTGCGCAGGCGCCGGCGTCGGGCAGATCCCGCCCGAGACAGGCGCGCTTGAGCCGGTCGAGGATCTGTTTGGCTTGCGTATAGGGCAGCAGCACTGCTCCATCGTCACTGACGTGCACCAGGAAGTGCGGTGCCAGCGGATAGTTGCCGCTCTCGATCCTCGCGGCTGCCTCGCCCTCGGCACGCAGACAGAAGACGATGCCGGGCGGAATCTCGGCCTCCGGGCTAGTGGTCACGGCAAACGTACCTGGCGAAAGTCCCTCGAGGACCCCAGGATGCACCTTGCGGAACTCGGCCAGGTCGATGCGAAAATCGGTGAGCGTGAGGTCAGCGATGGAAACGCCCGTCGACAGATCCTCCAGGTCGATGACCGCATCCTGCAGCTTCAGGAGCTGTTTGCGCCGATACTCCAGGTCGTTCATCGGGTCGCCGGACTGCTGCTCGATCAGGTTTTCCTCGCCGGTGGCTGACACGTCCAGCAACACCATGCGGCCGCTGACGCGCTGCTCCAGGTTGATGTACTCCTCCAGCTCCATGTTGGGCCAGAAGTTGACGAGCTGGATGCGTTCATTGGGCGAGCCTAGGCGGTCGATGCGGCCGAAGCGCTGGATGATGCGCACCGGGTTCCAGTGGATGTCGTAGTTGATGAGCCAGTCGCAGTCCTGGAGGTTCTGGCCTTCGGAAATGCAGTCGGTAGCGATCAACAGGTCGAGGTCGCCGTCACCGGCCAGTTCTTCGGGCCGTTCCTTGGATCGTGGAGCAAAAGCCGTGAGGATCGAGGCCAGATCCCGGCGCAGCTTGGGCAACGTCGCCTGGTTACGGCCGGTTCCGGTCACCAGGGCCGTCTCGCCCTTCAGCTCTGCCTGGGACCACGGGGCCAGTTGTTCGTACAAGTAGCGGGCTGTGTCAGCGAAGGCTGTGAAGACGATCACCTTGTGGTTGTTCGGGTTGATCGGGCTGCGGCACTTGCCGGCGATCACTTCCTTCAGCTCCGCGAGTTTGGCGTCGCGGTCGGCAGTGACATCCCGCGCTGCTGCCAATAGGGTCGCCAGGCGGTTGCGGTCCTCGACGAGGTCCTGCTTCCAGCGCACCAGATCGACGTCGCCCAGCAGCACCTTGACCTTTCGGCCGACCAGCAGGCTCTCGAAGGCGGGATCCTCGATATCCACGTCCTCGATGTCGATCTCCTCCAGGTCCTCGGCCTGGGACTCGATTCGGGCAAGCGTTGCCTCCACGTCGCGCAGCTGGCGCTCGATCGTGAGGCCAAAGGACACCACGGAACTCTCCATGCGCTTCAGCACGTTCACGCGCAGCAGGTGGATCAGACTCTCTTCGCGATCAACCTGCCGGAAGAATCCCGTGCCACCCTTGACCTCGGTGCTGTACTTCTTGTCGTACGCCTCCTGCTTGTGCGGCAACACGTAGCGGAGCGGCGCATAGGCGGCGAGGTTAAGGCGTCGGATCTCCAGGTTGATATCCCGGATGGGCGGAAAGGCCGCGGCCCGGTCCACGTCCGCCTTGATGTTGATCGGCCTCAGTCGGTCCGGAAAGCGTCCGGTCTCGGCGATGCCGTAGTACTTTTCGATGTGCTTTCGCGAACGAGCGATCGTGAGCAGGTCGAGCAACGTGAAGTAGTCAAAGCCCAGCATTTCGACGAGCCGGGACGGCGAGCGGTCGGGATCCTCCAGATCCAGCCACCGGTTGAATTGCTTTTGGGCGAGGCGCGTGGTGGCGTCGATGCTGCCGATTCCGTGCTCAAGGAGCGCGGCGTCGTCGCCTTCGGTGGCAAAGACGATCTGGTTCCGGAGGTCCGCCATGCGGTTGTTGACGGGCGTTGCCGACAACATCAGCACGCGGGTTTTCACGCCCTCGCGGATGATCTTGCGCATCAGTCGATCATAGCGGGTCTCTCCGCCTGCCTGGGGCGTCTTCTTGTTGCGGAAGTTGTGAGACTCGTCGATCACCACCAGGTCGTAGTTGCCCCAGTTGACGTAGGCGAGATCCATGTCACCGGAGAGCCCACCGTCCCGTGAAAGGTCCGTGTGGTTGAGAACGTCGTAATTGAAACGGTCGGGCGCCAGGAAATTGCGCCGATCGTTGGCTTTGTAGAGCGTCCAGTTGTCCCGCAAGCGCTTTGGGCAGAGCACCAGCACACGATCATTGCGCAGCTCATGATACTTGATGATGGCGAGCGCCTCGAATGTCTTCCCAAGTCCAACGCTGTCAGCAATGATGCAGCCGCCGTAGCGGTTCAGTTTGTCGATCGCCCCGACGACGCCGTCACGCTGGAACTTGTAGAGCTTGTTCCAAACCACCGTCTTGCGGATACCCGTGGCTGACTTGACGATCTTCTCCTCGTCGAGATCGTCGCCGCGGTCACGGAAGACGTGGTGGAGTATCAGCGTATAGGCGAGGTACGGATCGCGGTGCTGCGCAATTGCGTCCAGTGCCTCGAGCACTGCGAGCTTCGCGCCTGGATCGGCGGCAAGGCTGGCCCACTGGGATTCGAACCACTGGCTGAGGCGCAACGCCTCGTCCGGCGTCTCGGAGGCCTGGACCAGATTGAGCGGATTGCCCGGCGTCAGTCCGAGGCCGTCGGTGGTCAGAGAGAGGGAGCCGAGCAGCGCCTGCAAGGGCTGGCCGGCTTCGTCCCGGATCACCAAGGCACCCTGTGGCACGCCGTCCCGTGCGAGCCGGATGTCTGCGTTGCCGCCCAACCAGTCCTTGAGGCGAGCGGCCAACCAGCGGGATTGCAGACGATTGCGATTAGGGCGATCGGCAGTCGTCCCGAGCAGCGGCAGAGTCGCAGGGTCGCCCGGCAGCACGAACCGACACCGGGCGGCACGCTGCAGGCCGACGAGCAACTCCGCAAAGGCGAAGATTGACAGGCCTGGTGTAACCGCGTCGAGAGTCCGACCAGCACCGAACAGCGGCTGGATCAGATCGGCGACGCGGTCGTTGCCGGAGTTACGGACGAGCTTCATGAGCTTGCCTGTCTGCGGGCATGCCCGTTGCTCTGCCCCGCCAGGCGTACTTCCAGATCTTCAGGAGCGATGAATGTCATGGTCTTGGCGCCAATCCTGCGTTCGATTACCAGTTTTGCCTTGCTCAGGGCAAGAAGGTCCGAGCGAGCCGTAGCGTAAGCCACGTTGTGGCTGCGCTGGTGCGACTTGATTGTGTACTCGGTTCCCGGGTGCCGCAGGGCGTGACCTAAAAGAGCAAGCTGGCGGTGATTGAATCGGGACACGTTCTTCAGGCGGCTTTCTACAGCGCGGATCTGGGCGAGCTTGCGTTGCAGATACTCGTCAAGGTTGTCGATGGCCCGGAGCATGACTTCGAGCTGATGGATCAGGAAATAGGTGGCGTCGTTTTCGTCGGACTCCGAATACAGGTAGGACTTGCCGTACTGCGCAAAGGCTTTCTTCAGGATCGACGAGATGGAGACGTACTCAAACAGCCAGTAGCCGGCGCGAAGCATTGCCCAGTAGAAAAGCGCGCGAGCCGTCCGGCCATTGCCATCCTCGAAGGGGTGGTCGTAGGCCAGCCAGAAGTGCAGCATCACGGCCCGGACTACGGGATGGAGGAACTGGCCAGCCGGAATCTCGCCATTGGCGAAGCGGCACATTTTGACGAGTCGCGCCGGCAGCTGTTCCGCGGGCGGCGGATTGAAGAGCACGGTTCGGGTACCACGATCGACAACCGCCACCCTCTCGTCTGTTGGTTGCTGAAGCCGCCCTGCTGCAGCGGGGTCGTCGAGCGTGTCGGTCGTGGTGATTCTGTGCAACTCAAGGACGTCGTCTGGAGTGAGTGGCCGATCCTTGATGGAACGTACGAACTGGATGGCCTCGTAGTTGTTCAGAATCATCTGCTCGCTGGAATCGGAGGGCGGGCGTCCCTGGCGCAGCATGTCAGCGGCAACCTTCCTGGTAGTCGAAGCGCCCTCCATCTGGCTCGAAGTGATGGCCTCCTCGATCAGGGAACTGACGATGTAGCGATCCCGGGTCTCCGGGTTGGTCAGGGCATCCGGGAACGCAATCCGGCCAGCAGCGCGCTGGTCGATCTGGTGGAGCATGCGTTGCACCTGATCCACGGCCGCAAAGCGGAACGGCTTGCCCGCTGCATCCTCCAGGGGAAGGTCGCGGAGCAAGGCGAAGCGGGAGAGCTTGATGCCCAACCACCACTCTTCCACGGTGAAGCCGGCTGGCGGGGCGCGGTGCTTCAGTTGGTCCCAGTGGAGGTAACGACCACCCGCGACGCCCAGGTTATGGCGTGCCTCAATGATCGCTGCCATGCGCCGTTGCAGGCCGCGGTGCAGCAGCTCGTCGAGGGTGGGGGCTGGCGGTATGGGCTTCACAGTCGGAATCTATCAGTTTTCGGGGAAGTGATAGATACTATGGCGGACTGATTTATTTATCAATTTACGAGAATCTGATAAATAACTGATAGATCCCCTGCGAGTCGCCCAAGGCGCCGGGTCGATGCCATCGACATATTTGGAGGCACATGTCGACGTTTGGGCGTTTCATCGACATGGTCCGTTGGGCTTTGGGGATGGTCAGGGGCGGAATTGAACCACCGACACGCGGATTTTCAGTCGCTGGCTGCAAGTGGAAACAGTAATAGCATCAATGAGTTGGTCGGGGCGTCCGTTGCAGATTTGCCCCACGACGCAGGACTAGGCAGGACTGATCCACGCAAAACTCGCGCAACTATTCAACGAGGTCCTACGTCGGGTTGTGGCCGTCTCGTAGAAGCCGGAGTCGACCCACTAGCAAGCTTACAAAGAAGCGGCTCCCGCCCACGATGTCACGTTTTGGCTCGCACCAAAGACGTCTTCAATCCCCGCCTGCAGATTAGCAGTCCGGCGGCAGTGGCCTGGAGCCAGCTACTAGCCGGCAACGGTACGACGTTGCTGGCCACGAGCACGTCAATCGCAAAGAAGTCATCGCGCTAGCCAAGGACTACGCCATCGACCCCAACAAGCTGTGCAAGACTGAAGACATACAAGCCGGGCGTGAACAGCGCCCGGCCTTTTAGTTCCCAAGCAACGTCTGCATCCTTGCCTGCAATTGCTGTGTCAGCGCTGCGCGTCCTTCGGCATTATCAAGATAGCGGATGTAGCGGAGGTGACGCAGGTCAAACGGAATATCCTGGTCGTTCTGCGTGATGAGGATCACTTCGCGCCCGAGCGTGTGAGCAATACCGGCTTCGTAAAACACATTGGGATTTCGACCCGAGCAATCGCACACCACGATGCGAGATCGGTCGATCAAGGCGACCACATCCTGAATGATCGCTGCGTTTTCCCAAATGTCGTCAGCGCGTCTGCACCGCAGGCCCGCGTTTTCAGCGGCTTGCCTGATGGCGTCATAGGTCGCGTTAAACCCGGCGTCAAATGGCATCATTGCCGACGCTAGGGCGCGTTCGATGTTTTCGTGCTCGGTAATCTGGAACACGCTCGGGCGTTGTCTGCGTGGGCGCACGTTACGGAGTAGAAAGCGATAAAGGTCCACGTCCTTAACTGCCCAGTGATTCCGCGAAAATTCAAAGTCGTTGGGCATGTGTAATTCGGCCCGGTTCGTGTAGATCATGCTATTTTGGAGCGGGGGCACGTCGGTGTCGAAGCTAAGTTCCAACGCCACCTCCCCGCCGACGATGCGCGCTCGGTTGATCTGGCCGATATAGGCAACTTCATCCGTTATGCCTTCCACGCAAAACAGACACGGAAACGAAGTAAGGCTTTCTAGCAGAGGGTTTCCACCCTCGCGGTACTGGGCCGTAATTTGGGCTTCGGTGTACTCAAACATCCGCCCCATCGGAACGTTGACCCTACCCGAAGGCCAATCAACGCTAAACATTAAGAGGTTGAACAACGCTCCCCCATAGGCAAGTTGGGCCTGCCTTCCATGTTTTCTTTGTACGTGTCGCCTGCCGACTATCTAGCGCAGTATGCTGCGCGTCAGCACTTCCGTCGAGGACCGAAGCGGCGCTGCGCATGAAAATCTACTTCTCAGACTTCTTTGACGTCGATCCAGTAGTGCTGGACCAGTACGGCGCGTTTAACATTTCGCTGATCAACGACCTGCCCGTATTCATTGATCCCTTCCTGCTCTTCAACAGCGAGAAAGCCGAGTACCGGTCGCTTCACGACGAGATTATTGGGTATATCCGATTCCTGCGCGACATCTCCAACAGTGGGTACGTCAACAATGGACTCCTTAGCAGTTGGTACAGGTTCCCAGAGGTCAAGCAGAACTGGCTCGGCTATAGCAAGGTCGGGAATAGAGGGTCAGGTCTTGGGGCTCACTTCGCGGCGGCGCTAAATGAGAATCTCAACTCCCTTTTCCGAGATTTCGGCACTGAACGCGTCACTCGCGGCAGCCACCTTGAAAAGCTGTGCCTGATTAAAGACAACGTCGGAAGGGACAATATCAGCGACTTCACGACAAACCTCGTGAAGGGCTTTCTTTGTCGCTACACCCAACAGTTCGCACAAACACACATCGACCCGGATCGCCTTCGGCGGGTTCCCGTACGGCATGTCTCATTCAACTACGAAACCCGGAGTTGGATGACCGAGAACTTTGCTCTGCCGTACATTGACGGTGATTTCGTCCTGCTAACGCCCAAAGAAATCCTCACCAAAGATGACGCGTGGATCAACAAGCATGATCTGATCGGCAACTTTAGAGATATTGCGAGCAGCATCCCGAACGAGGAACTTCGAGCGCAGATAAATGACTACTTCCTCCGAATGCTACCCAGGGATGCCAATAAGAAGGAGGAAGGCGAGGCTATCATCGCTACGATCAGGCAATACCCAACACTGATCGACTACTTCATCCGTTACAAGGAGGAGCACGGCGAGGAAGCGCAGACACTTAGTGAAGAACGAGTATTCGAAACCGAGCAGATCTTCATCGAGCAGGTTGGCCGGTTTTCGCAGCAACTAGCCGCTCTAACTCAGTTCTATGAGCGCCCAGACAAATCCTATCAGAACGCCTATGATCGCGTGATGTTTCTAAAGCAAGTGATCGAGAACAACGATGGCTATCGAGTCTTCTATGTCAATGGGAAGCCGGTAAAGCGTGAAGCAGACCTTCAGATCATGTTCAAGCTCACTTGGTACGCGAGCGATTTTGCAGCAGACAGCGAGGTCAACAACGGGCGTGGACCGGTCGACTTTAAGATTTCTCGCGGCTCAAGGGACAGTACGGTCGTTGAGTTCAAGCTTGCAAGCAATTCAAAACTGAAGAGGAATTTAGAAAATCAAGTTGAGATCTACCAAGCGGCGAATCCGAGAAGCAGAGGTATAAAGGTAATCATGTGCTTTTCGGAGGGAGAGATATTGAAGGTATCTCGTATCCTCAACGACCTCCGCCTCACTGGCGATCCGAACATTGTCGTTATCGACGCGGATGCAAATAATAAGGTCTCTGCGTCAAACGTACACTAGAGAAGCGCCCGCGATTGGTAGTTTCGGCGCTAAGTGGATTGCCTCGGTGCAGGTTCACCTAGGTACAGGTACTTCTGAAAGCCGACGAAGACCGCTCTGATTTCCTCGGCTGGCCCCAAGTCACTTACAGCGTCCTGTATGGCGTCGCGGTACTTCAGCTTGAGCAGCGGTGAGAGCTTCTCCTGATCTAACTCACCGACACCCTGCTTGACATACTGGCCCAGGACGAACTCGATGAACTGCTGCTGCCGATAGTCAAACTGGTCATGGACGCGGTTACGGGCAGCACTGGCCCGGACTTCCCGGGTGATGGGGGGCATGGTGAAGGCCACATACGCCAGCACGTCGAACAGATCGCTGTTCTCAGCGTCTATGACCTTCTGCATCTCAGCCATTAGGTCTGGCCTTGCCCTGAGATCTCCAACATCGAGGTTAGGCAGGCCGATGGCCCGAAAGCCGCAAGGCAAACGCCGAGTTGGCCCAACGGCGCCTACGGCGTATCCACCCCATTCTTTACGTTGTAGTTCAGGTTCTTCAACATGGCCTCGAACAGGGCATCTGCAAGAGCGTTGAACGCCTCTGGACTCATCGGCGTTGGCTTATTGGCATCATGGTCTGCGTGAGCACCAACGTCACCTTCAGGTGCCGAGATCTCCGGCACTAAGGCCTTTGATTTCCGTTCTGACATCGCTATCACCTCCTGTATGTATTCCGTCCAAAAAAATGAATCGAAGCGCGCCTTGTGCGCGACATCGCCCAATGCGGCCGACTGCCCTCTGCAAAGGGGCCCAATTACGGAGCGTTCCTGGCCGGCATCCTCACGCCGAGGATAGTCACGCTTCTGCCCGTCTCGGTGACCTCCCGGATCACCAGCGACGTTGGTGGGTTGCCCGGCTTGAGATCGGGAGTGCCATTCAGGGGCTCTGAACGGGTATCGGACGAATCCGGGGTCGGCGGCTTGGGATCTGACATGGCCTGCGCTCCTGAGTGACTCCTGGGCGGCACCGCCAGCAGCAAGACTGGCGGCACCGGTCAGCATCGGAGCAGGAACAAGGTCCGGATCGGGGAGGCGGTAGAGACAGGGCCCACTTGGTTGCTGTGTCAGCCGCATCCCCTTTCGGGTGTCCACCTTGCCTGGGTTGGCAGGTTGGCGGGGCCTCGTGGCCCACTCTTGATGCTGAAAACATTATATCGCTAATGGATGGTGGCCAGGGGCGGAATTGAACCACCGACACGCGGATTTTCAGTCCGCTGCTCTACCAACTGAGCTACCTGGCCATCTGGGCGGGATCGCGGCTGAAGCCGCGCCTGCGGGAGGCGGGGGCATTTTACGCGGTCGGCCGGGCTTGCCGTCAAGGAATCCCGGTGCCGGCTGCAAAAAACCCTATTTGGGCTTGAAGTCGGGCGGCGGGGCTGCGCCGCCGCCAAAGAAGAACTTCTCCATTTCCGCTTCGAGGAACTTGCGGGCCTTGGGCTCGAAGGGCGTGAGGCGGTATTCGTTGATGAGCATGGTCTGGTGGGCGAGCCACTGCTGCCAGGCCTGTTTGGAGACATTCTCGTAGACGCGCTTGCCGAGCTCGCCGGGATAGGGAACGTAGTCGAGACCATCGGTTTCGATTTTCAATAGTACGCAATTGACCTGGCGGGGCATTTGGGGGCCTTCTGTTGTTTAGGTGGGATCGCGGCTGAAGCCGCTCCTACGGGAGAGCGTTGAGCAACTTCGAAACCGGCGCGGCAAGACCAACCTGTGCCGGCGCGCTCTTGTTATACCAGAGCCACCGGTCGCTCTCCATCGCGCGCAGCGGCACGCTGCCGAGGCGACATTCGACCGGCGTGATGTCGAGGTCGAAGTGCGTGAAGCCGTGGCGAAAGACCTTGCGCACATGCGTCGCATCGGGCGCGGCACCAAACTGCGCGCTGCACCACTCGCCCGCCGCATCGACCGAGCTGATTTCGGGCAGGCCCCAGAGTCCGCCCCAGATGCCGGTATCGGCCCGCCGTTCGAGCAGTACCGCGCCATCGGCACGGGCGCACAAGAGCAGCACGCAGTTGCGCAGCGGTCGCGCCCTGGCCGGCTTGCGCGCCGGCAGTTGTCCGGTGAGCCCTTCCGCATATGCGCGACAGCCTTCGCGCAAGGGACACTGTTGGCAGGCCGGTTTGCGCCGCGCGCAGACCGATGCGCCGAGATCCATGATCGCCTGGGTGTAGTGCGCGACGCGCTGCGCGGGCGTGCAGCGCTCGGCCAGCGCCCAGAGTTCACGCTGCACGGCTGATTCAGATGGCGGCCCCTCGATGCGGAACACGCGGGCGAGCACGCGCTTGACGTTGCCGTCGAGGATCGCGTGGCGCCGGCCGGCAGACAGCGCAAGGATCGCGGCAGCCGTCGAGCGGCCGATACCGGGCAGCGCCGACAAGGCATCGAAATCCGCCGGCACCACGCCCTCATGCTGGTCGCGGACCTGTTGCGCGGCGCGATGCAGATTCCGCGCGCGAGCGTAGTAGCCCAGACCCGACCAGCGATGCAGCACTGCATCGGCCGGTGCATCGGCCAGCGCCCGCACATCGGGGAAGGCGGCCATGAAGATGTCGTAGTAACGCGCGACGGTCGCGACCTGGGTCTGCTGGAGCATGATTTCCGACACCCAGACGCGGTAGGGCGTGGGCTCTTGCTGCCAGGGCAGATCCCTGCGGCCGTGCCGGTCCCACCAGGCGAGGAGCAAGGGAGCCAGCTTTTCAGCGAAGTCGGCTTTCATGACGGCAGAGCCTAACAAGTTGCCTGCCGGGAGTGAGCGATTGCAGCCGGCCGGGGACTTGCCCGCCACCAGCGGGCGGCGCAGACTCCGCCACCGTCGCCCCCCGGGGGGCTGCACGATCACATTGACCGATGTCGCCATCCCGCCTCAAAGCTCCGGCCATCATTGGCGCCATCGGGGTTGTCTATGGAGACATCGGCACCAGCCCCCTCTACGCCTTCGGTGCAGCGATAAAGGCCTCCCGCCCGGCGCCCGTCGGGCTGGCGATATTCGGCTCGCTGTCGCTGATTTTCTGGAGCCTGGTGCTGGTCGTCAGCCTCAAGTACCTCGTCGTCGTGGTACGGGCAGACAATGAAGGCGAAGGCGGCATTCTCGCGCTGCTGGCCAGGCTCGAACAGCATTTCTTCCGCTGGAGTTACTGGTCGCGGAAGCTGCTGCTGGCCGGTGCGCTCGGTGCAGCGCTCTTTTATTGCGATGCCGTCATCACGCCCGCGATCTCGGTGCTCAGCGCGGTTGAAGGCCTGGAACTGCTGGACCCCGGCTTTTCAGGGGCCATCCTGCCACTGGCCTGCGGCATTCTGCTCGGGCTGTTCCTGCTCCAGCGCAACGGCACTGCCAGCATCAGTCGCTACTTCGGTCCCGTCATGCTGTTGTGGTTCGGCGCACTGGGCGTGCTCGGCGTGATTTCCATCGCCCATACACCGCAGATCCTGCTGGCTCTGAACCCGATGTTCGCACTCGCACTGCTGTCACATGAAACGGGGATTGGCATGGCGATCATCGGCGCGGTCTTTCTCACCGTGACCGGCGGCGAGGCCCTGTATGCCGACATGGGGCATTTCGGGCGATCGGCGGTGCGGGTGACCTGGTTCGGATTTGTCTGGCCTGCGCTGGTGCTGAACTATTTCGGCCAGGGCGCACTCGCGCTGCGTGACGTCGGCTCGCTGGACAGCCCGTTCTTCCGGCTCGCACCGGAACCGCTGCTTGCGGCCCTGATCATCCTTGCCACGGCTGCCACCATCATTGCCTCCCAGGCAACGATTACCGGTGCGTTCTCCATCACCAAGCAGGCGGTACAACTCGATCTCATGCCACGTGTGCGGATTGTCCAGACTTCAGAACAGGAACGCGGCCAGATCTACGTGCCGGTTGCCAACTGGGTAATGCTGGTTCTGGTCATCAGCGTGATGCTCGGCTTTGGCAGTTCTGGCGCGCTGTCGGCGGCATACGGGGCAGCCGTCGCGGGCACGATGTGGATTACCACGGTACTTGCCGCCGTGCTGGCGCGGATCGAATGGAAATGGTCATGGCCCCTGCTCGCCGTGGCCTTCGGCAGCTTCCTTGTCATCGACACCACGTTTGTATTCGGCAACCTGACCAAGATTGACGACGGCGCATGGGTACCGGTACTCATGGCGGCACTGCTGTTCCTGGTGTTCGTGGCCTGGCACGACGGCCGGGAACAATTGAGCCGCAAACTCGATGCCGCCGTCGTCAGGACAGGAGAGCTGGAAGGCCTGTTGACCGGCACCCGGCAGGTCAGCGGCACCGCGATTTTTCTTGCCAGCCGCCCTGACTCCATACCCGGCGCGTTCCTGCGCAACATCGAGCACAACCATGTGGTGCACGAGAACGTGGTGTTCCTGCACCTCAACTTTCTCCGGGTGCCGAAAGCCGATGCTGCAACACGCCTGACCATCGAACGGTTGCACGACTCGATCTACACGGTTCAGGCGCGTTTCGGCTTCATGGAAACCCCGGATGTGGCCGCCGTCATCCAGCAATGCGTGCGTCAGGGTCTGCGCATCGCTTCCCGCGACTACACGCTGTTCCTCGGTCAACACGTCGTGGTCCCGATCCGCCGGCGACGTGCCCGGCTCTGGCAGCGGGAGCTGTTTGCCTGGCTGCAGCGTCGCTCGACAGGCGCTGCCGAGTTCTTCGGCATGCCACTGCGGCGCGTGGTGATCGTCAGTACCGTGATCGAAATATAGATCCGTTCATTGGCACAAATCGGCCTGAACTGTGCGCTCGCGCAGCCCATCCGGCCCGCGGATGTGACCCCGGTCTCATCGACTTGTCATAGTCGGGCCTTAGGCTAACCCCACATCTATCCGTGGGGACGAACTGGCCGGCCGGGCATGCCCGGCTACGCGGGCCAATCATGCAGCAATGAAGCTTCTGTTGGTTGAAGACAATCCGGCTGACGTTGAATTTCTCGCCGCATCGTTGCGGCGTCAGCGCGCCAGTGACGTGGAGATGGTCAACGTGCAGTCTCTGGGCGGCGCAACCGAGCGTCTGGCCAGCGAGAAGTTCGATATCGTGCTCCTCGATCTGCATCTGCCGGATGCTTCCGGCCTGGAATGCATAGACGCCATCCAGGCAGTCGACAACGAGATCCCCATCGTCGTGCTGAGCGGCCAGGACGACGAGGAATTTGCCGTCAACATTCTCAACAAGGGCGCCCAGGACTATCTCGTCAAATGGGAAGGCCAGGGACGCACCATCCTGCGCTCGGTGCGCTATGCGATCGAGCGCAAGCGCTCGGAGTTGCGACTCAACTACATGGCGCAGTTCGATGCCCTGACCGGCATTCCGAACCGCCAGTTCTTCAACGACCAGCTGACCCGCGCCACGGCGAGAGCGCGCCGCGACGGCCGCAAGGTGGGCTTGCTGTTTCTCGATCTGGACGAGTTCAAGGTGGTGAACGACACGCTGGGCCACGATGCCGGCGACTGCCTGCTGAAGGAAGTGGCGAGCCGCATTCGGCGCTCGGTACGCACCGGCGATGTGGTGGCCCGGCTCGGCGGCGACGAGTTCGCGGTGCTGCTGGAGGGACTGCAGGGGCCGCTGGAAGTCGAGACCATGGCGAACAGTCTGCTTGAACTGATCTCGCAGCCCTACCACATCGTTGACCGGCAGCTCGACATCACCACCAGCATCGGCATCACGATGTACCCGAACGACAGCGCCGATACGCAGATGATGCTGAAGAACGCGGACATCGCCATGTACCAGGCCAAGGAGAACGGCCGCAACAACGTCACTTTCTTCACCGAGCGCATGCACGCCGAGCTGATCGAGTATCACGAGCTTGAACGGGATATCCGCGAAGCATTGCGGCTCGAAGAATTTCACGTCGTGTATCAGCCCAAGGTGAATGCGAACACCCGCCGCCTGCAGGGGCTCGAGGCGCTGTTGC
This sequence comes from Chromatiales bacterium, assembly GCA_024234935.1. Taxonomy (NCBI): domain Bacteria; kingdom Pseudomonadati; phylum Pseudomonadota; class Gammaproteobacteria; order Chromatiales; species Chromatiales bacterium. Next base: position 319,079 of record JACKNI010000002.1, read on the forward strand.
GCTGGACCAGCCCGACGCGCGGCAAGGTCAGCCCCGGCACCTTCATTCCGGTGGCCGAAGAAAGCGGACACATCATCCCGCTGGGTTACTGGATTCTCGAGCAGGTCTGCCAGACGCTGAAGATCTGGGAGCAGATGGAGCTGCCACGCGTGCCGGTATCGGTGAACGTCTCGGCACGGCAGTTCCAGCAGCCGGACTTCCACAAGCGCGTGGCGCAGATACTCGCCACCCATGACATCGACCCGGGGCTCATCGAGATCGAGCTGACCGAAGGACTGGTCATGGAAGACAGCGAGGCCGCACAGATGGAGCTGCTGCGCCTCAAGCGGATCGGGCTGCGCATCTCCATCGACGATTTTGGCACCGGTTACTCCTGCCTGAGTTATCTGCGGCGCTTCCCGATCGACGTGCTGAAAATAGACCGCTCATTCATCATGGAGATCGGCGTCAGCCAGGACGGCGAGAGCATCATCGACGCGATCATCTCGCTGGCACGCAGCCTGCGACTGGAAACGGTCGCAGAAGGCGTGGAGACCACCGAGCAGCTCAATTTCCTGCTCGAGCACGGTTGTCATATCGTGCAGGGCTATCTGTTCGGCGTGCCGATGGAGAAGGCGCTCATCGAACCGCTGCTGGCCGAGCTCGATAACGGCGTGGACTCCACCGCAACCCGGCGCGCCCTCGCCGCGGCGAACGGTCACTGACAGCAACGCAGCGGACAAGCCAGCATGCACTCACTGACCGCTGCTGCCACTGATATCAGCCCTGCGCTGCAGGCCACCCTGACGGCCAGCGGCATTGGCCTCTACTCCTTTGATCCGGAAACCGACGCTTTCCTGGTCGATGACACCTGCCGGAAGCTGTTTGACCTCGATCCCGGAATCCCCCTGTCACCGGATGTCATGCTGTCGCGAATTCACCCCGACGACGTACCACGCTACTGGGCGGCGGCGGCCGAGAGCATGCAGACCGGCAGCTTTGCCTGCGATTACCGCGTGGTCCACCGCGACGGTTCGGTGCACCTTGTCAGTGGACGCGGCAATGTCCACGGATCAAGCCGGCGGCTTCTGGGCGTCTGTGTGGATGTCACGGCACGCCATGCCCTGGAGGCGGAACTGCAAGCCACCCAGGCGCGCATGCAGCATCTGGCCGACGGGGTGCCGGGCCTGTTTGCCTACGTGGACCGCAACTACATCATCCGCTTTCTGAGCAGCGAGTATGACCAGTGGTACGGCTACTCGCGAACCCGGCATCTGAACGAAGCGATTACCGCGGTAATCAGTGCTGAAACCTGGCTGAAACGCCAACCACTTTACGACCGCTGCCTGGCTGGCGAAATCATCCAGTACGAAGAGACGCGCACCATGGCCAGTGGTGAGCAGCGCTTTTATGCCGTGACCTATCAGCCGGACCACAATGCGGCGGGCGATATCGTCGGCATCCTTTCGCTGGCGATGGACATCACGGATCGACGGGCGATAGAGCGTGCGCTGGAGAGCAAGTCCGAGGAACTCGAGCGCTCCAACAAGGATCTTGAACAGTTTGCCTATGTCGCCTCACATGATCTGAAAGCACCCCTGCGGGCCATCGACATCCTGGTCGACTGGCTGCGGGAGGATCTGAGCAGCTTTGAGGGCGGCGAAGTCCAGCAGAACCTCGGCCTGCTGAAACAACGCACCACACGTCTGCACCGCTTGCTCGACGATCTGATGGCCTACTCGCGCGCCGGCCGGAAGCCGGGTGAGATCACCGAGGTGGACACCCGGCTGCTGGCCACCGACCTGTTCACGCTGCTCGCACCGCCGGCCACGATGCGCATGGAGGCCAGCACTTCCCTGCCGCTTATCCGCGCCCATCAGGCGCCGCTGGAGCAGGTGCTGCGCAACCTGATCAACAACGCGATCAAGCACCACCCGACGAAACAGGGTCATGTCCGGGTCTATGCACAGGACAAGGACGACGAACTGCTGTTTGCCGTCGAGGACGACGGCGCAGGCATACCGCAGGAATATTCCGAAAAAATATTCGAGATGTTCCAGACCCTGCAGCCGCGAGACGAAATGGAAGGCAGCGGCATGGGACTCGCGATCGTGAAGCGAATCGTGGAGTTGCAGGGCGGCCGTATCTGGTTTCACGGCGGGCCTGGCGGCAGCGGCACCGTATTCAAATTCACATGGAAAAAACTGCCCGGACAGGTACCCGGCGCAATCAGCAATGAGGTGAGCGATGAGCGATCCGGAACGAACCGTCAATATCTTGCTGGCTGAAGACGATCAGATCGACCAGAAGGCCTTTCTGCGCGCCTTCGCCAGGTTGCGCATCAGGAACCCGGTCACCGTCGCCAAGGATGGCCTGGAAGCATGGGAGATACTGAAGGGTCTCAACGGCAAGCCGCCGCTGGCGCGGCCAAACCTGCTGATTCTGGACATCAACATGCCGCGCATGAACGGACTCGAGCTGCTCGAGCGGATCCGTGAAGATGCCGAACTCCATGACTCGATCGTGTTCATGCTGACCACCTCGAACGACGAGGAGGACAAGATCGAGGCCTTCAACCTCAATGTTGCCGGTTACATGCTGAAGTCGGACATCGGCCAGAGCTTCGTCAAAGCCGTCGAACTGGTGGACAACTACTGGCGGGTGATGGAATTTCCGTGCAAGTCCTCTGGCGGCGCGCCAGCCAGACCGGTCAGGGCGGGCGCCGTGGTCAGTGCAGACAGCCGCGGCATGCTCTGAAGCAGGACCGGCACTGCCTACGGACAGGCGTCTTCGCCTTCGATGATGAGCGCGCTCATCTCCGAAGAGATCTCGTCGCGGCGCTTGTCGGATGCATTGCTCTTGTCGAGCTGATCGTCGGCCTTCTTTGCCGTCGCGCTGTCATCTGAATTGGAGGCGACCAGCAGCAGTCCGAGCTTGAGATCGGCGGCCGGAAGCTTGCGCTTGAGAAAGTCCCAGACACATTGGCACTGCCGGGCATCGAGACCATCGACCTTGCAGATCTCTGCGTCGAAGACCGGCCGTTGTGCAGCATCGCCCGCGTCCTCGGCAAGTACCGGCCCGGCCGCGAACCAGGCCCCCAATGACAGGGCCGCGGTCAGCACGCCCGTCCGGCTGAAGCGTCCAAACTGGAAACGATTGCTCATGACTGATCTCCCTGTCCCGGAGTAAAGATTCTGGCCAAGCGCAGCCCGGCGCGCAACTCAGGATGCTGCACGAGCATCCGGGGCCAGCATCCCGCGCTGCTCAAGCCATGACCGCGCCTCATCGGCATCGGTCTCGAACCACCGCTGCGCCGAGCCAAGCCGGAAGGTATAACCCCAGGCATCCATATCGGCGAAGAGCCGCAGCCGGTTGAAACGACTGGAATCAGTCAAGGCAGCGATCCGGTCGATCAGCAGCACCTGCAGGTAACACACCGCATCTTCCTCGGCATAGTCGCCGCCAGCATCACGATCCAGCACCTCCCGGCGCTGCGGATCCATGCACAGGTAGTGCGCGGCCTCATGCAGTGCGGAGTGCAAAGGCGTATCCAGCCGGACGAACAGTCGATGCCGGATCAGGCCGGCTTCCGACTCGCCCCAGTAGCTGCCGGGGATCGGTGCACCGGCCGCGACCAGAACCACGCCGAGTCCGCTTCCGGCAAACAGCCGGGCAAGCAGATCGACGCCGATTTCCGCTACTGTCATCATCGCGGCTGAAACGCTGGATGGCTTTGCATTAACAGGAGACAGTCTAGACGATGGCGAAGACCAATCCCGCTCCTGGCTGGCCATCATTTCCGGCCGGCGACAAGACCAGCCTGCGCGCCCTGCTCGGCGGGCTCAAGGTGTCGCAGTGGTGGCCGGCGGCGGATCTGCGCGCGGCACAGCAGGCACAGCTCGCCTGGCTGGTGGGCTGGGCAGCCGCAAAGGTTCCCTGCTATCAGCGGGAAAAATGGCCGGCGCAGTTTGCCACCCGGCTCGCCCGGAACCCCGGGCAGTTCTGGGACATCTGGCGGGAAATACCGACGCTTGCCAAGCCGGAACTGCGTGCGCTCGGCGCGAAGCTCTATGCGCGGTCCGTGCCCTCTGCCCAGTTGCCTTTCGGCTCGATCAGGACGTCGGGCTCCACCGGCATCTCGGTGGAACTCCGCACCACCGCCACCACCCACCGACTCTGGGAGGCGCTCACCCTCCGCGAACATCTCTGGTCGCAGCGCGACTTCAGCAAGCGGCTCGGAATCATCCGATCGCGCAAGGAATCACGAGATGCGATTGACCAGATCCAGCCCAACTGGGGCGCGCCGGTTGCGCACATGTTCCCGACCGGGCCCTCGTCGGCGATACACATCGGGCGGCCCGTCGCTGAACTGGCCATGTGGCTCAAGGACTTCGATCCGCACTACCTGCTGACCTATCCAAGCATCATGCCCTGGCTCATGGACTACATGGCGGAGACCGGCGACCGCCCGCAATCCCTGCGCGAGATCCGCTTTATCTCCGAGCCGCTGGACAAGGCGCTTGAAGCGCGCCTGGCTGAAGAGTGGCAGGTCAAGAGTACCGATATCTACTCGGCGAACGAGGTCGGTTACATCGCCTTCCGCTGTCTTGAACACGGCGCGCTGCATGTGCAGTCCGAATCGCTGCTGGTGGAGATCATCAATGATCAGGGACAACCCTGCGTGCCCGGGGAGTCCGGGCGCGTGGTCGTGACCTCCCTGCACAATCTGGCGACGCCCCTGCTGCGCTATGACCTCGGCGACTACGCCACGGTCGGCGAGCCCTGCCCCTGCGGCCGTGGACTGCCGGTCGTCAGCCAGATCCTTGGCCGCACGCGCAATGCCGCACTTTCACCGGACGGGCAACGCTACTGGCCAACCAGACTGAACAGAATGCGCACGGTGACACCGATCAAACAGGTGCAGTACGTGCAGACCGCCATCGACACCATCGAGATGCGCGCCGTGCTGTCGCGGCCGCTCAGGGAACAGGAACGGCTCGACGCGGTAAAGAGCACCATTGCGGCGCTCGGCCATCCCTACAAGGTGGTGGTGGTGCCGGTCAGCGAAATCCCGCGCGGCGCCGGTGGCAAATTCGAGGAATTCCTTTCGCTGCTGCCTGAAGTGCAGAACTGAGCATGAGTGGAGCGGGTGATGGGAATCGAACCCACGTTAGCAGCTTGGGAAGCTGCAGTTCTACCATTGAACTACACCCGCCTGGTCAGGCCTCGAACAGTGTACCTGCCACCCTTGCCGAACCCAATACTGCCGGCCGTGGAATGGTTTCCGGGAACGATCCGGATGGATTGGAGCCGGATCGAACATATAGTGTAGGACCGGATCCAAGGCAGCTTTAATCGACATGAATCACGACAACAAAAGCGCGCAAACAGTGCTGATCGTCGGCGCGACAGGTTACATCGGCAGGGCCGTCGTTGCGGAATCGGTGCGGCAAGGTTACGACGTCATTGCGGTAACCCGGTCCCCGAAAAAAGACAGCGCATTTGACGGCGCGGAAGTCGTCGTGGCCGATGTAGCCGACCCTGCATCGATCGCGAAACTGTTTGAGCGAAAGGTTGATGTGGTCATTTCATGCCTGGCCACCCGATCGGGCTTGCCCAGGGACTTCGACGACATCGACTACAAGGCAACGCTCAATGTCCTCAATGCCGCGCAGAAGAGCGGCACGGGCAAGTTCATTCTCCTGTCGGCAATCTGCGTGAGGAAGCCGGAACTGCCGCTGCAGCTTGCCAAGCTGAAAATGGAAGACGCCCTGATGCGATCGGGCATCGACTACACGATCGTCAGGCCCACCGCGTACTTCTGGGTATTCGACTCGCAAACCAGGCGGATCGCACGGGGGCACCCGGGTTTCGTGGTGGGCACAGGTGATCAGTCCCGCCACAATCCCATCGCGAAAGAGGACCTGGCCGAGTTCATGGTGAGCAGCATTGGCGACAACGAACGCAGGAACCGGATCTTCATCCTGGGCGGGCCGGAGGTTCCCGACAACATCGTTACTTACAGGGAGGCGCTCCTGATGACCTTCGAGGCACTGGGCAGGGAACCGCGGATCATCAGCATCCCGGACTGGGTGTTCAAGGCACTGGTCCGTATCAGCTGGTTTATCGGGCTGTTCATCAGGCGGGTCGCGGTCTTTTCAGGATTCCTCAACGTTGTGCATTACTACATGGTCAACGACATGCGCGCCCCGGGCTATGGCTCTGCCACGCTCAGGCAATACCTGATTGACACGAACAGGAACGCGCAGACGTAGCTGCCGGGGTCCCGGTCTGGCAACCATGGACAGCGATGACTTGGCTGCGAACCCGGAATCCCGACATCGGGAGATCCGCAGCTACGTGCTGCGCGCGGGGCGGCTGACGAGCGCGCAGCAACGCGCGCTTGCCGAACTCTGGCCACGTTTTGGCATTCCCGCTGCGAAGCGCGATACCGGACCGCTGGATCTCGATGCCCTGTTCGGCCGCAAGGCACCGCGCATACTCGAGATCGGCATCGGCAACGGTGCTGCGCTGCTCAGCATGGCCGCGCATGACCCCGGCCGCGATTATCTGGGCGCCGAGGTCCATGCGCCGGGCATCGGCCATTGCCTTCTGGAGATCGAGCGTCTCGGGCTCGGCAATGTCCGGCTGTTAATGGAAGATGCCGTCGGGGTGCTGCGCGACAGATTGCCCGACGCAAGCCTTGCCGGGCTGCACCTGTTCTTTCCCGATCCCTGGCACAAGAAGCGCCACCACAAGCGACGGCTGGTGCAAGCGCCGTTTGTGGCGCTGCTTTCACGCAAGCTGGCCGCGGACGGCTACTTCCATGTCGCGACGGACTGGCCACCCTATGCCGAACATATCGCTGCGGTGCTGGCGGCGAGCGGCGACTTTGGCGAGGGCGTCGATCCGGCCAGCGGCAGTTCGCGCCCGCTGACCCGCTTCGAAGCGCGGGGCCAGCGGCTGGGCCATCCCATCTGGGAACGGATCTATCCGCACCGCATGGATTAAACCCGGGTGTACCCAATCGGCGCCAATTGCGCTATATAAATCCCGTGGCAAGGACCTTCTTTGCAGTCAACAAGCGGATACCGGGAAAATGACCACCGGCATTGGATTCCCCGAGGTAGGCGATTGGTTTCGGCGCGTCGACGGCAGCACCTTCGAGATCGTTGCCGTCGATGAGGGTGATCGCACCATCGAACTCCAGCATTTCGACGGCACGCTCGAGGAAATCGAGCTCGCGGCCTGGCTGGAACTCGCAGCAGAAGCGATCGATCCACCGGAAGACTGGTCCGGCTCGATGGACGTGGACGAGGCCGACCTGCCGCCCGGCGAGGAGCCGCATCGCGAATTCAGCGATCCACTCGATTTTGTCGACGACTACGAAGGCAGTTAGCCGGACGAACGCCGTACAGGGCACGCTTCTACTGGCGTGACGGCGGCGACGACCATTCGCGCCCGATCGTAACGCCTGCTGCCGCCCGCCCCGCCAGCAAATCGCGCAGATAGGCGGGCGCAATCAGATGACAGTAATGAACACCGCGGACACGCGCATCGAAGCGTGCAAAACGCGGATCGAGCCAGTCCACCCGAAAGCCCTTGCTGTGAATCGTCAACGCGCCGGATTCATCCTCTGTCGTGAGCTGGAACGGCGCGAGCCAGTCTGGTCCGGTCGCAGCCGGCTGCTTTTCATTGAAAACGTTCTCGCCCGGGTCGAGCACGACCTGCCGGTCGGCAGCGTCGGGCAATGAGGCGCGTACCTGGCGCAGCGTTTCCCGGTTCATGTCCTGGCAAAGCCCGTCAGGCCCGGCAGTGCCCGGACCGAAGGCTGCGTTCAGGTGATCAGCACTCTTCATCTTGCAGGAGATCGCGACAGCCCGGTCCGGATCATCCGCCGCGGGCCAGACATAAACGTGCAGGGTGAGCGGATCGATGTTGGTCTTGGATTTGACGAAGCCGTCAAAATCGGGATGCACCACGAACTCACCCAGCTTGTCGGTGCGGCTGACGATACGTTGTGCCTCGGCACAGAACTCCGCCGGGCTTGCGCCGAGCAGCCCCGTATCAGCAGCCGATGCAGCGGGACCACTCGCCGCGCAGCCGGTGAGGCAAGCCGCCACTGCAGTCACGAGCATCGACGCCCACAATTCTTTCATCGTAATGGTCTCCATTGAATCAGGCTGAAGCCGGTGCGCGCACCAGCACATATCCGCCCTCTGCCCAGCACTCCAGACTGTTGAGGGAGTGCCCCGCACAGGGGCCATGGATGCACAGGCCGCTCTCCGGCTCGAACAGCGCGCCATGTGAGGCACAGCGCAGCAGGCGGAGTTTTGGTATCAGGAAGTCATCGTCATCCATGTTCAGGGGATGGCGTTTGTGCGGGCAGACGTTGGTATAGGCACGCAGCTGGCCGCCGATCTGCACCACAAAGCCCCGGAACGGCCAGTCGCCCTCACCGGAAAAGAACTCACGGGCGCCGGGATCACCCAGCGCATCGAGGCTGCAAACGCGCACGACATGAAGCCCGGTCATGCTGCACTCATCCCGATTTCCGCTGGCGCCGCACGACAACCATGGCAAGCAGAACCGCCGGAATGCCCGCTGCAGTCGTATAGATGAAGAAATTCACCCAGCCCGACATCTCCACGACCTGGCCCGAGAAGCCACTGAGCAACCGCCCCGGCAGCGACATCAGCGAAGTGAACAATGCGTACTGGGTCGCGGTATAGGCCACGTTGGTCAGGCTCGACAGGTAAGCGATGAAGATGGTACCGACAAAACCGGCGGCCAGATTGTCTGCGCAGATCGCGGCGATCAGCCAGCCGAGATCCGGGCCCGCCTGCGCCAGGCCGATGAACACCAGGTTCGAGGCCGCCAGCAGTATCGCACCCACAACGAGCGGACGCGCAGCTCCGTAGCGTGCCACCGCAACCCCGCCAAGCGCGGCGCCGACCAGCGTGATGCCAAAACCGAAAACCTTGGTTACGGTCGCGATCTCGGACAGGCTGAAACCGGTGTCGATGTAGAAGGGATTGGCCATTACGCCGAGCACCATGTCGCTGATCCGGTAACTGCCGATGAACAACAGCAGCACGAAACCGAAGCCGCCGACGCGCTGGAAGAATTCCCTGAACGGCCCGACTACCGCCGTGCTGAACCAGTCGGTGAGCGAGTTCGCACCGGCCACGCCGATCGCCACGGCCGGTTCGGCGACCAGCAAGGCAGTGAGCACGCCTGGCAACATCAGGGCCGCCATGACCTGATAGGCGAGACCCCAGGAGCCGAGGTCGGCGATATACAGCGCGCCGGCGCCGGCGACCAGCACGGCTGTGCGATAGCCAACCTGGTAGGCAGCCGCCATCGCCCCCTGCAGGCGCTCGGCCACCGCTTCGATGCGCCAGGCATCGACCGCGATGTCCTGCGTCGCGGAGCAGACTGCCAGCACCACTGTCAGCAGGGCGACCTGCGTGAGCCGGGCAGCCGGGTCGGTAACAGACATCAGCAACAGCACCGCGATGACACCGCACTGGCTCAGGAGCATCCAGCTGCGGCGCCGGCCAAACCAGGCCGTCAGACCGGGGATGCCCAGCCGGTCGACCAGCGGCGCCCAGGCGAATTTCACCGAATAGGCGATGCCGGCCCAGGCAAACATGCCGATCTGGCTCTTGCTGACACCGGTGGTAGTGAGCCAGGCGGTGAGCGTGGTGAACACCAGCGGAAAGGGCAGCCCCGACGAGAAGCCGAGCACGAGCATGGCCAGCACGCGCGGCTGGGTATAAATGCCCAACACCGAGCTTGGCGTTTTTTCAGCCGAGTGCATAGTCCATCGACAGCGGTGCGTGGTCTGAGAAACGTTCGTCCCTGTAGATTTCAGCGCTGCGCGCCGTGCCGCTGAGGCCGGCGCTGCCGATCTGGTAGTCGATGCGCCAACCGACGTTCTTCGCCCAGGCCTGGCCACGGTTGGACCACCAGGTGTACTGGTCCGGCTCCGCATTGACCTGCCGGAAGCAATCGATGAAACCGCGCGGACCAAACAGCTCGTCGAGCCAGGCCCGCTCTTCGGGCAGGAAGCCGGAGTTCTTCTGGTTGGCGCGCCAGTTGCGCAGATCGATCGGCTGATGGGCGATGTTCCAGTCACCGCAGAGCAGATAGTCGCGACCATCCTGCCGGAGCCGGTCGAGGTGGTGGCCGAACTCATCCAGAAAGCGGAATTTTGCCTCCTGGCGTTCGGGGCTCGCCGAACCTGAGGGCAGATAGACCGAGATGACGCTGAGGTCACCGAAACGGGCCTCGAGATAGCGCCCTTCGGCATCGAACTCGGCCGAACCGAATCCACGCAGCAACTCGTCCGGCTTGCGCCGGGCGTAGAGCGCCACGCCGCTATAGCCCTTGCGCCTGGCCGATTCGTAATAGCAATGAAAGCCGGAGGGATGATAGAGCTCATCCGCAATCTGCCCGGGCTGCGCGCGGACTTCCTGCAGGCAGATCACATCAGCGCCCTGCTGCGGGAGCCAGTCGAACAGGCCCTTGCGCGCAGCTGAGCGGATGCCGTTGACGTTGAGGGTAACGATGCGCATTGGCGGTGTACGATACCGCAAAAGGGAAAGGCCCAGCGGTAGAGAGTCATGCACGCTTATCAGCAACAGTTCATCGAACTCGCCGTAGAGGTCGGGGTGCTGAAATTCGGCCAGTTCAAACTCAAGTCCGGACGCATCAGTCCGTACTTCTTCAACTCGGGGCTGTTCAACACCGGCTACGCCGCTGCAAAACTGGGTCGCAGTTATGCGGCGGCCGTGGATGCCGCCGATATCGCCTTCGACATGCTGTTCGGCCCGGCCTACAAGGGCATTCCGCTGGTATCGCTGGCCGCCGCCGCTCTGGCCGAACACTACGGGGTGGACGCGCCATTCTGTTTCAACCGCAAAGAGATCAAGGATCACGGTGAGGGCGGTGCGATCGTCGGTGCGCCGGTCCATGGCCGCGTACTGATACTCGACGATGTGATCACCGCGGGCACGGCAATCCGCGAAACCATCACCCTGCTGCAACAGGCCGGCGGCACACCGGCCGGCGTGGTACTCGCGCTGGACCGGCAGGAACGCGGCAGCGGCGAACTGTCAGCGACCCAGGAAGTCGAAAAGAACTACGGCATCCCGGTGACCAGCATCATCCGGCTCGACGATCTGGTGGAACACCTCGAAGGCAGCAGCGTACACAGCCAGTTCCTGCCGCTGATTCAGGACTACCGGGAGCGGTACGGGGTAAGCTGAAGCCTGACGCTTTGCATCAGCGGTGAAGCTGCGCAGCAGGTCACTGTTTTTGCTCGGTGTCTGACAGGATAATCTGGCTCGGGATGGCCTTGCATCGGGCCAGACCGGTGGGTTCGGGGCAGTGGGATCAGACATGCAGGCTCGAGGCTTTGCTTTCGGCGGCCAGGCAGCCGCGCATATGCGCGGTCGTGACGCCGTGCGACTGGCAAGCCTGTTCATGGCCGGCATCCTGATTCTGCTCTCGGCCTTGCCGGGGCCGGCAGAGGCGGCCAGGAAAAAGACCACGTCAAGCAGCAACACGAGCAGCACCAAAGTCTATCGCTGGGTCGATGACAATGGCGTCGTTCACTACAGCGACCAGATCCCGCCGGAACAGGCGCCGGCCGACCGGCAGATCCTCAATCAGTACGGTGTGCCCATCAAGGCCGAGCAGGGCGCGATGTCGCAGGCTGAAATAGAAGCCGCGAAACGCGCCAGTGACGAACGCGAGGCCGCGCGTGCGGCCGCCGAGCGCGATGCCGTTCTGCTCAGCACCTATCTCTCGGTGGACGAAATCGAGGCGCTGCGGAACCGGCGCGTGGACCTCATGCAGGGACAGATCTCGCTGACCGAAAACTACCTGCAGACCCTGCGCGAGAAGCTGGAGAAACTGCAGAAGGAGGCGAGCGCCTTCAAACCCTACAGCCAGGAGCCCGAGGCCGAACCGATCGACGCCGCACTGGCCCAGGAATTGTCAGACACGCTCGACTCGATCTCTCTGTATGAGAAAACCCTGCTGGATACGCGCACACGGCAAACGCGCCTGATCAGCGAGTTCGATGCGGCGATCGCCCGCTTCAAGGAACTCAAGGGACTCTAGGCAGAGCGGCTACTGCCGGCCGGTGTGGCCAAAGCCGCCGGCGCCGCGCGACGATGCGCTGAACTCATCCACCACGTCGAACTGCACCTGCACGACAGGCACGAAAACCATCTGTGCCAGGCGGGCGCCGGGTTCGATTTCAAAAGCTTCGCTGCTGCGGTTCCAGCAGGAAACCATGATCTGGCCCTGGTAATCCGAGTCGATCAGGCCAACCAGATTGCCGAGCACGATACCGTGCTTGTGGCCCAGTCCGGAGCGCGGCAGGATCACCGCAGCGAGCTTCGGATCGGCTATGTGCATGGCCATGCCGGTCGGTACCAGGACAGTCTGGCCGGGCGCCACCTGCAGCGGCGCATCCACACAGGCACGTAAATCGACGCCGGCGGAACCTGCGGTTGCGTAGTCAGGCAGTGGGAAGTCACGGCCCAGCCGCGGATCGAGTATGCGCAGTCTGATTTGCATGGAAAGTCTCAGTTGCCGGCCGGGCGGCGCAACGGCGTCACGCTGCCGGCCCGTGATGCCGTGTACCGGGCGGCGACGATCCGGATGATCTGCCGCGCCAGCTCGGACTTGGACATGCGCGACAGCTCTTCGCGGCCATCGCGCCACAGCACCAGCGCGCTGTTGTCGTCTTCATCGAAGCCGAGGTACGCACCGACCAGGTTGGCGACGATCATGTCGAGGCGCTTGCCCTCGAGTTTTTGCCGGGCATATTCCTCGAGCCGTTCGGTCTCGGCGGCAAAGCCGACGGTGAATGGCGGCTTCGGCAAGGCGGCGATCGTCGCGAGCAGATCCTGCGACTTGCCCATTTCCAGCACCAGACGGTCGCTGCGCTTCTTGATCTTCTGCGGCGCAGCCTCGGGACGATAGTCGGAAATCGCCGCCGCACCGATATAGATATCCGCACCGGCGACACAGTCGAGCGCCGCAGCGCACATCTGCCCCGCTGTCTCCACGTCGGTGCGCCGCACGCCGCGCGGCGCGGGCAGGTTCACGGGCCCCGCGATCAGCGTCACATCTGCGCCCGCTTCGACAGCCGCCTGTGCGACCGCAAAGCCCATCTTTCCGGAACTCCGGTTGCTGATGAAACGCACCGGGTCGATCGGTTCGCGCGTCGGGCCAGCCGTGACGAGTACCCGCAGTCCGGCGAGCAGGCCGCTGACTGCGGTTCGCCCCTCGTGCTGCGCCACCGCCGCGACGCATGCCTCGACGAGTTCCGCCGGCTCCACCATCCGGCCGGGACCAACATCGCCGCAGGCCTGGCTGCCGACGGCAGGGCCTATGCAGCGCACGCCGCGCGACTCGAGGGTGGCCCGGTTGGCCTGGGTGGCGGGATGACGCCACATCACCTGGTTCATGGCCGGCGCGAGCAGAATCGGCGCCTCGGTTGCCAGACACAGGGTACTCAGCAGATTGCCGGCGGCGCCGGCCGCAAGCTGCGACATGAAATGGGCCGTTGCGGGAGCAACGAGCACGTAGTCAGCCCAGCGCGCGAGCTCTATATGTCCCATCGCCGCTTCGGCCTCCGCATCCCAGAGATCGACGCGGACCGGATGAGCGGAGACTGCCTGAAAAACCGTCGGCGTGATCAGGCGTGCCGCGCTTGCGGTCATTACCACCCGCACTTCGGCGCCGGCGTCCTGCAGACGCCGCACGATATCGGGGCTCTTGTAGGCAGCGATACCGCCTGTGATGCCCAGCAGAATGCGTTTTTTTTGCAAATGGCCCAAACGGGTCCGCCTGACGCGGGAGGACAGGCGCCAAAGATTACCGTAAAGCGGCAGTTGTCGCGGCGTTTTGTCGATCAGACCATCAGTTTCGGCGCTTGGTCAGACCTGAGACAAGCCCGAAAATGGCCGTTCATGCACCACTCCATAAAAGACTGGCCGGTACTGGAACGGCCACGCGAACGCCTGGCGCATGCGGGACCTGCTCACCTTTCCGATGCCGAGCTGCTGGCCGTCATGCTGGGCCGCGGTACGGCCGGTGTGTCGGCACTCGACCTGGCCCGCCAGTTGCTCACGCAGTTTGGCGGCATGCGCGGTGTGCTCAACGCGCGGGCCAGCGAACTGGAGGCCCTGCACGGCGTGGGGCCCGGCAAGTCTGCAGTCCTGACCGCCGCGCGTGAGTGCTGTTGCCGCTATATGGGCGAAAAGCTGGCGCCCGGCCGGGCAATCGCCGCCCCGACCGACAGCCAGGATTTCCTGCTCGCCCGCCTGCGCGACCGCAGCTACGAGGTGTTTTGCTGCATCTTTCTGGATAACCGCCACCGGGTACTGGCCTTCGAGGAACTCTTTCGCGGCACGATCGACAACACCACGGTCTATCCGCGTGAGGTGGTCCGCCAGGCCCTGCACCGCAATGCCGCAGCCGTGATCCTCGCCCACAATCACCCCTCGGGGATCCCGGAACCCAGCGATGCGGACCGGCTGATCACCCGCCGCGTCCGCGATGCACTCGAGCTGATCGACGTGCGGCTGCTCGATCACCTCGTGATCGGGGACGGCAGCTGCGTGTCGCTGGCCAGCCGGGGCATGCTCTGAACTGCACCCCGCCCTTGCCACGGGACCTGTCCCGCTGGTATAAAGCGTGCCCTTCCGCCGTACGGCGGCTCTACCAAGCCGTTGACTTAATAGAGGTTTGCCATGTCCCGCGTCTGTCAGGTAACCGGAAAGCGCCCGGTCTACGGGAATACCGTGTCCCACGCCAACAACAAGAAGCGACGCCGGTTCCTGCCCAACCTGCATACCCATCGTTTCTGGCTGGAAGGCGAAAAGCGTTTCATCAGCCTGCGCGTTTCGAACAACGGCCTGCGCACGATCGACAAGCTCGGCATTGAAACAGTTCTGGAGCAGCTGCGCGCCAAGGGCGAGCAGGTCTGAGGTAAGCAGCCATGGCCAAATCAATTCGCGACAAGATCAAACTGGTGTCCACTGCGGATACCGGCCACTACTACACCACCACGAAGAACAAGCGCACGCATCCGGAAAAGCTGGAAACCAGCAAGTACGATCCGGTTGTCCGCAAGCACGTGGCCTACAAAGAAGCCAAGATCAAGTAACGGCTGAAATCGCTACCCTGCGGGCAGCCTCATGCCCGAATTACCCGAGGTAGAAACCACCCGGCGCGGTATCGCGCCCTGGCTCGAAGGCCAGCGCATCGCGCGCCTGGTGACCAGGGTTCGCGCATTGCGCTGGCCCATTCCCGATGTCCTGTCCGAACGTCTTGCCGGCGCCGAAGTGCTGGCCGTGCAGCGACGCGCCAAGTACCTGCTCCTCTGTACTGACCGCGGCACTGCGCTACTGCATCTGGGCATGTCCGGCAGTCTGCGCGTGCTGCACGATCCGCCACCCCCGGGCCGGCATGACCACTTCGACCTGGTCACTGCGGCCGGCACCGTCATCCGCTTCAATGATCCACGCCGCTTCGGCGCGTTGCTCTGGACTGAAGCGGATCCGGCTCGTCACCCCCTGCTCGCGTCGCTGGGTCCCGAACCGCTCGGTGCCGGATTCGATACGGCCTGGCTGCGCGCGCATTGCCAGCGACGCAAGATCGCCATCAAGCCGCATATCATGAATGCACAGATCGTGGTTGGCGTCGGCAACATCTACGCCAGCGAGGCGCTGTTCCGCGCCGGGATTCATCCGGCCCGCGCAGCCGGGCGCCTCGCCGAAAAACGTCTGGGGCTGCTCGTCACGGCGATCCGGGACGTGCTGTCGGATGCGATCCGGGCCGGCGGCACGACGCTGCGCGATTTCCAGCAGGGCGACGGGCAGCCTGGCTACTTCACGCAGGATCTGCGCGCCTATGGTCGCGCCGGCCGGCCCTGCGTGGTCTGCAGGACACCTTTGAAGCAGCTGGTACTGGCCCAGCGATCGAGTTACTACTGTCCACGCTGCCAGCGCTGAGGCGCGCGCCTCTCAATAGACGGTCACTTCACCGCCGCCGCGCGGATCAGACGCGGCATCGACCCGGCCGGTCTCGCGGTCCCAGGTCACCACCTGCATGTTGCCAAAGCTGCGCTGGCTGAGTTCAAGCTTGTGGCCTCGCGCTTCGAGCCCGGCCTTTTCTTCAGCCGTGAACGCGCCTTCTTCGTAAGCCACCACATCCGGGTAGTACTGGTGGTGATAGCGCTTCAGACTGACCATCTGTTCCGCATCGGCACCGTCCATCCAGGCCAGGGCAGAGAGCAGCACCATGCTGATGATGCGGCTGCCGCCCGGTGTGCCGACTATCGCGACGCCACGTGGCGATTCGATAAAGGTGGGCGACATGCTCGACAGCATGCGCTTGCCGGGGGCGATGGCATTCGCCTCGGTACCGAGCAGCTCGAAGCCGTTCGGCGTGCCGGTCTTGATCGAGAAATCGTCCATTTCGTTGTTCAGGATCACGCCGGTGCCGGGCGGGATAAACGCCGCGCCGAACCAGGTGTTGATGCTGAGCGTCCCGGCAACACGATTGCCCGCCTTGTCGAGCACCGAGAAATGCGTGGTATTCGTGCCGCCACCGGTGTCGGGCGCGACGCCGGGCAGGTTGTCGCTCGGCGTGGCGCGATCCAGCCGGATCGAGGTGCGTTGACCGTCCGCATAGCAAGGGCTTAGCAGGCGATCGATCGGCATCGAAACGAAGGCCGGATCACCCAGATACATGGCGCGATCACGATAGGCGCGGCGCAGGGCTTCGATCGTGAGGTGCTTGCGCTCGACCGGCTGCAGGCTGGCCAGATCGTAAGCGCGCAGGATATTCAGCGTATCGCCGAGCACCACACCACCGGAGGATGGCGGTGGCACCATGACCAGGGTCGCACCCCGATACTGGACGCGGATCGGTTCACGTTCGATGACCTTGTAGGCGGCCAGGTCATCGCGCGTCCAGATGCCGCCGCCGGCCTGCACACCGGCGACCAGGCGTCGCGCTACGTCACCCCGATAAAAACCGTCGTGGCCATCGGCCGCAAGCCGTCGCAGCGTACGGGCCAGGTCACGGAAACGCACCTTGGCCCCGGGCTGTCGCGGCACGCCGCCGGGCAGATACAAGGCGGCAAATGCCGGTGACTTGCGCGCCGCGTCTGCCCGGAACTTGAGACCCATGCCGATGCCGCGGGAAATCTCGATGCCCTCGTCGGCGTAGCGGATCGCGGGGGCAAGGCTGGTGGCGAGCGGCAGGCGGCCGTAGCGTTTGGCCAGATGAACGAGCGCCGCCGGCTCGCCGGGAATCCCCGCCGCCAGCGGGCCATCCATCGTGACGCCGGGGCGCGGATTGCCCTGGGCGTCGAGATACATGTCACGAGTGGCAGCCGCCGGTGCAACCTCGCGCCCGTCGATGACGATCTGCCGACCCGAGTCCGCTTCATGCAGCAGCCAGAATCCCCCGCCGCCAAGGCCCGAAGCATAGGGCTCGACCACCGCGAGCGCCGCGCTGATCGCCACCGCGGCATCGAAGGCATTGCCACCCGCGGCGAGGATCTCCTCACCGGCCCTGGTCGCCAGCGGATGTGCCGTGGCGACGGCGGATTTCGCCGGTGCTGGCTGTGCGCCGGCGGGCAGTATCCATATCGAAACGCAGACCAGAAGCGCGAACGCCCTGAGCTGCACGGATCGTGTGCCTGGCCGCATGCCGTGTCGTGCGACGGTGCCTTTCAGGAAGTTGCTCACTGCTGCGCCAACTCGGCCCGCTTGCGCGCAAGTGCCGCGGCCACGACCTCCGGCACGAAGGCCCTGATATCCCCGCCGAGGATGCCGATCTCGCGCACGAAGGTTGAGGAAACGAAGGTGTATTCCTCCGCCGGCGTCAGAAAGACGCTTTCGATCTCGGGCTGCAGGTGCCTGTTCATGGTCGCCAGCTGGAACTCGAACTCGAAGTCGGACACGGCGCGCAGCCCGCGGATGATCACGTGCAGGCCATGCTGCCGCACATAATCGACGGTCAGGCCGGTATAGCCGTCGACGGTGATATTCGGCGCATCGGCAAGTGCGGCGCGCGCCATGCCAATCCGCTCGTCAAGCGAAAACATCGGTGTCTTGTTCGGGCTTGCCGCAACGGCAACCACCACACGATCGAACAGCTTCGCGGCCCGGCGCACCAGGTTGAGGTGGCCGTTGGTCACCGGATCGAAGGTTCCGGGATACATCGCGCCGACTGACATCCTTATGTGCTCCTCTGATTTGAACGAGCTGGTCCGCTACACCAGCCTGGCCAGTGCATAACGCACCTCACCGGCCTCGCGCTCCCGGTGCACTTGCCAGCCTTCGGGCAGTTCCGGCAGCGCGTTCTTGCGGCTCGTCTCGAGATAGACCCAAGCCTGCGGGGCAAGCCAGCCACGCGCGAGGAGTGTACACAAGTTGCCCAGCTCGTCCTCCGCGTAGGGCGGATCAAGGAATACCAGATCGAAGCTGCCCGGCACGGGCCCGGCCAGCCAGCGGCGGGCATCAGCACGAATCACCCGGCCCTTGTCCTGACCCTGACCGCCAAAGCGCACCAGCGTGGCCTCCAGCGCCCTGGCGGCTGCCACATCCTGCTCGACGAACCAGCTCCCGGCCGCACCGCGCGACAGTGCTTCGAGGCCGAGCACGCCGGTGCCGGCATAGAGATCGAGGCAGCGCATCCCGGGCAGGACAGGCGCCAGCCAGTTGAACAGCGTTTCCCGGACGCGATCGGGCGTCGGGCGGATGTCTGTGCCCGCCGCTATGTCTATGCGCCGGCCCCGCCACTCGCCGGCGATGATCCGTACGTTGCCGGGCGCCTTGCCCGTTTGCCGCTTGTGCATCTCGCGCCTGCTCTCCTGCCTGTACCCTGGCCGTCAACGGCACCGGTCACCGGTCACCGGTCACCGCCGGCAGATTTCACCGCCCATCTGCCCGCAGCGACAACTGCAGTTTTCCTGATCACCGGGAATCATTAACATGCCGGCATGCCATCTGACAGCACTTCCGGGACAACGTCCCGTCCGGGCTTTTTCGCCCGCCTCAAGGATCGCCTCAATATCGGCAAGGATTCTCCCGCCAGGAGCACTGGCAGCAAGCTCGGTGGCGCACTGGACTGGCTCGTCGGCCGCAAGCTCGACGACGCGATGATCGAAGAACTCGAGACCAGTCTGCTCGCAGCCGATGTGGGCGTTGATGCGGCGGAGGACATCATCCGTCGTATCCGCAAGAAAGCCAGCGGTCGCAGCATCGCCTCGGTCGAGGACGCGCGCGCGATCCTCCGCGAATCGATTCGCGAAATCCTTGAACCACGCGCCCGGCCGCTGGTGATTCCGGACTCACCCCGCCCCTTCCTGATCCTGATGGTGGGCGTGAATGGCTCGGGAAAGACCACCACCATCGGCAAGCTCGCGCGACGCCTGCGCGAGCAGGGCCTGAAAGTCATGCTGGCGGCAGGTGACACCTACCGCGCGGCAGCCATCGAACAGCTGCAGGTCTGGGGCGAACGCAATGACGTACCGGTGATCACGCAGCAGACCGGCGCGGACCCGGCGGCAGTCATCTACGATGCCTTTGAAGCGGCGCGCGCACGCGGTATAGATGTGCTGCTGGCCGATACGGCCGGCAGGCTGCAGAACAAGGCTCATCTGATGCAGGAATTGCAGAAGGTCGTCCGCATAGCCCGGCGGCTCGATCCGACGGCCCCGCACGAAATCATGATCGTGCTTGACGCAAGCCTCGGCCAGAACGCGGTCGCACAGGCGCTGCAGTTTCACGCCGCGATCGGCCTGACCGGCATCACCATGACCAAGCTGGATGCCGGCGGCAAGGGTGGCGTGCTGATCGCGCTGGCCGAGAAGCTCGACGTACCGGTGCGCTTCATCGGCGTCGGCGAACAGGCCGCGGACATGGATGTATTCAATGCCGGCGAGTTCGCCGCTGCGCTGGTCGGATCGGCGACGCAGTCGGCGGAAAGCTGATGATCCGGTTCGAAAACGTCAGCAAACGCTACGACGGCGGGCACGAGGCGCTGTCGGGCGTCTCCATCGAAGTCGCGGCCGGCGAACTCGCATTCCTGACCGGCCGCTCCGGTGCGGGCAAGAGCACGGTGTTGAAGCTGGTTGCGCTGATCGAGCGACCCACCCGCGGTCAGGTCATCGTGGGCGGCAGGCAGCTCAACAAGCTCGCCTATCGCGAAGTTCCCGCCTATCGCCAGCAGATCGGCATGGTGTTTCAGGACAACCGGCTGCTGAACGATCGCAGCGCCTACGAGAACGTGGCCCTGCCGCTCATCATCAGCGGCACCGGCCAGCGCGAAATCGGCCGGCGCGTCCGGGCGGCACTCGACCAGGTTGGCCTGCTGGACCGCGAAAAATACCCGCCGACAGCGCTGTCAGCCGGTGAGCAGCAGCGGCTCGCCATCGCGCGCGCGGTAGTGAGTCGCCCGGCCGTACTGATTGCCGACGAACCCACCGGCAACCTCGATCCGGAGCTGTCGCTGGAAATCATGACCCTGTTCCGGCGGCTGAACGAAGTCGGGGTGACGATGCTCATCGCCAGCCACGACCTGCCGCTGGTCGAGCGTTTCGGCAGCCGGCGCATCGTGCTGAGCGGCGGCCAGGTCAGCAGCGGTGAAACCATCGACAGGCCAGCCGGAGCCGCCAGGTGAGCCCGGGTATCTGGCTGGCGCGACACGCGCAAAACCTGCTGGGCGCTCTGGGTGCAGTGAGCCGGAATCCGCTCGGTACCTTTCTGACCGTATCGGTGATCGGGATCGCCCTCGCCCTGCCGGCCGCACTGAACGTCCTCGTCCAGACGGGCAAATCCGCAGCCGGAAACTGGACAGATGTGCGCGACTTCTCCATCTACCTGCAGCCGGCGACGCCGCTGGCGCGGGCTGAAGCGCTGGCACGCGAACTGCGCAAACGGGACGGCATAGACTCCGTGCAGCTGATCACGGCCGACGCGGCAGTTGCGGAACTCGGCAAGGACCCGGTCTTTGCCAATGCGCTCGCGGCCCTGGAGAGCAACCCCTTGCCGCACACGCTGGTGGTGCGCCCGGCCGCGGACATGGGCAGCGAGCAACTCGGCAAGCTGAGTACAGAGCTGCAGAAAACGCCCGACGTGGACCTGGTGAAGCTGGACCTGCAATGGGTGCAGAGACTCAATGCCGGGCTCGATTTCCTCGCCCGGCTGGGCTGGATCGCTGCCGTACTGCTGGGTGGCGCGGTGCTCATCATCGTCGGCAATACGATCCGGCTCGACATACAGACCCGGACCGAGGAAATCGAGGTCGCCAAACTGCTGGGCGCCACCGACACCTTCGTGCGCCGTCCCTTTCTGTATCTGGGGCTCTGGTATGGCCTGTTCGGCGGCCTCGTTGCGGTACTGATCCTGGCCGTCAGCCTGTGGCTGCTCGGCGGCCCGGTCGAGAACCTCGCGAGCCTGTATGGCAGCAGCCTGGCACTCGAAGGACTCGGCCTCACGACCCTCGGCGCGGTACTCGGGGGCGGGCTTCTGGCGGGCTGGTGCGGCGCCTGGCTGGCCGTGACCCGGCACCTGTCGGGCTTGCGCCCAAAGTACTGAGCTGCCGGCCAAGTCTTTGTTTGTAATGGCTTCCTGATCGCAGAAACGGGAACTCGACTGCGCTTTAGCACTCTAAGCCTGCGAGTGCTAAGATCGTTCCGGAGGAGGTTTCTGCATGAGTACTTCGACAATGCTGGTCAGCGGACACAAGGATCTCGCCTTTGCGGGACCCTTGGGCAGTCTCGACGCCTATATAAGCAAGGTTGTCCAGGTGCCGGTCCTCAGCCAGGCCGAGGAACTTGCACTCGCGCGGCGGTTTCGCGAAGACGATGATCTGGATGCGGCACGCCAGCTGGTGCTTTCCCAGCTCCGTTTTGTCGTCCACATCGCGCGCGGCTACACCGGTTATGGCCTGCCGCTCGGCGACCTGATCCAGGAAGGCAATATCGGCCTCATGAAGGCCGTGAAGCGTTTCGACCCCGAGATGGGCGTACGGCTCGTCTCCTTCGCCGTGCACTGGATCCGTGCAGAGATCCACGAATACGTCCTCCGCAACTGGCGTCTCGTCAAGATCGCGACGACCAAGGCGCAGCGCAAACTGTTCTTCAACCTGCGCCGGGCAAAGAAACATCTGGGCTGGCTGTCGGCCCCCGAACGCGAAGTCATCGCCAAGGACCTGGGTGTCACCGCCCGCGAGGTTGGCGAAATGGAAGAGCGTCTTGCCGGTCAGGATGTGAGCTTCGATCCGGGGCCCGAGACCGACGACGAAACCCCGTACGCACCTGCGCTCTATATTGCGAGCGAGTCGGGCGATCCGGCCCAGGCGCTGGAAAACGACGACTGGCGCGAACAGGGTGCCGACCGCCTGCATGACGCACTCGACAGCCTGGACGCCCGCAGCCGGGAAATCCTCGAAGCGCGCTGGCTCGGCGACAAGAAAGCCACGCTGCAGACGCTGGCGGCCCGTTACGGCATCTCTGCCGAACGCGTCCGGCAGATCGAACAGACGGCGATTCGCAGCCTGCGCACCGCCATCTGAACGATTCCGGCAGGCGCTACTGCGTCTGCGTCACCGGCAACAGGGTGATTTCCACGCGACGATTCATTGCACGCCCTTCCTTCGTGTCGTTGCTGGCGATCGGTCGCGATTCACCGTAGCCAACCGCGATCAGCCGCTGGGCGTTGATGCCCTGGGCGGCAAGATAGCTGCTGACACTGCCGGCACGCCGCTGTGACAGATCGAGGTTCTTGTCCTCCGGGCCCGTGCTGTCCGCATGACCGGCGATATCCACCACCGTCTTGTCGAACTCTTTCAGCACCAGCGCAACCGAGTTCAGCACCTGGTAAAACGAGGCGTTGATGTCCGCGCTGTTGGTCATGAAAGTCACGTTGCCCGGCATGTTCAGGATGATGTTGTCGCCGTTGCGGGTCACGCTCACGCCTGTCCCCTGCAGCTGCTCACGCAGCTTCGCTTCCTGACGATCCATGTAATTGCCGACGGCACCGCCCGCGAGACCTCCGGCTCCGGCGAGAATCAGCGCACGTCTCTTGCGCTCGGACGAACTGTCGCCGGTAATCAGTCCGATTGCAGCACCTACACCTGCACCGATGGCCGCACCCTTGGTGGTATTGCTGGTTTTCTGCGCACCGGTATAGGGGTCGACGGACTGGCAGCCGGCAAGCGCCAGACTGATACCGAGCACCAGCATGGTCAGTTTGATTGTTCCGTGTGTATGCATACTCTTGAACTCCTGAAATTTCCCGTGCCGGCAACCGGGCCGGCGGCAGCAGCCGAAGCTGCACAAGACTTGCCGTCCGGAGTTTAACCACGTATGAACAAGGATGCTGCCGCCCGTTTTCCATGGAACAGCATGCCTTGCAGCGTGACCGGCAGCGCCTTCTGTAGAATTACCAGTCCCCGGACCACGGGTGGAGTAACGATGGCAAGCAAAGCGAAAAGCAGATCCGCATCGGCCCGGCAGCCACTGGTCGGCGTCGTGATGGGCTCGGACTCCGACTGGCCCACGCTCCGGGCGGCGGTGGAAATCCTGCAGAAATTCGGCGTGCCCTGCGAGAAACGCGTGGTCTCGGCACATCGAACCCCGGACCTCATGTTCGAGTACGCCGCCGCCGCGCGCGGCCGTGGCCTCAGGCTGATCATTGCCGGCGCAGGCGGTGCCGCTCATCTGCCCGGCATGATTGCCGCCAAGACCACGCTCCCGGTACTCGGTGTTCCGGTCCTGTCGAAAGCACTTTCCGGTCAGGACTCGCTGCTTTCCATCGTGCAAATGCCCAAAGGCATACCCGTGGCGACATTTGCCATCGGTGAAGCGGGCGCAGCCAATGCCGCACTGTTTGCCGTCGCCGTACTCGCCGGCGATGACCCCGCGCTGGCGAAAAAGCTCGCTGCTTTTCGCCAGCGACAGGCCAGAACCGTGATGGCCATGAAGCTTCACGACTGAATGGCGGCAATTCTCCCGCCTGCCAACCTGGGTCTGCTGGGCGGCGGCCAACTCGGCCGCTTCTTCGTGCAGGCAGCCCGGGAACTGGGCTATCGGGTGTGGGTGCTTGATCCGGATCCGGACAGCCCGGCCGGACACATTGCCGACCGGCACCTGGCTGCTGCATACGACGATCAGCCTGCCCTCGATGCGCTGGCCGCGCACTGTGCGGCGATTACGACCGAATTCGAAAACGTGCCTGCACCCAGCCTGGAGTACCTGGCACGTACCGTTTGCGTTGCCCCTGCCGCTGCCGCCGTTGCAGTCTGTCAGGACCGCATTGCCGAAAAGGAATTCCTGCACCGATACGGCCTGCCGCATGGTCCCTGGGCCGCAATCCGCAGCGCAGGCGACCTGCAGGCCGCTGACAGCGCGCTGTTCCCGGGCATCCTCAAGGTCGCGCGCTTTGGCTATGACGGCAAGGGCCAGTCGCGCGTCAACACGCGTGATGAAGCGCTCGCGGCCTTCCGACACAACGCCGACAAGGCCTGCGTACTGGAGGCATTGCTGCCGCTCGACGCTGAAGTATCGGTGGTACTCGCGCGCGGCAGGGACGGGCAGACCGAATGCTTCCCGGTCGCGGAGAACAGTCACCGCAACGGCATCCTCGATGTCTCGATCGTGCCGGCGCGCATTCCTGCCGCACTGGCCGAAAACGCGCGGCAATGTGCGCTGCAGATCGCAACTGCGCTGGACTATGTCGGCACCCTGGCTGTCGAGTTCTTCATCAGCCGCGGCAAGCTCTTCGTCAACGAGATGGCGCCCCGCCCGCACAACAGCGGCCACTACACGCTGGATGCCTGTCAGACGAGCCAGTACGCGCAGCAGGTGCGGGCACTCTGCGGTTTGCCGCTCGGCGAGCCATCGGCCCGCAGCGTTGCCGTGATGGTCAACCTGCTCGGCGACCTGTGGTTCGATACCGGCGAGCCACGCGAGCCTGACTGGCCCGTGCTGCTCGCGATTCCCGAACTCAGGCTGCATCTCTATGGCAAGAGCGAAGCCCGGCCAGGCCGCAAGATGGGCCACTTCACGGTATTGGGCAGCGATCTGCCTTCGGTGCTCGCGACCGCGATGAAGGCGCGTCAGCTGATCGGCATCCGGGACGACAGTGGCCCCGGAGTGGCCTAATATCGCTCACAGTACTCATCGACACGGATTGATGCACACATGAAATCAATACTGCTTGCCGGGCTGATCTTCAGCGCAACGGTATCGGCTGCTGAGAACCCGAACCTGCGGGTAATCGCCACCAATGTCCAGAGCGACAAGGGGCAGGTCATCGTCCGTGTGTATGACAACGCGGATGACTGGCTGAGCGACCGCTATCGCACCTTCAAGAGCGTAAAGGTCGCCGGCAACCGGGTGGGCGACAGCGTGACTCTCGAGTTGCTCTTGCCACCTGGCGAGTATGCGCTGTCAGTGTTCCAGGATGTGGACGATGACACGAAGCTGAAGAGCAACTTCATCGGCATCCCCAGGGAGCCGGCCGCGCTGTCCAACAACATACGGCCGCGGTTCGGACCGCCGAAGTACAAGGACGCCGTATTCACGATCGGCGGCGAGCCGGTCGAACAGAAACTCAGTCTGCAGTAGCCGCGCCCCGGCCCGTTTATACTCCGGACGATGAGCGACCCAGACATCCGCCGCGTACTCGACTTCTGGTTCAGTGACGGCGCCATGGATCAGCCGACCATCGACAGCCGCCTGGACCGCTGGTTCAGCGCAGACCCCGATTTTGATGCGCTGATTCGCCAGGAATTCGGGCCGCTTGTGGATCGCGCAGCCAGAGGTGCACTGAACAGCTGGGCGGAGGAGCCGGAGGGGCGGCTCGCGCTGATCCTCCTGCACGACCAGTTTCGCCGGAACATCTTTCGCGGCACGCCAAAGGCATTCTCCAGAGACGCCCAGGCGGTAAAGCTCTGCGTGGAAGGCGCTGCGACCGGCGCGTACAAGAAGCTCACGCCACTGCAACAGGTTTTCTACTTCATGCCATTGCAGCACGCCGAGTCGCTGCGGATCCAGCAGCGCTCGGTCAGGATCTACGAAGGTCTGCTGGCCGGCGTCTCGGAAACCCTCAAGGCGACTTTCGCCACCTTTGCGCAGTTCGCCGAACTGCACCACGACATCATCGCGGCCCACGGCCGGTTCCCTCATCGCAACCGGATTCTTGGCCGGCCAGACACGCCTGACGAAGCCGCATATCTGGAATCTGCCGGCCCGACTTTCGGTCAGTAACAGGAGACCTGAAACCATGCATTATCAGGCGCCGCGCCGTGTCGCGATCATCAACAGCAGGCGGATACCGTTCTGCCGCGCGAATACCGCATATACGCACCAGTCCAACCAGGACATGATGACCGCGACCCTGCAGAGCCTGGTCGATGCCTGCGGACTCGGCGGCGAGCGCCTCGGCGATGTGGCGCTCGGCGCGGTCATGAAACATTCGCGTGACTGGAACCTCGCGCGCGAATCCGTACTCGGCACGACGCTGGCGCCTGAAACGCCGGCCTATGACCTGACCCGCGCCTGCGGCACCAGCCTTGAAGCGGCCATCCAGCTCGGCAACAAGATCGCACTCGGCCAGATCGACTCCGGTATCGCCGCAGGTACGGACTCGATCAGCGATCTCCCGGTCGTCTATCCGGACGAGTACCGCGAGCTTCTGCTCGGCAGTGCCCGAGGCCGCTCGGTCAGCGAGAAGCTCCGGCCTTGGCTGGGACTCCGGCCGCGGATGTTCAAGCCTGAAACGCCCGGCGTCGTCGAACCGCGCACGGGTCTCAGCATGGGCCAGAGTACCGAACTCACCGCAAAGCAGTGGAGCATCTCGCGCCGCGACCAGGACCAGCTCGCGCTGGAGAGTCACCAGAAAGCCGCGCGCGCTTACGATGAAGGCTTCTACAAGGATCTGGTCACGCCCTGGCAGGGAGTCAGCGAGGACAACAACATCCGTCGTGATTCAACGCTGGAGCGGCTCGGAAAACTGAAACCCGCTTTCGATCGCGGGCCGGCCGGCACGATGACCGCCGGCAACAGCACGCCGCTGACCGATGGCGCAGCGGCCGTGCTGCTGGCATCGGAGGACTGGGCCAATGCGCACCGCTTGCCTGTCCAGGCCTGGTTGCGCTATGGCAAGGTGGCTGCCGTCGACTTCGTCGGCAAGGAAGGGTTGCTGCTCGCGCCCGCCTATGCAGTGTCGGCAATGCTGGCTGATGCGGATCTGGGCCTCGGCGATTTCGATTTCTATGAAATCCACGAGGCCTTCGCTGCGCAGACTCTGGCGACGCTCAAGGCATGGGAGTCACCTGAGTTCTGCAAGGACAAGCTGGGCCGCAGTCAGCCGCTGGGGTCGATCGACCGTACGCGGCTGAACACCCGCGGCGGCAGCATTGCCATCGGCCACCCCTTTGCTGCAACCGGCGCACGCATTCTGGGGGCGCTTGCCCGACAGCTCGAACTGCGCGGCCGCGGCCGCGGCCTTGTTTCCATCTGTACCGCGGGCGGTATGGGTGTCACCGCAATCATAGAGCGATGAATTGAACAGTTTTAACAGCTTCCTCGAAACCGCCAACTCCTTCCTCTGGCATAACGCAGTCCTGTTTCTCGTGCTCGGCACGGGGATCGTTTTCACGCTCTGGACGCGCTTCAGCCAGTTCCGTTCGCTGACGCACGGCCTGCACGTCCTGCGCGGCCGCTACGATAATCCGGCCGACCCCGGCGCCATCAATCACTTCCAGGCGCTGTCGGCCGCACTGTCGGCTACGGTCGGCCTCGGCAATATCGGCGGTGTGGCGCTCGCCATCAGCCTGGGCGGACCGGGAGCCGTGTTCTGGATGTGGGTGGTCGGCTTTTTCGGCATGGCGCTCAAGACCACCGAAGTCACGCTGGCAATGCTCTACCGGAATACCACCGACCCCGACAACCCGCACGGCGGCGCGATGTGGGTCATCAGCAAGGCGCTGGCGGATGGCCCGCCCTGGCGGCAGAAGCTCGGCAAGCTGATCGGTGGCCTGTTCTGCGTCACGCTGCTGGTCACGACAGTCACCGGTGGCAACATGTTCCAGGCCTGGAACGTCGGCAACATGACCGAGCTTTATTTCGACGTACCCGGCATCTTTGCGGGCATTGCGCTGGCGATCATCGTCGGCCTGGTGATCCTCGGCGGTATTCACCGCATCGGGCGAGTAGCAGCTGCGCTCGTGCCATTCATGATCACCATCTATTTCGCCGCCGCGGTCTATGTACTGGCAATGGACGCCGGCGAGATTCCGGCCATGTTCGGGCTCATCTTCCGCTCGGCATTCTCACCCACGGAAGCGAGCGGCGCTTTCATCGGCGGGACCATGGGTTACGCCTTCCTCTACGGCATGAAGCGGGCAATTTTTTCCAACGAGGCTGGCCAGGGCACCTCGCCGATCGCGCATTCGGCTGCCAAGACCAGCGAACCCGTGCGTGAATCCGTCGTTGCCGGGCTTGAACCCTTCATCGATACCATCGTGACCTGTACGGTGACTGCGCTTGTCATCATCGTCACTGGTACCTGGAACCGCCCCGCGGAAGCGACCCTGCCTGACAACGTGCAGCCGATTGCTGTTGCAGCCGGCGAATGGACACTGCCGGAGACCGATGCCCCGGCCCGTATCGGCAGCGCCTGGTCCGGCGGTGAGCGCGTCTTCACCATCCTGCGCAGCGCGCCGAACGAACAGACCGGCAATGACCTGCACCGGCTGGGGGGGACCATCGAGATTGCGGCTGCCGGCGGCCCGGTCATTCACTGGAACACGCTGCAGAGTGTGGAGGCCCCGCAGATGACTGATCACGGCATCTACGTCAGTTATGTCGGTGCGGCACTGACCGCTGTTGCATTCGATTCAGTGTTGCCGGGCCTCGGCCGATGGGTGGTGACGCTTGCCGTCTGGCTGTTTGCGATTTCGACGATGATTTCCTACAGCTACTACGCCGAGCAGGGCATCGTGTACCTCGCTGGTGAGCGATGGGTCGCGCCATTCAAGTATGTGTACTGCAGCCTAGCCATCGTCTCGACGCTCGGTTTCCTGAAATCCGACGCACAGCTCGACAATTTGAGCGGCCTTGGCACCGGGCTCATGCTGTTCGTGAATATTCCGATCATGTGGTTCATGGGTCACCGTGCGATGCGCGCCTATCGCGACTACATGGCGCGGCTCGATTCCGGGCAGATGGGTGCGGGTCACCTGCCGCCGGCGCTCCGCGATGTGATCAGCGGACACGATGTCGACAAGTAGGAGCGGCTTCAGCCGCGATTGAGAAGCGCACTGACCTGTTCCGCTATCGCCAGTGATGCGGTGAGCCCCGGCGAATCGATGCCGTAGAGGTTGACCAGTCCCGGCACACCGTGGGCTTCCTCACCCTGCAGGACAAAGTCCGCTGCAGCTTCGCCGTGCCCGGCAAGTTTCGGCCGGATACCCGTATGGCCCGGCTGCAGCCGGGCTTCGTCGAGATCGGGGTAGTAACGACGGATGGCTGCGGTGAAAGCGGCTCGCCGGTCCGGATCGAAACTGTAGTCGATTGAACTGATCCACTGGAGGTCAGGGCCGAAACGCGTCGCACCGCCGAGATCCAGCGTGACGTGTATACCCAGGTCGGCGGGACCGGCGACCGGATACACAAGGTGGCTGAAGGGCGATTGGCCAGCCAGCCGGTAATAGTGGCCACGAGCCAGATGCCGTGACGGAATCGTCGCCCGCGGCAGCACATCGATATTGCGGGCAAGATGCTGCGCATGTAGCCCGGCGGCATTGACCAGGCTGGCGCAGCGCATCACCGTTGCGCCCTCCACCTGGATCTCGAAGAGCTGTTCCCGGCGAACGACCCGGCTCACCCGCGTGTCGAGTACTACGGTGCCCCGATGTGCCTCCAGATCTCCCTGCAGCGCGAGCAGATAGTCCCGGCTGTCGATGATGCCGGTCGATGGCGAATACAGCGCCTGCACGCAATGCACGGCGGGCTCGAGTCTGCTGACCTCAGCAGGACCGAGCCTTGTCAGATCAGTGACGCCGTTGGCACGGGCCTGTGCGAGATAACCGTCGAGGACGGGAATCTCGGCATCCCGCGTCGCCACGATCAGCTTGCCGGTCCGGGCGTGGGCGATACCCTTGGTCTCGCAGTAGTCGTAGAGCGCCTGACGGCCACGGACGCACAAGCGCGCCTTCAGCGTATCGAACGGGTAGTAGATACCCGCATGGATGACTTCCGAATTGCGGCTGCTCGTCTCCGTGCCGGTGGCACCGGCTGCCTCCACGACGACGACCTCCAGACCGCACAGGGCCAGCGCGCGGCCCACGGCGAGGCCGATCACACCGGCGCCAACGACGACGCAGTCAACAGTGTCGTCGTGCATGCCTTAGGCTGACCGCACCTTCACAAAAGACCCCGGCGCATCTTCGATCACGGCCAGCTTGCCATCGCCCGGCTTGCGCGCGGGAACCATCTCGCCGGACTGTGGCGCGAGCCATGCTTCCCAGTCGGGCCACCAGGAGCCCGGGTGCTCGGTGGCACCTTCCAGCCAGGCGTCTATCTCCCAGGGCTCGGCATCATTGCGCCAGTATTGATACTTGTGGGCATCCGGCGGATTGATGACGCCGGCGATATGACCGGAGCCGGCGAGCAGGAAACGCACCGGGCCGGAAAAATTGTGACGCGCCTTGAACACGGAACGGAAGGGCGCGATGTGATCCTCGCGGCAGGCCTCGAGGTAGACCGGCACCGTCACCTTGGCGAGATCGATGGGCACACCGGCGAGTTCGATGGCGCCCGGCCTGACGAGATTGTTGTGCAGGTACATCTGCCGCAGGTAGAACAGATGCATCTTGCGTGGCATGCGGGTGGCATCGGCATTCCAGTGCAGCAGGTCAAAGGGCTTCGCTTCCTTGCCGAGCAGGTAGTTGTTGACGAAGAAGGACCAGATCAGGTCGTTGGCGCGCAGCATGTTGAAGGTGGTGAACATCGCCTGGCCTTCGAGATAGCCCTTGCCCCCCATCATCTGGTCGAGATTATCGAGCTGCTTCTCGTCGATGAAAACCGAGAGATCGCCGGGCTCGGAGAAGTCGACCTGGGCGGTGAGCATGGTCGCCGTCTTGATGCGCTGGTCACCGATGCCGGCAAGGTAGCCAAGTGCAACGCCCAGCATCGTACCGCCGATGCAGTAACCGACCGCGCTGACTTCGTGCTCACCGGTAGCGGCCTCGATCGCATCGAGCGCCGCGACGACACCTTCGGTCAGGTAATCGTCGAAGGTCTTGTCCGCCAGTGACTCGTCAGGGTTGACCCAGGACACGGCAAAAACCGTATAGCCCTGCCCGAGGGCCCAGCGAATGAAAGACTTTTTCTCGTTGAGATCGAGAATGTAGTACTTGTTGATCCACGCCGGAATCATGACGATCGGCGTACGGTGCACCTGTTCCGTGGTCGGCTCGAACTGGATCAACTGGATAAGGTCGTTCTGGAAGACCACCTTGCCGGGGGTCGTGGCCAGATTGACGCCGAGTTCAAAGGCGTCCGGGTCGCTCATCGTGACACGCAGTTCGCCCTTGCCACGCTCCATGTCGCGCTTGAAATTCTCGATGCCCCGGGCGAGGTTCTGCCCCTGGCTCTCCCAGGTGGCGCGCAGTACCTCGGGGTTGGTCCACACGAAATTGCTCGGCGCAAAGGCATCGGCAAACTGCCGCGTGTAGAAATTCACTTTCTTCGCAGTCTGCGCATCCAGCCCTTCCAGTCCGGACATCGTGTCGACTAGCCAGCGCGAAGTGATCAGGTACGACTGCTTGATGTAATCGAACAGGGCATTTTCCTGCCAGTCAGGATGACGGAAGCGGCGGTCGCCCGGTTCCGGTTCCGCGACTGGCGGAAATGCCGGAACTGCCGGCTGATCACCGCTGCGGGCTTTGGTGGCCATCGAGGCAGCCATCTGTTGCCAGAGCAGCATGTGCTGCTGCCAGAGCTGCAGGTTGGCCTGCATCAGACGCGCCGGGCTCATGGACAGCTGGCTGGCTGCCCCCTGCATGGCCGGAGCGACGTTGAGCGGATCGAGTCCGCGTCCGGCACCGGCGGAGGGCACCTTCATGATCTCGGCAAACATCGTTTGCGCTGCCTGTGTGTACTCGGCGAGCTGGCGGGAAAATTCGGCGGGATCGTAAGATGGAAAGCTGGGTTCTGCGGACATGTTGCGGGCTGACTGCCGCCCGGCATTCAATCCGGCGGCAGGGCGTCTACTCCTTGTGATCGGTGGACTTGTCCTTGCTTTTCTCCGCGGTGGGACGCGGCATCATCATGTCGAGAAAGGTTTTCTGCATGCGGGTCCAGGCTTCGATGTTCTTTGCCGCCATATCCTGCATCGAGCCGAGTGGCGACAGGTGCGGCGGTGTCATGCCCAGCGGCAAGGCGCCCATCGATTTCTGGATCTGGTCCTGCAGGCTTTTCTG
Organism: Chromatiales bacterium; assembly: GCA_024234935.1. Lineage (NCBI taxonomy): Bacteria > Pseudomonadati > Pseudomonadota > Gammaproteobacteria > Chromatiales > Chromatiales bacterium. Next base: position 351,596 of record JACKNI010000002.1, read on the forward strand.
CTGCTTCATGAACACGTCGAGACTGCGCTCGAGATAACCACCCATCAGCTCCTGCAGCGGATTGCCGTAGAAGCGGATGATGTGGCGGAGCATCTCTGCCGACAGTATCGGCCGGCCGCCCTGCTCCTGCTCGGAGATCACCTGCAGCAGAATGCTGCGCGTGATGTCCTCGCCGGTCGTGTCGTCGATCACCACCACGTCTTCACCGCCGGCGACCAGCTGCCTGATGCCGTCCAGCGTGACGTGACGACTGGCCTCGGTGTCGTAGAGGCGGCGATTAGCGTACTTCTTTACTGTCCTCGGCATGGATCCAGCTACCTGATCATCGGGGTGTGCCTGTCGCTCGGGTTTTGATTCTAACCCGGTATTCCGGCAGCGGTATGTGCACCGCGACACGGGCAGGCAAGCAGTTCCGGCGGGGTCGCGCAAAGAAAAAGGGCGCTCACCTCAGCGGCGAGCGCCCCTTCGGATCGGCAAAGTCTGTATTCAGGCAGCCTTGGTCTGGCTGGCAGCCACCGTGGCCTGCGCCTTGGCCTGTACGCTGCCGGCGATTTCCACGTACTCCTGGGTACGACGGACCAGCTGTTCACCGAAAGCGCGGGTGAACTCCATCTGGCGGGTCAGGAACTCGCCGTAGTTGGCGACGTTGGTCGGCAGGCGGGCCTGTTCGACCGCGAAATTGATGCAATCACCCAGAACCGCATAGTTCTGCTGGGAGAGGCGCTCGAAAGCTTCAACGGCGACGCCATTGAAAGCACGCAGGGGCTCAAGAGCCTCTTTCTGGAAACCGGGGATATTCGGAAACTGGTTCAGAGTGGTCATGGTCAGGACTCCTTGAAAGCGGGTTGCACTGGACAAGACGCATTCTAGGGCAGATTGTTGTGCATCGCAAGAGAATCTGTGTATTTATATAAGATATTGTTTATAAAAATATCTTTATCAATTTGAACCAAACTTCGACGTGATGTTAATGCGCTGCATAGTGCGCAACCCCGTCAAAAAAATGTAATTGCGCTGTGATCAGACTGCAAACAGCGGGACGAATACTGGGCTCCGTGGACAGCGACCGGATTTCCTGGTCGGACCCACTGACGGAGACACCATGAACCAGCACAGCCTGGGCAGTGCACTACCGAGCTGGCCTGAAGCCTTGCGCCAGGCCTCTGCCCTCACGCTCCCCACCCGCAGCCCGGCACAGGTCTGGACCCGCAGCAATATGGAGATCAAGACACGTGGACAAAGATCTGCTCGGCTACCTGATGGCGGCATTCCCAGACGAGAGCGAAGTGCTGCCTGCACCTGATCCGTGCGATTACCTGACCATCCGTGGTTATCGCGTCTCGTTCGAGTCCGGAGCAGACCCCGGGTTGCTGGGGCTGCTCTCGGCACTGCAACCGGGTGCGCAACGGCGGCGTGCGGCAAGCTCTCAGGGAGTGACTTCGATGACGGTCTGACCAAAGGTGATATCGCCATCACTGTGGCTGATCAGCCCCAGGTGCAGCCCCAGCGACAGGCCCTGCCAGCTCAAGCCAACGCTGGCCGGACCGCCGGTGCCGAGACTGCCCGGCGCAGTGAGCGTTGCATTGGCCCGGTCGGCACCTACCGTCCATACCAGCAGATTGAAGGTCGCACTGCCGCCATCGGTATCGAAGCCATGCACATCGACGTAGTACTCGCCCGGGGTGACAAAGCTCTGACCTTCGGCAGGAATCAGGTTGATGACCTCCTCCGAGTCGGCATTCTGGCTGGGCGTGGCCTCCTCGATGCACTCGCCAAAGCCCGGACAGGCATACAGATAGAGATCAAGATCAGCATTGCCGTTGCGCGCCTCGTTGAACAAGGCAACGCGCAGATACCGCGTGCCGTCCGGCACGATGATCGGCAGGCGGCGCACGCTGGCCGGCAGTGAACCGCTGCCGGGCTGGACAAAGCTGTAGCTGTCGGTCGGGTCTTCGGCGACGGTTGCATCCGTCAATGCCGCACGCAAGTTCTCGGGCTGCCCCTCATTTGCCGCTTCCAGTCCGCTCAGCACCGCCTGATAGGTCCCCGTGTAGCCGCTCTTCAGGACCACATCGAGACTGCCTTCCGCCCCGCTACCGGTGACGACGATGGGCGCAGCGAAGCGCAAGGCCTTGATTGCCAGCGGCGAGCGCACGCTGGTTGCTCCGGACGACCAGGTCAACGCGCCGAACTGCCAGGCATCGAAGGTGGTGTACTGCGTCGAGAGCCGGATCTCGAAATCCGCACTCTCGCCAGCCCCGAGTGACAACAGCGAGGGACTGACCTCCGCGTTGATCGTGGTCGGCATCTCCACGCTGGCGACAAACTGCGCCGCTTCGCCGACGTTGGTCACCCGCCGCCGGATGATTTGCTCACTGACCAGGTCATCGGTGGCGATCGTCGGCAGATTGAGGTCACTGCCATCGGTCGCGTAACCGTCGGCCTCCAGGCGCGCGCAATCGACCGAACTGTCCCTCGGCTGATCACGGCCGCAAAGAAAGGCATCGTAGTCATCTGCACCCGCGTCATAGACGAGTCCGGGCGCAAAAGCTGCATTGGGCACCATATGACCGGCCCCGAAGTCGAAGGGATCAGCCGGCGTTTCGCCGTCCTGGTTGAGCACATCCTGGCGCGCCGTGGTGATCAGCGCAGAGCGCAGCGCCGCCGGACTCCAGTCCGGGTGCGCTTCCTTGAGCAGCGCTGCAACGCCGGCCACATGCGGGGCCGCCATCGAGGTGCCGGACAGATACTGGAAGGTCTCACCACGCAGGTTGTTGGCCCCATCCGGCGTTTGCGCCCCGAGGATCTCCACGCCCGGTGCGGTGAGGTCGGGCTTCAGTACATCCGTCTGCCAGTGGTTTGGGCCCCGTGAGGAGAACGCCTCCATCAGGTTCCCGGAATCAGCAATCCGCAGGAACAGGCCCTTCTGCAGGGTTACTCCCACGGTGTCCCCGGCGACCAACCGTGCGCGCAGCAGTTCGCCGTCGTCGTGGCCGATCATCAGCGCGGGAATAGTGATATCGCCGCGCGAACCGGTCATGATGATTGCTTCGCCCTGGTCGTTGAATATCAGCGCGGCTTTGGCGCCAGCATCCTCGACATTGCGCACCTTCACGTCGAAGTTGCAGCCGCCGCGCTGTACCAGCGCGATCTTGCCGCTCAGTTCAGCGGTATTGCGCACCGTCTCGCAGGCATCAAAGGTGGTACCGATCGTGGTGTCGAAAAAGCCGTAGATGCCATCGTCAACCAGCACGAGGTCCAGCGTCAGCGGACCCTTGTCCCTGAGCAGGGGCGTGAAGTCTGCTTCAACTGCCACATAGTCGTTCTGCACGCTGGCCGGACTGTTGACGCGGATCGCATCATGAAAGCGTCCACCGCGCCGGCTCGAAGCACCCACCGCCAGCACCCAGGGCGCCGCTGCCGGCGAGTCCACGGTTTCCGGTGCCGGTCCCTCGTTCCCTGCCGCCGCAACCACCAGGACACCGGCGTTCACGGCCGCAAGCAGCGCAAGGTCATCCGCATCGACGATATCGTCGTCAGTGCCCACCGAGTAATTGATGATGTCGACGCCATCGGCAACGGCGTCTTCGATGGCCTGGGTCAGGTCCGCCGTACTGCATGAGCCGCGCGCTGCACCCGGCTCCAGCCAGCAGGCCTTGTACACGGCGATGTGCGCCCGCTGCGCCATGCCGCTGATCTTGTCGACGAACTCGCCGCCCAGCGTTGCATTGACGCGATTCCCGGCAGCGACCGAGGCAATATGCGTACCGTGACCATCGGCATCTTTCGGTGAGATGAACTCATTCTCGTTCAGTGCGTACTGCTCGAGGAATCCGTCGATGTAGTAACGGGCGCCGATCAGCTTGTTGTTGCAGTCGGTGCTCGCAAAACCCTCGCCCGCCTCGCACACGCCCTGCCAGCCGGCGGGCCGCGCAAAGACCAGCTGGTCGGGGCGCGACTTGAAGCGCTTGCAGAGCCACAAGCCGAGCAGCGAGTTTTCAGCCCAGGCAGAACGACAGAGGCGGGGGCGCTTTGCCGGAATGGTGTCTTTGAAGCTGATGTGGCCGGGCGCGATGCCACTGTCGATCACGCCGATGACCACGCCTTCGCCACTGAGCTTTCGATCTTTCCAGAGACCGCCGGCTGTGGCGGTCAGGCCCAGGAAGTCCGGACTGTCGCTGGTCCTGACCTGCTGCTTGCGGTCTTCCCAGACATTGAGTACGCCCTTCCGTGCCCTGAGCTTGCGCGCCTGCGTCGGCGTCAGGCGTGCGGAGAACCCGTTCAGCGCATAGCGATAACTGTAGAGCTTGGCGTGGCGCGCCCCGATTGCCTCGAGCGTCGCATCGTGCCGGGCGACGAGACGGTCCGTGTAACGCCGTACCGCCGGCGACTGCGTCTCCAGACGGGCACGAACGCCCTTCCGGCGCTCGGGGCGCAGACCGGGCTCGGCAACGGCAGGGGGCGCTGCGAGCTGGACGATGTATATGTGTTCTTCGTCGTCGGCAGCTGCGATCGCTTTCAGGCGCGTACCCGCGGCAGGAGCCGGAGCCGCTCCCAGCGAATGCACAAATAATGCTGCCGCAGCACCAATGGCGTATGTCAGATGCTTTTTCATGCGTGACCGGCCGGGATCTTGCTTTTCTGGTGCCCCGGCAAAGGGTTGGCACTTATTGTTAAGTGGTCAGCCTAACACAGCTTTCTTTTTTGCCGCCTTCTTCTTTGCACCCGCTTTCTTGCGGACACCGGTCTTCTTCTTTGCAGCAACAGGCGGCGCAGAGCCGTCCGCCGCAGCCTTCTTCGGTGTCTTCTTCCTGGCCGCTTTTTTCGTCGCCTTCTTGACGATTTTCTTGCCCCAGCGGCGCTTGCGCACCGGCGCATCCGCGAGCAGCTTGCGCGCCTCTTCAAGCGTGATCGACCCGGGTTCCCGGTCCTTTGGTATCCGGGCATTGCGCTCGGCGTCCGCCAGGTACGGCCCCCAACGGCCATTCAATATGCGTATGCCGTCCACGCCAAAGTCCTTGACCAGTTTCTTGGCATCCGCTTCCTGTTTTGCCCTGATCACCTCGATGGCTTCCTCGAGCGTGACTTTCAGCGGATCGATATCCTGCAGGGAAGCGTATTTCTTGACGACCTCGCCGGTCTCCTTGTCGACCGTCTCGTACTGCACATAGGGGCCGAACATCCCGGTATTTGCACTGACCGGTTCACCGCCCGGCAAGGTGCCGAGCTTCCTCGGCAGCTTGAATAGCTCGAGCGCGTCGGGCAGCTCGATATTGAACATGCTCTGACCGGGCTGGAGGCCCTTCCACTTCGGCTTTTCTTCGTCGTCGCGGGTGCCGATCTGGATGAAGGCGCCATAGCGACCAAAACGCGCCGACACCGGCCGGTCAGAGGCCGGATCCTTGCCGAGTTCGCGGGCCTGTACCGCCTCATCGCGGCTGACTGACTTGTCCTTTTCCTTGAGCAGGACGGCAAAGGGCTGCCAGAACTCTTCCAGCACCGGCACCCAGGCACATTCACCGCGCGAGATCTGGTCGAGTTCGTCTTCCATGTGCGCGGTGAAGTCGTAATCGACATAGCGGGTGAAATGACTGGTCAGGAATCCGCTGACCACACGCCCGCCATCGGTGGGCTTGAGCGCCCGGCCCTTCAGCTCGGCGTACTTCCGGTTCAGCAGCGTCGAAATGATCGAGGCATAGGTCGAAGGCCGGCCAATGCCGCGCTCCTCAAGTGCCTTGACGAGACTTGCCTCCGTAAAGCGCGGGGGTGGCTCGGTGAAATGCTGCTCCGGGCGAACGGCCTCCAGCGACAGGATGTCGCCCTCATGCACAGCCGGCAGTTTCACTTCGTTATTGTCGTCACCGTCGTCATCACGACCTTCAAGGTATACGGCAATGAACCCGGGGCTCACCAGCGTCGACCCCGAAGCCCGGAATCGGCCTGCCTCCGCGCGTTGTGCCGGCACCAGGTCGACGGCGAGCTGATCGTACACGGCGGGCTCCATCTGCGAAGCGATGGTGCGTTTCCAGATCAGGCTGTAGAGCTTGTACTGCTCGTCACTCAGGAAGCGCTGCAGTGATTCGGGTGTGCGGCGGATACTTGTCGGCCGGATGCCTTCGTGCGCTTCCTGCGCATTCTTCGCCGTGGTCTTGTAGACGTTCGGCTGCGCCGGCAGGCTGGCCTTGCCATAGCGCTCGACGATCAGGCCGCGGATATCATCGATGGCTTCTTTCGCCAGTCCGACAGAGTCGGTACGCATGTAGGTGATCAGGCCGACCGTGCCTTCGTCAATGGCCACGCCTTCGTACAGCTTCTGCGCAACCTGCATGGTGTTGCGGGCGCGGAAGCCGAGCTTGCGTGAGGCTTCCTGCTGCAGCGTCGAGGTCGTGAACGGCGGCGCGGGTCGGCGACGGCGCTGACTGCGCTCCACACCCCTGACGCGAAGTTTGCCTCCGGCAGCGGCTTCAAGCGTGCTGCGGGCCTCCTCCGCCTGGGCCGCATTCTGAAAGCTGAAGATCTCCGGCTTCTCGCGATTCAAGCTGTCGATGACCTTGCGGCCCGCATACTCGACCAGGCGGGCCGCAAAAAATTGCGGCGCGGTTCCGGTCAGGGCATCGATGGACCAGTATTCCTGGCTGCGGAAGGCCTCGATGGCTTCCTCACGCTCGACCAGCATGCGCAGTGCCGGACTCTGCACGCGCCCGGCCGAGAGCTTCGGGCTGATCTTCCGCCACAGCAGTGGCGACAGCTTGAAGCCGAGCAGGTGGTCCAGCGCACGCCGGGCGCGGTAGGCGTTGACGAGGTCCATGGAAACCTGGCGCGGCTGCTCGATGGCCTCGCGGACTGCCCGCTCGGTGATCTCATAGAACACGACCCGGTAAACGGAACGGTCCTTCAGCAGCCCCCGCTCACCAAGCACCTCCTGCAGGTGCCACGATATCGCCTCACCCTCCCGGTCAGGGTCAGTGGCCAGATAAAGCGTATCGGCCTTCTTGAGGGCACTGGCGATGGCGGCGATATGACGCTCCTTGTCCTCCGCCACCGCGTACTTCATTTCATAGCCGTGCTCCGGATCGACGGCGCCATCCTTCTCCAGCAGGTCGCGCACATGCCCATAGGACGCAAACACCTTGAAGTCCTTGCCGAGGTACTTCTCGATGGTCTTTGCCTTTGCCGGCGACTCCACGACGACGATACTGGTCATGCGCTCCCAAACCCGGGCTGAAGATCTGCAGAAAACGCGGACTCTACAGACGACGAAGCCGCGACTCTAGCGCGGCTTGACTGCTGAAACACGAATAAACGCTCAATGCATGGCGTCGGCGCTCTCCTCGAAGACCAGATCTTCCATGCGCGAAAAGGCGGTTTCCTGGCCTGGCTGGGCAAACAGGACCATCAGTACAACCCACTTCAGCTGCTCTTTATCGACCGTATCCGAGCCCAGGGCCATCAACCGGTCGATTACCACTTCACGCTGTGCGGCCGAGAGGATCCCGACCTGCTCCAGATAGAGCAGATAACCGCGGCAGTCGAGATCCAGCCGGCGTATCTCCACCTCGTTGTAGACACGCACCGAGCGCTCGCCCGGAATGCCCGCGTAAGGGGCGCTGGTTTCGTTCAGACCATCGAGCCAGTCCAGCGCACTGTCGACTTCAGGCTCACCGAAACCGGCCCGCAAAAGCTCGTCGCGCAGCACATCCTGGTCTGCTGCCTCCGGCTCCTGCTCCGTGTAGGTCTCGAAGAGGTACAGGAGAACGTCGAGAACGGTATCGCTCATTATTCGACGCTCCGGTTGATCCTCTGATAGCGGCCGCCAGCCAGCGAACGCACCAATCCCTGCAATTCGAGGATCAGAAGCATGGAGGAAAGCTCCCCGATCGTCAATCCGCAGCGCGACGCGAGTACATCGACAGCAACCGGATTACAGCCCATCGCGGCCAGCAGATCAGCGTGTTCCGTATCGGACACAGTCGTGGAAATCACGCCTCCCGCTGCAGCCTCATGCTGATCTGCCGATTGCCGCTCCTGCTCATCACCAGACCGCAAACCGGCCAGCAAACCACCCAGCTCATCGACGATATCCGCTGCCGTCTCCACCAGACGAGCACCTTCGCGTATCAACCGATGACAGCCGCGCGCCACGGGATTATGTATCGAGCCCGGAATGGCAAACACCTCGCGGCCCTGCTCCATCGCATGCCGTGCGGTAATCAGTGCACCGCTCCGGACGCTGGCCTCGACCACCAGCACACCGACGCAAAGGCCACTGATGATCCGGTTGCGACGTGGAAAGTTGCTGCGTGAGACCGGCGTACCCGGCGCAAACTCCGAAACGATCGCTCCGCCAGCCGCGACGATCTGCGCGGCGAGCCCGGTATGACGACGCGGATACACGCTGTCCAGGCCGGTACCGCAGACCGCTATGGTGTGGCCGTCCGGCGCATGCAATGCACCGAGATGGGCCGCGGCATCGATGCCTTCGGCAAGTCCGCTGGTGATGCAGAAACCGGCAGCAGCGAGATGTGCGGCAAAGCTGCGGGCGGTATCCGCGCCCTCGGCCGTCGCATTGCGGCTGCCGACGATCGCGAGCTGCGGCAGGGTCAGGACATCCGGATTGCCGGCCACGAACAGCGTGGAAGGCGGACGCGAGATCTCCCTGAGCAAAGGCGGATAGTGCGGATCATCTGGTCGCAGCAGATGATGGTCCGGTGCCGAAAGCCAGGCCTCAAGAGCCGTGGCCAGCCTTGCTTCAGTGCTCAATACGCTCCTTGCGACGGGTCAGGCACCGTACCCTCCCGGAAGCAGCGCCCCGCGGCTCAGTCCGGGTTTTGCACCTTGTCGAGTACATGAATGGCGCTCTCGGCACTCATGACCAGGCCGTAGCTGATCCGGTCATAGGTCTTGAACACCATTAGAAGCCCGGCACGCTCATCCGGCAACTGTACTTTGCGGTTGAAGATGCCGGATTTGACCCGGTCGTGCACTTTGTTGCCAGCCTGCCAGATACTCAGCACGTGGCCGGATTCGAGACCATCGCGGGTCCCGCGGTTGATGATCACGACCTGGTACTGGCCAATCTGCGTGACACCATCGACGACATGGATGATGCGACCATCGACCTGCTTGTCGGGCGCCCGCGGGACGAAGTGCATGGGCAGCGGCGCCTGCATCTGGGGCAGCAAACGGTCACCCACCAGGGCTTCCCGAGTTGAACCAGTGAGCTGCATCGTCGCCGGGTCGCCCGTACGGCTTGCATGGGCCTCGGCGACAAAAATACCTTCATAGCCAACGACATCACCGTCATCCGGATCGACGATCTTGTCACCCGGGTGGATCAGGTTATAGACCTTGTCCGGATCGATGGCGTCGCCACGGACATAGGCATCGTTGCCGGTTGCGCCCACCAGGTGACTGTCGCGCAGCGCGACAATGTAGGGCAGTTTCTCGAGTTCGTTCTTCTCCAGCACCATGCCTTTGCTGAGAAACGGCGCGACGGCGCCATAGGGCAGCGTGCGGATAGCCGAGTCCAGCGATTCTTCACGAACGCGCGGCGAAAGCTTTTCGGTACCGGAAACCGTACCCCGCTCCAGGCGAAGCTGGGGTTTGCCATCGACATACACGAGTGTGAGTACATCGCCAGGGTAAATAAGGTGCGGGTTCGCAACCTGCGGGTTGACGTACCAGATCTCCGGCCAGTACCAGGGGTCGCGCAGGAATCTGGCGGAGATGTCCCACAGGGTATCGCCAGGCTTCACGACATAAGTATCCGGATGCGAGGGGTTCAGCTCAACGCCGCCACCCTGCTGTGCATTCAGGCCGCTCGCAAAGCTGGTCAGCGTCACCAGCAAGACACCGGCCAGAAGGCCACGAAAACCACGCTGCTGGACTGGCCCGGACTGGGAGATTTTCATGGGGACTCCATCCCTGCTTGGAAGGCCTGCCGACGACGAATGGCCCCACGGTATAATCATGGCGCTCGCGCGGCTGACCAGATGCGACAACAACCCCGGGGAAACCCGACCCCGGCTGACCATTGCCAGATGTATCATAATTTTGAGCAAGTTACATAGCACTTGGCGCCAAACTGTGAAGGAAGCGACATGGCGGTGCTGAAAATCATCGAGTATCCCGATCCCCGGCTGCGCATAAAGGCGCAGCCGGTCACGGCAGTTGGCGCTGAACACCGCCTGCTGGCCGACAATATGTTGGAAACCATGTATGCGGCACCGGGCATAGGCCTCGCCGCCACGCAGGTAGACCGGCATATTCGGCTGCTGGTCCTGGATGTGTCCGAAACCCGCGACCAGCCCTGGTGCTTCATCAACCCGGAGATCCTGAGCCGTGAGGGCAGCGATATCTGCGAAGAGGGCTGCCTGTCGGTACCCGGCGTCAACGAACCGGTCGAACGCGCTGCACGTATCCGCGTCCGGGCGCTGGACCGCGACGGCAAGCCTTTCGAACTCGATGCCGAAGGCCTGCTGGCCGTCTGCATCCAGCACGAGATGGATCACCTCGAAGGCAAGCTGTTTGTCGACTACCTCTCGGAACTGAAGCGCAACCGGTTGAAGAAGCGGGCAGCCAAGGCCCGGCGCAAGGACGGCGTTGAATCATCCAGCCGTCACCCTGAAGCAGTGCGCTGAGCGGCAGCCGGCCGCGCGTCCGAACTCATGCCCGACAAGTCGAAAGACGCGCGGATCATCTTCGCCGGTTCACCGGCCTTTGCGACGCCGACGCTGCAGATGCTGTGCGACAGGGGTCATCGGCCCGTCGCAGTGCTGACCCAACCCGACCGCCCGGCAGGACGCGGCCGGCACCTGAGCGCGAGTCCGGTAAAACAGCTGGCCCTCGAACTCGCCATACCCGTGCTGCAGCCGGAGACACTGAAAACCGAAGCGGTGCAGACTGAACTGCGCGCACTCGCCCCCGATCTGCTCGTGGTAGTGGCCTACGGGCTGCTGTTGCCCCCGGCGGTACTCGCCATTCCTTCGCATGGCTGCGTGAACGTACATGCCTCGATCCTGCCGCGCTGGCGCGGGGCCTCACCGATCCAGGCTGCGGTTCTTGCCGGCGACCACGAAACCGGCGTCAGCATCATGGCGATGGAAGCCGGTCTGGATACGGGACCGGTCTACAGCTGCGCCCGGCTTGTCATAGATGAGCGGGAAACTGCCGGCGAACTTGAGCTGCGCCTGGCGGCACTTGGCGCGGAGGCGCTGTCGGACGTGCTCGATGGTCTGCTGGCCGGCCGTCTGCAGCCCCGACCCCAGCCGGACGCCGGCGTCACTTATGCCGGCCGTATCAGGAAAGCCGATGGGCGCATCGACTGGCGACTGCCGGCCGCACAGCTTGCCCGACAGATACGCGCCTACAACCCGTGGCCGGTAGCCGAAACCACGCTCGCCGGACAGCAGCTGCGCTGTTTTGCCGCCAGCGTGGGCGGCGCCGGCAACGCGACCGGGACGACACAGGCAGTACCCGGACAGATCATCGCTGCCGGCAGCGAAGGCATCAGCGTTCAGACGGGCGACGGCGTGCTCAAGCTCAGCACCGTGCAACTGCCGGGCAAACAGCAGGTGGCCGCCGCGGACCTCGCCCATGGCCGACCACTCGCCGGCACGGTACTCGGCGCGTGAAGCAACGTGGCCCCTGGCAGCGCCCGGCTGGCGGCAGCCAGTCCGATGCGGCCGGATCGCTCAACCGGGCGATGGCGGCGCGCGCGGTACTGCGGGTCATCGAGCAGGGCGCAACGCTGGAAAGTGCGCTTGCTGCAGAAGACCCCACCGGCATCGAGGATCGCGACCGCGCCCACATCCAGGCCCTGGCTTTCGGCGCAGTGCGCTGGCATCACCGCCATCAGGCTATTCTCGGCGAACTGCTCGACCGGCCGCTGCGCAGCCGTGACCGGATCCTCGAGGCGCTGCTCTCGGTCGGCCTGTTTCAGCTCAACGACCCCGGGCAACCGGACTACGCGGCAGTATCCGCAACCGTCGGGGCAACGCGCCTGCTCGGACAGCCGCGCGCAGCGGGACTCGTCAATGCCGCCTTGCGCCGCTATCAGCGCGAAGCTGATTCGATACTTGCGCGCGTGACGGAATCAGCCGAGGGCCGCCATGCACATCCGGCCTGGCTGATCAGGCAACTGCAGCAGGACTGGCCCGACTGCTGGGCAGATGTGCTTGATGCCAACCAGCGACAGCCGCCGCTCTGGCTGCGCGTCAACGGCATGCGCACGACCGTCAGCGAGTACGCAGCCCTGCTGCAGGCCGAACCGGGTCTTGCCTCAACGACACTGGCGGGAGCAGCCCTCGCCCTCAAGCTGGAGACAGCGGTCGCCACCGGCAGACTGCCGGGCTTTGCTGCCGGACTCGTCACCGTACAGGACGCCGCCTCACAGCTCGCCGCCCGCCTGCTCGATCCGCAGCCGGGCATGCGCGTGCTGGATGCCTGCGCGGCGCCAGGCGGCAAATCGACTCATCTGCTCGAGTATGCAGCGGGCCGGATCGAGCTGACTGCACTCGATGTGTCGGCGGAACGTCTGCCTCTCGTTCAGAGCAATCTGACACGGCTCGGACTGACGGCACAGCTCATCGCCGGCGATGCGACGACACCGGAGCAGTGGTGGGACGGCCGGCCCTACGACCGGATTCTCGTCGATGCACCCTGCTCGGCCACCGGCGTGATCCGGCGCCACCCGGACATCAAGTTTCTGCGCCGCGCCGCGGATCTGCCGGTGCTGGCTGCCCGGCAAGGCCTGATGATCGAGAGGCTCCTGCCGCTGCTGCGTCCGGGCGGACAGTTGCTGTACAGCACCTGCTCACTGTTCCGGGCGGAGAACAGCATGGTGGTCAGCCGCTTTCTCGCCGCTCATCCTGAAGTGCGCGAGATTCCACTCCCGGACGATCTGCCGGGCGTGACGGTCACGGCGGATCCCGGCCGCCAGATCCTGCCGGGTACTGCGGATACCGACGGCTTCTACTATGCTTTAATGGCTTTCTCGCCTGACTGATGCAGCCAGGCAGTTCCCGTTTCCGGTCTGAAATCTGAACAGTGCGGCAGTACATGCAATTCTTTCCATATCCGGCATCACCGGCAAAAGCCGGGGGCGCGTGTCACTGGCCGCTGCGCAGGCTGGTTATGGTTGTCATGCTGATCCTGTGTGGCGTCGGTCTCACGCCAGCGGTAGTTGCCCAGGAAACAGACATCGTCATCCGCGATGTCCGCACCGAACTCAGGGACAAGGTCTGGTACCTGTCCGCACGTATCGACTACCAGCTGAACCGGCAGATGCTCGATGCCCTGCAGAACGGCATCCGCCTGACCTTCAGCCTGCAGGTGGAAGTCAACGAGGTCAGGAACTGGCTGCCCGACACTGAGGTCGTGGCCCTGCACAGGGACTACGAGCTTTCATGGCAGCCGCTGTCGCGCGGCTACCTGGTACGCAACCTCGGCACCGATGAACAGACCGCTCACACCACGCTGTTCGCCGCACTCCACGAGCTGGGCACGATAACGGAACTGCCGCTGGTCGATGCCAGCGTGCTTGACGCGGATGCGCGTTACGAAGTCAGCCTGCGTACCCTGCTCGACCAGCAGCACCTGCCGGGCCCCTTGCGCATACTGGCATTCTGGAACGATGACTTCAGTCTGGAAAGCGGCTGGCATCAATGGCCACTCGAAGAGTAGTCCGAACCGCCGGCCTGATCATTGCTATAGCAGCGGTATTGCTGGGCGTCACGGCCCTGTTGCTGCTCGCACAGTCCGCGCCCAGCCTGCAGGGCTTCAGCCGACGTCACCTGGTCATCATCGGCGTCAATATCAGCGCGGCACTCCTGCTGCTGGCACTGATCGCCGGCAATCTCGTCCAGCTGATACGCGACTACCGGCGACATGCCCCCGGCTCCAGACTTCGGCTGCGCCTGGTCACGATGTTCGTGGGACTGACGCTCGCGCCCCTGTTCATCGTTTACCTGTTTGCACTGAACTCCATCAACAGCGGCATCGACAACTGGTTTGACACCGATCTCAGCACGGAGCTGTCTTCGGCGCTGAAGCTGAGCCGCGAAACGCTCGATACCCAGGCTACCTCACGACTGCTGCAGACTGGCGCACTGGCGGCAGCGCTCGGCAACCTGGAGGGCGATCCCCTGCAGCGCGCACTCGGCGTACTGCGCACCGATGCCGGTGCCGTGGAGCTGACCGTATTCAACGGACAACTGCAGGTTGTCGGCTCGAGCATGCAGGGCGCCCGGCTACCGCCGCGGCTGGCCGACGATGTGCTTGCCGAACTGCGCCGGACCCGGACGTTTGTCACGCTCGAACCAGAGGCCAACGACCGCTACCAGATCCGTGCCGCGGCCACCATTCCGGGCGACCACGATGCTCTCGCGCCGCGGTACCTGCAGGCCATATTCCCGGTCGGCGAACGCCAGGGGCGACTGGCTGATGCGGTTGAAGACACCTACATGCGCTACGCGGAACTGTCCTATCTCCGCAATCCCCTGAAATTCAGCCTGGCCCTGACGCTGTCACTGGTGCTGCTGCTGTCGCTGCTGGCTGCAGCGGCGGGCGCCTTTTATTTTTCGCGCCGGCTCTCGGCGCCGATCGAGGCCCTTGCCATCGGCACCGATGCCGTTGCCAAGGGCAACTTCGACACGCACCTGCCGCGCGGAGCAGCGGACGAGATCGGCTTCCTCATCGAGTCCTTCAACGGCATGATCGAGCGCCTGAAGAGCGCACGCGAGGAAGGGCGCAAGAGCCGGCAGCAACTGGAAAGCGAGCGTGCCAATCTCGCCACCATTCTCGGCAGCCTTTCCACCGGAGTCATCGCGATCGAGCCGGATGGCACGATGCGCATTGCCAACGATGCGGCCGGCATGGTGCTGGGTTTCGACCTGACCACCCTGACCGGGACCCCCTGGAAAAATGCGGGCAGCAGCAGCGCTGTCGTTGCGCAGTTCATCGAGGCACTCGAACCGCATCTGCAGGGCGAGCCGGCCGGGTGGCGCGGACAGGTCGTGCTGCGTACGGAAAACAGCCGGCGGATTCTCAACTGCGCGAGTTCGCCGCTGCCGGGCGATACGGAAACCGGCGGTGGCGCAATCGTCGTGTTCGACGATGTCACCGAGTTGCTGCTGGCGCAGAGGGATGCGGCCTGGGGTGAGGTCGCGCGACGCCTGGCCCACGAGATCAAGAACCCGCTGACACCCATACGGCTGGCTGCCGAGCGCATCCGGCGCTGGTATCTGCCCAACATGAGCGACGAAGACGGCAAGGTACTTGACCGCTCGACCCATACGATAGTGCAGCAGGTCGAGGCGATGCGCGACATGGTAAACGCCTTCAGCGAGTATGCGCGTGCACCGGCGATCAGTATCGGCCGGGTCGATCTGGCCCGGCTGATCAGCGAGGTCGCATGGCTGTACCGGGCGCAGGAAGGACAGCCAGCGGTACAACTCAGGCTCGACGACGAAATCGAGATCGAGGCCGACGCGGTACGCGTTCGCCAGTTGCTGCATAACCTGATACGGAATGCCCAGGAGGCACTGGAAGGACAAGCCGATGCGCAGATTGAAATCGCCGCCGGCTTCGTTCCCGGTACAGACCGCGGCATGGCAGAGATCAGCGTTACCGACAACGGACCGGGAATCGTCGCCGAACTGCTGCCGCGGCTTTTCGAGCCCTATGTCACGAACAAGAACAAGGGCACCGGCCTGGGGCTTGCGATCGTCAGGAAGCTGGTCGAAGAGCACGGTGGCACGGTTTCGGCAGAGAACATTCCTCCGCATGGCGCACGGCTCACCGTGCGCCTGCCCGTTCGCGCGCGGAGCACCGACATGACAGGCGAAAGTCGTGCCCTGTGGTCGGATGACAAGGCCGAACGGCAGTTGCCGACACGGAGTGAAGCATGAGCCCCGCACACATCCTGGTCGTCGATGATGAAGCGGACATCTGCAGCACCATCAGCGACATCCTCACGGACGAAGGTTATTCCGTCAGCGTCGCCGCGGATGCCGCGGAAGCACGCCGGGAAGTGCAACGGACTGCACCAGATCTCGTCCTGCTCGATGTGTGGATGCCGGACATCGACGGCATCACGCTGCTGCGCGAATGGACCGAGGCCGGCACGCCTGGCTGTCCCGTGGTCATTCTGTCCGGCCATGGCACCGTTGAAACCGCAGTGGAAGCCACGCGTCTCGGTGCAGTCGATTTTGTCGAGAAACCGCTGTCACTGGCCAAGCTGCTCCGGACGGTCAGGAAAGCACTCGATGCATCGAGCCACACGCAGCACGCCGAAGCGCAGCGCAGGCTGCAGCCGGAATCGCTTGCGCCCACCGGGCGCAGCGATGCGATGCGCCTGTTGCGCGACCAGGCTGCAGCCGTTGCAGCCCGACCCGAGGCCGTGCTGATCGTCGGCGAACCGGGCTCCGGACGCAGCGTGCTTGCGCAACACATCCACAGCCTTGCGGGTGGGGCAGATCGCCCCTTTATCACGCTGGTCGGCAGCTCGGTCCCGGAGGAGAACGCGGCGCAGATCCTGTTTGGCATCGGCGCCGGTGAGCAGGATGAGGCCGGAATTCTCGAGCGGGCGGCGGGCGGAACACTCTATTTGCGCAATCTCGATGCACTGTGCCCGGTGGCGCAACGGCTGCTGGCGGGCGCCCTCGAGCAGGGCAGCTTCGTACGGGTCGGGCATGCCGTGACCATACCTGTCGACCTCCGCGTCATCGGCTCCCTGTCGCCGGCACGCGCCGACAAGGTGCGTCCGGACCTGCTGTCGCGTCTGGCCGTGCTGGAATTGCGGGTACCGGCATTGCGCGACCGCCGCGAGGATGTTCCCGAACTGCTGCGCGAATGTGCAGAGCACCTGGTCGAGCAGGAAGGCCTGCCATTCCGCCGCTTCGGGCTGGCGGCACAGAATCGCCTGCGCAATTACCCCTGGCCCGGCAATGTCCGTGAACTGTCCACACTCGTGCGCCGGTTGCTGGTCGCCGGTGGCCCCGAAGAGATCAGCCTGGCTGAACTCGAGCAGCAACTCGTGCCGCCGCAGTCCGACACTGCGTCGCTCGTTCAGCAGGATCTGCTCGGCATGCCCCTGCGTGAAGCGCGCGAACAGTTCGAACGCAGCTATCTGAGCCAGCAGCTTGCGCTCTGCGGCGGACGCGTGGGACAACTCGCCAAACGGGTGGGCATGGAGCGCACGCACCTGTATCGCAAGCTGCGTTCGCTCGGCATCGATTTCAGGCAGGTGGCAGAGGACGACTAGCAGCGAGGTACTTCTGCAGACTGGCCGGCAAGCGCCGGATATCGACCTCCTGCAGCCCCGGCGGCTTCGGTCGCGAGTTCCAGGTCTGCCAGAACACCGGCACGGCTCCGGCGAGTCGTCCGCTGCGCGCATCGGCAATCAGGCAGGCCAGCGCCTTGGCGGTGTAGGTCGTTTCAAGCTTGAGTCCGGCGAGATCGCGGGCCAGGTGCATCGCCTCCACGCCTTCCGGTGTCGGCTGCGCATAGCCGGCGCCGAGGAAACCGCTGCGAAACTCGAAACGCGACTGCGGATCCGGACAGGACGATACGCTGGCATCACGCTGCTGCATCTCTGCACCGGCGGCCTTGCACAGCGCGGCAACTGCCGGCGCCGAAACGCGCTCCTGCGGCAGGATCGGCACACCGACCACCGTGGCATCGCTGCCGGCCAGGTACAGGCCCAGCACCAGCCCGGCAACACTGCCCATGGTGCCGCAGGCCACATAGATGCGCACGGGATCGCGTACCCCGAGCGCCGCAAGCTCTGCCGCGATTTCGAAGCCGGCCGCAACGAAACCGATCGTGCCGAGTGGCGATGAACCGCCCCAGGGGATTTCATAGACCAGGTCCGCACCGCCCGGATGCTGCGCGCGGATATGCGCGGCAGTTTCCAGCATCTGCGCATAACCTGCCGCCGGCGTCAGTTGCGTGCCAAGCCGCAGGTGCCAGCGCAACGTGTCGGCAACCCAGGGCGTCTGCACCTGGTCCGAGGTCACGACATGACAGTCGAGCCCAAGCTGCCGGGCATAGATCGATGTTGCCAGTGCATGATTTGAACCGGCAGCGCCAAAGGTCAGGACCGCGTTGCAACCGCGCGCCAGCGCATCGCCGAGCAGGTACTCGAGCTTGCGCACCTTGTTGCCGCCATAGGGCGATGCACTCAGGTCGTCGCGTTTGATGAGCAGCGAGGGGACGCCGAGCGCCGCACCGAACCCGGGCGCAGGCTCGAGCGCCGTGGGCAGATCAGCAAGCGCCTGCCACGGCAGCCGTGCGGCGAGCTGCGGAAACCGGTGGTCAAAAGGACGCGTCATGCGCTCGCCTGCGAAAGCCGGGCATCATTCCACGACGGGAATGACCATGAAGTCGATACGGTTCTGGCGCAGCCGGGCCCGCAGGCGGTTGAGCTGATCGAGATCGTCAATCGGCCCGATACGGACGCGATGGAAGGTCCGGCCATCAGCCTCGGCGCTCTGGATCTCGGCAACGATGCCGAGCAGCGCCAGGCGCGCCTTGACCTTGTCTGCTTCGGCAAAGGCCGGGAAGGCACCGGCCTGCACGACGTAGGTGCCTGGTGTCACCACCGGCGGCAAACTGATACCGGCAGCAGACGACTTTCCATCCTCTGCTATCGGTACCTCCGCATTGGGCAGGGTGTCGTAAAACTCGAAGCGGTCAGGATCTTCGACAGGCGTTGCAGGCGCAGCCTTTGCCGCGGGCTTCTTCACTTCCTTCACCGGCGGCGCGGCACCAGGCCCGCGCTGCGTAAAGTAGTACCAGGCGCCGCCACCGAGCACGACGAGCAGCAGCACGGCCAGCCACAGGCTGCTGAGCGGCCTGGTGGCCGCACGCCGCTTCCTTGTCTTGCGTCTGCGTGCCATACCGTCCCCTACATCTGGTCCAGGGCGCGAATGCCCAGCAGCTGCAGACCGCTGCGCAGCACGCTGCGGGTCGCCCGCACCAGCGTGAGCCGCGCACGACTGCGGACCGGCTCGGCCACATCAAGCACCACATGCCGGTTATAAAAGGTATTGAACACGCTGGCGAGCTCGTAAAGATAGTGTGCGACCTCGAAGGGCTCGCGCAGTTCCGCCGCACGGCGCAGGGCTCCGGCATATCCGCGCAACTTCTGCACCAGCAGCCACTCGTCATCAGTGCCGAGCGCGGCGAGATCGCCGGGTTCGTCAATTGCGGCGAGACCAAGCTCACCGGCCTTGCGGAAGATGCCGCTCATGCGCGCATGCGCATACTGCAGGTAGGGGCCGGTATTGCCCTCGAATTGCAGCACCGCATCCCAGTCGAAGCTGAGGTCGGTCATGCGTCGCGACGAGACATCGAAGTACAGGAGCGCCGCCTGCCCCACCGCCTCGCTGACCGCATCTGCCTCACCGGCCGCCAGCCCGACCGTGCCACGCGCGCTCGCCTCGGCCCGCTGCGCACGAAAGCGGCCGGCACGGTCACGCGCTTCGTCGAGTACCGCTTCCAGCCAGACGGCCTCGCCCTTGCGCGTGGACATGCCGCGCACATAGCCGAAGCTGATGTTTTCGCAGCGAGACGGCCAGTTCACCGGCCACTTCTCCGCGACGGCCAGCTTGCCGAGCGCAGCGAAAACCTGGGCAAAGTGGTCTTCCTGGCGGGACACCACGTAGAGGTTGGCGCCAAACCGGTAACGCTCCCAGCGGTCGATGGCTTCGGCGCAGTCGCGTGCGGCATAGGTCGAAGCGCCATCGGATTTCTGCAGCATGCACGGGGCGATGTCCCGCCCGAGCACGTCCGATACCTCGACCACGATCGCACCCAGCGACTCCTTCGCCACGCCGGCTTTCAGGAAGCGCTGGATGACCGGCTGCACCTTGTGGTTGATTGCCGACTCGCCGTCGTAGGAATCA
This sequence comes from Chromatiales bacterium, assembly GCA_024234935.1. Classification (NCBI taxonomy): domain Bacteria; kingdom Pseudomonadati; phylum Pseudomonadota; class Gammaproteobacteria; order Chromatiales; species Chromatiales bacterium. The sequence goes on from JACKNI010000002.1 coordinate 371,503, forward strand.
AAGCTGACACCGAGCCGGGTATAGGTCCGGGTAAAACCCTCCAGCGACAACTCCCGGAACCGTGTCCAGAGTGCGCGGATCTCCGCATCACCCTGCTCCAGGCGCAGAAACAGGCTGCGTGCCTGCTCACGGACGGAAGGATCCTGCTCGCTCTCGCGGTTGGCACGGACGTACAGCTCAACCAGATAGTCGATCGCCCGCGCCTCGAGGGCCGCTTCGTCGCCCCACTTCTGCCAGGCATAGATCACGAAACCGAACTGCGTGCCCCAGTCGCCCAGATAGTTCTTGCGCAGCACCTCCCAGCCCTGGAACGCGAAGATCCGTGCCAGATCCGCACCGAGATTGGTGGAGCGCAGGTGACCGAAGTGAAAGGGCTTGGCGATATTGGGTGCGGAAAAATCCAGCACCAGCAGCTGACCGCGCCCCATATCGGTGTGACCATAGGTGGCAGGACTCTCGCGGATCTCGCCGAGCACCTGACCGAGCGCATTGCGCCGGTTCAGGAACAGATTGAGGTAGGGCCCCTCGGCTCTGGCGCTGGCAATCAGCCGGTCCGACTGGATCTTTGCTGCCAGGTCCTGCGCGATCCTGTTCGGCGCCATACGCAGCTCTTTGGCAAGCTGGAAGCACGGAAACGCGCAGTCGCCCAAAGCCAGATTCGGCGGCGTGGTCAGCGCCGCTTCGATCTGCGCACTGCGCTCGACCGGCCAGTCCAGCGCGTTGCACAGGACCTGCGCGATGTGGGCTGTAATCTGCATAGCGAAAAATATCGGCGGGGAATGACGGGGATTCTAGCCGGTTGCGGCGCTCTGTTGTTTCACGGATGCCATCTCAGAAGAGATCCACCGGATCTATATCCAGACTCCAGCGCACCCGGCGCTGTGTTTCGATCCCGGCAACGGCCTCACGCCATGCTGGCAGGAGCTGCTGCAACTCGCGCCGCGAGCCGGCCTGGAGGAGCAGCTGGCCACGATAGCGCCCGGCGCGTCTTTCCATCGGCGCCGATGCCGGGCCGAGCACGTTCAGACCGGCGGGCGCCTGTTCGCGGGCGAGCGCTGCCGCTTCCTGCAAAAACCCGAAAACCTGCGGGCGCTGGCTCGCCTCGACCCGCAACAGGGCCAGACAGGCGAAGGGCGGCCAGCCGGCCTGCCGCCGTTCTTCCAGCGCCAGCGTCGCGAACTGTGCATAGCCCTCGTTGATCAGCACGCGCAGCAGCGGATGCTCGGGGAACATGGTCTGCAGACAGACTTCGCCGGGGTGTTGGGCGCGGCCCGCGCGGCCCGCGACCTGGACAAATGATTGCGCCAGACGCTCGGCGCTGCGGAAATCGCTGCCGAACAGCCCTTGGTCAGCATCGACGATGCCCACCAGGGTCACGCGCGGAAAGTCATGGCCCTTGGTGAGCATCTGCGTCCCCATCAGGATCCGCGCTTCCTCATCGCGCACCCGCCTGAGCCGGCGCTCGATCTCGCCGCGCCGCCGGGTCGTGTCGCGGTCGATGCGTTCGATCTGCTGGTCCGGGAATGCGGCAGCGAGCGCCCGTTCCAGGCGTTCGGTGCCCTGCCCGACTGCCTTGAGTTCCGCCGCACACTCCGGGCACTGCGCGGGCACCGGCCGTTCGCGGCCGCAGTGATGACAGATGAGCAGCCCGCGCTGCTGGTGGAGCACCATCCGGGCATCGCAGCGCCTGCACTCCACCACTTCCCCGCAGCCGGGGCACATCAGCACTGGTGCATAGCCGCGCCGGTTGAGATAAATCAGCACCTGGCCGCCCGCATCGAGATGCCGGCGGATCGCGGCCAGCAAAGGCTGCGTCAGCCCCTCTCTGGCCACGTGCTGTCGCAAATCGATGAGCGACACTCGCGGCTGGCCGGCAACGCCGGTGCGCGAGGGCAACACCAGACGGGTATAGCGTCCGCTGCGTGCATTCTCGATCGACTCCAGCGATGGCGTTGCCGAACCCAGCACCAGCGGCACACCGAGCTCACGCGCGCGCCACACGGCAAGATCACGCGCCGAGTACCGCCAGCCCTCCTGCTGCTTGTAGGAGGGATCGTGCTCTTCATCGGCGACGATGAGGCCCGGACGCGCCAGCGGCGCGAAGATCGCCGAACGGGTACCGATCACGATCGCCGCCGTACCATCGCTGGCCGCCGTAAACGCACGCAGACGTTCACCGTCACTGAGCCCGGAATGCAGCAGGGCAACAGGCACCTGAAAGCGGCGCTGGAAACGCTCGAGAAGCTGCGGCGTGAGCCCGATCTCCGGTATCAGCACCAGGCTTTGTCTGCCAGCTGCCAGCACCTTTGCGATGCCGCGCAGATAAACCTCCGTCTTGCCGCTGCCGGTCACCCCATCGAGCAGAAAGCACTGAAAGCCCTGCGCCGCATTGATCTGTTCCACGGCGCGGGCCTGGTCAGCCGTAAGCACCGGCGGTACATCAGGCGCGATATCCGCAACCGGCAAAGCGACTGTCGCGTGACTGATCGTCAGCCAGCCGCGCGCACCGAGCGCTGCCACCGCCCGGCGCCAGGTACTGGTGACCGCTTCCAGGTCAGCAGCTGCAGCCGGCGCCGGGCGCTCGCGCAGCACCTTGTAGATGCGCAGCTGCGCCGGGGCACGACGAAGGACTTCCGGATCGGCGCTCATGCCCTCGGCATTGAGCGCCCAGAGCGTCTCGCCACTCGCTGTATCGCGACCTTCCCTGAGCGCCCTGGGAAGCGCAGCGGTGAGTACCTCGCCGAGCGGATGCTGGTAATAGCGCGCAGCCCATACCAGCATGCCCAACAGGTCCGGCGGCAACAGCGGCTCCGTATCGAGTACCGACAGCACGCGGCGCAGACGATGCGCTGGCAACTCGCTGACCGCTTTGCTGCCGACGAGCCAGCCCATGCGCGTACTGCGCCCGAAGGGCACGCGCAGGCGCTGACCGACGAGCAATGGAGCGTCGACGCTGACCGGCGCGAGGTAGTCGAAAACGCCCATCACCGGGGCTGCGACCGCAACCTCAAGAATCTGCTGGACTTCAAGCACGCGACTGATATCCACCGCTCCTTTTGCTGCGCCGCATTTATCCACAGATCCTGTGGATAAGTCTGTTGATTTCTTGGGGCCAAAAGGCTGCCGACCACGTCATTGCAACAATTATGACAAGCTGAGCAGATTTTGCTCTTCTACTATAATCCTTATAAAACAGCATGTTACAAGTGTATCGTCAGATTTGTAATGTAAAAAGTTCCTAAGCCGCCAGCCCCGGTGGGAATTGTGCATAACTGCTGCTGCCGCAACGCGGTTTTTCAGCAAAAGCAGTGAAAATCCCCGGCTAATGCCGCACTTTTTTTACCCGTTCCCGAGGCGGGTTCCGGGACCCGCGCGGATACGGGGCGTCGACGGCGACAAAGCATTGCACATTGCGCATGAGGCGATGCTGAAAATCCGCTCGCGGGCACGCGGAACGCCGAAGTCTGCAAACGGGGAATTGTTTTTTTGTCTGCAGAACCCTCATGATTGACTCAAAGGCAGGGCCAGCTCTTCATGTTGTACCTACACAAAGAAGTCAGTGACTATTCGCAGCAGGTCTTGCGCACGGACGTGGCTGGCATGCCACTCGAGTGGATTGACTATCGCGATGCCGTGCGCCTCTATTACCTGGAACAGGTCGCTTACAGTTTCGGCTCGCCCCTGTTTCGCATTCACGGCGGCTTCAACGCGACGACGCGCCTGCAGAGCTGTATAGAGGTGAGTTCCATCATTGCCACTGTAGGCCGTTCTCCGGCTGTGGCTGACCTGATGGACTGTTACATCCCGCCACTCAACAACAAGACGCTGTTCAGACGCGACTCCAATCTTTGCCTCTACTGCGGGCAGCTCCATCCCACGCGCGATCTCACCCGCGACCACGTGCAGCCGCTGTCGAAAAAAGGCACCGATACCTGGACCAATGTCGTAACCGCGTGCCGGCGCTGCAACAACCACAAGGGCGGCCTGACACCTGAAGAGGCGGGCATGCAGCTCATCGCCGTGCCCTTCACCCCCACCTACGCCGAATACATCTATCTGAAGGGCCGTCGCGTGCTCGCCGACCAGATGGAGTTTCTGCTCGCGCATATCCCGCGCACGAGCCCCTTGCACCACCGGCTGGCATCGAGCCTGAAAGCTGGCACACTGGCCTGAAGTCCGACTTCGGAGCCAGGCATGACCGACAGCAATCTCGAATCGATCCTCCACGAGAACCGCAGCTTCCCGCCTCCAGCCGAATTCGCCGCCAGGGCCCGCATCACGCCGGCCGAATTCGCCGCGCTCAATACCGAGGCAGATCGCGACAACGTGGCCTTCTGGGCACGCCTCGCGCGCCAGGAGCTCAGTTGGCACACCAAATTCAAACAGACGCTCGACGACACCCATGCACCCAACTATCGCTGGTTCGCCGACGGGATGCTCAATGCCTCCTACAACTGTCTGGACGTGCATCTGGCTGCAAACGGCGACAAGCCGGCGATCATCTTCGAAGGTGAGCCCGGCGACAGCCATACGCTGAGCTACCGGCAACTGACGGCCGAGGTCTGCCGCTTTGCCAACGCGTTGAAAGCGTTGGGCATGGAGCCCGGCGACCGCATCGTCATCTATATGCCGATGGTGCCCCAGGCAGTCATCGCCATGCAGGCCTGCGCACGTATCGGCGCCACGCACTCCGTGGTATTCGGCGGCTTCTCCGCCAACTCGCTGCGCGACCGGATCAAGGACGCCGGTGCCCGCATGGTGATCACCGCTGACGGCGGCTGGCGCGGCGGAAAGAGCGTGGAACTCAAGTCGGCAGTCGATACGGCGCTCGCGGACGGCTGCAAGACCGTCGAGAAGGTCATCGTATTCAGGCGCACCGGCGAGCCGGTCACCATGCAGGAAGGACGCGACCTGTGGTGGTCGGACGTCGTGAAAGACCAGCGCGATCGCTGCGAACCGGCATGGGTGGGGGCCGAGCATCCGCTGTTTCTGCTCTACACCTCCGGCTCCACCGGCAAGCCAAAGGGCATCCAGCACTCGACAGCCGGCTACCTGCTCAGCGCCAAGCTCACCTCGCAGTGGGTATTCGATCTGCACGATGAGGACATCTTCTGGTGCACCGCGGACGTCGGCTGGGTAACCGGACACACCTATGTCTGTTACGGGCCGCTGGCGGCCGGAGCCACCATCGTGATGTACGAGGGCGCACCGATGTATCCGGATGGCGGGCGCTTCTGGCAGATCTGCGAAAAACTCGGCGTCACCATCTTTTATACGGCGCCGACTGCGCTGCGCGCCCTGATGAAGCTCGGCAACGAGATCCCCGCGAAATACGACCTCTCGAAGCTGCGCCTGCTCGGCAGTGTCGGTGAACCGATCAATCCGGAGGCGTGGATCTGGTATCACGCCATAATCGGCGGGCAACGCTGCCCGATCGTCGATACCTGGTGGCAGACCGAAACCGGCGCAATCATGGCCAGCCCGATACCCGGTGTCACGGCCACCAAGCCCGGTTCCTGCACGACGCCACTACCTGGCATCGACATGGCCATCGTCGACAACGAAGGCAATCTGGTGACCAACCCGGATCAGGGCGGCTGGCTGGTGATCCGCAAGCCCTGGCCGGGCATGCTGCGCACGATCTGGGGCGACAACGCCCGCTACATCTCGACCTACTGGACGCAGTTCGGTAACCGCTACTACGTGGCCGGCGATACCGCGCATCAGGACAAGGACGGTTACTTCTGGTGCATGGGCCGTGCCGACGACGTGTTCAAGGTATCGGGGCACCGCCTCGGCACGATGGAGGTCGAGTCTGCCTTTGTCGCGCATCCGCGCGTGGCTGAAGCTGCGGTGGTCAGCCGCCCGCACGAGATCAAGGGCGAATCGATCTTCGCCTACGTCGTCTGTCGCGGCGCGCGTCCGACGGGCGCAGAGGCTGAAAAGCTGGCGGTTGAACTGCGCGATTTCGTCGGCAAGGAACTCGGCGCCATCGCCAAACCGGACGACATCCGCTTTGCCGACAACCTGCCGAAGACGCGCTCCGGAAAGATCATGCGACGCCTGCTGCGCTCGATAGCACGCGATGAGGAAATCACGCAGGACATCTCCACGCTGGAGAACCCGGCCATCGTCGAGCAGCTGCGCGGCCAGGCCTGATCAGTACAGCAGGAAGGCCTGCCGCACTTCGCGCCAGGCCGCCTCGTCACGCGCCGCCAGGGCATCAAGGTCACCAGCGCCTGCCTGCGGGTCATCAACCCATTGGCGCAACGACTCGCTGCCGTTGATCAGGTCGATCGCCAGCCGATCGCTTTCGTATTCATAGGCAAACTCGCGCCACAGCGGGTAGTCCGGCTGCAGACTGCGCAGCGCCTTGAAAGCCAGCGCCTGCAGACGCCACGGCCGGAACTTCGCGTGATCGTAGGCCGGATCGTCGACATGGATCTGGATACCGCTGCAGAGCTGGCCGGCATGTTTCTGAAAGGTGGGCTCGAACCAGCATGTGCGGAGCCTGCAGCCCTGCAACCAGTCCGGGGCGAGCTGCTGCATTTTTTTCAGCAGCGCATCTGCATCGAGACCTGGCGCACCGAAGAGCTCCAGCGGCCGGGTCGTGCCGCGCCCCTCCGAAAGCGTCGTGCCTTCGACCATGACCGTACCGGCATAGCAGCGCGCCATCGAGAGATTCGGCGCATTGGGGCTGGGATTGATCCAGCTGCGCTCAGCTGTCGGCCAGCCATGGCCAGGCGCCGCGTCGGGATTCCAGCCCTGCATGGCAATCACGCGGTAATCGACATCAAGGCGCAGTGTGCGCACAAACCACTGGCCCAGTTCGCCGAGCGTCATGCCATGGCGCATCGGCAAGGGGCCGGCACCGACGAAACTCTCCCAGCCTTCGCGCAGTGTCAGCCCCTCGACCGGGCGTCCGGCGGGATTGGGCCGGTCGAGCAGCCACACGGTTTTGCCGGCACGTGCGCAGTCTTCGAGTACATAGCGCAACGTGGTCAGGAAGGTATAGATACGGCAACCGAGGTCCTGCAGATCGACGAGCAGCACATCGAAGCTCCCCAGCATCGCGGCTGTGGGCCGGCGCACCTCGCCATAGAGGCTGTACACCGGGATACCGTGGACCGGATCGACAAAGTCCGGCGACTCGACCATGTTGTCCTGCTTGTCGCCGCGCAGCCCGTGCTGGGGACCGAAAGCGCTCTCCACCCGCAGGCCGTCGATGGCCATCAGCGCATCGAGGCTGTGTACCAGGCCATCCGTCACCGATGCCGGATGCGCCAGCAGGGCAAGCCGACGGCCGCGCAATTCTCTTTGCAGCGAGCCATCGCCGAGCAAGCGGTCTATGCCAGTTTTCATGATTTGCCTGCTTCAGGGTTCCAGGACAAAGGATTCGGGATGATGAAAATCCGGCTGCCCGACCGGATGCTTCAGCGCCCACCAGGTGATTGTGCCGGATTGTTCCTCGATCACGGCAGACAGGGCGATCCGCATGCCCTCTTTGTCGGCAATCAGCGCCTCTGCGGGCAGTGTCGCGATGAGTTCCAGCCGAGCGGCCTCCCGCTGCCATTGAAGCAGCGGTGCGTTGCGCAGCGCCAGCGGTGTGATGCCGACACGGTACGCCGTGAACGCATAGGCTGCCCACTCGCCCGAGGGCGAAAAATTGAACTCGCGATAGGCCGTTGACTGGTGTCCGGCAACAAAGACCTCGAAGCAGGTGTGACGCCAGAGTTCATCAGCGCGTCCCGGATCACTGATCGGCGCCGGCAAGCGCAGCCGGTCCGGATCGGCATCCAGGCGGTAACACAGGCGGAGGCTCCGGTCCGCGCCGCGATCGAGGCTCACCTTCAGCCCGCGGACGCAGCCGGCCGAAGAGAAAGCCGAGAGGTTCAGTGTTGCGCCGGCGGCAGCGATGTGCGTGCTCCTTTTTTCCGGCGAACCGCATCGATATCCGCACAGAGCTCGGCGATGCCGCGGACCATGCGCGGGCCTGGCACGTTGAGCAGATCCGGATCGATGACAAACAACCCGTCCAGTGAATTGGCGGGCAAGCCCGGCCAGGATCGCCACATCTGCAGCGGCGACGCATCCGCCGCACTGGCCGGTCCCGGCTCAAAGTCGGCCGCAACGATCACCTCCGGCGCAGCGGCGATCACCGCCTCCTGACTGATCACTGGCGTAAGCGCCGCCAGCTTCTCGAAGACATTGGTACCGCCACAGAGCCGGATCGCCTCACCGATGAAGTGACTGCCCGTGGCCGTGACCAGCGGCTGCGGCGCGATCTGATAAAACACCCTGACCGGCGCCAGCTTCCCGTACCGCCCGCGCAGTGCAGCCAGCCCGTCATCCCAGTCGCCGGCAGCGCGATCGGCTATCTCTGCGCTACCGGCCGCTGCACCGATCAGACGGATGTGCCGGCCGATATCGTCAAGCGTGTGCGGTTCCAGATCCACGACGCGATAACCGAGCCGGCGCAGGCGGTCCAGCACGGCCTGCGAATTGCCACTGGGCCAGCCGAGTATGAGGTCCGGTCGCAGGGCAGCGATGGCTTCGAGGTCCACCCGGAAGGCATCGCCGACCCGCGGCACCTGCCGGGCCGCTGCGGGATAATCGCTGTATTCGACGGCACCGACCAGTTGTCGTCCGGCACCGGCCGCGTACACGAGTTCAGCCAGATGCGGCGACAGCGTCACGATTCGCACTGCCGGCCCCTCGGGTGATCCGGCGTGGCCGCGCACCCTGTCAGCGTCGCAGCCGGCCAGCAGGCAGGCTCCGACGAGCAGCACGATCGACATCAGCCGGCAGCGGGCCTCGCTAGATAAGCCAGTCATACAACGTCAGCACGGCAATCACCGGACACCAGATCATCCACAGCGTGCGCATCACGAGGCTGCGCGCCGCCCTGATCCGGTCCAGTGCTTCCGCGGCGTTGCCCACATCCAGGGTCATGCGGCCGGAAGCCGCAATGCCAACCCGGGCGACGACCTCATTCGTACCTTCGGAAAAAGGCAGCGTCACCTCACGCCCGCCATTGCGCCATCCCGACATGGCTTCCTCGAAATTCCCGGCCAGCACGTAGCCGAGCGTCAACAGGCGCGACGGAATCCAGGCGAGCACGCCGTGCAGCGTGCGCACCGCTTCACCCATCGCCGCGGGTGCCTCGCCCACCATGGTGTCGCCGGCGCCCTTGCCGGCCGCCCGCACCTCGACCCGATGCCTCATCAGGTCGACCACGCGGAATGCCCAGGCACCGGTCGGACCCAGCAGCAGGAACCAGAAAATGACGCCGAACATGCGGTTGTTGGCCTGCGTGTAGATCGCGCGCTCCACCGCCTCGTGGCAGGCATGCGGCGATTCCGGCGGCGAACGCTCCAGCAATTCCTCGGCCACCTGGCGCTGTGTATCTGCATCGCCGGCCTCCAGCGCAACGAGATAATCCTCCACTTCGTCATCGAGATCGCGCGGACCGAGCGAGAACAGCAACACGACGACGGCAAACAGGAAGTACGGAATCCGCAGCAGCTCATCCCACAGCAGCAGCGAAGCGGCGGCGACCGGCGCGACCAGCAGCAGTGTCAGCACCAGCGTCAGGCTGACCGCCAGCCAGCTTCGCGCCTTGCGCAAGCGGCGCAGATGCCGGTCGAACAGCGGATCCAGCCAGCGAAATTCGCGCAGGTGGAACAGATGCGTAAGCATCCGCTCCGTGGCGAGACCCAGCAACAGCGCTAGAAAGTTCATGACATCAGTTTACCGGCGGCGGGCAAGCAATCGTTCCAGGCGAAGCCAGTCGAAGGCGGGACCGGGATCGGTCTTGCGTCCCGGCGCGATATCGCAGTGGCCGACGACCGGCGCTTTGGCCAGTGCCGGAATCCCGCGACGCAATGCCTTTATGGTCGCACACAGACGCTGGTACTGGGCAGGTGTATAGGGCTGTTCATCGGTACCTTCCAGCTCGATGCCGACCGAAAAGTCATTGCAGTTGTCGCGGCCAGCGAAGCGCGACCGCCCGGCATGCCAGGCCCGGCAATCGAGCGGAACGTACTGGACGACTTCGCCATCACGACGGATCAGCAGATGGCTGGATACGCGCAAGCCTTCCAGCTCGCCGAAAGCCGGATGCGCAGCCGGATCGAGCGTATTGCAGAACAGGCGGTCGATCCACGGACCGCCGAACTCACCCGGCGGCAGGGAGATGCCATGCACGACGATGAGTTCCGGCTCGATGCCAGGCGGACGCGCATCGCAATTGGGCGAGGCCAGCTGTGTCGCGCCGCGCAGCAGGCCGGTGCCGGCATCGACCCGCAGGACCGGCCGGCGCTTGCGCGCCTGCTTTGCCTTGCTGATCGGTGATAATCGCGCCATGCAACGTCCCCGTATCTATTCAGCCGAAGCCCTGCGGACAGGTGCGACGCAGCTGCTTTCGGAACCCGCCACCACCCACGTTACGCGCGTGCTGCGGCTGACTGCCGGCGATCCTATCACCCTGTTCGATGGCACCGGCATGGACTATGCGGCGACGATCGTCACGCCGGCCCGCAAGGGCGTAACGGTGCTGATCGGTGACGGACAGCCGGTGGATCGTGAATCGCCGCTGCAGCTGACCCTGTTGCAGGGCGTCTCGCGCGGGCCGCGCATGGACCTGGTGGTACAGAAAGCCACCGAACTCGGCGTCAGCGTGATTCAGCCGGTGCTCACCGGACGCAGCGTCGTCAAGCTGGACGCCGAACGCAGCGCGGCCCGGCGCCAGCACTGGCAGGGCATCGTCATCAGCGCCTGCGAACAGTGCGGGCGCTCGATCGTTCCGGACGTGCGCGAGCCGCTGGAACTCACGGCCGCGCTTGCCAGCCTCGAGAGCGGAACCACCGGGCTGATGCTCGACCCGGACGGGGATACCACCCTGACCGCACTGCCGGCGGATTGCCAGCGCATCGCATTGGCCATCGGGCCCGAAGGCGGCTTCACTGAAAGCGAGCGCATGGCGCTGACGCAAGCCGGCTTCGGCCGGCTGCGGCTCGGACCGCGCATCCTGCGCACGGAAACCGCACCGCTGGCGGCGCTCAGCATCCTGCAGTACGCGCGTGGGGATATGCGGGGCCGGAGCACTTGATTAGCTGATTATCGTCGTGAACGGAAACGACCCGCGGTCGTCTGCGGCGCCAGGGCATTTTATCTCTTGAAAACGCCGCTCAGGACAGCGGAACCGGTCCCGGCTTCGCGGCTTCTTCCAGCATGTCCTCGATCACTTCGATATCGGGGATCAGCGGGTACTCGTTGATCATGCGGATCTGGCAGATCACCGGCCCGTAGTCCGGCCACGGGTAACTGACGGCCGGCTGGATCACTTCGCGATTCACCCGCACCAGCTGCGGGAAGCCCTCGGTCAGCACACCGAAGTGGCCGGCTGAAAGACGTCCGGTGATCGAGGCGATGATCGCCACGCGCGTGCGGCCGCCGATCGCGCCCGGCGTGAGGCCGGCCAGCTCTTCAAAGGAGATCACCGGTATGTGCTTGCCGTTCCAGCTGATCATGCCGCGCAGCCAGTCCGGGTGCGCGGCGTCACTGGCCTGCAGCGGAGCATAGCGGATTACCTCGGAAACACAGGCTCTCGGCAGGATCAGCCGCTTCTGGTTGAGCGGCACCAGCAGGCTGTAGATCTCGTCGTTCGCGCTGCTCATCGTTTGTGCACTCAGACCGACGCCAGCTGCTGCTGGACGGCTTCCATCAGCTCACGCTCGTGATAGGGCTTGCCCAGGTAATCATTCACGCCGATCTCGATGGCACGCGCGCGATGCTTCTCGCTGACGCGCGAAGTGACCATGATGATCGGCACGTTCACGGTATCGGCATTGTTGCGCACATGGCGCGCAAACTCGTAGCCGTCCATGCGCGGCATCTCGACGTCGAGGAGGATGATGTCCGGCCGGTGATCCTGCAGCACGCTCACGGCTTCGACCCCGTCCTTGGCGGTCAGCACGCGGAAGCCGTTGCGCTCCAGCAGGCGCTGCGTCACGCGGCGCATGGTGATGGAATCGTCCACGACCAGCGCCAGGGGCTGCGTGGACTCCGGCACCACCACCGGTGCCGGCATGTCGGGTGCCGGCCGCGCCGAACGCACCAGCGCGCCCACATCGAGAATCACCACGATCCGCCCATCGCCGAGGATCGTCGCACCGGATATGCCGCGGATCGTCGCCAGCTGTGCACCGACCGGTTTGACGACGATCTCGCGGCTGTCGAGCATCTCGTCGGTGATCAGCGCGGTTGAGTTGTCGCCGGCACGGACCAGGATGATCGAGATCCGGTCCTGCTCATCCGGCAGACGCGAGGGTCCGAGACCGAGGAACTGGCCGAGATGACGGAAATAATAGCGCTGGCCGGCGTAGTCGATGGCAGGCTCGGCATGCTGCATTCGCTCGTTGAACTCGCCGCGGCCGATGCGGATGATGCCCTCGACCGTCGGCAGGGGCAGCGCATAGAGCTCTGATCCGGTGCGCACGATCAGCGCCTGGGTAACGGCCAGCGTAAACGGCAGGCGCAGGGTGAAGGTCGTACCCAGCCCGCGCCGCGAGGCAATCGACAGCGTGCCGCCGAGTTTGGCCACCTGGTTTGCGACCACATCCATGCCGATGCCGCGACCGGCGGCCTGGGTCAGCTGGTCGGCCGTACTGAAGCCCGAGCGCAGGATGAACTGCATCGCCTCTTCGTCGGTCAGCGGTGTGTCGCTGCTGACGAAACCGAGATCGATGGCCTTGCGGCGGATCGCCGCGATGTCGAGTCCGCGGCCGTCGTCGGCAATATCGATGACCACCTCAGCGCCTTCGCGCCGGATCGCAATCCGGATGGCACCGGCTGCCGGCTTGCCGAGGATCTCGCGCTCCGCCGGTGACTCCATGCCATGGATCACGGCGTTGCGCAGCATGTGCTCGAAGGGCGGCAGCATCTTCTCCAGCACCTGGCGGTCGAGGTCACCGCTGCCTTCGATGCCGAGTTCCGCGAGCTTGCCCTGCTCCCTGGCCGTCTGCCGCACGAGGCGTGCAAGCCGCGAACCGTGCTGATCGAAGGGCACCATGCGCGTGCGCATGAGGCCGTCCTGCAACTCGGTGGTAGTCCGGGCCTGCTGCACGAGCAGGCCTTCCGCATCGGCACTGACGTTCTGCAACAGGTCCTTGAGACTGCTGACGTCATTGGCAGTCTCGGCCAGCGCACGCGACAGCTGCTGTATCGTCGAGTAGCGATCCAGTTCCAGCGGATCGAATCCGGTTTCGCGCTCCGTCTCCGCCTGGTGCCGGTACAGGATCTGCGCCTCGGTCTCGATCTCGAGCTTGCGCAGTTGATCGCGCAGCCGCACCACCGTCTGGTTGAGTTCCTCCAGATTGAACTGTATCTGCGCCTGCTGCTGGGTCAGGCGCGCATTGGCGATGCTGATTTCGCCGGCACCGTTGAGCAACTGCTCGAGCAGACCGGAATCGACACGCGCGAAATCCCTGGGCTCGACTGTGCGCGGCGACTGTACCGGCGGTCGCGGCGGCGGCGGCTCGGTGAACGGCTGACGAACCGGCGGTGCCTCAAGCTCCCTGGCCAGCTCGCCCAGCCGTTCCAGCGCCGGAGGCGGCACGGCCGGCCCGGCAAAGATCTCAGCCGAATCGTCGGCCAGCATCTCCTCTTCAGCCGGCGGCAGTTCGAAGTCGAGCCCGGTTCCGGTATCGCCAGCCAGCACCTCATCGAGATCGGCTTCCAGATCGAAATCGAGCGGCTCACCAAGCTCTTCGACCGGCTGCTCTTCAGCTGCCGGCGGTTGTTCCCCGACAGTTTCTGCTTCGACGGGCTGCGCGGGCAGTCCGCCCTCCGGCGGCACCAGAGCCGGCTCTTCAGCCGGCGGCATTGCCGACTCATCGGCAAATTCACCGCGCAAGGCCGCCGCCAGCCGCGCCATGAGCGTCGCCGGTGGCACCGTGACGGCACCGGCCGGTATCGCATCGCGCAGCGCATGCAGTTCATCGAAGGCAGACCGGACCAGCGCAGCGGTGGCGTCGTTGTTCGGCAGCAGACCGTCGCTCACCCGGGTCAGCAGGGTTTCAAGTTCGTGACTGAGGTCGCCCATGGCAAACAGCCCGGCCATGCGGGCGCCGCCCTTGAGCGTATGCAGACCGCGCTGCAGTTCTGCCAGAGCGTGATCCTGGTCCTCGCCGGCGGAGAGCCGCGCCAGGGCCTGATCGCAGACCTCGAGAATCTCGCCAGCTTCCTCGGCATAGATTGCCGCGACCTCTTCGTCGAAGCCGGCCTGCGTGGCAGTCAGCGGGGTACCGGCTTCGGCACCGGCGTCCTGCGACACCGGCTCCGTCTCAGGCTCCGGTTCAGATTCTCGTTCTGGTTCTGGTTCCGGTTCCGGTTCCGGTTCTGGCTCAGATTGAAGTTCCGGTTCCGGCTCGACCGTCGGTCCGGCTTCGGCACCGGCGTCCTGACCGGCAAAAATCTCGGCCAGCTCAGGCGAGACATCAAGCAGCCCGGCTTCGGTGATGACCGGCAACTGCATGGATACGGTGCCGCCATCGCCCGGCTCGGCGGACTGCGCGGCCGCACGTTCGGCGGCCGCGACGGCGAGCTGCTGCAGGCTTGCCTTCAATGCCGTCGCATCGGGCACAGGATGGTCCGGATCGCTCAGCTGCGCGATGATCGCCGCCACCAGCTCGGCGCTTTCACCACATGCATCGAGCACGGCCTGATCAGCCGGCAGCTGACCCGCGTAGAGCACGCCGACCAGATCGTTGAGCAACTCCGATACATCGACCGCCGCGGTAACGCCGGCCATGGTCAGATTTCCGTGCAGGGTATGACAGGCACGGAACACATCCTCGGGCAGCGGCTGACGCAGTGATTCGCTGCCAGCGGCCACGAACTCCCGGAGCACCGACAGATGTGCCGCAACTTCGCGGGACAGGATATCGAGCAGCACGGGATCCATGCCCGGCGGACTCATGGATATGTGTGTCGCGACCATCGTCGCGTCGACCGGCCCGAGCTCGGGCTCTTCGACTGGAACCGGCGTCTTCTGGCGACCGAGCGCGGCATCGATCGAGGGCACGGGCAGCACTTCAGTCGCGTCACTGCTGTCAGCCGGCTGCTCGGGCTCCGGCGCGGCGACTGGCCGGCCCAGCGCCTCCGCTTCCGCCATCAGCGCCGCAATGTCACTGGCGGGCTCGGTACCGACCTCAAGCTGCTCGAGCAGTTCGGCAACTGCGATATTCGCCCGCTGCATGAATGCGCTCAGCGGCTGGGAGTTCAGCACGGCGCCGTCGATGATCCGGTTGAGCAGGTGCTCGATGCTCCAGCAGTACTCGCCGATCAGCTCGGCACCGACCATCCGGCCGCTGCCCTTCAGCGTGTGATAGGCACGCCGGACGGTCCGCAATGCTTCCAGCTCGCCGTCATCAAGCGCCCAGCGCGGGAAATTGCTGTTGATCGACTCGATGGCCTCGCGTGCCTCCTCGATGAACAGCTCGAGGATCTCCGGATCGATGCCGTCACCGGTATCGGCAACCACCGGGCGATCGGCAGATGGTCCCGTCCACTCCGCCTGAGCTGTTTCCGGTGCAAATGGCGGCGATATGACCTGTGTGGCGGGCAGGTCTTCGCTGCCGGCCGGTGCGGATATTTCCGGCAGCGTCAGCGCATCAAGACTGCGGCCCGCATTGTCGAGCATCCAGTCGGGCTCGCGCCGGCCCGCCTGGATCGTCTCCATGTAGTACTCGAGGCTGACGATCGCGTCAGCCAGGCGCTCGAGTGCTGCACGCGCCTCCGGACCGGTACCGCGCTGCACGACTTCGGAAGCCGCAGCCGCGATTCGCTCCGCGATCCGTGCAGCCGGCTCGCGCTCCGCGATGAGCAATGCGGCGGTGATCCCGCGCAGCAGTGTCGGAATGGCATCCAGTGCGGCGCCGTCGCCTGCGCGCTCGGTCACCACGCTGATGGCCTCTTTCACGCGCATCAGGTTGGCCAGGCATTCACGCATCACCGCCTGGGTAACGAGCTGCTGTCCGGGATCCCGTTCGCTTCCGTCCGCATCGTTCGCTGTGGCGGCATCGGGGCTGATCATGCCGATCAACAGGGGCTCGATGCGATCCTCGACCTCAAGCAAGGCCGTGGCCATCGCCACCAGTACCGATTCGTCCGGCCGCCCGCGCCCGGCCACCAGTTCCTCGAGTTCCGCACGCCGTACCTGGACGATCTCGCGCAACTCGCCGAGGCCGAGTACGCCGAGCGTATCGCCGATCTTCTTGAGCAACTCGACCTGCGGGGCAAGCTCTTCGACGCGCTCCATGCCGGTACGCACGTAGATGTCGAGGACGTCCTTGACGCGCGCCAGGTCCTCCCGGATTGCGCCCGACACCGTCTGCATCAGCTTTGCGCTCGGCGCCGACAGGCTCTGGCGTGCGGATTCCACCTGCTCGTCGCCGGGAATCAGGCCCGACAGGCTGAACGCCTCGCGGATCGCCGCTACCCGCGAGCCGGTACTTGTGGCGCGGGCGACGTAGTAGAGAAGGTTATTGACCAGATCGACCGGCGGCTGCGCGGCAAACTTCTGCTCACCGATGGTAAACAGCCGCTTCATCTCGCGATCGGCCTGGCCGATCAGCCGCTTTACCGATACGCCGGCCTCGAGTCCGCCGTCGGCAAGCGCTTCGAGGACTCCACCGACCACCCACCAGAGCTGATGCACCACATCGCTGGCCGAGGCAGCCTCGAGCCGGCCGGCCACATCCTGGAGCCTGCGCAGCGCATCACCACCTGCATCGCCGCGGATCCAGCCCAGCAGCGCCAGCTGAAAGCGCGGCCGCATGTGCTTTGCCAGCACGGCGGCGTCTTCGCCGGATGGCTCGCGCGGCGGCGCAACCGGCTCGCTCATCGCTCCGGGAGCGATATTGAGCAACAGCAGGGTGCTCTCGGACAGCAGCGGCCGACCGCGCGCGGCGCGCAGATCGTTGAGCAGCGGCAGCAGCACCAGCGGCACGTCACGGCTGCCGTCGCGGATGCGATCCACATAGCCAGGCAACTGCACGGCGGCCCGCGACAGCGCCACGATACCGTCTTCAGTCTGACCGTCGCGTCTGTGCTTCAGCAGGTGCCTGCAGGTCTGCTCCATCTCCTCGGCGAGCAGGCTTGCGCCCCAGGTCTCGGTGATCTGCAGTACACCGCGCGCGGTATGCAGCAACGCCGCACACCGCTCCAGCAACTGCGGACTGCCTTCGCCCTCGGCAAACTGTTCAAGTACCGCGCGCGCGTCGTTGAGCGTGACGGCCAACTCGGCGCCCACGAGCTGCAACGGCTGGGGAGCCGGATCGTCGATTGCGTTGCGCTCGGGCAGGGCGGACACCGGTCAGGCCGTACGTTTGCTCGCGAAGGACACCGGCTCGGCAAAGTGCGGCGCTCCGCCGCGCGCGGCATCTGCAGTCGACACATCGGCTGGCGTTGCCGATGTGCCCTGCTGGGCCAGCGCCGCAACGGGCGGCAGCCGGAAGCCAGCCACCGAACGGCGCAGCTGGGTGGCGAGTTCGGCCAGCTTGCTGATGGCGCTGGTGGTAGCGCTGGTATTCGCCGCTGTCTCGGCGTTGATCTCCTCCAGCACGTCCATGCTGCGGGTCACGGCTGAAGCCGCCTTGCCCTGTTCGCGGGCGGAACTCGAGATGTTCTGCACGAGCGCCGCGATCTGGTTGGAGACCTGTTCGATTTCCTCGAGCGCTGCACCGGCGTTTTCCGCCAGCAGTGCGCCGCCGACCACGTCGGTCGTACTGCGTTCCATCGAAACGATCGCCTCGTTGGTATCGGCCTGAATCGTCCGCACCAGGAATTCGATCTGGCGGGTCGCATTGGCCGAGCGCTCGGCGAGCCGCTGCACTTCGTCCGCCACCACCGCAAATCCACGACCGGCTTCACCGGCCATCGAAGCCTGTATCGCGGCATTCAGCGCGAGGATGTTGGTCTGGTCGGCGATGTCATTGATGAGCTCGACGATGTTGCCGATCTCCTGGGAACTCTCGCCGAGCCGCTTGATGCGCTTGGACGTTTCCTGGATCGTCTCGCGAATCGCGTTCATGCCCTCGATGGTGCGCCGTACCGCATCGCCGCCCTTGTGCGCCACATCCACCGAATGGCGGGCCACGTCGGATGAGCGCTCGGCATTGCCCGAAACTTCCTCAATGGATGAGGCCATGCGGTTGATCGCCCGTGAGGCCGACTCGAGCTGCTTGGACTGCGCTTCGCTGGCGGCAGCGAGCTGGCGGGCCGAGCCCTCGGTCTGCCGGGCTGCGCCGTCGACAAGGATCGCGCTCTCGTTGATGGTCGTCACCAGCTCACGCAGCGCCTCGATCGCGTAGTTCACCGAGTCTGCGATCGCACCGGTGATGTCCTCGGTCACCGTGGCATGCACGGTGAGATTGCCGTCGGCCAGGCTGCTCATTTCGTCCAGCAGGGTCAGGATGGCCTGCTGGTTGCGTTCATTCTGGGCGGTCTGGCGTGCGGCAGCCCGGCCCGTATCGGCAACACGCCGGTAAATCCAGATCATGGCAAGTGCAAGGGCAATGCCGAGCGCAAGCAATGCTGCGGTGATGGTTGCCGCCAGACTCAGCGTCTTGCCCTTTGCCGGGCCACTCGTGCTGACCGGCAAGGCACCCACCAGCGTATCGAGCTGCACCATCGACTGACGCAGCGCACTGAGCCGGTCGCCAGAGGCCAGCACATCGCGCAGCGTCTTGCTGAGTTCAGCGCTCTCCTTGCGTAATCCGTCCAGAGCACGGATCGCCTCGGTACCGGTCAGCGCACGCAGGCCGAGTTCTGCGTTGCCTTCTGCGAGACCATCGATCACCTGGGTGATCGCCATGTCGGAGTCGAGCATGGTGGAACTCTGGGCCGCTGCCTTTACCGAGCCCTGCGACAGGCCGCGGAGATCACGCCGGAGGCTGTCGGCCAGCACACGAACGCGCTCGAGCTGGGCAATCGTGGCCGGCTGGTTACGCAATGCAGGATTGGCCTGCAGGGCATCGATGTGGGCCGCGAGACGCGGCACCGTTCGATCGAGGCGGTCGGCAGCGGCGCGCAGGGCCAGCAGTTCGCTGCGCCCGGCCTCGATCGTGGCGAGGCTGGTGCTTATACGGGCCAGGTTGCGCTGGGTGTCGCTGTCCAGACCACTGGTATCGGCCGCCTTGAGCTGCTTGCTGACCGTCGCCAGCCCGGCGAATGCCTTGGCCTCACCGCGCATCGCGCCGGTAGCCAGGCTATATGCCATGTGGGCCTCGGCCAGCGGCCCGCCAGACGAGCCCGAAGCCGTGAGGGCGCCTGGCCGGAGCAGGAGCAGCGCGAGACAGCCGACGAGCACCACGATCAGTGTGGCGCCCAGGGCGGGAAACAGCCGCATTCCGTCAGTTTGTTCTGTCATCAGTTGATTCGCTCCGTTTTACTCGCCTGCGGCACGCTGGAAATCCCGCGCGTCCAGCAGCTTCGACAGGCTGAACACCGGCCAGACTTCATCCGCACGCCGGAAACACCCGTCCAGAAACCGGTCAGCCCGGATCACCGTTTCAGGCACTTCCGGGTTCATTTCGCTGTCCAGAAAGCGGCGGAAACCAAATACTTCATCGACAATCAGTCCAACCGGGTATTCATCGCTGTTGATCACCAGCGCCCGGGCACTGCGTTCGCTGCCACCGATGCCCGAACCGAGAAACTCGCGCAGATCGACCAGTGGCAGCAGATGCCCGCGCACATTGGCGAGCCCCTTGACCCAGGACCTGGCTCCCGGCACCCGGGTTACCGCCGGCGGCACCATCAGTACCTCACGAACCTCGTCACGCGGCACGACAAAGCGTTCCCGTCCCAGCCGGAAGCCTACGCCCACCCATTCTTCAAGGTTGACGTCATGACCATGAGCCCCTGCTGCCGCAACCCGGCTGCGGCGCTCCATCTCGCACAGCAGATCAAACGGATGATCCTTCAGCGCCCTCAGGCTGTCCTGTGCGGCGACAGCCATCAGCCCAGCACGGCACGCACGGCCGCCACCAGTTCCTCTTCGGATACCGGCTTGGTCAGATACTGTACCGCCCCCTGGCGCAGGCCCCAGACGCGGTCGGCTTCCTGGGTCTTGGTCGAGACGATCAGGATCGGTATCGACGCAGTGGCCGGATCCTGCGCCAGCCGGCGCGTGGCCTGATAACCGTTCATGCCGGGCATGACGATGTCCATCAGGATCACATCCGGCGAACGCTCTGCCGCGAGCCGGATCGCCTCCTGTCCGTCTTTGGCGATCAGCGTCTCGAAACCGTGCTTCTCGAGTGCGCTGACCAGCACGTGCTGGTCAGTCGGCGAGTCATCGGCAATCAGCACCAGCGCCATGGCAACTCCTCAGCAGTGCTGTCAACGGGCAACCTGACGCGTAATCGCGCCAAGCAGCTCATCCTTGGTAAACGGTTTGGTCAGGTAGTGCTCGGAACCGACGATGCGCCCGCGCGCACGGTCAAACAGGCCGTCCTTGCTGGACAGCATGATCACCGGCGTCTGGCGGAAGGTGCGGTTGTGCTTGATCAGCGAACAGGTCTGATAACCATCGAGGCGCGGCATCATGATGTCGACGAAGATGATGTCCGGGCGGTAATCGGCGATCTTGGCCAGCGCATCGAAGCCATCGACTGCGGTATAGACCGTGCAGCCCTCTTTCGAGAGCAGGGTCTCGGCGGTGCGCCGGATGGTCTTGCTGTCATCGATGACGAGCACCTTGAGCCCGTGCAACTCCTGGGCGGCGTTATCCGTCACGTGTATCTCCATGCCAGTGGTCGGCGCCACAGACTGAACTTTTAACATAACCGTCACGTGCCGGCCACGCATACCCGCAGGATAATCCGCGGCCTGCCAGCAGTCCGAATGAAAAGACGAAGCAGCGGACCGGATACACACCCACTGTGATCAGGCCCCAACCCGGAACCGATAATACTCCGGCCCTTCGTGCCATTTCAGCACGCACACGCCAGAATAGGCACGGCGTCGCAAAAGCTGACAGAAATATCCGCGATTGCAGCGGAACCGGTTTTACCTAAGCACGGAGTACATGGATGGCCAAGCAGCGTCTGGGCGTAGTGATGGACCCGATCGCCGGGATCGCGGTGGCCAAGGACAGCACGCTGGCGATGCTGATCGAGGCCCAGCGCCGCGGCCACGAGCTCTGGTACTTCGAGCAGAGCGACCTGCGCCTGCGCAACGGCGAGCCACTGGGCACCGGGCGCCGGCTGCGGGTGACCGACAGCAAGGTCGACTGGCATGAACTGGGTACCGGCGTCGAAATGCCCCTCGCCGAGCTTGGCCTGCTGCTGATGCGCAAGGACCCGCCCTTCGACATCGAGTACATCTACACCACTTATATCCTCGAACGGGCCGAGCAGGCCGGGGTACTGGTCGTGAACCGGCCATCCAGCCTGCGTGACATCAATGAAAAGGCCTTTACCGCCTGCTTTCCGCAATGTTGCCCGGACACCCTGATCACCCGCTCCATGGCCGAGATGCGGGCGTTTCTCGCCGAACACCGGAAGATCGTGGTCAAACCCCTGGACGGCATGGGTGGGCGCTCGATCTTCGTCCTCAGCCAGGGCGACAACAACGCCAATGTCATTTTCGAGACGCTCACCGACTCAGGTGCCCGGCACGCCGTGGCCCAGCGGTATATCCCGGAAATCCTGCAGGGCGACAAGCGCATCATCCTGATCGATGGCGAGCCCGTCAGTCATGCACTGGCCCGCATTCCCCCGGAAGATGACCACCGCGGCAACCTGGTGATGGGTGCACAGCCCGAGTTGCGGGAGCTGACTGAACGCGATCGCTGGATCTGCGCCGAGGTGGGACCGGAGTTGCGCAAACGCGGCGTGATCTTCGCCGGCCTCGATGTGATCGGCGACTACCTGACCGAAGTCAACGTCACCAGTCCGACCGGTATCCGCGAACTGCAGAAACTCGGCGGACTCGATGTGGCCAGCCAGCTGTTCGACGCCATCGACAGCCGGCTGCACTCGCGGGCCTGAAGACCTCGCGTCATCGCACGACAAGGAAGCCCGGATGCGCCTTGCAGCCCTGATGCTTTCCCTGTGCGGACTGTACGTCACCGGTGCGCGGTGCGACGACAGCACTGCAAGCGCGACGATCCGCGAGTTCGATGCCTTCGCCAGTCCGGTACGCATCGAAATCCTGGCCGCCGATCCGGCGCGTGCCGCCGCCGCCATCGACGACATCGAGCGCTACTTCAAGGAAATCGGCCGCGACTGGTATGCCTTCGGCGACGGCGAACTCGCCCGGGTGAATGCGGCGCTGAGCCGCGGCGAGCCGGCCGCAGTCTCCACCACCCTGATGCCGCTGGTGGCGCGCGCCATCGGGTACCAGAAGCGCAGCGAGGGCCTGTTTGATCCCGGTGTTTGTGCCCTGGTGAAACTGTGGCGCTTTGACCGTGGCGAAAACATCGATCCGGCCGGCACTCCGCCTCCTGCCGAGACGGTGAACCAGCTGCACGACAGTCAGGGTTCGGTGGCCGATCTGCAGATCGAGGCAAATACGCTGCAGAGCCGCCGGCCCCTGTGCATAGACCTCGGTGGCATGGCCAAGGGCACGGCCCTCGAAGGTGCCCGGCAACTGCTGGAAAAACACGGTATCCGGCATGCACTGGTGGATATCGGCGGCAGCAGCCTGCTCGGCATCGGCGATCGCCCCTCCGGGCCACACCAGGCGGCCCGACGCTGGCGCATCGGTCTGCTCGATCCCGGCACCCGCCAGGTTTATGCCGCCCTGGAACTCGCGCCCGGCGAAGGGGTGTCAACATCGGGAGACTACGAGCGGGCCTATACGACAGGCGAACGCCGCTATCACCACATCCTCGATCCGCACAGCGGCGCGCCGACGAGCGGCGCAGCAAGTGTCACCGTAATCGCGATGGATGCCGAGCTCGCCGATGTGAGCTCCACGGCACTGATGGTGGGCGGCCCGGATCGCTTCGCAGAGATCGTGAAGGACATGGGCATCGATTACGCCTTGCTGGTCAGCCCCACCGGCGCATTGCAGATCACGCCCGCCATGCAGGAGCGCCTGCGGCAATCGAACGGCGGCAAGCTGCCCCGGCTTGACTGGCATGGCAAACGCCCCTGAGCGCCGGGCAAAAGTGTGACGCAGCGCCAATTGCCGGCTGGCGCGTGCGTATAATCATGCGTACACCTGTCGGGCAACCAGGACTCGCTGACGCTGGATATGCAGGCTGTGCATGATCAAGCCGGAAGTATTGGCCAGACGGCGTGGTCAGCCACCGCCGCGCGCGACCGCTTGTCCTCCACCGCATTTCTCGCCGCGCTCTTTCACGGCATCCTGATTCTCGGCATCACCTTCAGCGCACCGGTCCTGAAACAGGATGACCTGGACAGCTCGATGGATGTCGTGCTCGTGACCAGTGAACAGTCCGACCGGACCGCTCCCGAAAACGCGGTCCTGCTGGCCCAGCGGAACCTGGCCGGTGCCGGCAACGCAGCAGCAGATGCCGTGGTGCGTACCTCACCGGGACAGACCCTGCCCACCGACCGGCTCGGTCCGGTGCAGGATGGCAGCGAAACCAGTGTGCAGCGTGGTGCCTTTCAGCCCTTTCGGGATGCGCAGCCCGTCGTCCTCGCCAGAGATTCCGTACGGCAGATACCTGACACCGGTGATCCGGAACGTGCACCCGAGTCCCTGCAGGCCATGCTGCCGGCCGACAGCCATGCTGCCGATCTCGTCGCCCGCTTCGACACGCAGACCGCGATTCCGGATGCGCAACCACGCGAACTGCTGATCAGCGCGAATACCCGCGAGTCGCGCATCGCCAGCTACCTCAGCATCTGGAAACGCAAGGTCGAGGCCGTCGGCACCCGCCACTTCCCCTTTGAAACACGGGACTTCAGCAACGACAGCTACCCGGTACTCGAAGTCGCGATCAATGCAGATGGCGGTCTGCGCGAAGTGGTGGTCCGCACTTCATCCGGCCAGAGCGGCCTCGACCGGGCAGCTGTGGAGATCCTGCGCATGGCCGCACCCTTCGAGCCATTTCCGGAATCGCTGCGCAACGACTATGACGTGCTGCGCTTTGCCTACGAATGGCGCTTCTCGGATGGCGGTTCCCGGGTCGGCGCCCGTACTGCCGCGACCTGGTAGGGAAGCACTGGCCGACTCTTGTCGGCGGCCGGCGGTACGCTGATACTGGGCCCATGGCAGACACCTCTTTTCTCACCGGCCACCTGCTGATCGCAATGCCGGCGATGCAGGATCCGAATTTTCACCGCACCGTCACCTACATCTGCGAGCACAGCGAACAGGGCGCTCTCGGCATCGTCATCAACCGGCCGCTGGACCTCGATCTGGGCAGCGTATTCGAACAGATGTCGCTGAATCCCTCAGACCCGTCGCTGGCACAGCAACCCGTTCTGCAGGGCGGTCCGGTACACCAGGAACGCGGCTTTGTCCTGCACCAGGCTGAAGACACGGCCGAACCGCAATTCGATGCGACGCTGGCCGTGACCGATGCGATCCGCGTCACGACTTCCCAGGACATCCTGACGGCGATGGCAAGGGGCCAGGGGCCACGACGCGTGGTGGTCGCGCTCGGTTATGCCGGCTGGGGTCCGGGCCAGCTCGAACAGGAAATGGCCCAGAACGCCTGGCTCAGCGTACCCGCCGCGCCACGCATCATCTTCGATACGCCTTTCGGGGAACGCTGGCAGCAGTCGGCGCGCCTGCTGGGCATCGACATGAGCACGATCAGCTCCGAGGCGGGGCATGCCTGAGTTGCAGCTTGTGCGCCGCCGGTCATTGCCGCCCGCCAGCAGACCCCGGCCTTGAACGGTGCGGCCGCGAGCGCACTGGTCTTCGATCACGGCGGACGGCGCATCGGCGTCGCGCTTGCCAGTCGCAGTCCGCGTCTCGCCTCACCGTTGATGACCATCGCCGCCCGCAACGGCGTGCCCGACTGGCCGGAGATCGAAAAGCTGATTCGCGAGTGGTCTCCCGGGTGTCTGGTCGTCGGGGTTCCTTATAATGAGCCCGGCCGGCGCATGAGCAGTGGCGGCAACAGCGAATCCACCGACAGCGAATCGGCCGCGGAACGCTTCGCCGCTGAACTGGAAAGCCGCTGTCAGGTGCCGGTGATCCGCGTCGATGAGCGGCTGAGTTCGGCCGAGGCTGAATACCGGCTCCGCGACCAGCGCCGTTCCGGCATCCGGCAGCGCAAGGTGCGGAGCGGTGATGTCGATGCCGTAGCCGCCTGCGTGATCGCCGAGACCTGGCTGGACCAACCCGCCTCCTCCAACCGAGTACGGACAAGCGACGAACCATGAATCGACCTCACCGCGGCACCATCCACTGCATCGATGCCCGCGTGATTGAGCAGCAGGCATGGCCCGGCAACCAGTTCATCCTTCGTCTGCATGCTCCGGACTGTGCTCGCGCTGCCACCCCCGGCACGTTTGTACACGTCCGCTGCAATCCGGATATTCCGATGCGCCGCCCGCTCTCGATCATGCGCGTCGATGCCAGTGAGGGCTGGATCGAAGTGCTCTACAAGGTGCTCGGCCCTGGCCTCGCGGCGCTGAGCCGGGCCGAACCGGGTGACATCGTGAATCTGCTGGGCCCGATCGGCCGGGGGTTCCGGCCCGATCCGGCCCGCCCGCAGGCCGTGCTGATCGGCGGCGGGGTCGGCATTCCGCCACTGGTGTTTCTGGCCGGCGCGCTTGCGCCGAGGCCGGCAGCGGTGGCCTTTCTCGGCTCCGAAAGCCCCTTCCCCTTTGCGCAAGAGACGGCGGAACTGCCTGTCGCGGGCATGCCGGCGACGGCAAGCGCCTGCATGCCGGTCCTCGAAGAAATGGGCATCGCATCGCGGCTGGCCAGCAACGCCGGACTGCCTGGCTGCTATCCGGGCTATGTCAGCGATCTCGCCCGTAGCTGGCTGGAAACGCGCAGCACGGACGAACACGCGGCGATGACCATCTATGCCTGCGGCCCGACGCCCATGTTGCGTGCCGTACATCAGCTCGCGGTCGGCTTCAGGCTGCCCAGCCAGCTGTGCGTCGAGGAGTTCATGGCCTGTGCGGTCGGCGGATGCGCCGGCTGTGTCGTACCGGTGATGGTCGACGGCAAGCGTCAGATGAAACGGGTATGTGTAGACGGCCCGGTATTCGACGGCGCCGCAATTTACGCGAAGTGAATCTGCGCCTCGAGGTTCGAGCGGGAATCGGCGTTCGCCAGCGCCTCCTCCATTGAAATCTTGCCGTCCTTGTACAGCTTGAGCAGCGCCTGATCGAAGGACTGCATGCCCTGTTCGGTACTGTCGGCAAAGGATTCCTTGACCTTGCTGATATCTCCCCGCTGCACGAGTTCGGCGATACGCGGCGTATTCAGCATGACTTCCACGGCGGCAACGCGCTGGCCTTCAGTACCGCGCACCAGCCGCTGCGAGATGATTGCCCGCAGATACTGCGAGAGATCCATGAACACCTGGCTGTGCTGCTCTTCCGGGAACATGTTGATCATCCGGTCCAGCGTCTCGGGCGCATTGTTCGAGTGAATGGTGGCTACCGCCAGATGACCGGTACCCGCCAGGTCGATCGCTGCCTGCATGGTCTCGCGGTCACGCACCTCACCGATCAGGATCACATCCGGTGCTTCACGCATCGCGCTCTTCAGTGCGCGCGCATAGGACAAGGTGTCCACACCGACCTCACGCTGGTTGACGATGGACTTCTTGTTGGAATGCAGATACTCGATCGGATCCTCGATCGTGATGATGTGCGAGGCCGTCTTCTCGTTGCGGTAGTTGATCATGCCGGCCAGCGTGGTCGACTTGCCCGAACCGGTGGCGCCGACCATCAGCACCAGCCCGCGCCGGAACATGATCAGGTCCTTGAGGATCGGCGGCATGCCGAGTATGTCGAGGTCAGGCAGGTCGTGGGTGATGTAGCGCATGACGATCGCCACATTGCTGCGCTGATGAAAAATATTGACGCGGAACCGCCCGAGACCGGGCTTGGAAATCGCGAAGTCGATCTCCAGTTCACGGTTGAATTCCTCGAGCTGTTCACCGGTCATCAGCTCCATCGCCGCCTGGCGCACCATCTGCGGGGTCAGTTCGAGCTTGTTGACGGGCATGATCTTGCCGTCGATCTTGATCTTGACCGGTGCAAAGCAGGTGAGAAACAGGTCGGAAGCCCGTTTTTCGACCATCAGATTGAAGAGTGGCTGGACGTTCATGAGCCGGTTCGCCTAGCGCCGCATGGTCCGTTCTTTCTCTTCGACTACCTGCAGGCCGCCCGAATCATCGACCACGGCCGGCTTGTCACGCTTGCTCTCCAGCTTGATGCGCAGACGCAGCTCGTTCTTCGAATCGGCATTGCGAATCGCCTCTTCGTAGGAAATCTTGCCGTTCTCGTACAACTGGAAAAGATCCTGGTCGAAGGTCTGCATGCCGATGCGTGTGGACTTGGCCATGATCTCCTTGATACGCGTCACTTCGCCCTTGAAGATCAGGTCTGAAATCAGCGGCGACTGCAACATCACTTCCATCGCGGCAATGCGCCCGACTCCGGTCAGACGCGGAATCAGCCGTTGCGAGATCAGCCCCTTGATGTTGAGCGACAGGTCCATCAGCACCTGCTGACGCTTCTCCTCGGGGAAAAAATTGATGATGCGGTCGAGCGCCTGGTTGGCGCTGTTGGCGTGCAGGGTCGCCAGGCAGAGATGGCCGGTCTCGGCAAACTGGATGCCGTACTCCATGGTTTCACGCTCGCGGATCTCGCCGATCATGATCACGTCCGGGGCCTGACGCAGGGTGTTCTTGAGCGCGGCATGCCAGTTTTCGGTATCCACCCCCACTTCGCGCTGGGTGACGACGCAGCGACCATGCGGATGCAGATACTCGACCGGGTCCTCGATGGTCACGATGTGGCCGCGCGTATTCGTGTTGCGGTGGTTGACCATCGCCGCCAGCGTCGTGGACTTGCCTGAACCGGTCGCACCGACCACGATCACCAGTCCACGCTTGGTGAGCGCGATCTCCTGCATGATCGGTGGCAGCTCCAGCTCCTCGAGGGTCGGGATCTTCGTGACGATCCGCCGCAGGACCGCACCCACCCCGCCACGCTGTATGAAGGCGCTGACACGGAAACGACCGATACCCTGCGGGCCAATCGCAAAATTGCATTCCTTGGTGGCGTCGAAATCACGGGCCTGCCGGTCGTTCATGAGCGAACGCACGATGATCGCGCTGTCATCTCCGCTGAGCGGCTGCTCGGCGGCACGATGAATCTCGCCATCGATCTTGATGGCTGGCGGAAAGCCCGAGGTAATGAACAGGTCGGAGCCGTTCTTGTCCACCATCTTCTTCAGAAGGCTGTGTACCAGCTTCGTCGCCTGATCGCGTTCCATTGCCGAATCTCCTTGCGGGACGGTCTCCGGTTCCGCAGAACTAGAAAGCGTCCTTGTTTTGCGCCTTGAAGCGGGCTTCTTCCTTGCTGATCGCGCCTTTCGACAGCAGTTCCTGCAGGCACTGGTCGAGCGTCTGCATGCCCTCCTTCACACCGGTCTGGATCGCCGAATACATCTGCGCCACCTTGCCCTCGCGGATCAGGTTGCGGATCGCAGGGGTGCCGATCATGATCTCGTGCGCCGCGATCCGGCCGCCGCCAACACGCTTCAGCAGCGCCTGGGAGATGACCGCACGCAGGGACTCCGACAGCATCGCGCGGACCATCTCCTTTTCCTGCGCCGGGAACACGTCGATGATGCGGTCCATGGTCTTGGCCGCCGAGCTGGTATGCAGGGTGCCGAACACCAGATGGCCGGTTTCTGCCGCCGTCAGCGCGAGGCGGATGGTTTCCAGGTCGCGCATTTCGCCGACCAGAATCACGTCAGGGTCTTCACGCAAGGCCGAGCGCAGCGCCTCACTGAAACCGAGCGTGTCCCTGTGCACCTCGCGCTGATTGATCAGGCAGCGCTTGCTTTCATGCACGAACTCGATGGGATCTTCGATGGTGAGAATGTGATCGGGCTTGTTGTCGTTGATGTAGTCGATCATCGCCGCGAGCGTGGTGGACTTGCCCGAGCCCGTCGGGCCGGTCACCAGCACGATACCGCGCGGATACATGGAGATATCGCGGAAGATCGGCGGCGCTTTCAGGTCTTCCAGCGTCTGGATGATCGACGGAATGGTACGGAACACCGCACCGGCACCGCGCATCTGGTTGTAGGCGTTGACGCGAAACCGGGCGAGCTTGGGTATCTCGAAGGAAAAATCGGTCTCCAGGAATTCTTCGTAGTCCTTGCGCTGCTTGTCGTTCATGATGTCATAGACCATGCTATGCACATCCTTGTGGGCGAGCGCCGGCATATTGATACGCTTGACGTCGCCGTCCACCCGGATCATGGGTGGGACACCTGCCGACAAATGCAGGTCGGAAGCCTTGCTCTTGACCGCAAAGGCCAGCAGTTGCGCAATATCGACAGCCATCTGTTTCCCCAGCGCCCTGAACAGCCGCAAGCGAACGGCAAAAAATATCTGCAATTACGGAGCCGGGCATGGCGCCCAAGGTTTCCATAACCGGATCCGGCGATGAACATAGTACAGCCAGCTTGGTAGCAGGGTCGTGACGGCATTCACGGATCATCTGGGCGAAATACGGACGCGCATCACCCGTGCGGCCACCCGTGCCGGACGCACGGCAGAGGCAGTCTCCCTGCTGGCCGTGAGCAAGGGGCATGATCTGGCGACCATACAGGATGCCTGGGCTGCCGGCGTGACGGCGTTTGGCGAAAACTACCTGCGCGAGGCCTTGCCAAAGATCGCCGCCGGACATCGCGACATGCAGTGGCACTTCATCGGCCGGATCCAGTCGAACAAGACCCGGGACATAGCCGCCAACTTCGCATGGGCGCAGACAGTCACCACCGCCAGGATTGCCGAACGCCTGTCGTCACAGCGGCCACACTACGGCAGCGAGCTGCAGGTCTGCGTGCAGATCCAGCCCGTGGCTGGTGCCAGCACAAGCGCGGCCCTCCGGGATGGCTGTCCGCGCGCCGAGGTGGCCGCACTGGCGGGACTTGTCGCCACTCTGCCCCGGCTCAGGCTGCGCGGTCTGATGCTGATTCCGCATGCAGACCTCGGCGCCGGGGAACTGCGCATGGAATTCCGGCGGACACGCCAGCTGTTTGACGAGCTCGTCGCCGCCGGCCACGCGCTCGATACACTGTCGATGGGCATGTCGGAGGACTTCGAGCTGGCGATCGAAGAAGGCAGTACGATGGTACGTATCGGTACAGCCCTGTTCGGGCCACGGCCGGTCGCGGCAGAAGAATGACCCGGCGAGCAAACATGAGCTATCACAACCTCACTATCGGACTGATTGGCGGCGGCAACATGGCCCGCGCGCTGGTGCGCGGGCTGCTGCAAGCGGGACATCCGGCGCAGCACATCTGCATCGCCGAGCCGGATGCCGGCCAGCGCGAGCTGCTTGCCGCCCTGGATCCTGGTCTCGTACTCGATGCCAACAACACACCCGTGGCGCAGAACGCGGCGGTGCTGGTGCTGGCTGTCAAACCGCAGATCCTGCCGGCCGTCGCCGTCGCGCTCGCCGGCCAGCGGCGACCGCCTGGCCAGCTCGTGATGTCGGTCGCCGCAGGCATCACGCTCGGTTCACTGACCAGCTGGCTGGGCACGGGCACGCCGCTGGTCCGGGTCATGCCCAATCAGCCGGCAACGATCGGCGCCGGCGTATCGGCACTCGCGGCTTCAGGCTCGGTGGACACCGCCGGCCGGCAGCTGGCCGAATACGTCGCAGGCACCACCGGCCGGGCCCTGTGGCTGCCGGATGAAACCATGATGGACGCAGTCACTGCCGTATCGGGCAGCGGTCCGGCCTACTTCTATTTGCTAATGGAACACATGGAGCGTGCCGCCATCGATCTCGGACTGCCGCCCGATCTGGCCGCAGCACTGACCCGCGAGACTGCGCTCGGCGCCGCACGGGTTGTCGTCGAAACACGGACCGGGCCAGCCGCCCTGCGCGCAGCAGTCACTTCACCTGGCGGTACTACCGCCGCCGCGTTGCGGGTATTTGAACAGGCCGATCTTGCCGGTATCGTTCAGCAGGCACTGACCGCCGCCCGCAACCGTTCGGCGGAACTGGGCAAACAGGGGAGCTGAGCCGATGCAGAGCGCGCTGATATTCATACTGCGCACGCTATTCGATCTTTATGTGCTGGTCTTCGTCCTGCGCCTGCTGATGCAGTGGACGAGGGTCGATACGCGCAATCCATTCGTGCAGTTCATCCTGCGCGTGACGAACCCGCTGGTGATGCCGCTGCGGCGCCTGTTGCCACCGATCGGGCGCCTCGACAGCGCGACGCTGATGGCCCTGCTCGGCCTGCAGATGCTGGGCACAGCGGTCCTCGTGCAGGTCGGCTGCATCGGCAGGCCCGGCGTCGTGCCGATACTGCTCATCACCGTACTCGGCATCGTGCGACTCATTCTCACCGTCTACTTCTGGACGATCATCATTTACGCCGTGCTGAGCTGGGTGAGTCCGGGCGGCTACAACCCGGGTGCGGCACTGGTTTCCTCGCTCGCCGAGCCACTGCTCAGACCGGTGCAACGCGTGATTCCGCTGATCGGTGGAATCGATCTCTCACCGATATTCGTGCTGATCGCACTGCAGGCGCTGATGATGGTCCTGCCAACCCGGCAGCTCTGGTCTGCAATGCTTTGTGCAAATTCGATCGTGCCGGTGCTTTGAGGTGCCCGGCTGTACTCGCGGTCGTTGTGGCGCGCTATAGTTGGGCCATCAAACCGGTTACTTGTGAGGTGTCGCCATGTACGTCACTGCAAGAATTCTCGCTGTACTGATCACGGCCGGCCTGCTGGTCGCCTGCGGCAAACCCGCCGGCTCACCCGCGACCGTATCTTCGACGCAGGCGATGGAGCCGGACAATGCCTCCTCGCGGGACTTCGGCGATTACGTCCTGCACTTCACGGCAATTCCGACCAACTCGCTGACGCCGGAGATCGCCCGCAGCTACGCCATCACGCGCAGCGCCAACCGCGTGCTGCTGAACGTCTCGATACTGAAAAAGACCGAAGGCGGAGCGGATGTGCCGGTAGCCGGCAAGGTCAGCGCCAGCGCCGTGAATCTGAATGGCCAGGCCAAGAACCTGAGTGTGCGCGAAATCCGTGAAGGTGAGGCCATCTACTACGTGGGTGATGTCGCCATATCCGGCGAGGAAGCGCTGGTATTCAGCGTCGACGCACAGCCGGATGGCGCCACGGGCGTA
The DNA here is from genome assembly GCA_024234935.1 of Chromatiales bacterium. NCBI lineage: Bacteria > Pseudomonadati > Pseudomonadota > Gammaproteobacteria > Chromatiales > Chromatiales bacterium. The sequence continues at coordinate 403,858 of JACKNI010000002.1, forward strand.
CCGCTCTCGGTGCGCTTTCAGCGACAGTTTTACGGCAACTGAATACAGCCAGCGCAGCGAACGCCGCGCTGGCTATCCGGCCGGGTCTGCGCCAGCAACCCATGCAGTCAGCGTTTCCCGCAACAAGGTCAGCCGGCCGTGAAAGAAATGCCCGACATCGGGTAGCAGCACGAGCCTGGCTGCCGGGTGCCGTGTCTGCACCCAGTTCTGCACGTCTCCGGCAGCAACCACCTCATCGGCCATACCCTGCACGATCAGCCATGGACATGCCGGCCGTACATGGGCGAGCAGATCGGCCATGCGCGCAACCGGCGGCGCCACGCTGATCAGTCGCGCGGGCTTGAGCCGTTCGGCGGCACGGATCGCGACGGCGGCACCAAAGGAGAATCCGGCGAGCCACAGTTCATTCTGCGGGAAACGGCTTCGCGCCCACTCGGCCACGGCAATCACATCCTCAGCCTCGCCCAGTCCGTCGGCATAGGCGCCCTCGCTGGCACCCACACCGCGGAAATTGAAGCGGATCGCCGGCGCGCCAAGCTCGTTCATGCTCCGGCTGATGGTGTGCACCACCTTGTTCAGCTGGGTGCCCTGATGCTGCGGGTGCGGATGACAGATCACTGCGACAGCCGGTACAGCGATGCCCGTCGGCATGTCGAGCAGCCCCTCGATGCGACCCGCCGGACCGCGCAGGCTGAGGGCATCCCTGAAGGGCGGACCGCTGGGCATCTAGAGCAACTCCATGATCGTCCGAGCTTAGATTTTGGTAGCCGGAGAAAACAGCATGCTAATCTCAACTTTGAAAAATATTTCCCGGTTGATGAAACCATACGATGAACCCGCACGACCATGACGACCACGGACATGATGATCATGGCTCCGGCAGCGCCGACGCAGCAGGACACGGACATCATCACCACGACCATGGCCCGCCTCCCGAGGGCTTCGGGGGCAGGTTTGCCGCCGGCATCGCACTGAATCTGGCCTTCGTAGTCGTCGAGGCCAGCTATGGCTACCTCGCCGGTTCACTGGCGCTGATCGCCGATGCCGGACATAACTTCAGCGATGTGCTGTCGCTCGGCCTGGCCTGGGGCGCAGCCGGACTCGCCGGCAGCAAGCCCTCGCTGCGCTGGACCTATGGCTATCGCCGGGCGACGATCCTCGCCTCGCTGCTCAGTGCCGGCATGCTGTTGCTGGCCATGGGTGGCATCGCCTGGGAAGCGATCGGGCGTTTTGCCGAACCTGCACCGCTGAATGGCATGACCATGATCGTGGTTGCCGGCATCGGCGTGGTCATCAACACAGCGACTGCACTGATGTTTGCCAGCGGCCGGCACGGCGACCTGAACATCCGCGCCGCTTTTCTGCACATGGCCGCAGATGCGCTCCTGTCGCTGGGCGTGGTGATCGGCGGCATCGCCATACTGATGTACGGCTGGCAGTGGCTCGATCCGGTCATCAGCCTCGTCATCGTGGCCGCGATTGTCTGGGGTACCTGGGATCTGTTGCGCGAATCGCTTGAACTGGCAACGGACGCCGTTCCGCGCAGCATAGATCCGGTCGCGGTTTCAGCCTGGCTCAGCGCGCTTCCGGGTGTGACGCGGATCCACGATCTGCATATCTGGGCGATGAGCACGACGGAAAACGCACTGACCGTGCACCTCGTGATGCCGGATGGCAGCGACGATCATTTTCTGCACGGGCTCACCGAAGGTCTCGAAGAGCGCTTCGGTATCGGCCACACCACGGTGCAGATCGAGCGCATGGATGCGGGGGATGGCTGCAGCCGCTAGGGTCGGAGTATCGTGCTCCTGGAGGCTGGTTCATGGGCGTCAGCATATTTGACCTGTTCACGGTTGGCATAGGGCCGTCGAGTTCGCATACCGTGGGACCCATGCGCGCCGCGGCGCGCTTCGCCACGCAGTGGCTCGACGGACGCGGCAATCTCGAACAGTGCGCGCGGGTGAGATGCGAGTTGTTCGGCTCCCTGGCCCATACCGGCCGCGGCCACGGTACTGACCGGGCGGTCATCCTCGGTCTCGAAGGTGCCTCGCCGGACACGGTTGATATTGACGGCATCGAGGCCCGGCTAAAGGCGATTCGCGCGGACAAGTCCATCAATCTGCTCGGCCGCCACCGCATCGCTTTCGACGAAAAAAACGATCTGGCTTTCAACAAGCGTCAGAAACTGCCCCACCACTCCAACGGCATGCGCTTCACCGCTTTCGATGCGCACGGAGCCGAGCTGGCCACCCGCGACTACTACTCCGTCGGCGGTGGCTTCGTGGTCAATGCGGACGAAGCAGCCGAAGACCGGATCGTGCCCGATGTGACGCCACTACCGCATCCCTTTGCGAGTGCGGATGCGTTGCTCGGTTTGTGCCGGAGCAAACAGCATTCCATTGCGGAACTGATGTGGGAAAACGAGCAGGTCTGGCGTAGTCGCGCGGAAATCGAGGACGGTCTCCGACGGATCTGGCGGGTCATGCAGGACTGCATCGTGCGCGGCATGCATGCCCGGGGTATCCTGCCTGGTGGCCTGAAGGTTGCGCGGCGTGCGCCCGCACTGGCCGCGGGCATGGAAAGCCGGCCGGAGGGCGCCCGGCAGGATCCACTCGCCATTCTTGACTGGGTAAACCTGTGGGCACTTGCGGTCAACGAGGAGAATGCGGGCGGTGGCCGTGTGGTCACTGCGCCGACCAACGGCGCTGCCGGCATCATTCCCGCCGTGCTGCATTACTACCTGCATCTTGTGCCCGGCTCCAGTGAGCGCGGTGTGTTCGATGCCCTCCTGACGGCCGGCGCCATCGGCCTCCTCTACAAGCAGAATGCCTCGATCTCGGGCGCCGAAGTGGGCTGCCAGGGCGAGGTCGGGGTCGCCTGTTCGATGGCAGCGGGTGGGCTGACTGCGGCACTCGGCGGCACGCCACAGCAGGTCGAGAACGCTGCCGAAATCGGCATGGAGCACAATCTCGGGCTTACCTGTGATCCGATTGGCGGACTGGTGCAGATACCCTGCATCGAGCGCAATGCGATGGGCGCGGTAAAGGCGATCAACGCGTCGCGCCTGGCCCTGCGCAGCGACGGCAAGCACCGGGTCTCGCTCGACAAGGTCATTCGCACCATGCGCGACACGGGACGCGACATGCAGGACAAATACAAGGAAACCTCGCGCGGCGGCCTTGCCGTCAACGTGATCGAGTGCTGACGCGGAATGAAGGGACTCAGGTCATGCCGGCTCAGGGTGCGCTGGCAGGCATGGCCTCCCCCCAGGTGGGGTCAAATGGCACGTAATTCTCCTTGCCCAGGTCAAGGGACGATACGTCCATCACATGGGTGCGGATATTGCTCATGAACCCCTCGCCAACTGCCCGGCCCCAGTTCATCTTCTTGCCGTCGGGCGAGATGTGGGCAAGCATATCCAGCTTGTCGTAGTAGGTCAGTCGCCGAGGCTCGCCTCCCGCCAGATCACCGAGGTATATCTCCCAGTTGCTCGGCGTGAGTGCCTTCACATAGACGTAGTGATGGCCGTCCGGAGCCGGCGTGGGATGCCAGTTCATGCCCGTATCGTAGGTGTGCCGGCGCCACTCGGTGCCATCCTTGCGAATGGTGAAGATCGTCATGGGCGTGGGCTTGATTTTCTTGTACTCGGAGCGCTTCCAGGCCCGGAAGATGATGTGCTCGTTGTCTGGCATGAAGAACGGGGCGCCCTCCTGCCAGTCGTCCGTGCGGGTTACCTGGAATTCCTTGCCGGTGTCGACGTTCATGACCCAGATATCCATGTTGCCGTCGATCTGGCGCCCGAAGGCGAGCCACTTGCCGTCCGGAGAAACCGATACCTCCGCCTCGTAATACTTGTTGTTGGTCATGCGGCGGATATTCTTGCCGTGCCAGTCGGACACGTACAACTCACCGCCCTGGGGATAGTTGTCCGAGTCGGACCAGTTGCCGACGGGCATATCCATGTTGTCGCGGGTGGACGTCCAGACGATGCGCTTGCCGTCCGGGAAGAAAAACGAGCAGGCATCCTGCCCCCTGTCGTTGACTGCCCAGATGTCCTTGCCGTCATCGCTGAAGATGTAGGTCAGCGCCCCGTCGCCACCGGTCAGCGTCTTGATGGCCCGGGGATCCCGCGTCTGGGCGATGAGGTGGCGGGAGTCCGGCGCCCAGTAAGCCTCGGCGGCGTCCGGACCGATTGGAACCATGAAATAGGGCAGCTCCCGCGGATCTGCCGCTGGAGCGTCAGCGGCCAGCAAGGAGTCGCTGGACCACAACAGAACTGACAGCAGGCCCGCTACCAGCACCGCGCCATTGTTCAACTTTGCCGATTGGTACTTGCTCATGATCGCCCCCGTTCAAATGCCCGGACTGCGCATCCGGGACAGGAAATCCATCTTGTCGCCGCATGGGGCGAGGTTAGCACAGCGGAAAAGACGGAGCAGAGCCGGGAAAGGTGCCGCGGGGAAAGGTGCCGGATTTATTTATGTGCGGTGAGCCTCACCGTGATTCCCGGCGGACAGCGAGCGGAACGGACGCTCAGAGGAATCGCTGGCCGTTCCGCCTTGATACCGGCAGCGCGCCCAGCGCCGACATGAACAACCAGGCAGCTGCCGGCACCGGCACTGCCGCGAGGGAGCGGACGCTTTCCACATCGCTTGCCGTCAGGGTGGAACCATAGATACGCATGTCATCAAGAAGCCCGTCAAACGGCGAGCCGGTGACGATATTGCCACCGCTGAAATAGGAGGTACTGCCAATCGTGAAATACTGGCCCTCCGGATACGGCGCGCCACCCTGAAATACGCCGTTGCCGCTCACCGTATTGACCAGCGTCACAGGGCTGCTTCTCGTGCCCGTATAGAAAGTGACCGAAGGACAATTGGCCGGACACGCACCCGAACCTTTATATACCGCGGCAAAGAATATCCATGTATCGCTGCCGGCATAGGCTCCCGGGGTCGACATCGCGAGGTCATAGCCATTGTAGTGGCCAGAAACCACCCGGAGCTGGCCATCCGTGTAGTACAAGCCGTAGCCGGTAAAGCCGGTACCCGGCGAGTACAGGTAGTTGTTGAACAGCCAGCCCGCGCCAGTGCCGCTTGCAGTGGGATCGGTACGGAACCAGCCGGCCAGGGTGAAGTTGCCAAGACTGTCGAGTACGTTGGATGCACTGTCCGCAATATCCGCGCGACCGCTGGGCCCCACACCCATGTTCGTCGCACCGCGGTTGTCGAAGGCGCGATCGCCGGCAAGTCCTGTGACCCCCAGTCCGTCCGCGGAGTGCATGTCGGCAACTGCACCGGTTTGATTTCGCAGGGTCAGGTCCAGCGCTGTATTGCTTCCGGTGGAATTGGCGATCGTGCCCGTCTCATTGAACAACCATTCGCCGACCGGGGTAGGCGCGGCCGTCAAAACGAAGGGGATACCAAGCAGGATTACTGCAGTGAGCAGACGGTACCGAGCGAGCTTGGGCATGACGATACTCCGGGATCCCAGTGCGCACATCACTGTTATTGTTGTGGTGCAAACTCTGCGCTGGCAGGATATTTGCTGTCAATAGTGCGGCGGGTGTACGCCCCCTTATGTCGAATGACCAGTCTGCCCTGCCAACCGCGCCACAGCACGGGAAGACTGTGCAGAGACGCGCCACCTGAGGCAGCATGGGGCATATGACGGATTCCACACCCGACGAGGTGATCATCGCGACCCTGCGCAATGCCAGGACCATCGCAGTGGTCGGCGCCTCTCCCAAACCCCACCGCGCCTCCCACGGCGTGATGCGTTTCCTGCAGGGCAAGGGCTACCGCTGCATTCCGGTCAATCCCGGCCACGCCGGCGAGATACTGCTTGGGGAAACCGTCCGCGCAAAGCTTGCAGACATTCCCGTGCCGGTCGATCTGGTCGATGTTTTCCGCAACGCTGCGGCCGCCGGTCCGGTAGTCGACGAGGCCATCGCCATCGGCGCGAAAGCCGTGTGGATGCAGCTCGACGTCGTCAACGAGGCCGCCGCGGAGCGCGGCCGGCGGGCAGGGCTCACGGTGATCATGGACCGCTGCCCGGCCATCGAGTGGGGGCGTCTGGGACTGGGCTAGCCCAGCAGAATCCGGTTCAGCCGCTGTACGAAGGCACCCGGATCCTCGAGCTGGCCGCCCTCGGCCAGGCTGGCCTGATCAAAGATCAACTGGGCCAGATCGGCAAAGCGCGCTTCGTCCTGCTCTGCATCGAGACGCCGCAGCAGCGGGTGTGCGGCGTTGATCTCCAGGATCGGCCTGGTCTCGGGCACCGTCTGACCGGTAGCCTGCATCAGCTTGCGCATCTGCGCGCCCAGCTCGTACTCGCCGAGCACCAGGCAGGCGGGGGACTCGGTGAGGCGCGTCGTGGCGCGGACTTCAGAGACCTGGGCATCCAGCTGCTTTTTCAATCGCTCGATCAGCGCGCTGTGTTCGCTCGTGGCCGGCTGCTTGTCTTCGCTTTCCTCTGCGGATTTCCCGGCTGGCAGGTCGCCGCGCTTCACGTCGCGAAACTCCCAGCCGTCGAACTCATGCAAGTGGCTGATCAGCCACTCGTCGATGGTATCGGTGAGCAGCAGTACCTCGATGCCGCTCTTGCGGAACACTTCCAGATGCGGACTGGAGCGCGCCGCATTGAAGCTGTCAGCGGTCAGGTACCAGATGACTTTCTGGCTGGCCAGCGGATCATCGGCCGCCGTATCGCGTGCGGCGATGTAGTCGGCGAGCGAGCGGTCCGGAACCGGATTGTCGCTGGCGGTGGAGCTGAAACGCAGCAGCGCGGCGATGCGCTGCCGGTTGCCGGGATCTTCCGCCGGGCCTTCCTTCAGTACGCGACCGAATTCCTTCCAGAAAATGGCATATTTTTCCGGATCTTCCTTTGCCAGTTTGTCGAGCGTGTCGAGTACGCGCCTGGTAATCGCCCCGCGCATGGTTTCGACGACGGCATCCTGCTGCAGGAGTTCGCGCGATACGTTGAGCGACAGGTCGCTGGAATCGACCACGCCGCGCACGAAGCGCAGGTACAAGGGCAGAAACTGCTCGGCATCGTCCATGATGAAGACGCGCTTCACATAGAGCTTGAGGTGCCGTGAGCCCGACCGGTTCCACAGGTCCCAGGGTGCATGCGCCGGTATGTAGAGCAGGCTGATGTATTCGTGCTTGCCCTCCACCTTGTTGTGGCTCCAGACCAGCGGGTCCTGGAAGTCATGGCCGATGTGCTTGTAGAACTCGCGATACTCCTCGTCGCTGACCTCGGTACGCGGACGGGTCCAGAGTGCCCTCGCGGTATTCGCCGATTCCTCCTTTGCTTCGCCCTCGTCGCCGGCCTTGCTCTTCATGAGCACCGGGAAGGCGATGTGGTCCGAATACTTGCGGATCAGCGCACGCAGCCGGAACTCGTCGGCAAACTCGGCTGCGTCTTCGCGCAGGTGCAGGGTGACCCGCGTGCCCCGCTGCGGACGATCGATGGTCTCGATGCTGAACTCGCCCTGGCCATCGGATTCCCAGCGCACGCCCTCGCTGTCGGGTGCGCCGGCGCGGCGGGTCAGCACTTCGACCCGGTCGGCGACGATGAAAGCCGAATAGAAGCCCACACCGAATTGACCGATCAGGTTGGCATCGCGGCGCTGCTCACCGGTCATCTTGCTCAGGAAGTCGCCGGTGCCGGAGCGCGCAATCGTGCCCAGCTGACGGATGGTCTCCTCGCGCGACATGCCGATGCCGTTGTCTTCTATGGAGACGGTGCGGGCTTCGGTATCGAATTCGATGCGTATCTTCAGTTCGGGATCGGGCTCGAGGAGCTCCGGCGCGGAAATCGCCTCGAAGCGCAGTCGGTCGGCAGCATCGGAGGCGTTGGAGATCAGCTCACGGAGAAAGATCTCGCGATTGCTGTAGAGCGAATGGACCATGAGGTGCAGGAGTTTCTGCACCTCGGCCTGAAAACCGTGGGTTTCACGTGTCTCGACTGTCATGGAAGCACCTGGCCTGCGTTTTCTTCAGGGAGCCGGCTCAAGGGCCGCTCCGGCGAACTGCCTTTATAGGGGCAGTTGCCGGAAATTCAAGGTGCAGGCCGTAATACGGCCTCGCTTCAGCGGCTGGCCCGGTTCCGGACGACGTAAAGGCGCGGGCGGGCCGCCGGGATCGTCTCGGGACCGGTCACCGGCGGTGGTGCCGCCGCGACAAGGTCACCCTCGTCGTCCGGATGCAGACGGCCGCGGACACCTGACAGTGCCCTGTCGATCCACGCCCTGCGGTGCAGGGTGTCTGCGTTTCTGAAAGCGGCTTGCTCGTTTTCTTTGTCGGACATTTTCTGGTTTTGGTGCAGGGCCGGAAGCTTCCGGCACGGAATCAGCTACTTTTCCTCGGGAGTCCAGTCGCGGCGAACCTTGTCCGCCCAGCTCCGGTATCCCTTCCAGGTATAGAGAGACGGGTCCATCGCGGTGCGCCGCTTGTCCGGCAACTGCACGCGGCTCAGCCATCTCCGGTAGGCATCCCAGTTGGTCACCTCCTTGCCATTCTGGGCAACGAGACCCGGACTGCGGTGATCGGTCTGTGGCGACATGCGATTGTGCGTGCCACCGGATTTGCCGTCATGCAGTTCCGGATAGCGCGAACTGAGCGACTGACTCTTGTGATCGGTCATGTGAAGGGTCCCGGGAATCCAGCGTTGGGCGAATCGTGGCGACGCACTGCCTCTACCGGAAGGACCTGGTTCACAGGCCAAATGCAACGCGAACGCTACACATCGCAGGTGTCGACGGCGTCGCGCAAACCGGCAGCAATCGTAAAATCGCGCTCAGATCACCACGCGGTAGCAGGGCACATATGCGCGCCCGGGCAGGCGCATGCGGTGCTGTGCGACGAACGCGCGCAGCAGACCGTCGAGTTCGGCAAGCAGGCTGCGATCGCCGCGAATCTCGAATGGCCCGTGCTCTTCGATCGCACGGATGCCTTCTTCGCGGATATTGCCGCTGACGATGCCGGAGAAGGCGCGGCGCAGGTTCGCTGCGAGCACCGCGGGCGGCAGGTCGCGCCGTATCTCAAGCGCCGCCATCGCCTCATGCGTGGCGATGAACGGTCGCTGAAAGACCGGGTCTATGGTCAGGCGCCAGTTGAAATAGTAGGCATCGCTCTGGCTGTGCCTGTAATCGCGCACATGCTGCATTCCGGACTGCGCCCAGGCGGCGACGGCTGCCGGGTCGCCGATGATCATCGAGTAGCGCTTCTGCGCTTCGGCTCCGAGCGTCGCGCCGATAAAGGCATCGATGCGTTCCAGGTAGGGCCGGCTCGACTCGGGGCCCGTGAGGATCATCGGCAGTGGAATATCCGCGTTATCCTGATGCAGCAATATGCCAAGCAGAAACAGGATCTCTTCCGCAGTGCCAGCCCCGCCGGGAAAGATGACTATCGAGTGGGCGAGGCGGATGAACCCCTCCAGACGTTTCTCCATGTCCGGCATGATCACCAGCTCGTTGACGATCGGATTCGGCGACTCCGCAGCGATGATTCCGGGCTCGGTGAGCCCGATGTAGCGGCCATTGCGGATGCGCTGCTTGGCGTGACCGATGGTCGCGCCTTTCATCGGGCCCTTCATCGCGCCGGCACCGCAACCGGTGCATACGTTCAGTTTGCGCAGCCCGAGCTGGTAGCCGGTCTCCTTGGTGTATTCGTATTCCTCGCGACCGATGGAATGGCCGCCCCAGCACACCACCACGTTGAGGTCGGCACCGGGGCGCAGTGCGCCGGCATTGCGCAGAATGTGAAACACCGCGTTGGTGATGCCGTAGGTGCTGTTGAGGTCGAACTGGCCGGAAACCGTGACCTCGTTGTTTATGTAGATCACGTCGCGCAGGACCGCGAACAACAGTTCGCGGATGCCGCGGATCATCTGGCCGTCGACGAAGGCGGTTTCCGGAGCATCGGTGAGCGCGAGCTTCACGCCGCGATCCTGCTGCACGATGCCGATCTCGAAATTCCGGTAGCGCTCGAGTACTTCCCGGGTATCGTCGGTCTCGGCACCGGAATTCAGCACCGCGAGCGCGCAGCGGCGCAGCAACTCGTGATAGCCGCCTTCGCCGGTGCTGCGCAGGCGGTCGACCTCATGCTGGGAAAGCACCTCGAGTGCGCCTTCCGGCATGACCTCGATAACGGTCCGCGAATTCATTCAGGGGAGAATCTGGATCGGCGTATCGTCAGGCGTCATCAGCCAGATATCCACCATGTCTGAATTGGAAACGGCGATGCAGCCGTTGGTCCAGTCGTTCTTCTGGTAATACTCGAGGGGCTTTGTCGGCCGGTTCGGCTGGCCATGGATCATGATCAGACCACCGGGTGATACGCCTTCGGCCGCCGCACGCTGCTGATCGACCGCATTCGGGTAGGAAACCTTCAGGGCGAGGTAGTAGTCGCTGTTCACATTGCGGCCAGCGAGCCGGTAACTGCCCTCGGGCGTGCGGAAATCACCCTCCCGGAGCTTCGGCCCCTTCGGCGACAGGCCGAGGGCGACATCGATGCTGCGCAAAACCCGCTCACCGCGCAGCAGGAGGAGCTTGCGTTCGGACTTGTGCACCACGATCCGGTCGGCAGTCTCCAGTGTCGAGGCACCGGCACCGGTCGACAGCAACAGGCCGCTCAGCACGGCGGCACAACAACTGTTCAGCAGGATACGCCGCGAAACCATGACTCAGCCGCCTCCGGGTGCTGCGGTCAGCCGCAAACGCTGGCCGGGATAGATACGGTGCGGATTATCCAGCGAATTGAGCACCATGAGCTGGCGCTGCGTCACACCGGTGCGTCTGGCAATGGCGCCCAGCGAATCACCGCGTCTGACCACATAGGTCGAGGGGCTTTCCCCCTGGCTGGGAGCGGCGCGTGCATCGCCCGGCAGCTTCAGTACCTGGCCGACGCGGATCAGGTTCTTCTTCGAGAGACCATTGAGTTCAGCAAGCCGTGACGGCGAGGTGCCATAACGCTGTGCGATTCCGGACAGGGTCTCGCCGCTGCTCACGCGATGGGTCGCAGCGTTGAGCGCCGCCTTCCGTGCCCGCTCGCGCTCGGCCTCCGGATCAGCAGCGGCCAGCCGGGCCACCGTCTTTGCATCGGCCGCGCCCTCGGGCAAGCGCAGGGTGAAACCACGCGGCACCTCCCTGCGGCCGGACCAGACCGGTGACAGGAGGGCCGGGTTGTAGGTCTGCAGGGTCTCGCGCGAAACACCGAGGCTGCGCTCCAGGGTATCCGCCCGCACATGGTCAGCCAGAACGATGGTCGTGCCGCGCTCGGGCGGTTCGGGCTGAAGATTGCCGAAAAACTTCTGCGGGTTGCGATCGACTTCATCTGCGGCAAGAAACGAGACATAGAAGTTGCGTGAAGCAAATCCGAAGGAAGGCCCATCGTAATTGCGGATGATCGGCTCGATGTCGGTCGTGCCCATCTCGCGTACGGCGCGCCGCATCCCACCGGCACCATGGTTGTAGGCGGTGATGGCCAGCGGCCAGGATTGCAGGGCAAGGTAATTGGAACGCAACAGGCGCGCTGCAGCTTCACTGGAGCGGAACGGATCGCGGCGTTCATCGACCACCTGATCGATGCGCATGTAGTTGCGTCCGGTCCCCGCCGTGAACTGCCACAGACCCGCAGCGCCGACAAAGGAGCGGGCTTCCGGATCGAATGAAGACTCGACATGTGGCAGTGCCGCCAGACTCTCGGGTACGCCGGCTTCGCGCAGATTCAGCTGGATATGGTCCTTCCAGCGCCCTGCCCGCACCACGCCCTGCTGAAAGCGGTCGGCGAGTCCCTGCTGGGTCCGGACCCGGCCGGCGGCGGCGCGCAGGCTGTCATTGTCGGCACGTCCGGACCACAGTGCCAGCACGCGCGCCTCTTCGGCACTCAAGCCGCTGCGCTTGCCGGAGGCCAGCACCTTGAGTATGCCTTCATATCTGGCCGCGGCGGCATCCATCATGCGTCGGCGGGCCGAGTCGGTGGCACTGGCCGGAATATCGAATTTCTCGTACACGACGCCCAGGTAGCGGTTGTCGTGGACAACCACCTGTGTGCTGGAGACTTCCGTGAAGACCTGCCGCCAGAAACCGATATCCGGTTCCAGCCCGGCTGGCCGTGGCAAGGCTTCATCGGCGAGCGCCGGCAGGCCGCCGCCAAAGGTCAGCAGCAGTACCAGAACAACTGCTCTTGCCGGACGCATCGACAACAAAACCACCCTCTTCATGAAATGTCTGACCGGCGTGGAGCGGAAATTCTCCCGTCCGCTCTCCATAATGATCAGCCGATGGCCAAGACTACGCCCCGTTGCTGATTCCGAACTCGCACACGTTTCACATAAACGCGGGCCGGTGTCACGCAATAATATGCCGATCGTGCCCGAGACGCTCCGGACCGAACGGACCGGCTTTTATTGTAGACCCCGGAATCACGGCCTGCCGCATCGAGAATGCCCACCTTGAATCAACTGCTGCGAGCTCATGACATCTGTCGTACGGACATGGCCCGGGCCTTCTGCCGTATCGCCGCCTGTGCGCTCGGCATTGCACTGATCAGCGCATGCGACCGGAAACCGGCCGCAATGCCAGCCCCGGCGCCCGAACCGGCGCCGACCGCTGCACAGACCGGCACGGCAGCAGCCACGCCGCAGGCAAACGGCATGCGCGGCGGCCAGACCATGGAACTGCTCGGCGAAACCATTGCACCAGGCTCAACGCACCGGTTGTTCTGGTCCGGCGGACAATCCTTCGATGGCGGCTCGGATCGCACACCGGTACTGGTGATCAACGGTACGGGCCGCGGGCCGATCCTGTGCCTGACCGGCGCCATACACGGCGATGAGCTGAATGGCATCGAGGTCGTGCGCCGGGTCACGCAGGATCTGGAACCCGCCCGGATACGTGGCACGGTGATCGGCATTCCGATCGTCAACCTGCAGGGATTTCGTCGCGGCTCGCGCTATCTTCCCGACCGACGGGACCTCAACCGATACTTCCCGGGCAACCCCAACGGCAGTGCGGCATCACGAATTGCCTGGTCGCTTTTTGACGGCATCATCCGTCACTGCGACGGACTGGTCGATGTGCATACCGGCTCGCTCAACCGCACCAACCTGCCCCAGCTGCGCGCTGACCTGCGCAACGAAAAGGTCAGGGAATTCGTCAAGGGCTTTGGCGGCATGCTGGTACTGCACAACGCGGGTCGGCCAGGCACGCTGCGCTATGCCGCGGCCCAGGCCGGCATACCGGCCGTCACGCTCGAAACCGGTGAACCCGGCCGCCTGCAGTCAGCGCAGGTGCGCGAGGGCACCGCGGGTATCGTCCGTCTGCTCGATGCGCTGAATATCGTCAATCGCGTGAATCTGCTCAACGCGGCCCGGCCGGTTTATTACCAGTCGAAGTGGGTCCGTGCCGATCACGGCGGACTGCTTTTTTCACTGGTGCGGCTGGGCCAGATCGTCGAAGCCGGCGATGTGCTGGGGACGATTACCGACCCGATCAGCAACGAGCAGAACCTGATCTACTCGCCGCTCGAGGGGCGGGTGATCGGCATGGCGCTGAACCAGATGGTGATGCCGGGCTTTGCCACCTTCAATCTCGGCATCGCGGCAAGCAGCGTACCTGATGAGTCGATAGCGCCGGCACCGGGAACGCCGACCGATGAGCGACCGGAAGAATGACGGCGAGCTGCCTACGGTGGCGGCGCAATCACGCCCGCCCTGCTGAGCACATCCTCTGCCCAGCTGAGCGCCAGCCTGACGCGCGGTGAACCCAGCCGGTACGCCTCGGGCAGACCAACCCAGCGGTACTCGCTGTGTTCCGGCCGCCCGGTATCCGGACTCGGCAGCAGCGCAACCTCGGACTGCGCGGTCTGTGCCAGGTAGTAGCGGGCAATCTTGCCGCGATTGTAGGGCCCGGTATCCACATAGCCCTCACCCCAGGGAAACTCGAGATCGCTGATACCCGATTCCTCGCGCACTTCACGCCGGGCAGTCTGCAGATGGACTTCACCGGCCTCCATGAGGCCTTTGGGAAAATCCCAGTGCCGGAACACGCGCAGCATCAGCACGCGCCAGCCTTCCGGTGTTTCGCGCAATACGATTGCGCCACAGGACACCTGTCCCGCCTTGCGGACCCTGCCCGTCGCGCGCGCCCTCAACGGCATGACCTACGCCCCGTCCCGCAGTACTGAAACAGGCGGCTCGCTGACCGCGCGGCGCGTTGCCAGCGTACCGGCGACGCCGACGATCAGCGCACCGGCCACCAGCCCCAGCGGCCACAGCAGAGGACTCACCCCATACTCCAGCCTGAATGCATAGTGCGCCAGCGCCCAGCCGAGCGCAGTCGCGCCAAAGGCGGCGAGCGCTCCGGACAGGCTGCCCAGCGTCAGGAATTCCACCGCCACACCCTGCAGGATCTTGCGGCGCGCGGCACCCAGCGTATGCAGGATCGCGCTCTCGAAGCGTCGCTCGTCGCGGGTGATCTGGACGGCAGCGAGCAGAACGACGAGACCGGCCAGCAGGGTAAAGACAAAGACGTATTGCACGGCGAGCGCGGCCCGGTCGATGACCGAGCGCACCTGGGCGAGGATCACTTCGAGGTCGATCACGGTCACGCCGGGGAATTCCCGCACCAGCCGGCCGAGCACCGTCACACGATCACGCGGCACGTAGACGCTGGCCAGCCAGGTCTGCGGCAGCTCGGCAGCAAGCCCGGGCGACAGCACGACGAAAAAATTCGGCTGAAAGGAATCCCACTCGACACTGCGCAGGCTGGTCACCGGCGCCTCGATGTCCTCCCCGGCCACGTTGAAGCGCAGGGTATCGCCAACGCTGACACCGAGACTGGCGGCGAGCTTCGCATCCAGCGATACCTGCGGTGGCCCGGCGTAGTCGCTGCCCCACCATTTTCCGTCGGTCACGGTATTGCTGGCTGGCAATGCGGCGATCCAGGTCAGATTGGTCTCACGCTGCAGAAAGGCAGCACCCTGCGCGCCAGGCGCCTTGAACTCCGCAGCAGGCTGACCGTTGATGCGGGTCAGACGACCACGGATCAGCGGCAAGGCCGTCACATCGCGACCGATCTCTGCCCTGAAAAAATCCCGCAGGCCGGGCAACTGCCCGGGCTCGATATTGATCATGAAGTGATTCGGCGCGGTGGCCGGCAGGGTCTCTTCCCAGGCGGAAAGAATATCGTTGCGCACCACACCGAGCAGCAACAGCACCATCAGGCTCAGGCCGAACGCCACGATCTGCACGATGCTTTCCGGACCACGCCGCGAGATGTTCGCAAGACCATAGCGCCAGGCGATTCCCGCCGCGCCGCGGAACCGACCCAGGGCCTGCACCAGCAGCCAGCCGATACCGCCGGCAATCAGCGCCATGCCCACCAGGCCACCGGCAATCAGTCCCACCAGCAGCGCATCCCTGACGATCACGAAGACCAGCGCGCCGATGGCCACAAGCGCCGTGCCGAATGTGGCCAGCGCGCCGAGACGCGGCGCCGGCAAGTCCTTGCGCAGCACCCGCAGCGGCGGCGTGGAGCCAAGACGCAGCAGATGCGGCAAGGCGAAACCGATGACAACCGTCGCAGCAGTCAGGATGCCGAGCAGAAAGGGCTGCCCCGATGCAGGCGGCAGCACAAATCCGACCAGCTCCGCAGCGATCACGGCGAGCCCGTACTGCGCGCCATAACCGAGCAGCACGCCCAGCACCGAGGTCGCAACGATGATCAGGCCGAGCTCGCCCATGGTCACGGCAACGACGAAACGCTGGCTTGCGCCCAGCGTTTTCAGCAAGGCGATGTTGTCCAGATGTCGCATCGCGTAGCGGCGAGCGGCCATCGCCGCAGCCACCGCGGCGAGTATCACCGTCACCAGTGAGGCCAGCGTCAGGAAGCGCTGCGCGCGATCGATGGCCGCATTGATCTGCTCGCCGGCATCCTCGCGGCCGCGAATGCTGGTATCCGGCCGCAGGCGCGGCTCGATGCTGGCGCGGAACTTCGCGATCCGTGCATCGCTGCCGGCATACATCTGCTGCCATGTGACGCGGCTGCCGGGCTTCACCACGCCCATCACCGGCACGTCATCCAGGTTCACCATCAGCCCCGGCGCGAGATTGACGAAGCCGATGTTCTGGTCCGGCTTGTACTGCAGGACCTGCGTGATGCGCAGCGACCGGTTGCCGACGGTCAATGTCGCGCCGACGTCGATACCGAGACGCCCGAGCAGACCGGGCTCCGCCCAGGCTTCACCCGGCGCGGGAATGCCCTCTGCCGGCCGGCCGCCGCCAAACAGCGTATCGGCAATGGTGAGCTGGCCGCGCAGAGGGTAGCCATCGCTCACTGCATCGACGGCCGCCAGCGCAGTTTCCTCGCCAAAGAGCACGACGGTGGGAAAAGCCAGCGTCTCGGCAGTTGCGAGCCCCAGTTCCCGCGCCTCGGCCTGAAAATCCGGCGGCAACGGCGCGGCCGAGCGCAGCACCAGGTCGGCGGCGAGGACCTGGCTGGCCTGCTCCTTCATGGAGGTGCCGACGCGATCAGTGAAAAAACTCACTGCTGTCATGGCGGTGACAGCCAGCACGATCGCGGCGAGCAGTACCGACAGTTCGCCGGCGCGCAGATCCCTGACGAAGGCGCGCCAGGCAAAGACCGGTACCTTGAGGTTCATGGCAGGATCTTGCCCGCGACCAGCTGGATGGTGCGATCACAGCGCTCGGCCAGTTCGCGCTGATGGGTAACGAGCACCAGCGTGGTGCGCGCTTCGGCATTGAGATCGAAGAGCAACTGCCCGATGCGCTCGCCGGTGGCGGTGTCGAGGTTGCCGGTGGGCTCGTCGGCGAACAGCACCTCCGGTCGCGTGACGAAGGCCCGGGCGATGGCCACGCGTTGCTGCTCACCACCGGAGAGCTGACGCGGATAGTGGCCGAGCCGGGCACCGAGACCGATGTTCGCCAGGGTCTCGCGCGCCATTGCCGCCGCCTTCGCCTCACCCGCCAGCTCGAGCGGCAACATCACGTTTTCCAGTGCGGTGAGCGATTGCAGCAGATGAAAGGACTGGAACACGAAGCCGACGCGTCGTGCGCGCAAGGCAGCCCGGCCATCTTCATTCAGCGCAGTGAGCTCCGTCCCGCACAACCAGACCTTGCCCCGCGTCGGACGATCGAGTCCGGCGAGCAGGGCCAGCAGCGTGGTCTTGCCGGCGCCCGAGGGCCCGACCAGTGCCACCGATTCACCCCGCACGATGGCGAGATCAATGCCGTCGAGGATGGTCAGCGTCCCTTCCGGACTGCTAACCTCTTTTACCAGTCCCGCTGCACGCAGCACGGCATCACTATCCATGCGATCCGCCATTCATAAAAACCCGTCATTCATGCGCCAGGCGCTCTTTGCCGCCATCGCCCTGCTGTTGTTGACGTCAGTTGTGCAGGCTGCGGCGGCAGACCGCAACCCCACCGTGCTGATACTCGGCGACAGCCTCAGTGCAGGCTACGGCATGAGCGAACAGGAATCCTGGGTGTCCCTGCTCCGCGACCGGCTGGCAGCCAGAGGGTACGGCTATGAGGTGGTCAACGCCAGCCTCAGCGGTGATACCACGGGCGGCGGTCTGAGTCGCCTGCCACGCGCACTGGCGCTTCATCGACCGGCCATCGTCATCATCGAACTGGGCGGCAACGACGGGCTGCGCGGCACGCCGATCAAGGTCGTGCGCGGCAACCTGGCGAAAATGATCGAACTGAGTCGTGAAGCCGGCGCTGAAGTCATCCTTGCCGGCATGCAGATTCCCACCAACTACGGCAGCCGCTATACCGCGGCCTTCACGGCTGTCTATCCCGAACTGGCAAGACAGTACCGGGTGGATCTGGTCGAATTCTTTCTCGAGCGTGTCGCGCTGGATCTGGAACTGATCCAGCCCGACGGCATACATCCAACCGCGGAAGCGCAGCCCCTGCTGCTCGACAACGTCTGGCCGGTACTGGAAAAGAAACTCAGGAAGCTGCCGAAAACCGCTGCGCGATAGTCTGCTGGATGGCCTCGGCAGCAGCGCGTGGATCCTTGGCATCGCGGATCGGGCGGCCGACCACGATGTAGTTGGCGCCGTCGGCAAAGGCCTGCTCGACGGTGACCACGCGCTTCTGGTCATCGCTCGGCCGGTTCTCGACCGGCCGGATGCCGGGCGTCACGACCAGCAGGCGTTTGTCGATGGCCCGGCGCATGGCGGGCAGCTCGAGCCCGGACGCGACCACACCGTCACAGCCCGCCTCCAGCGCGCGCCGCGCCCGCGACAGCACCAGTGCTTCCACATCGCACTTGAAACCGAGATCGTCGAGATCACCCCGGTCGAGGCTGGTAAGCACCGTCACCGCCAGGATCTTCAGCTCACCCTTGGCCGCAGCGGCCGCTTCCATGATGCCCTGGTTGCCGTGCACGGTGGCAAAGGTAATGCCGCGCTTCGCCAGCAGCGACACAGCACGGCTGACCGTGGCCGGTACATCGAAGAACTTCAGGTCAGCAAAGACCTTCTTGTTCCGCTTCAGCAGCCACTCGACCAGCTCGAAGTAACCACCCGCTGCCATCAGTTCCAGCCCGACCTTGTAGAAAGTCACCGCGTCGCCGAGTTGCTCCACCAGCTGCCGGGCTGCGGTGGCATCCGGTACGTCGAGGGCAAAGATGAGGCGGTCACGGGGGTTGATCGTTGAGGTGCTCATTGCAGCGTCCGGAGCAGGCAAGGGCGTACATTCTAAGACAACAAATACTTGTGCGACTGGACATAAGCATCTATGCGGCGATGCAAAGCCGGGATAGATTTGCTCCCGACATTTGCTTCCCCGCCCTGGAGAACGGTTTCATGACTCGTCACGCTGCTGCATCACTGTCGATTGTGTTCCTGGCCGGCCTGTCCGCCGCAACGATTCAGGCGGCAACCCCGGGCGAAGCGGATGGTTACTCCGCAACCAGCGCACACGCAGCTTACCGGCCCTATCCGGGAGCGCCCGAGATCCAGGACAACCACAGCCAGGACAGTCCCTATACAAGTGCATCTGCAACCACGGGTATCCTCACTGACAGCAACAGCAGCGCAGCCCTGGAAGGCTCGCCCTTCACCACCACGCAGAGTGCTGCCCTGGGCTCGGCCAGTGCCGCGCTGATGGGTGTGCACGCCGGTGTTGCCGTGACCACCGGTGGCGGCAATTTGAACTCCGGATCCGGTACCGCCGAGACTACAGTCAGCTGGTGGGATGGCGTCGTGATCAACAAGGCTGGACTGACGGGCCAGTCCGGCTACTTCACGGCCAGCCTGATACTCGACGGCAATCTGTTCGTGCAGGCCGAGAACCAGACCGCCAGCAATACAGAGAGCGCCTTCGCCACTTTGTCCGTCAAGGGCACCGGGCTTGCACCCATGGGTACCGGTGCAGTCCCTGCAGGGCAGTGTCTCAGCGCGGCGGCTTACTGTGCATACGCCTTCGCGGGCGCCTCCAATATCGGCGGCGCACCCCCCAGCGGTTACTACGAGTTCGGGGCTTTGTCGGTGCTTGTCCCCTTCACCTTTGGTCAGGAGTTTTACCTGGGATATACGCTCAAGGCCAAAGCCACCGCCCAGGCGATTTCATGGGATGAGCTGGCAGTCGCCGGTTCGGCCACCGGCCTCGCAAACTATGCGCACACACTCTCCTGGAGCGGTATCAGCGGCGTGTTCCGCAGCGGCGGTGCGCCGGTGGTGGACTTCAACCTGGAATCGGGCAGCGGCGTCGATTACCGGCTTGCCACGGCATCACCGGTACCGCTGCCTGCCACCAACTTCATGCTGCTGACGGGGCTTTCCGCACTGGGTGCCTGGCGACGCTGGCGGCGACGCTGCTTGATTGGTTGACTTCGAAACTCATGCCGGTTGCAGCCGGATGATCGTCGGATCGTCTGCAAACTCGAGCAGCAGACGACGCACGCGATCCTGCCAGAGCGCCTGAAACTCCTTGCATTCCGCAGCACTCGCCTGCCCGGCGAGACACGAGCGCATCAGCTCAGCCATGCGCGGAACACCGGGAATGGATGACAGATCGGCAGCGACTTCAACTGCTGCGCCGCTGTCCAGGCGCGTGAATCGCAGCGCACCGTGAGTCAGCGGCTGGCTGAAGTACAGCTTGTTGCGGCGGTTGAACTGACCGGCCAGGCCACGAAAGCCGGTATCGCTCGTCGCTCCGGTAATGAGCGTCGCGATGCTCGCGATCACCCCGGCTACGCCGGCATCGTGGGCTTCCGCGAGGTCGACGCGGATGTCGCCACGTACTGGCAGATCATCACCGTAGAGCGCGGCCAGCGCCGCACGCGTCATCAGGAAGGCCGAGGCAACGGTCGGGCAACTGTGGCCGGCAAGCCGGACCGCATCAGCGTAGCGGTACTCGAATACACCGCCGGCAGCAGCACCGAGGAAGTCGGCGAGCGGGTCGCGTACGGTGATCACCGGGGCCTGGCCGTAGAAACCGGGAAATGCAGAAACGGGCATGGCGAGACTCCGAAGCGCCAGGGTCTATGGCGACGCCAACTGGCGCTGCAGGGAAAACGCACCGCGCAGTTCGCCCGCAGCATAGCCCGTGGCGGCATCGTGCGGGTAGTCGCGCTCAAGCGCGGCACGCAGCGCCGGCGGCTCTGACTCCGGTGCGCCGTGACAGGCCAGACACTGGGGTGCCGTGACGATCGCTTTCATGTAACGCACGGACTGGCCCTGCGGGCCCTCGGCGACCTCCAGCGTGTCGATCTGCTTCGCCGCTTCACCGTCCTGCAGACGTTGCTGAAACTGCGCCAGGCCGCGCTGCTCCCAGGCATCGGGCATGCCGGTCAGCGGATTACGCACGCGGGTGCCGACGCGCTTCACTTGCCAGCCGCTCCGGCGCGACAGGCGGCTCGCGATGGCCGGCGCTTCGTCCCGGCATACGGCGATGGCATTGACCGGTCCACCGGCCTGCATCGCCGCCTGGAGTTTTCCGGCCAGCTCCTGCTGGAACTGTGCGGCCAGCGCCGCTGGCGCGGCGATGCCGCCGGCTTCCCATCCCGGATGGGCAAAATACTGTGGGTACTGATCGAGCGCATGCTGGATACGCGAAAGACCATCGGTCGATGGCGACTCACCGGCAAGCGCGGCCGCGCCCTGCAGCATGCCGGCAATCAGTACGTGCAGCACCGCATCGGCTTCCGGCTCAAGCTTGCAGTTGCGGATCAGTTCATCGACCTGGTGACGTATTTCCCCCGCGAGCTGGCGCGAGTCAGCGGGGTTAGGAGCTGCGCCGGCAGCAACCGCCGCCTGTGGCGCCGCGACCAGATTGCGGATCTGTTCCATGCCACGGCGCAGTGGCGCATCGGTCGCCCACTTTGCGCCATGGTCCAGCAGCAGCGCACCGCCCGCAGCATCGTCGTGCTCATGTTGGGCAAAACCGCTGAATGGCGCGCCCAGCAGGATTCCGGCCAGTATCAGGCCGCGCAGTGCCCACAAACCCTTTCCTTGCTGCATGTCGGTTGCCCTCATGGCCATAGGTCCGAAGTCCGGCAAGCACGGGGCAATCAGACCCCGGACCGGTCTCGCGCTGGATACAGCGATGGTAGCCCATCGTGGTCTGCCCGCACCGGCCGGGCGACAAATTGCGGGCCGGCGTGAAACGCCTCGCGCAGCTGTTCCAGGGTTTTCTGTTTATCACTGCCGCCGCTGGCCCACAGGCTGCGTTCGAGTGCCTCGATGGCAGTGCGTTGCCGTGCATCGCCCAGTTTCGACTTGAGCGCGCCGAGCGACGCACTGGCCGGCGAGGTCGTGGCGCGGAGCGCGGCGGCGATCTGGTGCAGCTCACCGCTGCCGAGTGCGCGCTGCAGCTCAGGCAGGGCATCTTCGGCGCGCGCGCCGGACGCCTGCAGGACGGCGACCGCGGATTCGGGCTTGCGGCCGCGTCGCCAGCCCCAGGCCAATGCCAGCACGAGGGCAAGGACGAGGCCGCCCGTCAGCGCCTGCCACAGCCTCAGGGTCGTGACATCGTCCGGCGCAGCGCTGTTTGCGGCCGCTCCATTTGCTTGCCCGTCGGGTGTGACCGGTACGGGTGCCACCACCGGCGGGACAGCCGGTGCCGGCGGCACAGCCCCGGTGCTGCCGGGTTGCGTGACGACACCGGGGGTCACATTGACCGTCATGCCCGGTACCGTCTCTGTCGCAGCCTGATCGGTCGTCGCGTTCCAGTAGTCCAGGCGCATTTCCGGCAGCTGCAGGCTGCCGGCGCGCGCGGGCACCACCGCAAAGCGGCGCGTCACCGTCGCCTCGGGGCGACCATCGACGATGTCATCGTGGCTCTGCTGCGGTTCCGGGAACACCTGGGCGCCGGGAATGGCCGGCAACTGCAGTTCAGGCAACTGGACGGCTGTCGCGCCCTCCGCAAACAGGCTGTATTCGAGCATCAGCGGCTCACCCGCGCGCACTTCGCCGACCACATCCTTGCGGCTGAGGCTGAGACGGTCAGCGACCAGCCACGGTGTGGGCGCACCCGCCGGCAGCGGCCGCACCTCCAGCGTTTCCTGTCTGCCGACCTGGCTGACCGGGGCGAGATTATTGAAAAAGCCGATCGCGTTGTTGCTGCGCGCGCGGCCGCGAAAGCGGGGCGGCGGCAGTGTCATCGGGCCACTCTTTTCCGGCGTCAGCAGATAGTGGCGCTCGAGTACCCGGAAGCGCCGGCCATCGATGTACTGCTCGCTGGTCTGGTCTTCGCCGACCTGCTCAAGGCTCGCGTTTTCCGGCGCATTGACCTCGACCTGGCCTTCCACGAGAGGCACGGCGTAGTACAGGCGCACGGTATAGCCGACGACCTGCTGCACCCGGGGCTCGTGCGTTGAAAGTCCGGTTTCGAAATAGATCTGGTCGCCTCGCTGTGCCGATCCCGGGGTGGCCGGTGTCACGGTCAGCGAAAGTGCCTGCGTACTGCCATTGCCGACCTTGATTGGCGGAATCGTGTAGACACCGGATGCACGTGGCTCGAGGATCACCTCATAGCTGATGTGCGACTCGGTCTGCCAGTTCCGGATGGTCGTACTGGTACTGCTGGACTGGCCGCGCAGATCGAAGTCTTTCTGCAGGGCGCTGAAGTCAGGCGCGGTGTTCCCGTCGCCTTCGGCTTCCACATGCAGCGTGGTGCTTTCGCCGAGTGCGATGCGCTCCGGCTGCAGCCATGCGCGCGGCGCCGCCGACACGCTGATGGCCGTGAGCAACAGGCAGAGAAACATGCCCTGGCGCACACAGCGGGCGGCGAGCCGGTTCATGGTGCTTCTCCCTTCTCCTGACGCCGCTCGTATTCGAGCGCAAACTTCCAGCGCAGCAAGCCGCCCGGATCGTCGGGTACACGCCGCAACCACTGTTGCAGCGCCTGCCGATGCTCGGCCTTTTCGCGGTCTTCAGGGCCCAGCCGGGCAACGGGCGTCGAAGACTGGTCCGCCTGGCCGGCCTGCTCACTTGCGGACTGACGCGCCAGCGCCTGCTGCATCTCGCGCTTTGCCGCGGCGTCGGCTTCGCGCTGCGCGTCTGCCGATGCAGCCGGTCCGGTTTCGGGTTGCTGCTCCGCCCGATCACTGCCGGTTGAGTCTGCTGCGGCGGAACCGGAAGGCTTTGCTGACTGGTTTCCCGATTCGGCGGACTGGTCCTGCTTGTCCTGGTCCTGCTTGTCCTGGTCCGATTTGCCCTTATCCGGTTTGCCCTGGCCTTGACTGTCCTGATCCTGCTGACCCTCGCCCCGCTTCTGCTGACCGGTCTTGTCCTCGCCCTGCTGATCCTGCTTGTCCTGCTGCTCCTGTTCCGGCGGCTTCCGTTGCCTGAGCGCATCCTCAACGGCTTTCCGGTTGGCGAGCGCATCCGCCATATCGGGTTCCCTCGCGAGCGCCTTGTCATAGGCGGCGAGTGCCTGCTCATAGTCACCGGCCATGGCGAGCGCGTTGCCGAGGTTGTACTGCGCGTCCGCACTGTCACCGGCGGCAAAATCCCGCGCGGCGGCCGACCAGTCCTTGCTGCGATACGCGGCCGCGCCGCGCAGCGACGGGTCCGGTGCGAGTTCGCGCGCCCTGGCGAGATCGCCGGATTCAAACGCGGCGCGGGCGCGCTGGTCCTGGCGCTGCCACAACCGGTCCCAGGCGGCAGCCGGAACCGATGGCGGCTTTGCGGATGCAGGTGGCACTGCTGGCGCTGGTGCGCCGCCGGACGACCCTGCGGGAACGGCCGTTGCGGCCGCCGCCGGCGCTGGCTGCCACAGGACCGCCAGCGTCAGCACCAGCGGCAACAGCGCCAGCACCTGGTGCCGACGAAAGCCGAGCAGCGCCAGCGGCAACAGCAGGAGCACCAGCCAATAGCCATCATCGCCGCGTTGAACGGTGGTTGCTGTCCTCGCCGCAGCCTCGCCATCGGCACCAGTCGTGCCGGGACTCGTCGCCTGGCTTGCCGGACCCTGCGGATCGAGCACGCCCAGTGCATCGAGGTCGCTGCCATCCACCGTCAGCTCGACCGCCGTGCCACCGCCGCGGGCCGCAAGCGCGCGCAGGCTGCCCATGTCCAGGCGCGCGAGCTGCACCTGACCCTGCGCATCGCTGATGAAGCCGCTGGCGCTCGTCATCGGCGCACCTGCTGCCGTGCCGACCCCGAGCGCCGACACGCGGAAACCCTGCGAGCGGGCGCGCGCGGCGGCCGCTTCCGCCCGTGCATCGGCGTGGTCCGTGACCAGCAGGATATCGCCGCGCTCGAAGCCCGCGCGCTTCATGATGCTGACGGCGTGCTCGATGGCGCGATCGGCACGCTGGCCATCTACGGGCATGAGATCAGGCGCCAGGCTGTCGACCACGACCTCTGCTGTAGCCGCATCGCGCGTCATCGGCGCAGCCGTGAACGCGTCACCGGCCCAGGCGACCAGGCCGACTTCGCCGCCACGTCGTTGTTTGAGCAAGGCACTGACTTTCGCGCGTGCCTGCTGCAGGCGCGATGGCGCGAGATCGGTGGCGAGCATCGCCGAAGAGAGATCCATCGCGATCACCAGCGGTGCCTTTACCTGCCACAGCGGCGCCTTCTGCTGCTGCCACGAGGGCCCGGCCAGCGCGACGATGGCGATCGCCGCACCCAGGGGGATCAGCCAGGAGCGCAGCGAGGCGGGATCCTTGCGCGTGGTCTCGATGAGGTGCGGCAGCAGATGCGGATCGACCGCCTGCTGCCAGGCGTTGCGCCCGTCGCGTCGCGAACGCTGCAGAAAGACCAGCGCCGGCACCAGCAACAGCGCCAGCAGCCACCAGGGACGCAGGAAGATGAAGTCCGCGCTCATCGGCTGCTGCTCACGGGAATGCGCCCGCCAAAACGCACATGGCGCTGCGCGAAGCCCAGCGCTGCAACCACCAGGGCGAGCGCCAGCGGCAACGGATAGCGCTCGATGCGCAGACGTTGCACTTCGCCAGGCCGGGGCGATGGTTCGATGCGATCCAGTTCGGCATAAATGCCGGCGAGCTCATCGGTATCACGGGCGCGAAAGTAGCGACCGCCGGTCTGCTCTGCGATCGAGCGCAGCGTCGCTTCATCGATCTCCGCGGGCTGCTGCAGGCGCAAGCCAAACATGCCCAGCGCCTGTTGCTCGCCGCCAAAGCCGATCGTGTGTACGCGAACCTTTGCATCGACCGCGAGCTGCGTGGCCTGCTCCGGTGAAATCGCGCCGGCGGTATTGACGCCATCGGTCAGCAGGATCAGTACGCGTTGTCCCTGATCGTTGCCGGCATCCCGGGTCAGGCGCTTCACCGTCAGTGCAATCGCATCGCCGATCGCAGTCTGCGTTCCGGCCAGCCCGACCACGCTGTCCTCGAGTTGCTGGCGGACAGCGTCACGATCCGTGGTGAGTGGCGTGACGGCATAGGCACGCTCACCGAACAGCAAAAGGCCCACGCGGTCGCCCACCCGCCGGTCCAGAAAGTCGCCCAGCACGGCTTTCACCGCGGTCAGACGATCGACGGCATAGGCTCCGAGGCGCATGTCTTCCGTCCCCATGCTCTGCGAGAGATCGACCGCCAGCAGCAGGTCGCGGCCGGTCTCGGGTGGCTGAACCGCTGGACCCAGCTGCTGTGGCCGCGCAGCCGCAACACAAAGCAGAGCCCAGGCCAGCAAGGGGAGCAAAGGCCAGCGCATGCCGGGCGCACGATCGGCCTGCGTCTGCAGCGCGCGTACGTCATCACCGAAGGGAATGCGCAGCGCTGCTTCGAGCCCGGTGCGGACGGCCGGCAGCAGGCGTGCCGCTAGCCAGGGCAGCGGCAAAGCCAGCAGCAGCCATGGCCATGCCAATACCAGGTTCGAATAACTGTCGCTCATGGCGAAGTCACCAGGCTCAGGAAGCACCGTCGCGCGACGTCGATCAGGGCGTCCACTGCCGCCGCATCGATCTGCGGCTGCCAGGGTCCGTTGAGCAGGATGCGCCAGGTCTCTGTTGCAGGCGGCTGCTGCTCATCGACCCGGGTCAGGAAACGCAGCCAGTCCTCACCCTGCAGGCTGGCAGCGCGCGGATCGCGCAGGCGGGCGGCACGGCGAAGCAGCTGGGAGATGGCGGCCAGTCGCGCGCCGGGATCGCCGAGACTCGCCGCCGCATCAAACTCCGCCATCAACCGGGTGAGACGACGGCGCCGGCGAACGTGGCGCCATATCCAGCGCGTGAGCAGCACCGCGGCGAGGATCAGCAGGATCGCCAGCAGCCACCAGCCGGGCGCGGGCGGCCACCAGGACGGTTCGGCCGGCAAATGGATATCGCGCAGCTGCAGCTGCGGATTCATGCCGCCTCCCGCCGCCGCGGCAACAGCGCGCCGAGTACCTGTTCAGGCGCCTGGTCGGTACGGATCGTCAGCGTCCGCCAGCCGAGGCGCTTGAGTCGTTCCTGCGTGAGACTGAAACGTTCCGCAAAGGCGTGGTGCCAGCGCTCGCGGCCCGCACGATCGGCGAGATCGAGTTCGATCCGCGCGCGACCTGCCGCGAAAGCAAGCCGCGCCTGCGGCGGCGCGAGCTCCAGCGGATCCACGATCAGCACCGCAATCGCGTCGTGATGCGCAGACAGGGCCGTCAGCCGCGCGTCGACCAGCGCCTCGATGCTGCGTGGGTCGGCGAGAGTGAGGATGCGCGAACCCGGCTTGCCGAGCCTTTGAACCGCCCGCAGCGCAAAGTCGAGACCAGCATCGTCCACCGGCGGCCGCGCATACCACCGTGCCAGCGCATCGAGTACACGCAGCGCACCGCGAGGACCACCGGACGGCGGGCGCGGGGCTTCGCCGGGCGTGCCGCGCAAGGCCGTGATGCGATCGCCGCTGCGCTGCGCAGCCCAGGTGGCAAGCGCACCGACGCGGGCCGCCTGCACGGACTTGAAGCACTGGCGGGTACCGAAATACAGCGCCGGTGCCGTATCCGCCACGATGAAGCTCACCCGGTCGCGTTCAGCATGGAAAACCTTGGTGTGTGGACGACCGGTACGCGCGGTGACGCGCCAGTCGATGTGGCGCGCATCGTCACCCTGCGCATAGAGTCGCGATTCGGCATAGTCCATCCCGCGCCCGCGCAAGGGCGACAGCGCCGGTCCGTCCTGCGGCGCACTGCCACGCTGTGGCGGCGGCCATGCGAGGACTCTTGCACGCAACGCGATCAGCTCGGCCAATGCCGGCCGGATGCCATGGCCCTCAGGCTGGAGTGATTCCCGTGCCATCGTTTCGGCCGGTCACGGCAGCGGCACGTGCCTGAGCACTTCATCCACGAGGCGCGGGCCGTCCCAGCCTTCGGCGGTGGCCTCGTAACTGGGGAGCACGCGATGACCGAGCACATCGCGGGCAACAGCGTGTACATCATCTGGCGTCACGAAATCCCGCCCGCCCAGCCAGGCCCGTGCGCGTGCGCAGCGCTCGAGCGCGATCGAACCGCGCGGACTTGCACCCCAGGCGATGCGTCTTGCAAGCGTCTTGTCGTAGGGGCTGGCGTCGCGCGTGGCGAGCACCAGTTCCACGACATACTGCTCGAGCGCAGGGGCGAAATGCACGTCGAGGATCGCGGCGCGTGCCGCGAAGACCTCAGCCTGCGATACGCGCTGCGGAAGCACCGGTGCGGCCTGCAAGGCATCGCGCACCTGGTTGCGTACCAGCCGCAGGATCTCCATTTCAGCGCTGGCATCCGGATATCCGACCCGCACCAGCATCAGGAACCGATCGAGCTGCGCTTCGGGCAAGGGATAGGTGCCCTCCTGTTCGATCGGGTTTTGCGTGGCCATCACCAGGAACAGTTTCGGCAATGAATATGTCTTTCCGCCGACCGTGATCTGTCTTTCGCCCATCGCCTCCAGCAGTGCCGACTGCACCTTCGCCGGTGCGCGATTGATCTCGTCGGCGAGCAGCAGGTTGTGAAACAGCGGTCCCGGCTGGAATTCAAAGCGGCCCTCCTGCTGTCGCCAGATATCGGTACCGGTGAGGTCCGAGGGCAGCAGGTCCGGCGTGAACTGCAGACGCTGGAAATCAGCCTCGACGTGCGATGCGAGCGTCTTCACCGCCGTGGTCTTGGCAAGACCGGGCGCACCCTCGACCAGCAGATGCCCGTCCGCGAGCAGGGCGATCAGCAGGCTGTCCACCAGCGAAGCCTGGCCGATGATGGCCGTCGAGAGTACGTCCCGCAGTGCCCGGAACCGGGCGTGCAGGGCGTCGTTGGCGGGCGGAGAATTCTCCGCAGCAGCAGCAGGGTCAACGAGAGCGGTCATCAAGCAGTCTCTCCGCAGGCCATGAGACCAGACTAGGGTCTGTCGCCGGATTTTCAACCAGTCCGGCCGGCGAGGGAGAATTAAGATTTCTTTAGACGGTCTTAAGGTGACCCGCTGTCAGGGCGTTTCCGCAACGACAGCGTTCTGCCTATCGGACGCTTGATCCCGACAGTGCAAATTCGCCCTGGGTCTCGAACCGGCGCGTCGCCAGCAGGCCGCCGCCCAGCTTGCCGGTCAGCTTGTAGCTGATCTGGTCCACGGGCTTGCCGTCGAGCACACCCGTGAACTGACGCGCCATGCGCATCGCCGACACGCTGACGGGTACGCGGATCAGCGACTCACCAAAGGCGGGCAAACTACCGCCCTGGTCGCTGACGCCCGTCGCGAAGGTCTTGTCCTGCACATCGAGCTGCAGGTAGACGCCGTCGTAGTCCACCGGCGTGCTGTTCGGGTTCTGCACCCGCAGCCGCACCATCAGCCGCAGTTCCAGCCCCTCGCCCGGCAACGGCTCTATGCCCGCCACCGTGACCTGCAGCGGGTCTCCTGGCGTGAGGCTGGCGCATCCCGCGAGCTGGGCACCGAGCACGGCCGAGAGCAGGAGCGCGGGCAGGCGAAAGCGGTAGCGCATGGGTGGATCCCGGATCAGCAAACCGGATGACAGTCTGGCGGCGGCTCAGGCGATTGGCAATTCGCTCAACAGGAGTAGCATCGGGCCATGCGCAATCCAAGCTTGTTGATGAGCCTCGGCCTGCTAACCCTGCTGTCGGCTGTACAGCCCGGCTTCGCGGCCGGTATCGACAGCCTCTCCAATGCCGACTCGGTCAGGGGCCTCAAGGACGCCCTGACCCAGGGTGCCACCCGGGCTGTCAGCCAGCTGGGTGCTGCTGACGGCTTTCTTGGCAACTCCAGTGTCCGCATCCCGCTGCCCGATTCACTCCGGAAGATCGAACGCGGTCTCAAGTTCATGGGC
This sequence comes from Chromatiales bacterium, assembly GCA_024234935.1. Classification (NCBI taxonomy): domain Bacteria; kingdom Pseudomonadati; phylum Pseudomonadota; class Gammaproteobacteria; order Chromatiales; species Chromatiales bacterium. The sequence goes on from JACKNI010000002.1 coordinate 433,580, forward strand.
AAAGGCGATGAGGCGGATCAGCTGGTCACCAGCATGAACCGCGCCGCAGAAATGGCCGTGAGTGAGGCAAGCCCGGTACTGTTGGATGCCGTGAAGAAAATGAGCGTCCAGGATGCAAAGGGCATCCTCACCGGCGGCGATACGGCTGCGACCGACTACTTTCGCAAGACCACGTCGGAAACGCTGACGATCAAGTTCCTGCCCATCGTCCAGCGGGCGACCGCCAAGGTGCAGCTGGCCGAGCAATACAACAGCCTTGCCGGCCAGGGCGAGCGACTGGGCCTCGTGAAATCGGAAGACGCGAGTATCGACAGCTACGTGACCCGCAAGGCCCTGGACGGCCTGTTCCTGGTCATCGGCGAGCAGGAGCGCGCAATGCGTCAGGATCCGCTGGGCGCCGCGACGGGCCTCGCCCGGAAGGTCTTCAGCGCGCTCTGATTGGCGCCTGGTCCATGGCTATCGCGGGCAGGACGCGCTGCACATCAGTTATCAGTTGGGTGCCGGCAATGGCGCTGAAGCCTGCCACTCGGCGAGCACGGCCTCGCTGAACGTTGCCTCGGGATTTCTTGCACAGAACGCAAGCATCTTGCTGAATGCGTGTTCCCTGGCCTCACCGGTGGCCGGTAATGCGCGCTTTGCTGCCGCCGGACCGCTCGCGCTGCGACCTGCAAAATAGCCCTGCGCCCAGTTATAGAACTGCCGCTCGGTACCGGTTGGCGCACGCTCGTACATCTTCTCCAGCAGTTCACAGTGGATCGCAGCGGGATCATCCGCCCCGAATGAAGACCCGCCTGTATCGAAGGCCGCGCTGGCCGTCGAAACCAGCGTCATCACCAGAGTGAGAAAGGCGGTTCTCATGATGCCTCCAGCTCGGAAGGTTTTTTTGGCGTGCGCATGGTCAGGATTGTCACGATGACGCAGCCGACGACGATCATCGTGCACTCGAGAATATAGTCCTGCGGGTGCAACCAGACCTCGGTAAACATGTTCCATCGGCTCAGGAACTCGACGTCAACCCAGAGGATGATCGAAGTCGGAATGGCATAGCGTACGGCCGACGAGACCCGCCTGTACTTCATCAGGCGGATGAACAGGTAGATCCCCCAGACAAAGCAGGCGAAGAACGATGCGTAGGCGATCCAGTGACGGGCGCCAACCAGTGAGGGGTCATAGATTGTCAGCTGGGCCAGATAGAAGAACCAGGTAATGAACACGGTCTCCATGAAGGTGATCGCGGCAAAGTTGCGGTCCCGGCCGCTGGTCCGCTCACCCATGTACATGCCGAGACGCTGGTGGAACCAGACAAAGAAATTGCAGCGGGTTTCCTTGTTGAAGAAGAAATAGAAAAACGACGTCATCATGACGCCCACCGAGGTGGTCATCATCATGTATTCCGGCAGCTGAATGATCTCGGTACCTTCGAGCTGCACAGGTACGCCGTAAAGTATCCGGCCGTAGAACATGAATGCGAACTCGACCCAGCTGGTCCACAGCAGGGTGCCGGCAAAGAACCCCAGCCACGTACCGATCGCTTCCCTGCGGAGCTTGACGCCGATCCACAGGATGTAGATGCCAATCGCACCCATCAGAAAGGCTGCTGTGTAGCGATGTTCCTCACCGAACAGGTGTTCGGTGAGCACCATTACGCCGTGAGCGATGGGAATGATCATCAGCGCGGCGGTGAACGCCATGATGCCGATGAAAGGTGGACGATAAATGGCACGGAGGATCGGGTTGGATGGCGCTGCATCAACAGTGGTTGCTGTCATGGTCTGGCCTCGCTGGCGTTGTCTCAAGAGGTGCCTGGACAGAGTCTACGCCGGTTTATCGACATTGCAATCAATTGTGTCGGCTTCCGCCGGGACTGTTGCGGCGCCAAATGCCGCAGACACGACAGCCCCGGTTTGGCATCGCGAGGCCGGTGGCGGCTGTTATTCTCAGCGGCTATGGCCACCCCTGATGGACACGATGAGCTGGTCGTCGGCGCCGCCCAGCTCATACTGGCCGAAAAGCGCACGGCGCTGTCGCTGATGCGCACCGGCATCGCGGTCTTTGCGCTGCCACTCGCCACGATCAGCGCGCTGATTGCCACCTCGAAATACTATGACATCGAGAAGGTGCTGAGCCTCTTCATCCCGATCATGGTGATCAACGCCGGCCTGGTGCTGCTCGGCGCCTATCTGGTCGTGCGGGCCATCCGCGGAGTCCACCACACCGACCGACTGCTCGCGGACCTGAAGCAGTCGCATCCGATGCTGGCACCGTATCTCGGCTAGGTCCCTGCGGCCGACCACTTGACACCACCCCTAATCTGGATACTATGCGCATCCTTCTATGTCTATGCGCATGGGGTTGTGAATGCCGGTTGGCGCCGAACAGCGCGATGAACGACAGCAGGCGATCCTGAAAATCCTGCGGCAGCGGCATGTGTCGCGGCAGGACGAGCTTGTCGAGCTGTTGCGCAAGCGCGGGATCGAAGCGACGCAATCGAGCATCAGCCGGGATCTGCGCCAGCTGGGGATCTCCAAGCTGGGCCAGGAATACCGGCCGGTGACTGAAGATGAGGAGCCGGACACCAGCCGGGACATGGCGGTGCTGGCGGACTTCGTGAAGGAGATCCGGACCGCAGGGCCCTATCAGACGGTGGTGAAGACGGTGGAAGGCGGCGCCCAGCAGGTGGCGCTTTCACTGGACCGCTCGGGCTGGCCGGAGATCGTCGGCACGGTATCCGGCGACGACACCATATTTGTTGCCACCGGCAGCGGTGGCGACCAGAAACGGCTCGTGGCACGGCTTCGGGCCCGGTTCAGCAGCGGTTCCGGCAACTGAGTCCGGCGCCTGGAGAGAATGATGACGACACAGCAGAAAAACCAATCGCCGATCATCCTGGGCTTTTCGGGCGGGCTCGACACCTCGTTCCTGGTGCCGTGGATGAAAGAACAGCTGGGCCGGCCGGTGGTGACCGTGACGATCAACACCGGCGGCCTCAATGCCGCAGCCGTCAAGGACCTGGAACAGCGCTCGAAGCAGCTGGGTGCCGTCGAGCACGTCCTGGTCGAAGCCCGTCAGGTGTTTTTCGAGCGGGTCATCAAGTACCTGATTTTCGGCAACGTCCGGCGCGGGCACCTGTATCCGCTGTGCGTCGGCGCCGAGCGGGGCATTCAGGCGACCCTGCTCGCCGAACTCGCGCGGGAACGCGGCAGCCAGACCGTGGGCCACGGCTGCACGGCAGCCGGCAACGACCAGGTGCGGTTCGAGGTCGCGCTGCGCACGATCGCGCCGGGCCTCGAAGTGCTGGCACCGGTGCGGGATGAGGGCTTCATCCGCAGCGAGCAGCAGAAGTACCTGGAAGACCGGAAGCTGCCGGTACCGGTGCGCGGCTCGTCGTACTCGATCAATCGCGGCCTGTGGGGCGTGACCATCGGCGGCCGGGAAACGCTGGACTCGCGGGAATCGATCCCCGAGGACGCGTGGGTACTGTCGCCGAACGCACTGGAAAAGCCGCAGCCAGCCGCGCGGCATACCGTCGGTTTCACTCAGGGTGTGCCAACTTCACTGGATGGCAAGGCCATGGATCCGGTCGCGCTGATCGAAGCCCTGGAAACCATCGGCGGTGCCTACGGTATCGGCCGCGGCGTGCACGTGGGCGACACCGTGCTCGGCACCAAGGGCCGGGTGGCTTTCGAGGCGCCTGCGGCAGACATCCTGCTCAACGCCCATCGCGAACTTGAAAAGCTCGTGCTCTCCGGCCCGCAGCAGCGGATCAAGGACCAGGTTGCGGCCCAGTACGGCGACTTCGTGCATGAAGGCAAGCAGCTGGATCCCGTGTGCCGTGACATCGAGGCGCTGCTCGGCTCATCGCAGCAGCGGGTCACGGGCGACGTGAAGATCGTGCTCCGGCCCGGCAACCTGTTCATCGAGGGCGTCATTTCGCCGCACTCGCTCATGGCCGCGACCAAGGGCGTGTACGGCGAGAAGGCCGGCGAGTGGACGCCAGCCGATGCGCTTGGCTATTCACGGATTTTGTCTTTGCCCGGCATCCTGCAAACGCGGGCCGCCGGCGGCAAGGGGGCAGGCACAGCATGAAAACCATCGTCGCCGACAAGATCGCCTCGGTCGCCCAGCACCTGAACCTCAAGCGCGAGATCCGGGTCAGCGCCGATATTCCCTGCGAGGAAGGCGTGCTCATCGCCGCGGAAGTGCTGAACAACAAGAGCACCTACAACCAGCTCGAGCTCACCAGCGGCCGGATGGCGGTGGTGAAGCGGGGCGATATCGTCGTGGGTGCGATCGGCCACCGGAAGGCGCTGTTCGGTTACTCCGGACATATCCCCGAGAAGATCGCCGTCGGCGATACCCTGCAACTCCTGAACATGGGCGGCGTGATCGGCGCCTGCGACTCGATCAACGCGAGTTTCGGCCCGCCCTTCGATGTGCGCGTGCTCGGCGTGGTGCTCGGCTTTCCGTTTCTCGGTGAGCGCATCGGTGTGCCGGTGCGCATCGGCATGGAGAAACTGGCGGTCGAGCCACCGCTGGACACGCTGGGCATTCCGGTGGTGGCCATCGCCGGCACCTGCATGAATTCGGGCAAGACTGCCGCGGCGAGCGCCATCGTGAGCCGGCTCCGGCATCACGGCCACATCGTCGATGCCTTCAAGGCCACCGGCGTTGCCCTGCGACGGGACATCCTCGCCATGGAGGACGCCGGCGCGCGCTCGACGCTGATCTTCTCCGACTTCGGCGTCACCTGCACGACAGGAAAGAACGGCCCGGCGGTCACGCGCATGATGCTCAACCGGCTGGCTGCGCAAAAGCCCGACTGCATCGTCTTCGAACTGGGCGATGGCATTCTCGGCGCCTATGGCGTCGAGGCGATCCTGCGCGATGCCGGCGTCAGCGCCTCGTTGTCGAGTCTCGTGCTCTGCGCCAACGATCCGGTCGCGGCCTGGGGTGGCGTGAAACTGCTGCGGGAGGATTTCGGTATCGAGCCGCACATCGTCACCGGCCCGGCCACCGACAACGATGTCGGCAAGGACATCATCGTGCAGCGCATGGGCGTCAAGGCCATCAATGCGGTGACCGAGTCCATGCAGATCGGTGACGAGGTTACGCGTCACCTGGGGCTGAAGCTGACATGAGCGAACGGATTCCCGCGCTGATCGTCGGCGGCACCGGCTATGTGGCCGGCGAACTGCTGCGCCTGGTGGCGGGACATCCGCAGCTGGAGCTGCATGGCGTGTCTTCGGAAACCGCGGCGGGTACGGCGATCAGCGCCGCGTTCCCGCACCTCGCCCCGCTGCTGAAAGCCGAGGGCTTCATCACGCAGGCCGATCTCGCCGCGCGCATGACGTCGCCGCGGATGGCGCTGTTTGCAGCCGCACCGCATGCCGTCAGCGCCGGCGTGATTGCCACGCTGTTGCAGGCAGCAGAGGCCCGGCAGTGCCGGCTGACAGTGGTCGATGTGTCTTCGGACTTCCGTTTCAGGAACGCGGTCGATTTCCAGGCCGTGTACAAGACACCGCATGGCGCACCGGAACTGCTGCCGCTGTTCAGCTGCGCGCTGCCCGAACATGTCAGCGGCATTCCCGGCCCGCACATCGGCCATCCGGGCTGCTTCGCGACCTCGATGCTGGCTGGTGCCGTGCCGCTGCTCAAGCTGGGGATCTGCGAGCCACGGATCTATGCCACCGGCATCACCGGCAGCACGGGTGCGGGCCGCACGCCGACGCCGACGACGCATCACCCCGAGCGGCACTCGAACCTGTTTGCCTACAACCCGCTCCGCCACCGGCATGCCCCGGAAGTGGTGCAGATCTGTGCACAGCTCACCGGCGTCGCGCCCGAACTCAACTTCGTGCCGCACTCCGGGCCCTTTGCACGCGGCATACACATGACGCTGCAGGCACGACTGAAGGCACCGCAAACCAGCGACGAGCTGCGCGACCGCCTGGCCGCCTTCTATGCCGGCTGTGAATTCGTGCAGGTAGTCGATGGCATGCCGCGGATCAAGGACGTGGCCGGCAGCAACTACTGTCATATCGGCGTGGAGTGCTCAGGGCACAGCGTGGCCGTGATGGTGACTCTCGACAATCTCATCAAGGGCGCCGCCGGCGGCGCGGTCCAGTGGATGAATCGCCTGCTCGGCTTGCCGGAAAAAACCGGCCTCGATGCGCCCGCACCCGGCTGGATCTGAACAACATGACCACAGCACAACAGTCCGAAGCCCGACACCTGCTGCAGGTTTATGCGCAGCTGCCGATCGAACCCGAATCGGCTGAAGGCGTTTACCTCCACTGCGGCTCGCGGTGGATCATCGACTTCTACGGCGGCCACGCCGTAGCTGCACTCGGTTATGCGCACCCGGATCTGCTTGCCGCGCTGAGCCGGCAGGCGAAAAGCATGTACTTCCAGAGCAACGCTGTGGCGCTCGAAGTCCGTGCGCAGGCTGCCGACGCGCTGGTCAGCATTGCGCCGCCGGGACTCCGCCGCGTGTTCTTCGCGAACAGTGGTGCGGAAGCCAACGAAAACGCATTGCGCATCGCCTGCCGGACCACCGGCCGCTCGCGGGTGGTCGCGCTCGAACACGGCTTTCACGGCCGGACCGCGGCAAGCGCCGCCGTGACCTGGGGTGCAGCGAAAAGCTGGTACGGCTTTCCGCGCACGCCCTTCGACGTGGACTTCATTCCGCGCGACGATATCGCGAAAGCCGAAGCGCTGATCAACGGAGAGACAGCGGCCGTGATCATCGAGCTGGTACAGGGTCTGGCCGGTGCTTTCGACCTGGACCCGGCCTTTGTCGCCGCGGTCGCGGCTGCCTGCAAGCAGCATGGCGTGCTGCTGATCGTCGATGAAGTGCAAAGCGGTGTAGGCCGGACTGGCGCAGCGTTTGCAGCTGAACTCTACGACGTGCAGCCGGACATGCTGACGACTGCCAAGGCGCTCGGCGGCGGCTTCCCCTGCAGCGCGCTGCTCCTTGGCGAAGAGCTGGCGGCAAAGCTGAAGTCCGGTGACCTGGGTACGACCTTCGGCGGCGGGCCGATGGCCTGCGCGCTGGTCAGCACGGTGATCGAAGTGATCAGGCGCGACCGGTTGCTGGAAAACGTCCGCACGCTCTCCGCCGAGCTGCGGAAATCCGCGCTCACCGGACCGGTTACCAGTGTGCAGGGCCGGGGCTTTCTGCTCGGCCTGCGCTGCAACCGGCCCGCGAAGGACGTGCAGACCGCGCTGCTGGATCGCGACATACTGGTGGGCACGAGTTCGGACCCGGCCGTGGTCCGGTTGTTGCCGCCGCTGACACTCGAGCGCCAGCACGTGCAGACACTCTGCGCGGCGCTGGCTGATATTGGCTGAACAAGGGAACATTCATGGCTCTCAAGGTTTTCAACGATCTGGCCGAACTCGGCATTCCGGAGGTCGAAGCGCTGCTCAAGCTGGCGGGCCGGCTGCAGAAAAAACCGGAACCGCAGGCACTGGCCGGCAAGGTGCTGGCGCTCCTGTTCCTGAGTCCGTCGCTGCGTACGCTGTCCTCGTTTCAGGCAGCGATGATCCGGCTGGGCGGCGGATCCTTCGTGATCTCGCCGGACATGTCGATACACGGGCTGGAAACGCGCTCGGGCATCGTCATGGACGGCGTCGCGGCGGAGCACCTGCGCGAGGCGATTCCGGTGATCAGTTCCTATGGCGATGCGCTGGGCATCCGCGCCTTCGCCAATCGCGTGAGCCTCGCCGACGACCTGGCTGACAAGGAATTCATGGCGATGCGTGAGCTGGTGAACGTGCCGCTCATCAATATGGAGTCGGCGATCCAGCATCCCTGCCAGAGCCTGGCCGACTGGAAGACCATGGACGAGCTCGGCATCCCGAAGCAGGGTGGCAAGTTCGTGCTGTCCTGGTCGTGGCACCCGAAAGCCTTGCCGCTGGCCGTGCCCTCCGCGACGCTGCACATGGCGGCGATGCGCGGCATGGACGTGACCGTGGTACGCCCGGACGGTTTTGCGCTGCCGCCCTCGATCATGGCCAAGGCCGAGCAGGCCGCAAAGCTGTCCGGCGGTTCGGTGCGCGAAACGAACGAACGCGCCGAGGCCTACGAAGGTGCACACGTGATCTATGCCAAGGAGTGGGCCTCGACACAGCATTACGGCGACCGTGTCGGCGACCAGAAGCTGCGCGAGCAGTTGCAGGACTGGATCGTGGATGAGCCCTGTTTCGCCACGGCACAGCCCGATGCGCGCTTCATGCACTGTCTGCCGGTGCGGCGCGGCGTCGCCGTCACCGACCGTATCCTCGACGGGCCACGCAGCGTGGTGATCCACGAAGCGCAGAACCGCATGTGGGGACAGATGGCCGTGGTCTACCAGATGATGGGCCCCGGCGCCTGACAACAGCTACCAGCAGGAACATGACCATGCAGAACACTCACGAGCGCGACGTTGTCGTCTCCGCCCTGAAACACGCGGCGCCTTACATCCGCCTCTACAAGAAGAAGATCTTCGTGTTGAAGGCCGGTGGCGAGGTCTTTGCGTCGGACTCGGCGACCCATCATCTGCTGGAGCAGGTCGCCCTGCTGCACCAGGTCGGCATACGGGTCGTGCTCGTGCACGGCGGCGGCCCGCAGTCCACGGAACTCGCCCAGGCACTCGGCGTGCCGACGCGCATGATCGGCGGCAGGCGGGTCACCGACAAGCAGACCCTCGATGTCAGCACCATGGTCCTCAACGGCCAGGTGAACACGCGCATCCTCGCGGCCTGCCGGGAACTGCACCTGCCTGCGGTCGGCATCAGCGGCGTGGATGGCGGACTGATCAAGGCGCACAAGCGTCCGCCCGTGAATGTCGAAGGACATGACGGCGGCCCCGTGGATTTCGGTTTCGTGGGCGACATCGACTCCGTCAATCCGGACGTGGTGCGGGCCCAGCTCGACAATGGCCTGGTGCCGATCGTCAGCCCGCTTTCGGCGGATGATTCCGGCACGGTGCTGAACATCAATGCCGACACGGTCGCTGCCGCGCTGGCAACAGCGCTCGGCGCCTCGAAGCTGATCCTGACCATGGGCATGCCCGGGATCCTCGAGGATCGCGCGGACCCCTCCTCGCTGGTCTCCTACCTGGATCTCGATGATCTGCAGGAACTGCGCAAGAACGGCTCGCTGGCCGAAGGCATGCTGCCCAAGGCGCGTGCCATCGAAGCAGCGGTGCGTGGCGGTGTGCCGCGCGTGCACCTGATTTCCTACAAGATTCGCGACAGCCTGCTGCTCGAGATCTTTACCAATGAAGGCACGGGGACGCTGGTCGTCGAGGACACCGATACGCTGACGCCTGAAGAACAGGAAGCCGGCGCCTGAACGCAGCATCGAGGTGCATGCCATGAAACGTCTCTGGGACAAGGGCGAGCCGCTGGATGCGCGGATCCTGCGCTACACCGCCGGCGAAGATCATCTGCTCGACGCACGTCTGGTCGCCTATGACGTGCAGGCGTCCATCGCCCATGCGCAGATGCTGCACACCCAGAAGCTGCTGTCTGACGCGGACCTGTCGGCGATCGTCAGCGGGCTGGAACTGCTCGGCGTGGCGCATGCGGCCGGCGAATGGCAGATCAGCCTTGAAGAAGAAGACTGCCATACCGCGCTCGAGCGGCGCCTGACCCAGGCGATCGGTGACGCCGGCAAACGCGTGCACCTCGGCCGCTCGCGAAACGACCAGGTACTGACAGCGCTGCGGCTCTATCTGCTGGACGCCGCTGCGGGCATCGCCGAAGCCGCACAGGATGTCGCCGTCGCGCTGAACGAACTCGCCGCGCGGGAAACCGATACCGATCTGCCAGGCTATACCCACATGCAGCAGGCCATGCCGAGCTCGGTACCCTTGTGGGCCGGCGGTTTCGCAGCCGAACTGCGTGACGATGCCACGGGCATCGAAGCGAGCCGGCGGCGGATCAGCCGCAATCCGCTAGGCAGTGCGGCCGGCTATGGCGTTCCGGGCCTGCCCATCGACCGCGAAGCGACGCGGCGCAGCCTGCATTTCGACACAGTGCATGAGCCCGTGACCGCCGTGCAGATCTCGCGCGGCAAGGCCGAGGCCGGACTGGTCTTCGAGTTGTGCCTGCTGACACAGGACCTCGGACGGATCGCTGCTGACCTGCTCTTGTTCTATACGCAGGAGTTCCGTTTCATCAGCCTGCCCGACAACATGACGACCGGCTCTTCGATCATGCCGCAGAAGCGCAACCCTGACGTGCTCGAACTGGTGCGCGGTGCGGGGCCGACGATGCAGGCAGCACTCGTCGAGATACTCGGTCTGCCGGCCAAGCTCGGCTCAGGCTATCAGCGCGACCTGCAGCGCATGAAGGCGCCGCTGTTCCGGGCCATCGACCTCGCCGGCGATTCGGCACGCGTGATGGCGCAGCTGATTCACGGAGTCAGGTTCCTGCCTGAAAACATCCGGCTCGACGACTCCATTCATGCTGCCGGGCGGGCCAATCGCCTGGTGCTGGAAGAAGGCCTGAGTTTTCGCGACGCCTACCTGCGCGTGGCCGCGGACCTGAAGAGGAAGCGCGGGCAATGAGGCGCACCGTGATGGCCCGGCGATCGCCGTATACTGTGTGCATGTTGCGCGCAGGCACAGCGCTGATGATGGCATTCACCCTCGCCGCCTGCGGCCTGAAGGGTGATCTCTATCTGCCGCCGCCGGAAGCGCCGGCCGGGAGCGTTGCCGCGCCCGTTGCGGCCGACGCCGACACGGATCAGGCCGACCGGGGCGAGCGCAAGACGATCCCTGCCACACCAGATCCCGCACTGTCGCGCTGAACGGGTAGCGTCGGGCATGCCTGCACCACGCCGCCTGGTCCTGATCGACGGCAACTCCTATCTCTATCGCGCCTTTCATGCCCTGCCGCCGCTGACCACTTCCAGAGGTCAGCCGACTGGCGCGATCTTCGGTTTTCTCAACATGCTGCGGCAGATCCGCCGGGTCCAGGCGCCGGACCTGATCGCCGTGGTGATGGATGCGCCGGGGCCGACCTTCCGCGATGAGCTGTACGCGCACTACAAGGCCAACCGCGAAGCAATGCCGGACGACCTGCAGGCGCAGATCCCGCCGCTGATGGAAATGGTGAGAGCGCTCGGCATCACGCTGCTGCGCGAATCCGGCGTCGAGGCCGACGATGTGATCGGGACGCTCGCGAAGCGCGCATACGCGGCAGGACTCGACACGCTGATTGCGACCAGCGACAAGGACATGGCGCAACTCGTCAACGAACGCATCCGGCTGTTCGACGGCATCAGCGGGCGGGTGCTTGATCCGGCCGGCGTGGTGGAAAAATTCGGCGTCCCGCCCGAACGCATGATCGACTGGCTGACCCTGGTCGGTGACACCTCGGACAACATCCCGGGCGTGCCCAGCGTCGGGCCGAAGACGGCGGCGAAGTGGCTCACTGAATACGGCAGTCTCGACGCCATCGTCGCGCGGGCCGGCGAGATCAAGGGCAAGGTCGGCGAAAAGCTGCGCGCACATCTGGACCAGTTGCCCCTGTCGCGCCAGCTCGCAACGATTCACTGCGACGTACCGCTGGACGAGAAGCCGGAGGACATGCGGCCCGGCGACCCCGATACGGAAGAGCTCACGCGGCTTTCTGAACTGCTCGAAATCCGCAGCCTGCTGAAAGGCATCGAGCCGAAGGCTGATGCGGGCGAAGGAACGGCAGGTGCAGCACCTGCCGCCGCTGAGCCGGCAACGACGAAAAGCGATGCACCGCCAGCCAGGCTGCCTGATCCAGTCACGCGGAACTACCAGACCATCGTCACGAAGGCCCAGCTGGCGGCCTGGCTGAAGCGCATCGAAAGCGCCGCGCTGGTCGCTTTCGATACCGAAACCACCAGCCTCGACTACATGCGGGCCGAGATCGTCGGGCTGTCCTTCGCGCTGGATGCCGGTGACGCAGCCTATCTGCCTGTCGCGCACCGCTATGTCGGCGCACCCGATCAGCTCGATCGCGAAGACTCGCTCGCGACGCTCAAACCCTGGCTGGAGAACCCGGCCGCACACAAGGTCGGTCACCATCTGAAGTACGATGCACACGTGCTCGCCAACCACGGCATCCGGCTGGCCGGCATGCGCTACGACACCATGCTCGAGTCCTATGTACTGGACAGCACGGCTACCCGACACGATCTCGATTCAGTGGCGAGGAAATACCTCGGCGTCGACACCATCCATTTCGAGGATGTGGCCGGCAAGGGCGCGAAGCAGATTACTTTTGACCAGGTGAGCGTCGAGCTGGCCAGCGAATATGCGGCCGAGGATGCCGACATCACGTTGCGCCTGCATCACCAGCTCTGGCCGCAGCTCACTGCGGCGCCCGGACTCAGCGCGCTGTACGAGGATATCGAACAGCCGCTGGTGCCGGTTCTGACCCGGATGGAAGAAACGGGCGTGCTGGTCGATACGCGGCTGCTGCGCACCATGTCCGGCGAGTTTGCCGAAAAGATGGCGGTGCTGGAGAAGCTTGCCCACGAGGAAGCCGGTCATCCCTTCAACCTGAATTCACCGAAGCAGCTGCAGGCCGTGCTGTTTGACGAACTCAAGCTGCCCGTCCGGCAATACACGCCGACCAGGCAACCGTCTACCAACGAGGATGCACTGGCCGAACTGGCGGATGAATTTCCGCTGCCAAAACTGATCCTCGATTACCGCTCGCTGAGCAAGCTGAAATCCACCTACACGGACAAGCTGCCCGAACAGGTCTGCGCGCGCACCGGGCGCATCCATACCTCCTATCACCAGGCAGTCGCTGCAACGGGACGCCTGTCCTCATCCGATCCCAACCTGCAGAACATCCCGATCCGCTCCGAAGAAGGGCGGCGTATCCGGCAGGCGTTCATCGCGCGCGAGGGCTGCGTGCTGCTCGCGGCGGACTACTCGCAGATTGAACTGCGGATCATGGCGCATCTTTCCGGTGACGAAGGTCTGCTCGGCGCTTTTGCCGAAGACCGTGACATACACCAGGCCACTGCCGCCGAAGTCTTCGACACGCCGCTTGCCGAGGTCAGCAAGGACCAGCGCCGCTCCGCCAAGGCGATCAACTTCGGCCTGATCTACGGCATGTCGGCTTTCGGGCTGGCCCGCCAGCTCGGCATCAGTCGCGAGGAAGCGGCGCGCTACGTCGAGCTGTATTTTCTGCGCTATCCGGGCGTCAAGGCGTACATGGAGCGCACCCGCGAACAGGCTCGCGAACAGGGCTATGTGGAGACCGTGTTTGGCCGCCGCCTGTATCTGCCGGATATCCGTGCGCGGCAGGCGGCACGGCGGCAGTATGCGGAACGCAGCGCGATCAATGCCCCGATGCAGGGCAGCGCCGCGGACATCATCAAGCGAGCCATGATCAGCACCGATGCCTGGCTGCAGCAGAGCGGCACGGGCGCACAGCTCATCATGCAGGTCCACGATGAGCTGGTGCTGGAAGTTCCGGCAAAGAGCCTGGCCACCGTTCGCAGCCAGGTCGTGGCAAGGATGTCCGCGGCAGCTCAGCTGCGCGTGCCACTGCGGGTGGACGTCGGGCATGGCGCGAACTGGGACGAAGCGCACTGATTTCCGCCGCCATGCGGCGGGAACTTCGCCTGTCCGGATCCATCAAAAACCATGACCAAGCCGCTTCGGCCCGCCCCCCCGGCCCGAAGCGTGAGCCGGTAACCCCTGACCGGTAGTGCTGGCTGGCCCCGGACGCTTCATCCCCCCTTGGCGTCCGGGGCCAATTTTATTCCGCCACCGGCCATCCCCCTGGCGACCGGCCGCGCCGGTCATTCACGCAACAGGACGCGCCTCAAGCATGGCATTCAGGTGAGCGCGCGCTTCCTCCAGACCCAGCTTCTTGGTCGCAGAAAACAACTGCACGCTCACTTCGGCGCCCAGCTCTTCCCGCCCTTTTGCCAGCGCCGCTGCGGCTTCCTGGCGTGACAGCTTGTCAGCCTTGGTCAGCAGCACATGAATCGGACCATTCAGGGAGTGCGCCCACTCCAGCATCTGCCAGTCGATATCGCCAAGTCCCCGCCGGCTATCGACGATCAGGAAAAGGCCGGTGAGCGAATCGCGCGCATGGAAGTAGTCGTCGAGCAGCTCCCGCCAGTGATCACGCATCTCTTTCGAGACCCGTGCATAGCCGTAACCCGGCAGGTCGATCAGCCGGCGCACGTCGTCCAGCGCAAAGAAGTTGATGAGCTGGGTGCGGCCGGGGGTCTTGCTGGTACGCGCAAAGTCGCGGCGGTTGAGGATGGCGTTGATGGCACTGGATTTCCCCGCGTTCGAGCGCCCGGCGAAGGCAACTTCGCGGCCCTCATCAGTGATGAACTGGGCAGCGCGTGCAGCGCTCGTGATGAAACGGGCTTCGGGATACAGGGACATTTGCGGGCGAATGGAGCGAGAATTTTTTCGTGTACAATGCGGCGCTGCCCGAGTCTAGCACGTGACTCGCCCCTTATTTTCCTTACAGAACAAGCTTATGGACACCGCAAAAACCCTGCGTCGAACGATTTCCCTGTGGCGCTTTCTGGGCTGTGCCGGCACCCTCGCCACCGGTCTGCTGCTGCTCAGCCCCGCACATGCCGCGGGCTCGGCTGAAGCAGGCCAGGCCCGCTCGATCGTCTGTGCGGGCTGCCATGGTGCAGATGGCAACAGTTTCAACCCCGAGTGGCCGAGTCTCGCCGGCCAGAACGAAAGCTACCTGGTCAAGGCGATGCAGTCCTTCAAGGACGGCAGCCGGCAGAATGTGCTGATGAATGCCCAGGCGGCGGCGCTGAGCGATCAGGACATGCAGGACCTCGCAGCCTGGTTCAGCGCGCAGAAGCTTGCCGGCAAAACGGCCGATCCCGCGCTGGTCAGCAGCGGCGAACGTCTGTTTCGGGGTGGTAACAAGGCAAGCGGCGTACCGGCCTGCGGCGCCTGTCACGGCCCCGGCGGCCAGGGCAACAGTGCGGCGGGCTGGCCTGCGATTGCCGGGCAGCATGCCACTTATTCCACCAATCAGCTGCTTGCCTATCGCAGCAAACAGCGCGCCACCGATGGCGATACCCAGATGATGCGCACCACCGCATCCCGGCTGACCGATGAAGAAATCCAGGCGGTAACGTCCTACCTGCAGGGCCTGCACCCCTGAGCCACCCCCGCAGCTTTCCCGGAGATCGCGCCATGAAGCTCTTCCGCTCCGTTCTCGTCATCACGCTGCTCAGCGTCCTCGCGGCTTGCGGCAAGGCATCGGAACCCCAGGCGGTGGCAACGCCCGCCAGCGCGCCGGAAGACAACAGCGTCGCGACCATCGCTGCTCCGGCTGTCGAGCCCGCAGCAGAAGTGTCCCCGACGGCCGAAGCGGTTGCCGCATCGGTTGACGAAACCGTCGAGGCGGCTGCGCAATCGCCGCTTCCGGCCAGGGATATCGTGCTGCCGGCGAACAGCCAGCCGGCCGCCAAGCAGACCAACTGGCAGTACAAGGAAGGCGATTACTACACCACCCTGACTGCAGCGCAGGGCAGCAGCAGCCCGGCCGGCAAGATCGAGGTGGCCGAAATATTCTGGTATGGCTGCGGGCACTGCTACAACCTGGAGCCGGTGATCGGGGAATGGGAGAAGCGGCTGCCCGCTGATGTCAATCTGGTGCGCATCCCGGTGATGTGGAACCCGACCAACGAGATTCACGGCCGGATCTTCTATACGGCTGAAGCGCTGGGCAAGCGCGCGCAGATCTCTCCGGCGGTCTTCAAGGCCATCCATATCGAAAACCGGCCGATGACCGACGAACAGGACATCCAGAAGCTGTTCGCGGAATTCGGCGTATCGGCCGATACCTTCAACAAGACTTTCCGTTCCTTCGCGGTCGAAAGCCAGCTGCGCCGTGCCAAGGATCTGACAACCAAGTACCACGTGAAGGGCGTACCCCTGCTCGTCGTCGACGGCAAGTACCTGACGGACGGACCGAAGATCAAGAGCCACGACGACCTGCTGGCCGTGGCCGAAGAGCTGGTGCAACGCGAGCGGCAGAATCGCTGAGCCTCGCGCCGGAAGCGGCGCGTAGTTCCGGATTGCCGACTATTTCAGCGACGGTGTCTCAGCCGCGTGAGCGGCACAGGCCTCGCAGTTGACCCAGCCGGAATCACCGTCGGCAAAGTGCTCTTTCTTCCAGATCGGCACGCGGTGTTTCACTTCGTCGATGATGTAGCGGCAGGCGGCAAAGGCAGCATCCCGGTGCGCCGCTGACACCCCGACCCAGACCGCCAGCTCGCCGATTTCCAGCTTGCCGAGCCTGTGGATGCAGTGCGCCTTGCTGATACCGAAGCGGGCGAAAGCTTCGGCAATGATCCGCTCGCCTTCCTTGACGCCCAGCTGCTCGTAGCCTTCATACTCGAGATACAGCACGCCAGCGCGTCCATCGTTGTGATTGCGCACCCAGCCTTCGAAACTCGCATAGCCTCCCGCCACCGGATCAGCAAGCAGCGCCCGGTACGGCGCCAGATCAAAACGCTCGCGCTTGAAACCGAAGTGACTCATCCGCCAGCTACCGGCGGGATGAACACCACCATGTCGCCATCCCGCAGTGGCGTGCTCCAGTCACGGAATTCATCGTTTACCGCGACCTTGAGACGCCCGAGCGGCGGGAAGGCGTGGCGCCGGTCGAGTTCCTCATAGAGGTCGCCCACCGTCACGGCGGCGGTGGAGAGGGCTTCGTGCGCAGAGCCGACATGCTCACGCAGGATTGCAAAGTATTCGACGCGTACCTTGACCATGGGCGCAGTTTAGCCCAGCGTGCGCTCGAGGCGAGTGAGCTCGTCCGGGGTATCAGCGTCGAGCGCTGCCGAGGGCATCGCCACCACGCTGCGCTGCTCTGCGCTTTCAAGCACGGCGCGCGCGCCCTGGTCACCGCGCAGCAGGGCAAGCTGCGACCAGACCGCACGGGGAAAGATCGCCGGCGGTGCCGGGTGGCCGTCGAACTGCGCCGCCGCCATCAGCTCGGGCGCTGCATGCCACGCCGCAACCAGCCGGGCCAGGTCATCTGCGGTGACGGCCGGCAGGTCACAGGGCATCACGAGTACGGCATCCGCGCCAACTGGCAGGGCGCGTATGCCGCAAGCAAGCGAACTGGCGAGGCCGCTCGCCCAGTCCTCATTCACGACAAGCTGCACACCATCCGGCGCAACGAGCTCCCGTATGGCCTGTTCGGCCGTGCCCGCCACGACATAAACGCCGACCGGACAAAATTGCGCGAGCAGGGTAGTGGTGTGGCGCACGAGCGGTATGCCGCGAAACAGGGCCAGGGGCTTCGGTGTACCGAAACGCAGCGAGGCCCCTGCGGCGAACACCAGGCCCGCGAGCTGGGGAGATTGCCTGTGTACGTTCATCGTTCGGGTCTGCCCGATCAGGCCGGTGCGGGCCGGGTCCAGTCATAGGGATCCCAGGCGACCGGCGCCGAGTTGAAGGCGCTGCGCAGTTCATCGACCATGGTTTCCAGGCTCAGCGTCGATGGCGAAGCATCGCTGCGCCGCAGGCGCGGCACGATGCCGGTCATCGGGTCATCGGCGATCCACCGCGGCGCATCCGGTTCCAGCGCATTCAGCCGGTCGACCAGGCCATCGAGCCGGACCCGCAGTGGCACCCGGCGCGAGACGATCTGCAGCCAGCTCTCGTAGCGATATTCGAACTCGTAGTGCTGTCCCTGCACACGCAGCAAGCGCGTGCAGCGGGTCGCGGTATTCACCGCAAAGGGATGCACCGCGGCCTGCTCGTCCTCCAGATAGCGGCGCACCGGACGCGGCGAAAGCTGCGGCGGGATACGCACGATGGCGAGATCGATGTCCGGCAGTTCCTCGATCGTCACCGCTCCGTCGGCAACCAAGGCTTCACTGTCGGCCAGATGCTTGTCCTGTGCGGCCCACAGCGCACCATAACGCGGCGAGCCATCCCGCAGGTCGCGGATGATTTCCGGCAACAGCGGCAGCACCGCCTGATACAGCGCCACCACCCGGTCGGGCGCGGCAAAGACGGCGGCCGGCAAGGCGCCGCTCGCCGGATCAGTCAGCGACTCGATGATGAAACACAGGCGCGCCGCGTCGCGCCGCCGGACCACGCCAAAATCACCGGCGAAGGATGCCGCGATGAGCAGCTCGCGCGCTTCCATTGCCTGTTGCGGCTCGGTGAGCGCAAAGACACTGAACAGTCCGTCTTCGTCGAAATGATTGTTGGTAACGAATGGCACGGAAACCCGGGGCTCAGGCCGGTCGAGCCAGGCAAAGACCGTGGCCGTGGACGTATCACGCCGGACGGCCGCGGGGGACTGGTTGTTCGGCCAGTGGGAAAGGGTCAGCAGGCTGGAAGGCAGCGGCGCACCATCGACGACGATATTCGGCTGCTGACGCGCCTCGGCGCAGGGAATGAAACGCACGGACGGACGGGGCCAGCTCAGCGGGCGCGGGCGATCCGGCAGCCGATCCAGGCGACAACGCTGAGCAATACGACAGCCATCAGCAGGTATTGGGGGCCGGCAATATATTCGGCACCCGGCGCTACCGGATCCGGCATGAAGGCCCGCCATAGATACCAGACCGCGCCGAGAGTGGCCGGGATGAGCGTCGGCCACAGCGCGATGCCCTGCCCCTTGCCGGCACGCATGGCTCCGCGCAGCAGCAGCCACGACACCAGTCCGCTGATCAGCATGGGGACGAGATTCAGTGCGAATACCGTCAGGAGCGTATCGCTGCGTGTGCCGAACACGATCAGCGCAGCCACTGACGCCGCCACAGGCAGCAACAGCATGCCTGCCAGATTCATCCTGCCGTATCCCGTCATCAGCCCAGCTTCCCTCGGAAGGAGTGCCTAAGGTACCTGCTGCCGGGATCCCAGACCAGATCGGCGCAAGGGCTGCCGGCTCTCCAATCCACCCTTTGGTGCACCATCATCATTCCAGCACGCGAAAGTGCCCTGCATCGGCTGGCCAACTGCCGGCAAAACAGAAGGCCTCGAGGCTCGCCAGCCGCCCATCGCGCAACTGCAGAACGAATTCGGCCGGTTCGGACAGCTGCGGATGACCGGCCATAAGCGGTCGCAGCCGCGGCGCTGCTCCCGTGCCAATCGCCGGTGCATCATCCGGCACCGCAAAGCGGGTCATGAAACCGACACCGCTGTGGGTACGCGAGACGACGCGGGCCTGCGCCAGCTGGGCACGCAGGGCGGAAAGCGCTTCGCCCTCGCCCCGCAGCAGCGCCGTCAGAACGCTGCGCTCCAAATCCGAAAGCGGCCCCGGACCATCAATGGTCCCCGGGCGTGGTGGAGGCGATGCATGCATGGAGCGGATCCGGTTCAGTTTCCGGAAGCCAGTCTAGCCGATCAGGATGCATCGTCAGACCCGTCCGGAGTGGCTGAAGGCAACCGGCAGAAACCCTGCGGTGGCACATCCAGGGCACTGTTGAACTTGCTCGACAGGTTCTGGAAGGCGATCAGCGCTGTCAGCTCGATGATGGCGTCGTCGGAATAGTGCAGGCGCAGCTCGGCCATGAGCTCATCGGTCACACCGCGCCCGGTGATCGTCATGGCCTCCGTGTAATCCAGTGCTGCGCGCTCCGACGCTGAATAGAGCTCGCTCGTTCGCCACTCTTCCAGTGCCTCAACCCTGGCCATCGAACCGGCCCGCCGGGCCAGCGTCGCCGAATTGATGTCCACGCAGAAGCGGCACCAGTTGAGCTGCGAGACGCGCACCGTCAGCAGCGAACGCAGCACCGGATCGAGCGGCGAGCGGCGCGCATCGAGCGCGCCATAGAGCATGGCCACGGTCATGAACAGGCGCGGCACGCGGCCCCACAGCAAACCGGGCAGCAGCACCTCGCCATAGCGACGCTTCTGGCTCCAGAAAAACGGTTTGAGATACCAGGGGTAGCTGCCGGCTGGCCTTGCCTGAATGCGCATCGTCTTCTACTCCGTTGAGGAAAGTCCGGATGGAGGATCAGTGTGAAGCTTATGTACAATCTTCGCCGCAAGAAGCTGTAGCGGGACTATATTCGGGCCAAGTCTGGCCTGTACAAGAAGAACAACAATGGCTACTCAAGACAACTCTCCACCCCGACGACGCGCCACGGATTCCGATACCGACGTGAGTTCCACCGGCTGGGATCCCTATATCGTCGAACTCATCGGCGCCGCCAGCCAGAGTGTGGCGGGTGAAGCGGCCGCGAATACCGCGACCGAGATCGTCGAGGGCCGCAAGATCCAGCTCATGGCCTGGCTGCACGCACACAATCGCTGATTGCCGGAAGAACGGCGGCAGTGTCGCCGGCATGAAACTCTGACCATGTGTCCGGTATGGACCTTTGGAAAGTGGCGCGCCCGAGAGGATTCGAACCTCTGACCCCTGCCTTCGGAGGGCAGTACTCTATCCAGCTGAGCTACGGGCGCGTGGCGGGGCCGCGATGATACCGCCCGCCCGCGCATGGCGTCCAACGCAGGGGCTCGTCGCCATCAGGTGTCTAGAGCCGGAGCTCGCAGCGCCCACTTGCCAGTCCGGCGCAGCCCCGCCATCCTTTCCGCATGCCCGCGCCTCAGCCGCCCACACTCGATCTTCCCCAGGACGTTTTCCTGGACATCTTCGATGCAGCGCCGCTGCGCGACCTGGTGCCGGGCGAGGTCGTCATCAGCGCCGGCGGGAAGGCGGATCAGGTCTTCAATATCGTCTCCGGCGTGCTGCGGGTCTGCCGTACGGGCACTGACGGGCGACGTCAGGTGCTGTCTTTCCTGTTTCCCGACAACTTCGTGGGTCTGACGGCCACCGAGACCTACTTCTTCAGCGTGGAAGCGGTCACCCCGTCGAGGATCGCCTGTTGCCCCCGCCACGTGCTGGACGCGCGGCTGGCCAGCGACCCGGTCGCCGAGCGGGCATTTCTGAACATGATGCTGCGGGTGGTCGAGGACGTCCTCGATGTGGTCTACAGCCTCGGACAGCGCACGGCGCGGGAACGGCTGGCGGTATTCCTGCTCTACCTGCGCCACTGGCGCCGGCTGACCGACCACCTGGCCAACGACAACGATCCGCGCCTGACCGAAATCGATATCCCGATGAGTCGTGAAGACATCGCGGACTTCCTCGGTCTCAAGAAGGAAACGGTGAGCCGCAGCTTCAAGGAACTCGAAACTGACCAGGTCATCCTGAGATCGGGGAGCCATCATGTCAGGGTGCTCGACCTGGCCGCATTGAGAGAGCTGGCCGGCATCCGGGATTTTGCCTCCCCGCGCCGGATTGCCCAATCCATGTAACGCGCAGCAATGCGCATTCCGTATAAACTGTCGCCCCTCGCACCTATACTTTTGTACTTCGATTCCCAAGCCCAGCAATCAGACGGAGAGGCCGACCTTGAGCAGCCAGGACCAGAATTTCTTCAACCTCTTCATGGTGGTGATCGGCGTGTTGGTCGGCATTGCCGTGGTGCTGATCGTCACGGCACGCGTGGTCGGCAGCGAGACCCAGCTCGCCTGGGTACAGGCGGACCCGGATTACGCCGCCGCCGTTGACAAGCGGATTGCGCCGGTCGGCCGGGTCAGCGTAGCCGGCGAAGAACCGGTAGCCGAGCCCGCGGCCGTCGCTGGTCAGACTGCGGATGCTGCCCCGGCTGCTGAAGCCCCGGCGGCCGCAGCCAAGGCACTCGACGGCGAGCAGGTTTACAGCGCAGCTTGTGTGGCCTGTCACGGCAGCGGCGTGGCTGGTGCACCGAAGTTCGGCGATGCCGGTGCCTGGAAAGCGCGTATCGCAACGGGCACGGACACGCTGCACAAGCATGCACTGGAAGGATTCCAGGGCGCGGCGGGCTTCATGCCGCCCAAGGGTGGCCGGACCGACCTCTCGGACGCAGAGGTGATGGGTGCGGTCGACTTCATGGTGTCGAAAAGCCGCTAGCGGCGACACCGGCACTTGGGCAACAAACTCAAGAAAGGCGACTACGAAGACCATCTCGCGCCGCTCCAGCTTGAGCTGAACAAGCTCACGCGCTGGCTGCGGCATACGGGAAAGCGGATGGTCGTTCTGCTTGAGGGCCGCGATACTGCCGGCAAGGGCGGCACCATCAACGCGATTGCCGAATCCCTGAATACCCGCCAGGTACGGATCGTCGCACTGGCTACGCCGACTGAACGGGAACGCACGGAGTGGTACTTCCAGCGCTACGTCCCGCATCTGCCCGCGGCCGGCGAACTCGTGCTCTTCGACCGCAGCTGGTACAACCGGGCCGGCGTGGAAAAAGTCATGGGCTTCTGCACCGCCACCGAGTATCGCGAGTTTCTCCGCCAGGTGCCGCTGTTTGAAAAGATGCTGGTAGACGACGGCATCCTGCTTTTCAAGTACTGGCTGGCCGTGGACCAGAAGTACCAGGAAGAGCGCTTTGCCGAGCGGGCGACGGATCCGCTCAAGCGCTGGAAGCTGTCACCCATCGACCTCAAGTCGCGCACGCTCTACGCGGAATACGGCCGCGCCCGCGACGCGATGTTCCGGGCCACGCACCGCAGACATGCGCCATGGTTCGCCGTCGACTTCAATGATCAGCGCCGGGGTCGCCTGAACCTGATCCGTCATCTGCTCGACCATGTCCCCGACAGCCGCGTGCCGGTGCAGCGCGTGAAACTGCCCCCGCTGCGCGGCAAGCCGGGCAAGGAACGCTACACCGGCCCGGTGCGGCCGATCCGGAACCGCTACTAGAAATACGCCGGGCTGGCCGCCTGCACTTCAGTGCGCACGTTTTGCCTGACGCCGCCGTGCCCGGCGCAGCAGCAGCCGCTCCTGCCCGGGGCCGGAACTACAGCCGCAGCTTGTCCATCGGACCGAAGTTCCTGCGCGCCGGCCACTCTGGACACAGCGCGTCCATCACCGTCATCAGGTCATCCAGCGCTTCGAAAGGGTCGCGGTCAGAGGACATCGGCACAGACACGCCGCCATCGGCAAACAGGACCACCGGGTGCGTCAACTTCTGCTTCGGTTCAGGGTAGTGTCGAGAGGATTTCATCCAGCAGTGCCTCGCGATCAAACAGGCGGAAATACTCCCGCACTGCATCCAGATCAACGATGTCCCTGTTCATCTGCAGCAGTGCGCGGATGTCTTCAAGATCCCGGGTCCGGGACGGGTCGTTCACCAGGCCCTGCAGCTTGAAGGCGATCAAGCCTTCCAGACTGATCACCCGCAGCGTTCCAAATGGCGTACTGCGTGATTTCGCGTCAGCCAGAAGACGAAGGGCAGCCGGACGACTTGCGTAAAGTAAGTCTACGCGCTCATCGCCGCGTACATAGTTCCCGGCATCACCGCTGCGGTGTAAACAACTGTAACCAAGTGCTTGCAACTCACGATCCACGGCATCGGCCCGCCGGGCATCCGTCAACAGATCGATGCCCTGGGTAGCCCTGATGACCTTGTACGGTGCCAGCGCCAGCCCGCCGATCAGCGCACTGGGTACGCCGATACGCTCAAGGCAGTCCAGAACCTCCTGAACCTGTTTACCCAGTCGGGACAATGGCGCCATCGACGCATCGTGCCAAGCTGCGGGCGGCAAGTCGCCCCTACCCGGCGATCAATCCGTCGCCCTTGCCGCGGTCGGCACGCAGGCTGAGCGCTTCGGCGAGGTGCGTGCGACTGATGGCCTCCGCACCGGAAAGATCGGCCAGCGTACGCGCAACGCGCCGCACGCTGTCGAGCGCACGGGCGGAGAGTGCGAAACGGTTACCGGCCATCTCGAGCAGCGCCTGGGCATCGGCCTGCAGATGACAGTGCTCGCGCAGGCCGGCCGCATCCAGCCGGGCATTCAATGCGCCGGCACGCGACAGCTGTCGCTCTACAGCCGCCAGTACCCGGCTGCGCACGACAGCAGAACATTCAGTACCGGCGGGCGAGGCACCGGCCAGCTGGTCACCAAGGCCGGCCCGGCTGACGCTGACCACCAGATCAACACGGTCGAGCAACGGGCCGGAGACTTTCAGCTGGTAGCGCCGCACCTGCTCCGGCGTGCAGCGACAGGCCTCGGTCTGATCGCCGGCAAAACCGCAGGGACAGGGATTCATTGCGGCGACCAGCTGAAAAGCGGCCGGATATTCAACCGTGCGCAGCGCGCGGGCAATCGTCACCTGCCCGGTGCCCAGCGGTTCACGCAAGGCCTCGAGCACCGGGCGCGAGAACTCGGGCAGCTCATCGAGAAAGAGCACACCGTGATGGGCCAGGGAAATCTCGCCGGGGCGGGGATTGCCGCCGCCACCGACCATCGCCGCAGTCGACGCGGTGTGATGCGGGGAACGAAATGGTCGCTGGCGGAAGACCACCATTCCGCTGGCCAGCGAATGGACCGCCGCTGATTCAAGCGCCTCGCTTTCACTCATCTCGGGCAGAAGCCCCGGCAAGCGCCGGGCAAGCATGGTCTTGCCGGTACCTGGCGGACCGGTGAACAGCAGATGGTGCCCGCCGGCTGCCGCGACTTCGAGTGCATGGCGCGCCTGGGCCTGACCGCGCACGTCAGCGAGATCCTCAATGCAAAGTGGGCTCGCCGGCACAGCCACCGGCGCCGCGACCGGCGCGCGCAATTCGCCGCTGCCGTTCAGGTAGCGAACCACGTCGACCAGCTGATCGGCGAGAGCAATGCCTGCACCACCGAGCAGCGCCGCTTCACGCTCCGCCACGGCCGGCACAACAGCAGACCGGCCGCAGCGCCGTGCGGCCATCAGCGCCGGCAAGAGGCCGGGTACCCGGCGCAGTGCGCCGGAAAGCGCGAGTTCGCCATGAAACTCGATGCCGGCCAGACGCCCGGGACATACCTGTCCGGAGGCCGCGAGAATGGCGATCGCCGTGGCCAGATCGAAGCCGCTGCCACCCTTGGGCAGGTCAGCCGGCGCAAGGTTGACGGTGATCCGCCCGTCCGGAAATTCGAGTCCTGACTGGCTGATCGCCGCCCGCACCCGGTCGCGGCTCTCGCGTACCGCGGTTTCGATCAGGCCAATGATGGTGAACTGCGGCAGGCCGCTGCCCACATGCGCTTCGACCACCACCTCCGGCGCCTTGAGACCAAGCTGGGCGCGGGTCAGCGTGGTGGCAAGGCGCATCGCAGGGACGCAGCAGCCGTCTGCTCAGCCCTTGCTGCCGGTCCGCCGCGACTCGATGGCCTCGAGTTCCGCCTCCAGCGCGCCGAGCTTGTCGCGGGTGCGCTCCAGCACCTTGCGCTGCACGTCGAACTCCTCGCGGGTGACGAGGTTGAGCTTGTCGAAGGTGCTGGCCAGCAGCGCCTGGAAGTTCCGCTCCAGGTCAGCCTGTACCACGCGCATGCTGCCGGGCACGTTCGCGGCCAGCTTGCGGGCCAGATCTTCGATGAATTTCGCATCCATTGAGCAAGTCCTCTGAACGGCGCTCCAAAAAGCGCCAGACGCTGCTGCCGGCTGCACCAGCATGAGGCAACGCCCTCGTCTGAAAAAGCGCAAAGCCTTGCGCCAAGCGGCCTCCGCATGACTGGCACGGATCGTGCTTAGTCGTGCTGTCAGCTGCCGGAGATCGTGCCAGCCCCACCCGGGCCACACAAGCGGCAAATGACGGCAAAACACCAGCGACAGATGACTTGACATGCAAGGACCCGCTTTCATGAAACTGATCACCGCAATCATCAAGCCCTTCAAGCTCGACGATGTACGTCAGGCCGTCGTCGACATGGGCGTACACGGCGTGACGGTCACCGAGGTCAAGGGCTATGGCCGGCAGCGTGGACATACCGAGCTCTATCGCGGTGCCGAGTATGTCGTCGATTTCCTGCCGAAGACCAAGCTCGAGCTGGCGGTTGCCGACGACATCGCCGAACAGGTCATCGAAGCGATCGTCAACGTCGCCCGCACCGGAAAGATCGGCGACGGCAAGATCTTCGTCACCCAGCTCGACGAAGTCATCCGCATCCGCACCGGCGAAACAGGCAGCGAAGCTGTCTGAGCAAACCCCGGAAGAATCGAGCAGGAGAACAGACCGTGATACAGAACAAGACCCCCGCTGGCCACCCGCGCCGGATGGCTTTTTCCTCAGCTGCAGCGCTGCTGTTGCCCCTGATGCTTGCCGCCGGCAGTGCGCTCGGCGCCGATGCGCCAGTGCCCGACAAGGGCGATACCGTCTGGGTGCTGCTGTCGACCATCCTCGTCGTACTCATGACCATCCCCGGCCTTGCGCTCTTTTACGGTGGAATGGTGCGTTCGAAAAACGTCCTGTCGGTATTCATGCAGGTGTTCATGACCTTCTGCCTGATCGCACTGCTGTGGGCCATCTACGGTTACAGCCTGGCATTCAGCGGCAACGGCGTGTTCATCGGCGGTTTCGACCGGCTGTTCATGCAGGGCATTACCGTCGACTCGCTGGCAGCGACCTTTTCCAAGGGCGTGTACATCCCCGAATTCGCCTACTTTGCCTTTCAGCTCACCTTCGCCTGCATCACCCCTTGCCTGATCGTCGGCGCCTTCGCCGAACGCATAAGGTTTTCCGCAGTACTGCTGTTTGTGGTGGTCTGGTTCACCTTCGCTTACCTGCCCATCGCACACATGGTCTGGTTCTGGGCCGGTCCCGATGCCTATACGGATCCCGCCGCCGGCGCGGCCGCCGGCGAAGCGGCCGGTTTCCTGTTCCAGAAGGGTGCGCTGGATTTCGCCGGCGGTACCGTCGTGCATATCAATGCGGGCATCGCCGGACTGGTCGGCTGCCTGTTCGTCGGCAAGCGCGTGGGCTACGGGCGGGTGGCCATGCCGCCGCACAATCTGCCGATGGTCATGATCGGTACCTCGCTGCTGTGGGTCGGCTGGTTCGGTTTCAACGCCGGTTCGAATCTTGAAGCCAATGGCCTGGCCGCGCAGGTGATCGTCAACACGGTCCTTGCTACAGCGGCAGCGGCGCTGGCCTGGTCCTGTGCCGAATGGGTACACCGCGGCACGCCGACGGTACTCGGCGCCGCATCCGGTGCCGTTGCCGGGCTCGTGGCGGTCACCCCCGCCTGTGGCTGGGTCGGACCGATGGGCGCAATCTGCATCGGCTTCGTCGCCGGCCTCATCTGCCTGTTCGGCGTGACCCGGCTCAAGGCGATGTTCGGCTATGACGACTCACTCGACGTCTTCGGCGTGCACGGCATCGGCGGGATCGTCGGCGCGCTGCTGACCGCCGTTTTCTGCGATCCGGCGCTGGGCGGCACCGGTGTATACGACTACGTCGCCAATGCCACGGCCGACTATTCCATCACCGCACAGCTGACTGCCCAGCTGTGGGCAGTCGGTACCACGATCCTCTGGTCCGGCGTGGTTTCGGTGGCCGGCTTTGCGCTCATCGACAGCACCATTGGCCTCCGCGTCAGCGAAGACCAGGAGCGGGCGGGCCTCGATACCTGCTCGCACGGCGAGAGCGCCTATACCTGAGCGTGAACTGTGTCTGATTTTCCGGGGCCTCGCTGATGGCATAATCGCGGCCATGCGGGCGGTATCGATACGGCCCCGGCATCTTTCACAGAGGTCCCGAACATGCAGCGCCTGATTACTGCCAGCGGCTTGTCCGCCCTCGTTCTCGCCTCTGCCCTGGTTGTGACACCTGCGCTCGGCCAGCAGGCCGCAGTCTACAAGTGGGTCGACGACCAGGGCGTTCCACACTACAGCGACCAGCCGCCGGTCAATGCCGCATCTGAAACGCTGCCGATCCGTTATCGCCGGACGGACAAGAGCACGGCGCAGGCGCGGACCAAAGGCAATGAGACCCAGGGAGACGCTGCAACCCCGCCAGAGGGTCAGCAGGACGCCGACGATGCTGCCGGCAGTGCCGATGCTGCTGACGCTGCGATGACCGATCGCGAGAGGAACCTGGCGCAACGGGCTGCGACCTGCAAGAAGGCGCAGGAGCGTGTGGCAAACTACAATCAGGCCCAGAAGCTTTACAAACCCGGTCCGAACGGCGACCGCATCTACCTGACGGATGAGGAACTCGATGCCGAGCGCGCAGATGCGGAACGGGTCATGGAAGAATGGTGCAGCGAGGAATAGCACGGGTTCTGACGGCTTCGAAATCCCGAATCTCTGCTCCCCGCTCGCCGTCTTTGGCGTCGTACTCGCATCACAACTGCTGGCCCTGCTGCTGACACTGGCCGGCCAACCCGGCTGGTGGGCGTTCTACAGCCATCTTGCCCAGACCGCGCTCCTGCTGCTCTGGACGGGGCTGCTCAGCGCGGCATTGCTGTGCCGCCTGCGCGGCTGGCTGGCGCGCTTTCCCGTACCGGAAGGCAGCGTCATCACCTTTCTGGTGGTCATGGCTTGCGTCGCTGCCGTCTCGGAAGCGGCATTCTGGCTGGGCAGGGTTCTCGGCACCGGTCCTGATACCGGTGGCGGCTGGTTCCCGACCAATCACCTGGGCTTCCTGACCCGGAACCTCGCCATCGGCATGCTGGTGACCGCGCCCGTGCTGCGCTATTTCTATGTCTCCCAGCAATGGCAGCGCAATGTCCGCCGTGAAGCCGAGTCGCGGCTCAATGCGCTGCAGGCGCGGATCCGCCCGCACTTTCTCTTCAACAGCATGAACACCATTGCCGCACTGACCCGCAGCAACCCGCTGGCCGCCGAACAGGCCGTGGAGGATCTGGCCGATCTGTTCCGGGCCTCGCTGCGGGATGGCCGACAACTGATCCCGCTGCGCGAAGAGCTCGAGATCGCCCGCGTCTATGAGCGCATGGAGCAGCATCGGCTGGGCGAACGCCTGCAGGTGGACTGGCAGCTGGGGCCGCTGCCGGAAGATACGGCCATTCCCGGACTCACCATCCAGCCGCTGCTGGAAAACGCGATTTACCATGGCATCGAGCCGATGCCGACACCTGGCCGCATCCAGGTATCGGGCGAATCGACCGGCGGCATGGTGCGCATCAGCGTCAGCAACCCGCTGCCGCCCGCGGTGCTCACGGCACGACAGGGCAACCGCATCGCACTCGACAACATCCGCGAACGGCTGGAACTCGCCTTTGGCGTGCGCGGGGTGCTGTCCGTGACCGACACGGTGCCGGGCATGTTCACCGTCACCATCGAATTCCCGGCCGATCGTCAGGCGCTGCCCGCATGAGCAGCGCGACCACAGGCGTACTGATCGTCGATGACGAGCCGCCGGCGCGCAGCCGCCTGCGCCAGTTGCTGGCGGAAATCCCGGGCTTCAGCGTGGTCGGCGAGGCCAGTCACGGCGAGGAGGCCTTGCAGGTGGCCAATGAACTGCACCCCGACATCGTGCTGCTGGATATCCGCATGCCCGGACTCGATGGCCTGCAGGTGGCCGGCCACATGGCGAACTGGGCGCAGAAGCCGGCAATCATCTTCACCACGGCTTACGACGAATATGCGATCCAGGCCTTCGACGCACAGGCGATCGGCTATCTCCTGAAGCCGGTGCGCCGCGAACGCCTGCAGCAGACGCTGGCCCATGCGGCGCGCATCAGCCGCATGCAACTGGCCGAATTGCCCGGTGCGCTGCCACGCACACAGATCTGTGCCCAGCGCGGCCGCGCCCTGCAGATGATTCCGGTCGAAGACATATACTGCTTTCAGGCCGACCAGAAATACGTAACGGCATATTACGCCGGTGGCGAAGCACTCCTCGACGAACCCCTGAAGAGTCTAGAAAGCGAGTTTGGCGAACGCTTTCTGCGCATACACCGCAATGCCCTGGTGGCCATCGACTACATGGACAGCCTCGAACAGGAAGACAACGGTGCCTGGCAGGTACGGCTCAAGGCCGGCTTGCCGCCACTGGCCGTGAGTCGCCGCCATGTCGGCGAGGTCAAGCGAAGGCTGCGAGCCGGCCGGAGCTCCGGCACTCCCGTATAATCGGCCACATGCCGTGGTCCGGAAAAAAAGACAACCCAGGTGGTGATGCCGCCGGCAAGGGCGCAAAAAACGCCCGGTCAGCTGCAGCGGCGACCCCGATCAAGACGGGTCCGGCGCGGCCGCGCTGCGGGACCTGCATCCTGCGGCCGCACTGCCTGCCCGCCGGCCTGGCACCCGAGGCCCTGCGCAGATTCGAGAATATCGTTCAGCACTCCGCCACCCTGGCACCGGGCGAACACCTGTTTCGAGTCGGCGACAAATTCCATTCCCTGTACGCCGTGCGTACCGGATGCCTCAAGACCTGCGCCGTGGATCCAAACGGACGGGAGCACGTGATCAATTTTCATTTCGTCGGCGAGCTTATCGGCATCGATGCGATCTTCCCGGAGCAGCATTTTTCAGACGCCATTGCGCTGGTGGAAAGCTCGGTCTGTCACCTGCCCTATCGCGCCATCAGCCAGCTGGCTCGCGAGATTCCGGAACTGCAGCTCCAGATCCTGCGCGGGCTCAGCCGCCACGTGTTCAGCATGACCAGCATCTCCGGCGACTTCACTGCCGAGGAACGGCTCGCGGCCTTTCTCGTCATGGTCGGTGCCCGGCATCGACTTGCGGGCGGTGTCTCGACCGAACTGCAACTGGCGATGTCGCGTCAGGACATCGCCAACTACCTGCGCCTCGCGACCGAGACGGTCAGCCGCATACTCGCGCGTTTTCAGAAAAGCGGGCTGTTGCGTGCCAATCGCCGGCAGATCACCCTGCTGAATCCGGAGGGTCTGTACGCAATCGCCGAGTGCATGAACCCCTATTCCAGGTGCGGGATCAATCGCCACCGGCCGGAATCAGGGACCACCCGCCGCTGAATCAGGCGCGGTCAGGAGCAAGACATGGTCAACGAGCGGGACGTAATCATCATCGGCGCAGGACCGGCTGGCCTGTCACTCGCGATTTCACTGGCGGATGCGGGCTTCGGCGTGACGGTCGTCGAGAAGCTGCCGCGTGCCGTCCTGGCCGACCCGCCGGCCGATGGCCGGGAGATCGCACTCACTCACCGCGCCGCCGACATCCTGCAGTCGCTGGGAATGTGGCAGCACTATCCTGCCGGAGACGTTTCGCCGATCCGCGAGGCCCGGGTGCTCGATGGCAAGTCACCGCACTTTCTGGGTTTTGACACGCGTGGCACGCAGCAGACCGAACTGGGCTACCTGGTGGCGAATAACGTGATCCGCAAAGCCGCCTTCGAGGTGGCGTCGTCCATGCCTTCGATCGAGATCATCAGCGATGCGGCGGTCAGCGGCGTGGCGACGACTGCAGATGCGGCTGAAGTGCGCCTGGCTGACGGGCGGAACCTGGAGGCTCCGCTGATGGTCGCCGCCGACAGCCGGTTTTCAGACGCGCGGCGCCGCATGGGCATCGGCGCGGACATGCGTGACTTCGGGCGCACCGTGATTGTCTGTCGCCTGTCCCACGAATTGCCGCACAACGGGATCGCGCACGAATGTTTCCACTATGGCCGTACTCTCGCGGTGTTGCCGCTCAATGGTCTGGTGTCTTCGGCGGTCATCACGCTGTCGGCCGACCAGAGCAATGCCATGATGCAGATGCCGGTCCCGGAATTCGAAAAGCTGGTCACCGAGCAGTTCGAATCCCGGCTCGGCCCGATGCGGCTGGTCGGCGAACGGCACAGCTATCCGCTGGTCGCGGTATATGCGCAGCGCTTTGTTGCCCATCGCTTCGCGCTGCTTGGCGACGCCGCGGTCGGCATGCACCCGGTTACCGCACACGGCTTCAATTGCGGCCTCTACGGGGTGGCGTCGCTGACCCGGGCCCTGCGCGGTGCGCGCGCCGCCGGCCGGGATATCGGCAGCATGTCGGTGCTGACTCGCTACCAGTCCGAGCACCGGCGGGCGACCCGGCCGATCTATCTGGGCACCAATGTGCTCGTCGGCCTGTTCACCGACGACCAGATGCCGGCGCGCTTTGTCAGGTCGGCCGTGCTGCGTCTCGCCAACCGGTTGCCGCCCCTGAAAGCCGGAATTACCCGTCAATTGACCGGCCGGGCCTGACCGCTATTCGGACAACCTATCGAGTCGCGATTTGCTTGGCGGCCACAATCAGCGAATTACTGTCGCTTGTAATGTAGCCGTCCGTAAGTTCCACTATAGACAAGCGCTTGACTTGCCTTCGTAGTGTCGGCACGTTGTACTAACTTTATATCCACTTGGCGGAAGCAATGCTTTGTGTTGCACTCGCGCTACAGTTATTGTTCCTAAAGAGAGGGGGAAACCCGCATGAAACCGATCGATTATTTCAACAAGCCCTTATTGGGCCTTGCCGCAGCGGGCATCACCCTGCTCGCGCAGCCTGCAATGGCAATCCCCGAAGAGATTGTCGTTACCGCTCGTAAATATGAGGAAAGCATCCAGGAAATTCCAATTGCAGTGAGCGCATTCACTGCGCAGAACATCGAACAGCTCAATCTGAAGAGCATCGACGATATCGCGAAGTTCACGCCGGGCTTCTCGTTCACCTCCGGCTTTGGCCGTCAACCGGGCTCGGATCGTCCGTCATTGCGCGGTATCACGACTGTCGTCAACGGCGTCGCCAACAGCTCTGCTGTCGGGTATTTCGTCGATGGCATCTATCTGTCCGGCTCACCGCAGGCGACCGAGCTCTCCAACCTGGAGCGGGTGGAAATCATCAAGGGTCCGCAGGCCGCACAGTTTGGCCGTGGCACCTATGCTGGCGCGATCAACTACATCACCCGCAAGCCCTCGCTTGACGGACTCGAGGGTGGCGCCACCATCACCGGCGCGGAACACGACACCCAGGAGTACTCTGGCTGGCTGAGCGGACCACTCATCGACAATCAACTCGCTTACTACCTCAGCGCGGGCTACGACACCTACGGCGGTGAGTTCACCAACCAGGCCTATGGTGACAAGCTGGGCGGCACAGAGACCAAGAACATCACTGCCAAGCTGCTATGGACGCCGCTGGATGGCCTTGAGATCACCCTGAAGGGTGGCATGCAGCGCACCGACGACGACCATTTCGCGATTTACCTGCAGCCCAGGACGCTGAACAATTGCTACCCCAGAACCGCGACCACGCCACGCGCCCGCGGTTACTACTGTGGTACCGCCGTTCTCGACGAAAACAACATCAACCTCGCGACCGGGTTGCTGGAAGGTGCCGACGGTGGCATGTCGGGTGCCGAAATCGATCGCGATCTGGCGAGTCTGGCCATCGAGTACACCGGTCCAAGCGGCTACACGTTTACCAGCACCACGGGCTACATCGCGGACAAGGTCAATACGGGCTTTGACAATTCCTACGCCAACTATGACCCCGTCCCCTTTGGCGCGTCGGCTGGCAGCTTTTACCAGCTGGATGAGGACAAGTCGGAGACCTTTACCCAGGAGCTGCGTGTCACTACGCCACAGGATGCGCGGGTTCGCGGTACGTTTGGCTTCTACTTCCTGGATATCAAGGCATGGGAAGTCTACAACCGCAAAGTTCTGTCCAGTGGCGTGTCAGCACTGCAGACGATCGCCAATCTGACCACGCAGAGGGTGCAGAATCGCGCCGTATTCGGTGGCATCGATGTGGATATCAACGACCGCCTCACGGTAGGCCTGGAAGGTCGTTACTCGAGCGATGACGTCGAGGTCTCCAATGTCGTCAATGACGGCACCGGCACTATTGATCCCTGCGCAGGCAGTTCGAGCTGCCAGAAGACTTTCACCAGCTTTACGCCGCGTCTGACCGCACGTTACCGGTACAGCGACGATGTCAATCTCTATGCCAACATCGCCCGCGGCACCAAGCCCGGTGACTTCAATGCGACGCTGCCGAACGATCCGGTTTCCGGGTTGCCCGATGAGAGCTTCCGTGCCGTCGATGAAGAGACCATGTGGAGCTATGAGATCGGTGCCAAGACCGAGTGGCTCGATCGTCGCCTGATCGCGAATTTCGCGGTCTACTTCAACGACGTGGAAGACCAGCAGCTGACGACCAACATCGAAGGTCCGGGCGGCGTGCCCCAGTCGGTGCTTGCAAACGTGGGCAAGACCGAAGTCTGGGGTGCAGAACTCGAGACCAACTTCGCCATCACCGACAACTGGACTGCCGGGTTCATCTACGCCTGGACTCACTCCGAGATCAAGGAGCGGATCAGCACTGACCAGGCCGATCTGGTGGGCAATGTCACCGGCTTTACGACACTCAGCAATTACTACAACGAGTTCGGTGACGTATCCGGCAAGCAGTCCCCGCGTGTACCGGAGAACCAGTTCGCGCTGTTCACCCGCTATGACATACCGTTCAGCTGGGGCAGCATGTTCGTCGGTGCGGACTACACCTTCGAGGAGTCGAAGTATTCACAGGAGCACAACCTTATCGAGACGGGAGACCGCAATCTGCTCGGCGCGCGCATCGGCGCCAACTGGCAGAACTGGCAGCTTACCGCCTGGGTCAAGAACCTGACGGACGATGACACCCCGCTGGATATCCTGCGGTACATCGACCGGCAGGCGTCCTCCGGCGGCGCACTGCCCAGCTGTACCGCCTCCGGCGGAACGGCCGCACAATGCGTCTCGACCTCGACCAGCGGTCGCGGATTCGGCCTGACCCTGCAACCCGGCCGGCAGGTCGGTGCAACGCTCAGCTACAAGTTCGGCGGTGCCCAGTAACGGTCACCTGGCCAGAGCGACGACAATAAAAAGGGCGGTGGATCGTGAGATCCACCGCCCTTTTCTTTTCAGGCGACCTTTTCAGAGCGCCATCAGTCGGTGACGACGCCCGTGCGACCACGCAGCCAGCGCTGGTAGACCGCATAGCCTTCACCGAGCGTCGTATCGAAGTAGTAGATCTGCTCGGGCTTGATGCGGATAAGGTCGAAGCGACGCAGGGCCCGCTCCTTCTTCACACGCACCAGGTTGTACTTGTCGACGGCAACACTGAAACGCGGATCAGACGAGGGAATCACCTCCGCCGTACCATTGATTTGCGTACTGCGCCACAGCTTGGGACCCCCTTCAGCGATGCTCCAGCCCGCAAAGTGCACCGCACTGATGTTCGGGTTCTTGCGGATCTGCAGCAGCTTCTCGGTACCGATCTCGGAAACGACGTAGAGGACCTTCTCGTCCTTGTCGAGCACCATGTCGACCGTGGTCGCCAGCGGCTTGTTGTTGATGGCGGTGGTCAGCGCGAACCGCTCGCGGCCCGGCAGAAACTCGACGATCTTCTCCCAGATCTTTTCCTGGGGGAGCTGCATCGAACTGCGCGCCATCTGCCGGGTGGCGGAAGCGACGGTATCAATGGTGAAGTCCACATCGTGGCACTCGGCACAGGTCATGCCCTGCGGGAAAGCGCGATGCTTCTTGTTCATGAAGTCGTTCGCGGTGATCGGCGGTCCCGGGATGATGACCGCATCGATGCCGCGTTCGCCGCCGCCCACATTGACGCCCGCAGCCGGCTTCTGTTCCGCCTTGGCGGGCTCCGCCGCCTGCAGCAGCGTCGTACTGAGTGCAAACGGCACAGCGGCAGCTGCCGCGATGCCGATCAGCAGGGATTGTCGTTTCTTCATTGCAATTACCTCGTCGCGTGTATGTTCAACATTCAAGAAAATCCGGTGCCAGCCCGAGTTCGCATGAGTCAGGGTGCAGCCGTCCGGGCGGGTAGATCCTGCATCGCCAGCGCGACGGCCCGGGCTACCGCATCCGCCTCCAGGCTGCCCTTCTGCATGCTTCCCGCGATGGAGCCAAACCACAACTCGCGGTTTGCCGCAGCGTCCACTACATGGATGACCAGCCGCCCTTCGCGATAGCTTTGTACGCTCGGACTGCCGACATTGACCGAACCACCCACATTGCTGCCAAAGCTGCCGACACCGATGCCGATGCGGAACGGACTGGATTTCAGGCGTTCGTCAGCCGCGGTCTCGTAAGCGATCCACAGGTCGGGATCATCTTTTGCTTCCGTATATCCGCGGCGGGTCATTTCGGTACGGATGGCCTCACGGATATTGGAATCCAGCAGTCGCATGGGTTCTTCGCTGCCGGCGGCGGGCGGAGGCTGCCAGCCGAAGGTACGGTAGGCAGCGAAGTTGGCGTCTGGTGCGGTCTGTGACGCGCGCTCGGGCGACGAGGGACTGGTGCAGCCCCCAGCCAGCAGGGCGCTGACGATCAGGGCCAGGCTGGAAGCAGACTTGATGCGCATGAAGGACCTCGCCTGTTATAAACACTGTATTGACAGTAGAAAAACTAACTCATTGTTTACTTTTATGTTGTTAGCGGCGCAACCTGGGCAGCAATTCCTTGCCGATGATGTGCAGCGACTTCTCCGGCTCATCGTGCAGACGCAGCGCATTCTCGGTCATGCCGGCTGCGGCGAAGGCCTTGATGCGCTCCACATGCCGGTCCAGATCACTCAGATCGCCGGCCAGGCTCAGGCCTTCGACCAGCTTGGCGACGATCTCCGGCGCCACGCCCTTGATCTCGCCAGCCTTGGTGCGGAACGCGGTGAGGAATGCGTCCTTGTTGTCATGGACGACCTTCGCTTCCTCGGGCGTCAGGAAGGGTTCGTACCAGGCCTCCTCCAGCCAGCCACGGACCATGAGTTCGCGGCGCGCCTCACGGAATGAGGCTTCACGGTCTTCCTTGATATGGAAGGCGCAGAAGTTGTTGACGCGGAAATCGGCAGCGCTGCGGCCATGCCGGGCCAGCCCCTCGCGAACGTCGCCCATGCACTTCGGCAACATCGGCAGGATCATGTCGCTGAACATGGTGCCATCGGCAAACCGCGTCGCCATATCGAGCATCTTCGGACCGGTGGCACCCGCGTAGATGATCGGTGGCGTGCCCTTTACCCAGGTCGAGCGGAAATAGCGCGACTTGTAGACCTCGCCATCCCACACCACCACATCGCCGCGTACCGCGCGCTTTGCCATCGCCACCGCTTCGCCAAGGCCCTTTACGCGTTTGCCGTAAGGCTTGTTGAGGACGCCGGGCCATTCCCCGCCACCGCCGATCACCACCATGCCACGGCCATTGGAGTACTCGTTCAGCGTCGCAACCGCGTTGGCAATCTTCAGCGGATGCATCTCGTAGGGACTGATGACGACGGCACCGAGCATGATCTTTTTCGTGGCTGTTGCCGCCGGCATGAGGCACATGAAGGCATCGCGCGCATTGGCGTAGTTCTGCGTCCAGAGGCCGCGTATGCCGTAGCTCTCGGCAATCGCGGCCAGCTCCGCAACCCGTGCGGGCGTGACGTCCGCTTCAAGAATGATGTCGATTTCCACTAGAGCTCCCTTGTACTTCAGTCAGTTTGAAATCAGCGGACCTTCAGGTCCGTCCGCGCTTCGATCGGCGAAATGATGTCGCGCTTGCGAAACGGCGCCATTGCGAAACGCAGCGCAGCCTTGCGCGGCGTCAGCCACTCGATGCATGCGCCCTGTTTGCAGTTTGCCAGCGCCTGGGCAGCCAGCCACGGCGTTACGGTTTCGACCGTATCGCCAAGGATATTCATGACCCGCTTGGCCTTCGCCCACTCCTGCGGATCCTTGCTCTTCGACGAATAGATCAGCAGGTCGGTCGGCACCATGCCGGGACTCAGTGCGCCGATCAGTACCGGCGAATCCTTGTATTCCTTTGCCAGGGACCGGGTCAGATAGCGCAGTGCATACTTGCTGCTGCCGTAGACCGTCAGGCCCGGCGACATCATGCCGTTGCTGCCGAAGCCTTCAAAAGTATAGATCTTGCCGCTGCCCTGGCGCAGCATTCCGGCGAGTGCGACCTTGGTACCGTAAATCGTGCCGAGCAGATTGGTTTCAATGGTGGCGGCGATCTGCTCCGCAGGCAGATCCGCGAGCAGTGCGCGGTCCGTCGCGACTGCGGCATTGCTGATCCAGACATCGACACGGGCAAAGCGCGCGACAGCCGCGTCCCAAACCGCCTGCAGCGAGGCCATGTCGCGTACGTCGCAGACGCCGCCCAGCACCTCGGCGGGGCTGCCCAGCTCCGTGGTTGCGGCATCGACGGCGGCCTGACTGCGGCCAGTCACCACCACCCGGTGGCCGAGTTTCAGGAATTCACGGGCGAGACCTTTGCCGATACCCCGGGTACTGCCCGTGATGACGATCGTTTGCATGCGTCTTCTTCATTCAGGGAGAAAGAAGACCATTCTAGGCCAGTTGGCGATCTAGGCGAGCTGCAGGATTTCCACCGCCGCACGCTCGCCTGACTCCATTGCGCCTTCCATGCCCATCATGGTTGCCGCCGTATGATCGCCAGCGAAATGAATACGGCCATGTGCCTCTGCAACAACATTGCCGAAGCGGGCAATCTGGCCCGGCGTCCGGTACATGTTGTGGCCGCGTGTCCACGGGTAAGCAGACCAGTTCACCACCGCCGTGGCTTCCACGCGCCCGACGGTGCTTGGCCGCGCTTCATTCAGTGCTTTGGTAGCTGCCCGCATCACATCCGCGTCGTTCATCTTCAGCCACGGTGAACGCGGACTGCGGACGTTCATCCAGACATATTCGCCCTGCTCTGACTTGAAATGGAACAGGCGACCCATCGGTTGATTGGTCCACAGCGACCCCGGCAGCCCGTCCACTTTCCAGTAGGGCTCCTTGACGGCGAAAAACACGTTGACCATGTTGTCGTAGGGAATCTCGCGCACGGCTGCCGCCTGCAGGGCCGGAAGCGCCGGCTCGATGGCGATCTCGCGCAGCAGCGGCAGCGGTACGGCGACGACCACCCGGCCGGCACGATAACGGCGGCCGGCTTTGGTCCTGACTTCGACGCCGTTCTTGTCAGCGCGGATCGCCGTGACATGCGCATTGAAGGCGATCTCCCGCTTGAACTGCCTGGCCATGCTTTCCGGCAGGCGACTGCTGCCCGTGGCGATGCGCTTCAGGCCATCCATGCCACCCATCGCGTCCTGAAAACGGAACAGGCGATGCTGCCACAGCGCTGACAGCGTATTGACGTCACCGGTGGGCGTGTCATTGTCGATGAACCGCAGGGCTGCCTCACTGGCGCCGCAGCTCTTCAGGTAGTCGCCATAGCTGATGTCGAGCGCCGCCATTTCAGGCAACAGCCAGCTGTCGAGACCATTGAGTGGCGAGGGCTGCGGTGCATACATCATCGTCAGCCCGAAGGGCCCCATCAACGGCCCGCCTCCGGTGCGCTCCTTGCCGACCAGCTTGTTGAGCGGCGAGTCGGCCCATGCCGCCATCGACATGGTCGTGTCATCGACCTTCAACGCAAAAGGCAGCTCAACGGTATCGAGCCACTTTTGCATCGGAAAACCGCCCAGCCGGTCGATCATCGACAGGCAGCGCGCATAGCCGGCACCGAATTCGGTACCGCCGGCTTCGGGTCGACCCGGAACCTTGTCGAGCGTCATCACACGCCCGCCAACACGGTTGCTGCCCTCGAGCAGCAGCACACTCATGCCGGCATCCTGCAGCATGAGCGCGGTATTCAGTCCTGCGAGGCCTGCGCCGATGACGATCACATCAGCGTCACGCCGGCTGGCCGCCAGCGCTGCGGTGCCGAGGCCACTGCCGGCGGTGATGACACCGGCAGTGGCTGCGATTTCCTTCAGGACCCGTCGGCGGGTGCGTGTGGCAGTAAGAGTCATGCTGACGGGTCCTTCCTGTCGTTGCTTTACGGGGCGCCGAAACGGTAGTTCACGCGCAGCCCGACCTGGCGCTGATCGGGCTTGATCGGCGTCTGGTTGCCGGGCAGGACGAAGGTGCTCGGCGGGCCATCGGGTGAAAAACTGCCGCCGAAGAATGCAATGCCCTGGTTATAGGTGTTGCGAAACGAGGACTTGATGGTGTCATCCTCAAAGGCATTGTCCACGTAGGCGATGATGTCCCACTGCTTGTTCACGATGCCGAGGCGGAAATCAGCCGTCGTATAGGCGTCGAACTTCACGGTGTTGACCGCATCCTGATAGCGATCATCCTGATAGATCAGGTCGCCCTCGAACAGCCAGTCGGTTTCGCCAACCAGCGACCTGCGGTATGAAAAACCGCCGACGAAAGCGTGCTTGGGCGCATATTCCAGCTCGTTGCCGGACAGATCGACCTGGCAGAAGTCATCATCGACACCGTTGCTGCCCTTGCCCGGATCGGCGACGATCGTGCAGTTGCCTGCATCAGCAATGGTGCCCGGACCCTTGGTCAACAGGGTGAAGTCGTCGTATTCCGTGTTCAGGTAGGTATACGAACCATTCAGCCGCAACGCATCCGTTGCCTGCCAGGCAATGTCCAGTTCAAGGCCATAGACGGTAGCCTTGGATGCATTGACCGGCGCGGCAAACAACAGGCCGGTATCCGGATCCTGTTTCTGCGAAGACACCAGCTTGTCATCGAACTCCTGGTAGAACAGCGAGGTGTTCAGCACCAGTCGCTTGTCCAGCCAGTCGGTCTTGGCGCCAACTTCGTAAACGTTGAGGGTTTCATCATTGAAGCGGCTCGCCGCCGGATCAAAGCCCGTCAGCGCGCCGACGATGCTGATGCCCTTCGGCTTGGTCGCGTTGGCCCATGACAGGTAGTACATCGCATCATCCGATGCCTGCCATTGCAAGGTCACTTTCGGCGAGAAGAAGGTGTCGGTCACCTTGTCAGACAGGGTGCCATACGCCGCTGACAGGGCGGCAGGGAAGTTCGCACACGGCGGGAACGTAAGACCGCGTGAGTCGACCGCCCGTGGAAGGGCACACAGTGGGCCGGTACCGTCGGGATCGCGGCGGTCGGGACCTGTCACCTTGACCTCTTCGTCGGAATAACGGCCCTCGACGATCAGCTTCCAGCGGTCGATGAATTCCCATTCAACCAGTCCGTACACGGACCAGTGATCGGTGTCCTGGCTCCATGGGTCGATATAGCGCAGTGCGTCCGAGCTGATCGCGGCGAGCTGCGGCGCGCAGTTCACGCCCGCTGCGAAGGGCAGTGCCGCATTCGAGATGCAGTTGACGCTGCCATCCTGAACATCCTTGCTTTCAGTCCAGTACAGGGCGCCAACCGTCCACGCCACCGCGCCGTCCGTCGTGGACTGCAGGCGCAGCTCCTGGCTGAACAGGTCGGTTTCATCGCGCAGCCAGAACTCGGCACCGGTGGTCTTGCCCGCCGCCGACACGCTGCCTTCGCGACGCCCGTCCTCGAAACTGAATACATCGCTGGTCGCGAAGTGGGTCAGTGAGGTGAACTTCATCCCGTCGAGGTCCACACCGATGTCGAGGGTATTTCGCCAGATTTCCCGATCGGTGCCCGGGTAATCGGCGCCGGTACGCGGGTCTTCCGACAGCGTGACCGCGAGGTCATCGCCGTCCGGGAGGCTGGTGACCGATGCGATCTGCGTCAGATTGGGATTGATGGCCGGGCCGAGCGGGCCCGCGCCATCCGGATCGGTACGCGCACTCAGCGGAATATCCTTGAGCTCCGTGGGCGTGATCGCCGAATAGGGCGCCTGCTCGATGGTGTCATCCGTGTACTCGGTATGGAAAGTCGCCGAGACCCGGTCATTGATGTTCCAGACGAGGGTGCCGGACACCCCTTCGCCGTCCGCCCCACCGATATCCTGGCCAGTGACGGAATTCTTGTAGAAACCATCGTGGTTCCAGCTCGCCACATTGATACTGCCGAGCAGGGTTTCGCCAAGCAGCGGACCACTGAGGCTGCCCTTTACTTCCAGCTTGCCGTTATCGCCGATATCCGTGCCAACCCGCGCTTCGAAATCCTTCGACGGCTTGCGGGTGATGTAGTTGACCGCACCGGCAAAAGCCGTACGGCCATAAAGGGCGTTCTGCGGACCCTTGACCACCTCGATCCGCTCAAGGTCGAAGAGACGCGGATTCAGGAGCAGGCCACCACCGTTGGTCTGGATCGCCTGTGAAGCAATATCGATACCGTCCACCAGGACGGCGACATTCTGCCGGCCGCGCGAGGGCGCGAGACCACGGATCGTGATCCGCGTGTCCTGCGACGCAAAGCCCTGGTCAAAAATCACGCTGGAGCTGAATTTGCTGACATCGGCAACGTTCGCGATGTTCAGCTTCTCGATATCGCCTGCTGTCAGCACCGATACCGCAACCGGTACCGTCTGCAGGTTTTCCTCCCGCTTGCGGGTACTGACGATGATTTCTTCCAGCGCCGAGGCCATCGGCGCCACCATGATCAATGAAATACCGAGAACACTGCCGCGTAACAGATGACTGCGGAACTTCGTCTGCATTTTGAACCCCCATTTGGATAACCGGCCACGCGCCCTGCGGGCAGCATGACTCACCCCGTGGCGGCGAGAGTATAAACACGGCGCGCGCAGAACCAGCAATTGTTATTCTTGTTCGACAAGCGGCCGTTGTTGCTTGAAGCGGCGCATAAAAGGCGGGGGCGCGATGGAATTCAGACAACTGCAGCATTTTCTGGCGGTCGTCGAGACCGGGAGTTTTCACAAGGCGGCGGCACGCGTCAATATCACGCCACAGGCGATCAGCCGCAGCATCCAGCAACTCGAAAAGGAATGTGGCGGACGCCTGCTCGAGCGCAAAAAGGGCACCCGTCACAGCGTCGGGCCCACCGGATTCGGCCTGATGCTCCTGCCCAGGGCAGAGCGGGCGCTGGCCGAACTCAGGATGTTCCGTGATGAGATCGAGAACGTCATGGGTACCGGTCGCGAAATGGTGAGGCTTGGCGCCACGCCAACCGTGGCGCGCAGCCTGCTGCCCGCTGCCATCCGTTCATTCCGTGCAAAACGGCCGGCGGTCCGGGTGCAGATCATGCGCCAGGTCACGCATATCGTGCTTGAACAGCTCGGCAGCGGCCTCTACGACATTGCAATTTGCGACGAACCGGACGAACGGCTCGACGCCCGCTTCAGCGCCGAGACCCTCTATACCGATCGCAATATCTTTGTCGTCCGCAAGCAGCACCCCTGGGCTGGCGAAGGACGACTCGAACTGAAACGGCTGATTGACGCCGAGTGGGCGATCATCGGGCCTTTCTGTCGTCTGTGGAACGAACTGCGAGACATGTACGCGGCGAGCGGCCTGGCACCACCACGACACAGCATGGAGAGCAACTCGGTGGAACTCTGCGTTCAGCAGCTGCTGAACGATGACTATGTCTCGTTTCTCCCTGCCCGGCTCGTGAGCGCGGAACTGCGCAGCGGCGTGTTGGTAGCGATTCCGGTCCGGCAACCCAAGCCGCGCAGCTGGCACTGCCTGCTGGTCATGCGCGCCGACAGCAAACCAGGGCCAACCGCGGCCGAATTCATCGAGACCGTGCGTTCGGCCGCGAAAAACCTGCCGCGGCTGTAAGGCGGCGAGCCTATTCGACGATTTCGGCCCGCGTGCTCTGGATGAAATTCACGACGTCGGCACGTTCGGCCGGCGGCACCTTGAACGCATCCAGCGTCGCATTGAGATGCGCGATGAATGCCGTCCAGTCACGGTCGCTGACTTTCATGCCCACATGCGAGAGCTTCATGTCGCGTCCGGTGTAGTACATCGGTCCGCCAGCCTGTGAGCAGAGGAAATCCACGAGCAGCTGCTTTTCGCGTTCGATGCCGTCAGCGCCGCGGTTCTGCCAGAAACGTCCGAGCGTCGCATCGGCCTGCAGACGCGGCAACAGGTCGTTGACCACGGCACGAATCGCATCGTAGCCACCGAGTCGTTCATAAAGGGATTTGTCGCTCATTTCATTTTTTCCATCAGTTGAGGATGCTGCAACCCGTCGCGTACTTCAGTAGCATCAGGTCATTCATCGCTTCAGGTCATTCTGGTACAGCAAATGCAAATTGAAATCATTCTCGAACCCGACCTCACCCCGGAGCAGGTTGCCGAACTTGCCGTCGCTGCTGAAGGTTACGGCATCCGGGCGCTGTGGCATTCGAATTATCATGCCCACTGGGACCCTTTTGTCACGCTGGTCCCGGCGGCCATGGCGACGAAGAAGATACTCCTCGGCGTACTGGCTGTCAGCCCTTACGAGTTCCATCCGCTCAAGATGGCGAACTCGATCCTGAGCCTCAACGAGATCAGCAAGGGCCGCGCCATGCTCGCCGTCGGTGGCGGTGGTGCGGTGCTGAGTTCCATCGGCACGACCATCGATTACAAGAAGCTGCGCATCGTGCGCGGCGTCCGCGAAGCGGTGGATATCCTCAAGTCCGCCACTACCGGCAAGTTCAGCATGGGTTACAAGGGCGAGATCTTCCAGGTCACCCGGCCCCACAAGATGGCATGGGCAAAATCGCGCCCGCCACGCATCTACACCTGCTCAACCGCACCGCAGATGCTGCGCATGGGCGCGGAAGTGGCCGATGGCCTGCAGATGAGCGATGTGGCCATACCGATGATCGGCGAGGCGATGGCGAACGTGCGCGCGGGACTCGCCCGGCGCAAGGTGCCGGCTGAAGATTTCCGAACCGGCA
The DNA here is from genome assembly GCA_024234935.1 of Chromatiales bacterium. NCBI lineage: Bacteria > Pseudomonadati > Pseudomonadota > Gammaproteobacteria > Chromatiales > Chromatiales bacterium. The sequence goes on from JACKNI010000002.1 coordinate 477,868, forward strand.
ACTTCTGGGCCTGGCACATAAAGAAGGATCGCGACAAGTCGATGTATGAAGCGCGGCGGGAACTCGTGTTCCGCGGTGAAATGGTGCCGCCATTCACCGGCTTGCATCACTTCCTCGACGAAAAGGACGTGCAGTACGTGAAGGACAACTGGGCCAATTTCGCCAAGGCTTACTGGACGCGCTCGGGCGTCATTGAAGGTGCACCCGAGGCGATGGTGAACCACCTGATCGCCGAGCTGTCATCGGCCGGCGACCTCGGCAACATCGAGCAGGAACTGGTCCGCTACCGGAAGTTCGAGGCAGCCGGACTCAGCGATCTGGCGCTGCGCCTCTTCGATGAGCCGATGGACGGCCTGAAGCTGATCGCCGAGCACGTCGTCCCGGCATTCGAACGCGCCTGAGCCGGCTCAGGCATCCCGGGCCGGCGCAAGATTGAGGGCCGCGGGGAAGAGGACTTCGTTCTCCTTGCGCACATGCTCGGCGGTGTCGGTTGCAAAGGCCGCGAGCTCATCGAGCAGCGCGCGGTGCTCCGCCACCGCCCAGGCCGGCGGCTGAAAATCGTCGGTGAGCTGGCGCAGGTATTCAACAAGCTCGTCGATGAAATCGTGCTCGCGATGCATGCACTCGATCGGCGGCAGGATGATCTCCATGTCGACCGGGCTGACATCGGTCGACGCCGCAATATGCCGGAGTACCGGAAACAGCATGCTTTCCTCGCGATGCAGATGCGTCAGCATTTCATCACTCAGGGCCTCGATGGCCTCCCCGACCTTCGTCAGGCGCTCATCGCGCCGGAAATCGGCGGCAGGAATGGCAGCCGCACTCTCCCGCATGCGGGGCAGCACATCGCGGGCATAGACGTGGTGCGTATCGAGGATCAGGTCCAGCAGCGCCGGAATCGGCAGGGCATCGGACGGCGGCTGACCGGCCGGAACAGCTGTGACAGGTTTTGGCGGCATGGATGCACCCGACGATCACTGGCAGAATGGGCTACCGCTGGACCTGCCACCGGACATTCCCGAAGATGAATCAATATACGCCGGCCACCGATACCGCTGCAGCCGCCGTGCGGACGGACCATGACGCAACGCTGCCGCCACCGGGCAGCCGGCATCTGCAGGCAATCAGCGTGGCGCTGCTCGCCCTCGCTATCGCCGTGGCGGTGGCGGTCTACGTCTGGATCGGGCAGCGCTCGGGCGTCGGTCCGCAGCTCGTGGAACTGCAGAAGGAGGCAAGCGTCAGGAACTCCGAACTCGCCGCACTCAAGGCGCGCGTCGATGAATTCAGCGCCGGGCGGCGTCGCCAGGACGAAGACATGGACCGGTTGGCCGAGCGGATCAGCCAGGAAACCGAAGCGCTCGGGGCGCTCCCCGCCCGTATCGACACCCTTCAGGAAGCGGTCGATCGTTTCGCCGGTGCCGGCGACAAGGTGCGGGCAGCCTGGCTGCTGGCGGAAGCGGAACACTACATGCGTATCGCCAATGCCCAGCTGGGGCTGGCCGGAGAGGTCGATGTCGCCCAGACCTCGCTGGGCCTGGCCGACGATACGCTGCGCGAACTCAACGACCCGCGCATGACACCGGTGCGCAAGCAGCTGGCCAAGGAGCTCAACGAGCTGAGGGCCGTTCCCCGGCCCGACACCGAGGGTATCGTCCTGACCCTCGGCGGCATCGCCGACAGCCTGGAGGACCTGCCGCTCAAGAACTCGATGCCGGACACCTTCCGCGAAGCACCCGCAGAACCGGCCGAGGAACTCACCGGCTTTGCCCGTGCTGCGGCGACCGTGCGCGCCGCGTTGGCCAGCCTGGTAAGCATTCGCCGGGCCGATGACCCGATCTCGCCGCTGCTCTCCGATGCGCAGAAGACCGTTCTGATCCGCAGTCTGGATCTGGAACTGCAACTGGCCCGACTGGCCATCATGCGCGGTGATGCGGGCATGTTTCGGCGGTCAATCAGTGCCGCCACCGAACGCGTTGCCGACCAGTTCGACCCGATGTCCGGGGACGTGCAGTCAGCGCTGGATTCGCTCAAGGAATTGTCGACGGTCCGGCTGCCCGAAGAACTGCCGGATATATCGGCTTCGCTGACCATGCTGCTGCGTCTGACAAACACCGGGAAAAACGAATGAAAGCCGGCTTCACGATCATCGTCGCGCTGATGATCGGAGCGCTTGCCGCTCACCTGGTGCTGCCCGACAACGGCTACGCCCTGATCAACTTTCGCGGCTACATCGTAGAGACCTCGGTACCGGTACTCGTACTGCTGCTGATACTGGCCTACCTCACCGTGCGCACCGTGATCTACATCTGGCAGGCACCCCGCCGGCTTGGCGAAGCCTGGGCACGCGGCCGTGCGAGAAGCGCCGGGAAGAAAGCGACCCAGGGGTACATCGCACTCGCCGAAGGTCGGCTGGCCCAGGGCGAACGACTGCTGACCCGCGGCGCCCGTCACTCCGAGACACCCTTGCTCAACTACCTCGCCGCCGCCCGCGCCGCCCAGATGCAGGGCGACCGGCAGCGACGAGACGCATGGCTCAACATGGCCTGCGTACAGGAACCGGCTGCCACCGATGCGGTGCTGCTGACGCAGGCCGAACTGCAGCTGGAAGATGGTCAGTACGACGAGGCGCTGGCCAGCCTGAACCGTGTCCGCGAACGGCAGCCCGGCCACGCGCAGGCGCTCAAGCTGCTCGGCGACCTGCACCAGCGCCGCAGGGAATGGCAGCCGCTGGCCGCCCTGCTGCCGCTGATCCGGCGGCACGGCAATGTGCCACCGGAAATGCTTGACGAGTGGAGTGTGGCCGCGTGGAGCAACATGATGGCCACAATGCACACCGATCGGAGCGCCCTCGAACGCCTCTGGGATGACGTGCCGCGCCATCTGCGCCGTGAGCCGCGACTGACCCTGGCGCGCGCTCAGGCACTGATCGCCTGCGGCAGCATCGATGATGCCGAGCAGGAGATCCGTCGTACGCTCAAAGACGACTGGGACGAGGCGCTGGTCAAGCTCTATGGTGAACTCCAGGTTGCGGATCCCGCCGCCCACCTGAAACGCATCGAAGCCTGGCTGAAGGAGCATCCCGAAGATCCCGCCTTGCTGCTGGCCGCCGGGCGCACCTGTGTCCGGCACCAGTTATGGGGCAAGGCGCGCAGCTATTTCGAAGCGAGCCTGGCGATCCGTGCGGTTCCGGAGACCTACCGCGCACTCGGGCAGTTGATGGCACAGGTCGGCGAGGCGCAGTCTGCCTCACGGGCTTTTGAACGCGGGCTGTCGATGGCGACCACGACACCACAGCCGGGCTCCGCAGCGACCGGCACACTGCCCGCCGCATCCAGCCGCGCCGCGATCTGATCAGGCGCGCCGTGATTCGCCGGTAGCCCAATCCACGGCGAGACTGGCAAGGCCCGGTCCCGGTACCTGGTCAAACCAGCTCTCGATCAGGCGGAAGGCGATTGAAATCGGCGGCGGCAGGCGCACCCGGCCCGCCATGATGTCGGCACGCGACAACCATCGTGCTTCGATGAGTTCGCCATCGTTGAGACGGATATCGCTGCTGCGCGCCTCGGCATGGAAGCCGAGCATGAGCGCCGAAGGAAACGGCCACGGCTGCGAAGCCAGATAGGTCGCATCGGCCACGACAATATCGGTTTCTTCGCGGACCTCGCGGATCACCGCTTCTTCCAGCGTCTCACCCGGCTCGACAAAGCCGGCGATGGTCGAAAAGCGGCCTTCCGCCCAGCTGGCCTGTCGCCCGAGCAGACACTGCTCACCCCGGTGTACGAGCACGATCACAGCCGGATCAATGCGCGGAAAGCACCGCTGCGCACAGGATTCATCGCTGCAGGTCATGACGAATCCGCCCTCGGCCGGCCGGTTTGGCGCACCGCAGACTCCGCAATGGCGATGACGCTCCTGCCAGAGGATCATGGCTCGCGCGTAGGCCAGCAAGGCTGCATCGGCCTCGCTGACCTGGCTCGTGATCTCGCGCAGGCCCAGAAATCCCGTGCTGGGCAGTCCGCGTGGCGGCGCCTCGCCGGGCAATTCCACGGCGAACAGTGCGCGACCGGCACGCCGGCCCAGAAACACCATGGTCTCGTGCCCCGTGGCGACCAGTTCCAGTTCTTCGCGACGACAGTCGGCCACGAATCCGTCCCGCACCAGGCAACGCGACTGCCATACCGGCAGAAAACGGGTTTCGGTCTCGGCAAAAGCGGCAGCCAGCGCCTCCGGAATCTGGCGCAGCTCCGCCAGGCGCTCGATGCCGGCACCACTGAAAGTGAGCCTGGCGATGGTCATGGCTGCAGGTTACGCGTGATCCTTTACTTCACAAAACGGGCAACGCTCGTAGTCCAGTGCATAGGCATCACGCACATAGGGGCCATCGCACAGCGCGCACCAGGCCAGCTGGAGTTCGTGCGTGCGTACCAGCGAACTCAGCAGATTCCACGCCCACTCAAAGGAAAGCTGTGGCCGGGGATGCAGATACAGATAGGCCTCATAGGCGTCGCAGAAACGACAGCCCATGACGTCGGGCGGTACTTTCGCGGCGCGCAAACTCCGGCCGGAGGCCTCGACTTCGGCAACCCGGTTGTGGACCAGCAGGCCGGCAATCAGGCTTGCCTCGCCCTGACGGTGCGCGGTGGTCACGAAGGGCGCGATCTGGCTGGGCGTCTTGCCGCGGCGCCGACGCACGGTACCGCTCTGGCCGGGGAAGTAGCTGGCATAGATTTTCCGGATCCGGTCTTCCGTAAAACCCGTGCACAGGCGGATCGTGCCCGTGCGTGCCTCGTGGCGAATCATGCGAACAGCGAGATCGAAGCGGTCACGCTCGGTGGCGTAGCGGTCATCTGTGGCGCGCATATTTACCCCTGTTTTCTACCATATTTGGTCCATTGGGACCGAATCTCGGCATATTGCCTGTATATTTGTCCCTGTGGGACCAAATATAGTAGTTGCGTCAGCCCATATTGGAATGCGTCAAATGACCGGAAAGTGGCCTGAAACGCGCCTCGGCACCGAGATCTATGGCTTCAATCGCGAATTTCTTGAGTTGCTCCGGGAGGGAGCCAGACAGCCGCTTGTATTCGGGCTGGATGCCTCGCTCCGCCAGCGGCTGGCCAGCCTGAACGGAAGCCAGCTCGACAGCATCGCCAGCGCACCCTGCCTGCTGGCCAGCTTCAGGGTGCTGCCCCCTGCACGCAGCCCGCGCGGGGTCGCGGAATCTCCTGGTGCCGGTGCGGCACCATTTCCCGCCGCGCTGGCAGAGCCGGCCCGCCTGTTTGCGGCATCGCTGCTCGCCTGGCTCTGGCACGCCGCCCGCGAAGACCGTTTGCTGGCGGTGCTCTGCATTGGCCCCGGCCTGCACGATCTCGATGGCCTGTCGGGCGCCGCCTTCGGCGAACTGCAGCGGGCGGCGGTCACGGCGACCGAGTGCCTGGAAGCGCGCTTCTGCCGTCATCCACGGCTCTGGCCGGATCTGGTTCGGGCAGCAACAAGCGGCAACGCGCAGCTGATGGCTGCAACGCATCTGTCTGCGGTACAGCTCACCCTGGTACAGCGCGTACCACTGTCCGGAACGCAGCGGGACAAGCTGCATCGGCTGCCCACAAAGCACTGAGGGACAGGCACAATGCCGCGCCATGCATGCCCTGTCTGTCCGTCAGCTCGTCAAGGTCTACGCCAACGGCGTCCAGGCCCTCGCCGGCATTGACCTCGATGTTCCGCGCGGCGACTTCTGCGCCCTGCTGGGGCCAAACGGCGCCGGCAAGACCAGCCTCATTGGTATCGTCACCTCGCTCGTGAGGAAGACCAGCGGCGAGGTCAGCGTATTCGGCCACGATCTCGACCGCGAACTGAATGCCGTGAAATCGGCCATCGGTGTGGTACCGCAGGAGATCAACCTCAACCTCTGGGACAAGGTCAGCAACATCGTCGTCAACCAGGCCGGCTTTTACGGCGTGCCGCCCGCCCGCGCCCGCCGACGCGCCGAGATCTGCCTCCGCCAACTGCAGCTCTGGGACAAGCGCCATGATTCAGCACGGACGCTTTCCGGGGGCATGAAGCGCCGGCTGATGATCGCACGGGCGCTGATGCATGAACCGGAGCTGCTGATACTCGACGAACCGACGGCGGGTGTGGACATAGAGATTCGCCGTTCCATGTGGGAGTTTCTGCGCGAAACCAATGCGGCGGGCACCACCATCATCCTGACCACCCACTATCTTGAGGAAGCCGAGAACCTCTGCCGGCACGTGGCGATCATCGACCATGGGCGCGTGATCGTGGACGACCGCATGGCCACGGTGCTCGCCCGGCTGCAGCAGCAGGACTTCCTGCTGACCCTGCGCGAAGCGATCACTGTCTTGCCGACCCTGCCGGGCTTCGATGCCCGGCTGGTCTCGGATCACGAGATCGAGGTCAGCGTGCCCCGGTCACGCCAGATCAACGAGCTGTTTACCGGGCTGTCGGCCGCCGGACTGGAGGTCGTGAGTCTGCGCAACAAGGCGAACCGCCTGGAAGAACTGTTCATGAAGCTCACCGAACGGAAGGACAGAACGCCCGCGGGGCGCATCGAGGAAGCGCGGCAGTGAGTCTCAGCCAACAGGCAATCGCACTCGCCACGCTGTCCCGCAAGGAATACAACCGCGTGGTACGTATCTGGCTTCAGACCGTGCTGCCCCCGGCGATCAACATGGGTCTCTATTTCCTGATCTTCGGGAACCTGATCGGCTCACGCATCGGCCAGATGGACGGCTTCGACTACAAGCAGTACATCGCGCCGGGGCTGATCATGATGGCGGTCATCACCAACTCCTACGGCAACGTCGTTTCATCTTTTTTCTCTGCAAAGATCCACCGGCACCTGGAGGAGATGCTGGTCGCACCAATGTCGGCGGCGACCATTGTGCTCGGGCACATGGCGGGCGGTATCGTGCGCGGGATACTGGTGGGGCTGATGGTCGCCGTCGTTGCAAGGCTCTTTACGCCGCTGCCACTGGTGCATCCGCTGACCACGGCAACGGTATTCCTGCTCTGCGCGGCAATTTTCTCGCTGGCCGGCCTGATCAACGGCATCCTCGCGCAGCACTTCGACGATATCTCGATCATCCCGTCGTTCGTGCTCCAGCCACTGACCTACCTGGGCGGAGTGTTCTATTCGATCTCGCTGCTGCCTGATCTCGCACAGCAGCTTTCGAAGCTCAATCCGATCCTGTACATCGTGAATGCCTTCCGTTACGGCATGCTCGGGGTTTCCGACATCGATATCGGCGTGGCCTTCGCGATGATGCTGGTGAGTCTGGCTGTGCTCTTCACCGTCTGCGTCGTGCTGCTCGAGCGCGGCACGCGGATCCGCGACTAGCGCGAGCGGAGTGCTGCCTGCCGCCTATTTGCGGTTGAGTGTGAAGCGCTGTCCACGGCTGGCGAGGATCGCTCCATCCGGCGTAATGCTTTCGAGTGTCGGCCCTTCCGTCAGCTGGGCGCCTTCCCGATATTTTCGTCCATTGATCACCACAAAACGAACGGCCGGCTTGTCGTTGTAGACCAGCAGATCCAGATTGAGCTGCGGCACATCCAGCGTACCGGCACTGATCAGCTGCTCGACAGTCGGCAGCGCAGGATCAGCGATGATCTTCGAGACTGGCGGCGATGCTTTCCCCGCAGCCGGCGGTGCGTCTGCTGCAGGCACTTCGGGCGTCTGCATTGCGGGTGGCTCTACGGGCAGATCGCGTTCCACTTCCGGCGCAACCGGCGGCTCCACCGGTGTCGCCTCCCGCGCCAGCGCGCGGACGGCCGGTGCAGGCGGGGATATCCCTGCCGGAACGGCAGGCGCGGCCACTGGCACGGCAGTGCTGTCCGGGTTGTCCGGCGTGCGATCTCCCGGCCGCCCGTACCAGAGCCAGGCCATGAAGCCGATATTTGCCACAAGTACCACCGCGAGCAGCGGGACCCAGAGATTGCGCCGGCCGCGATGCGTGGCATAACGCACATCGGCGAGTCCGGGTGCGGCGCCGCGTTGCCGCTCGGCATCGCTTTTCCTCAGGGCATCAAGGATGAATGACATTGACGGGTCGCACCATGCTGCTTGATTGAGGCTAATCGGTCTGTGCCAGTCGCGGCATATCGCCGCTGCTGACTTCGGCGTTGATCGCCGCCTGCGTCGCCTGTCCGGCAATGCCGTCTATCGGCAACTGGCGCTCGCGCTGATAGTCGCGTATCCGGTCAGCCAGATTTTCGTCATACAGTTCGGAATCAGCCGGCTCAACCGGACTCCCCTGGATGACCGCCAGACTGTCACGGAGCCAGCGCACCCCGCGATCACGCATGCCGGGCAGAAGGGTGCTTACCGTCCCGGTCTGTGGTCGCCACAGCAACAGATATTCACCAAACCAGAACCGCGCGAGTTCCTGGCTGTCGACACGATATTCAGCACCTGCGATATCGAGCGTCGCGGCACGATTACCGATCCCGGTGAGTACGACCTGATGCGGATTGCTGTCGGTATCACGCAGCGTCAGGATCACGGGCTGGCCCAGTGTACGCACCTGTTCCAGCGTACCGCGCTGATACAGGCAATGCAGGCCGCGTTCCTCCGCCTGGACACACGGACGCCTCGAATCGCTGTGCAGATCGACATTCCAGAGCCGGAAGAGCTCACCGAAGGCGGTGTCGGTACCGGTGCGGTCCGCGTTGTCATGCAGGAGCGGCCCGAGCGGCACGGGTGGCACCTCGCTGTCGCTCCCGGCGACCGGCTCGCCCTGGATCGCACTGGCCGGTGCTGCGTCGGTCGGCGGCACAGCGGAAACCGTAACTGCTTCCTGTGCGCGGTTTGCACGCAGCCACTGTACGCCGGCAAATCCGGAGGCCAGAACGATCAGCAGGCCGGCAACTCCCGCGCCGAGCAAACCACCCGGATGCGCCCACCAGGGTCGTCGCCAGCTGAAGCCCGTCATCGGCTCGTCGTAAACCTCACGCACGGCCTCGCGTACCAGTTGCGGCGTGATCTGCTGCGTCTCGCTGGTATAGCCGCCGAGCAGCGCCCGGTCGGCAATCACGTTGATCATGCGCGGCACGCCACCCGAGTGGCGAAACAGCATGCGCTTGGCAGCCGGAGTGAATATCGTCCCGATCGCACCGGCTACCTTGAGGCGGTGATCGACGTAGATACTGGTCTCGTCGCTGCTCAAAGGCTCTAGGTGATAACGGCCGGTGATCCGCTGCGCCAGCTGTCGCATGTCGTTGCGCGCCAGCTGTTCGCGCAGCTCTGGCTGACCGATGAGGATAATCTGCAGCAGCTTCTGCTTGGCCGTCTCGAGATTGGTGAGCAGACGCACCTGCTCCAGTACTTCGGGCCGGAGGTTCTGCGCTTCATCGACGATCAGGATCGTGCGGCGACCCAGGCTGTGATTGTGCAACAGGAAACTGTTCAGGGCGTCGGTCAGCGCCTTTACGCTGTTGCGCTGCTCAGGCAGCGGAACATGCAGCTCTTCGCAGATCGCGCTCAGGAACTCGATGCGCGACAGCTGCGAGTTCAGCACGACGGCAACATCGGCAAACTCGGGCAACTGCTGCAGCAGGCTGCGTACCAGGGTCGTCTTGCCGGTACCGACTTCGCCGGTCAGCTGGATAAAGCCACCGCTTTCCCTGACACCGTAGATGAGATGGGCGAGCGCTTCCGCATGCCGCTCGCTCATATAGAGGTAACGCGGATCAGGGGTGATCGAGAATGGCTTCTCGTTCAGTCCAAAAAAACTGGTGTACATCCTGTTCGCAAGCCTTCAGGCGGAGCGCGGTATGGCTACGCACGCTGCCGCAGAACGATATAGCGCGCCGCCCAGCGCAGCCCATCATATGCCGGTCCGGCATCCGCAATCGCATCCATTGCCTGCTTCAGCAGTTCGTCTGCCCGTTCGCGCGCCTGAACCATGCCGAACAGATGCGGGTAAGTCGCCTTGTCGCTGGCCAGATCGGAACCACCGCTCTTGCCGGTTTCCTCGGTACTGCCTTCGATATCCATGATGTCATCGCGTACCTGGAAGGCGAGACCCAGCGCATCGACAAAGCGCTCCAGCCGATGCAGCGTGGTTACGGGAACATCGGCGCAGCAACAGGCCGCAGACAGCACACTGGCACGCAGCAGATAGCCGGTCTTCAGCCGGTAGATATGCTCGAGTTCGGCAGGATCCAGGCGTTTGCCCTCCGATTCCATGTCCATCGACTGCCCGCCGGTCATGCCGCGCGAACCACAGGCGTCCGCCAGCAAGGCGACCAGCCGCACCTGCGTTGCGGGCTGGCCGCGCAACGCCGGATGTGTAGCCAGCACTTCGAAGGCAAGCGGTTGCATGGCATCGGCCGCCAGGATTGCAGTGGCCTCATCGAACGCGCGATGCGCCGTAGGCCGGCCCCGGCGCAAGTCGTCGTTGTCCATGGCTGGCAGATCATCGTGGATCAGCGAGAAGGTATGCATCAGCTCGATGGCGACCGCCGGCGCGTCCAGCACATTGGGGGACACCCCGAGCGCTTCCCCCGTGGCGTACACCAGCAGCGGCCGGATCCGCTTGCCGCCACTCAGTGCGGAATAGCGCATGGCCCGGTGCAGGATGGAAGGTGCCACGGTCTCGGCCGGCAAATAGTGATCGAGCACGGCTTCGATGCGCGCGATGTAAGCCTCAACCCGGTCGTCAAATGTCATGTGTTCGGAATCCTTTGCCGTGCAGGATAGTGGCTTGCACGGAAGCCGGCTATTCCCCAAGGCTATAATCCTTTGTTTATCGGCACAGGGTCCACGATGCAAGCGGTCGCGATAGCCCACCCCAACGTGGCACTCATCAAATACTGGGGGAAACGCGCCACCGCTGGCAATCTGCCCGCCACCGGCTCCCTGTCGCTGGTACTCGGCGGACTCACGACCGAAACCCTGGTGCGCTTCGAGGCCGGCCGGCAGGGTGACAGCGTGTTGCTGGATGGTCGCGAGGATGCGGAAACCTCGGCGCGCGTCTCTGCCTGCCTGGATCTCCTGCGCCGCGAGGCAGGGGTTCAGGACGGCGCCGTGGTGGAATCCCGCAACGACTTCCCCACCGGGGCCGGGCTTGCTTCCTCGGCATCCGGATTCGCGGCGCTGGTCGTCGCCGCAGCCCGCGCACTCGACTTGCGCTTGCCGGCCGCGCGGCTCGCCGAGATTGCACGCACGGGTTCCGGCTCGGCGCCGCGTTCGCTGTCGGGCGGTATCGTGCTCCTGAAGAATCAGGCAGCGACCACAGTCTGCACGCAGCTCATGGCACCGGCAGACTGGCCGCTGGAGATCGTCGTTGCGGTCACGGCCACCGGACAAAAGGCAATCAGCTCACGGCAGGGCATGGCGCTGAGCGAACAGACTTCGCCTTACTACCCCGCGTGGGTGGAAACACACGCCGGGGATCTCGAGACGGGCATCGCGGCCGTGGCGAAGCGGGATTTCCCGGCACTGGCCGACCTGGCCGAGCACAACTGCCTGAAGATGCATGCGGTGATGCTCAGCACACGTCCGCCACTGATCTACTGGACACCGGCCACACTGGCCTGCCTGCAGCGGGTCCGTGAATTGCGCGCGGCCGGTGTGCCGGTTTTTTTCACCATCGATGCGGGACCGCAGTTGAAGGCCGTCTGCCTGCCGGAAGCGGCCAGCGACGTTGCCGCAGCGCTGGCCGCCATCGATGGTGTGCGCAATGTGCTGCGCAGCCCCCTCGGCGCCGGAGCGCGACTGCGTGCAGCCGGTGATTGAAGCCAGGGCACCGGGCAAGCTCGTCATCATCGGCGAGTACGCCGTGCTGCATGGCGCACCCGGAATTGCAGTGGCCGTCGATGCCTGCGCGCTGGCCACGCTGGAAACCCGGCCTGGCCAGGACAGCGAGCTGGTCGTCCCGGATACCGGCGCACGGTTCCGGTTTCATCAGGATGCGGCCGGCCGGCTGGCGTGGGCCACTCCATCTCCCGGCCCGCTTGCGCTGCCGCTCGAGTCCTGTATCGCAACACTCGTTGCGCACGAGTTGTTGCCACAGACCGGTGCACTGGCGGCTTGCCGGATCGCGCTCGACACCTCCGACTTTCAGGGCAGGGACGCTTCGGGCCAGCGCATCAAGCTGGGGCTCGGTTCGAGCGCGGCGATTACCGTCGCATTGATGGGCGCGCTCCTGCAGTTTGTACGCGCTGCGCCTCAGCCACACGAGAAGCTCCGCGTGCTCTGCCTTGAAGCGCATCGACGTCTGCAGGATGGCAGCGGCAGCGGCATCGATGTGCTGACTGCGCTTGCCGGCGGTGTGATCAGCATTGCTTTCTCGCCAGGTAGTGAATTACCGCGCGAAACATCCTTGTCGTGGCCGGACGGGTTGCACATGCTGGCCGTGTGGTCGGGCAGGAGCGCTTCGACACCGGCAATGCTCGATCGGCTGCACGGCTACCGTGAACGACAGCCGGCAGCCTGCGCCAGTCACATGGCACGTCTTCGCGAGATCGCCGGACAGACGGTGTCAGCCTGGCGCGCAAGTGAAACCGGTACCGTGCTGGCGTCGCTGGACAGCTACGCAGCAGCACTGCGCGATCTGGATGAGGATGCAGGCATCGGCATCCACGGCGGCGGTCATGCGGCCATGCGGGAAATCGCGCTGGCACATGGAGCCACCTACAAACCATCCGGGGCGGGCGGTGGCGACTTCGGCATTGCGTTGACTGCATCGCGCGAAGTCCTCGCAGCACTGCAGAAGGACTTCAGAGCCGGCGGCTACCTGTGCCGCGAAGCTGCACCCCGCGCACCCGGCCTCCGGGTGCAGGCCGGCACTCAGGGCTGATAGCGGTAATACTCGACACCGAGATCCTGAAAGCTGCGGTCCGAGCGCGCGCCGATATGGTCGATGATGAATTCGCCGGCGTAGCCGATCTGCAGATCTTTCGGCTGCCGGCCTTCGCGCAGCGCGAGATACTGGTCAGCCGAAAGGTCTATGGCCGGCTCAAGGGCAGTTTCGATGCCTATCCGTGCGGCCGCATCCCGCCATCCATCGACAACCTTCAGCGGGATCGCATCAGCCGCATCGCCGCTGCCATAGCCGATCGCAAGCAGCTCTTTGCCGGCCAGCTCGATTCCGCGCTGCCGGGCATCGGCAAATCCGGCCGCCAGCCATGCCGGCAATGCGCCCGTGTACAGGTTGCCCACTTCCCGCATCCATTCGGAACCGAGCGTCATCTTCCCGAGTACCTGCTGGCTGAACGCTTCACTTTGCCGGAACGCCTTCAGCACCGTCATGCTGAGCGGAAAAACTTCTTCGTGGATGCGCGCCTGAACGGCCAGCTGGTTCAGCTCGGGCTCGGCATGCATTTCGGCAATGACCTCCTCGACCGCAAGCCCGGCACCGCGACTGTAGCGCGCAAGTTCATCACGGTCCGCGGAGTCACCGCCGGCAAGTGCGAACAGGTATGCGAGGCCCAGGCCGGTTTCCGGCATGCGCTGATAGGGCCGGTGCATGAATACCGCTTCAAGGCTGCGCAGATGCGCGGCGGGCGACAGTGAAGACCGGGAATAAAGGTCGTCCAGCGCGCGGTGTATTTCGTCGATATAGCAGTTGGTGGAGTAGCGCCCGTTGTAAACCGGGATATCGAGCGAAGCTGCCTCGCCGCCGCTGCCGGCACGGGCAGTCAAGGGCTTGCGAAAATCGATGCCACGGTATTCCGAAGCCGTGCCGGCCAGACGCAGATCGATGCTGGCGAGTCTTGGCCTGCTCTCAAGCAACATCGCCACGGCGCCGGCGCCCTGCGTCGGCTCGCCGGTACTGCCACGTCCATACAGGGCCTTGTCGGTACAGACCACGATGGCCACGCCATCGCTCCCGTCAGATTGCAGAAAGCGCAGTGCGCCGCGCAGCGCATAGATGCCGCCGAGACAGGCGTGCTTGAACTCGGGCACCTCACAGTTGCGTGCCAGCGCCGGAGCGCCGCGCGAACGCAGCACCGCATCGACCATGCCCTTGACGATGATCGCACCCGCCGAGTTATCGGTGCTGGATTCAGTCCCCAGGGCCAGGTAACGGACTCTGGCCGGATCGACCTCGTAGCTGTCGATCAGTCGCAGACAGGCATTGGCCGCCATCGTGTAGACGCTTTGCGCGGGAGCAAGCATGCGGAAGCCCGTACCCACGACCTGGCGGATCTTCTCCCAGTCTGATCCGGTCCATTCACACCACTTGTGCAGATCGACCCGGCAGGGCGGCAGGTACACGACCATACCGCTCAGCCCGGCAATCGCCTGAGCGGTGCACGACGAGCGCATGTTTAACGTACCGTGATTGTGATTTGCTTCGAGATCACCGGTGGTTCATGCGGGATGTGGTTCGCATCGCCAAGAATCAACTGCAGGGTGTGCTGGCCCGGAGCGAGCGTTACTTCGGTTTCTGTCTGTGCCTTGCCGAAATGCAGGTGCTGGCCGTCTGCCGGCAAGGGCTTGTCCAGGTCGGTGGGGACCGGGGCATCGATCAGCAGGTGATGATGGCCGCTGTCCGGCCGCGCATCGCCGGCTGGCGCGAGGGTCATGCCGTTTATGAGAAAAACCACCTTGACGGGTGAAGCGACAACATCGCCATCCTGCGGGCTCACGATCGCTACCGAGGCATCGGCTGGCGATGGCGTACGGGGCAGCCCGGCCTGGGCGGTCACAGCGATACTGGCAGCGAGCAGCAGCGCCGGCAGCATTGTTTTTTGTTTCATGCGAGGGATCCTCCGGATACCGGACTATTGAGCAAGGATACTAACCGACCGGGCCGCGCAGTGTCATGGCTGGGACGACTGCATACGGCTTTGCAGCTCGGCCGGATCGAAGTCATCGACCGCCGTCAGCGCCAGCACGTCAGCGTCAAACTGCCGGAGCTGCAGGGCCTCTTCCGCCGACAGAATCCCCTGGATCCGCGCCTGCTCGATATGCTCGTGGAAGTCACCCGGCGGCAGCAGACCCGCCTTGGTCGCTTCGCGCACGCGCTGCTGCAGCGGCAGCAGGCTTTCGCCGGTCTCCATCGCCGCCTGCAGCTGGCCGATCACGCAGCCCGGTTCAGGCGCGGCATAAATGCCTTCGCAGAGTCGGCTGCGGGTTTCGGTGGGTCGGGTAATCAGCGCAACGATCTGCTGGCCCAGCTCATCGGGCGGCGCCGAGTACATGCGACCGCGCGGGAAGATGAGTACCCGCAACAGGGCTGCAACCCAGCGGTTGGGGAAGTTGCGCAGAAAGCCGTGCAGCTGCTCCTGCGCCTGATAAAGCAGCGTTCGGCATGACCACTCGACCAGCGGCAGGTCAGCGGATTGCCGGCCCTGATTGTCGTAGTGCTTGAGCACCATGCTCGCCAGATAGATGCAGCTGAACACATCGCCGAGCCGGGCCGACAACATCTCCTTGCGCTTCAGACCGCCGCCGACCACCAGCATCGCCACGTCCGCTACCAGTGCGAACGCGGCGCTGTAGCGGTTGACGTGCTGGAAAAAGCGCGCCGTCGGACCGTCCATGGGTGCATGGCTGGCTCTTGCGTTGCTTAGGGCAAGCACGAAAGTCCGCGCCGCGTTGCTGATCGCATAACCGACGTGGGCAAACAGGTAGCGATCGAAGTCGCGCAGGCCGCGGCTGAAGTCCGGATCATTGGCCGCCTCCATTTCCTTCAGCACAAAGGGATGGCAGCGCACCGCACCCTGGCCGAAGATGATCAGGCTGCGTGTGAGGATATTTGCACCCTCAACGGTGATGGCGATCGGTATGCCCTGGTAGCTGCGCGCCAGATAGTTCGAGCGGCCCAGCATGATGCCCTTGCCGCCCTGCACGTCCATGGCATCGTTCGTCACCCGCCGTGCCAGCTCGGTACAGTGATACTTGAGGACCGCAGAGGGCACCGATGGCCGCTCGCCGCGCGCAATCGCCGTCGCCGTAACCGACAGACCGGCGTTGATGATGTAGGTAAAGCCGGCCATGCGGGCCAGTGCCTCGCCCACCCCCTCGAACTCGCAAACCGGCAAATTGAACTGCCGGCGCAGCCGCGTGTAGGCACCGGACGCATAAACGATGGCCTTGCTGCCGCCCATCGCGTTTGAGGGCAGGGTTATGCCACGCCCGGCCGACAGCTGTTCAACAAGCATCTTCCAGCCCTGGCCAGCCCGTTCCGGTCCGCCGATGATGGCATCGAGCGGCACGAACACATCGTGACCCTGCGTCGGGCCATTCTGAAACGGGACGTTGAGCGGGAAGTGCCGGCGGCCGATGGCAACACCCGGCGTGCTGACCGGAATCAGCGCAGCGGTAATTCCACGGTCTTCCTGGGGACCAAGCAAATGCCCGGGATCCGAAAGCTTGAATGCGAGCCCGAGAACCGTCGCTACCGGTGCCAGGGTGATGTAGCGCTTGTCCCAGTTGAGGCGGATACCGGTGATTTCACGGCCCTCCCACTGGCCACGGCAGACGACACCTGTGTCCGGAATCGACGCGGCATCTGATCCGACGCGCGGCCCGGTCAGTGCAAAGCACGGGATCTCGTCACCGCTGGCGAGCCGGGGCAGATAGTAGTCCCGCTGTTCATCGGTTCCATAGTGCAGCAGCAGTTCCGCCGGACCGAGCGAGTTGGGTACACCGACCGTCGAGGCAACGACGGCACTGCGGCTTGAAAGTTTCGCCAGCACGGCCGCGACCGCTATCGGCGAGAACTCGAGGCCACCGTAGCGCTTTGGAATGATCATCGCGAAGAAACGATGCTGGCGGATGAATGCCCACACCTGCGGTGGCAGATCGGCAAGCTCGTGAGTGATCTGCCAGTCATCGCTCAGGCGGCACAACTCTTCGGTGGGGCCGTCGAGAAACGCCTTCTCTTCAGGGCTCAGTTGCGGTGCCGGCAGAGCCATCAGCCGGCCCCAGTCCGGCAAGCCGGTGAACAATTCGCCGTCCCACCATACCGTGCCGGCTTCCAGTGCCTCACGCTCGGTATCGGAAAGCTGCGGTACGACCGTGCGATAGAAGCGCAACAGGGGCAGGGTGATCCGTTCGCGACGGAACTTCACCGAGTTCAGCGCAACGAGGCCCGCGAACAATACCCAGAGCAGCAGCTTCCAGATCGCCCAGCCGGGGCCGAACAGGCTGTAGACAAACAGCGCACCACCCAGCGTCAGCGTGGATGTGGGCAGATCGAAACGCCGATAGGCCAGCAACAGGCCGACGCCCATCAGGGCGGCGGTCCATAACAGCCAGATAATGACATCAGTCATCGTGTCACCCCGCTTGGTGCAGTGACTGACTATAAACCACGCGGAGCGTCAGGGAGCATCCGGTACAGGCGGCTCCCTGTCGAAGTCCGTTCAGAGCAGGGCAGCGATCGCTTCGCGTTCCTGGCGCAGTTCTTCTTCGGTTGCGCTCATGCGCTCACGGCTGAAATCGCTGATCGGCAGACCCTGCACGATCTCGTACTTGCCCTTCGCGCAACGTACCGGATACGAGTAGATGATGCCTTCCTTGATTCCGTAGCTGCCATCAGACGGTACCGCCATGCTGACCCAGTCATCGCCGGGCGTACCGAGCGCCCAGTCGCGGATATGGTCGATCGCCGCTGATGCGGCAGAAGCCGCGCTGGACAGGCCGCGCGCCTTGATGATCGCTGCGCCACGCTGCTGAACGACAGGAATGAACTCGTCCTTCACCCACTTGGCATCGACGAGCTCGCTGGCGCGTCGCTCATTGATCACCGTCTGGCTGATGTCAGGATACTGGGTGGCTGAATGATTGCCCCAGACGGTCATGCGGCTGATCTGGGTGACATGCGTACCGGTCTTCCGGGCAAGCTGCGCCAGGGCACGGTTGTGGTCAAGTCGCATCATGGCGGTGAAGTTGGCGGGATTCAGCGTCGGTGCGTTGGCCTGTGCGATCAGCGCATTGGTATTGGCCGGATTGCCGACCACCAGCACCTTCACGCCGCGGCTCGCATGTTCGTTGAGCGCCTTGCCCTGCACCGAGAAGATCTTCGCGTTTTCGCGCAGCAGATCACCGCGTTCCATGCCCGGGCCGCGCGGCTTGGCACCGACCAGCAGCGCGTAGTCCGTATCCTTGAAGGCCACATCCGGCTGGTCGGTGGCGACCACGCCCTGCAGGGTCGGAAACGCGCAGTCTTCAAGCTCCATGACCACGCCGTTCAGCGCGTTCAGCGCCGGTGTGATTTCCAGCAACTGCAGGATCACCGGCTGGTTCGGTCCGAGCAATTGCCCGGAGGCAATGCGAAAGGCAAGCTGATAGCCGATCTGGCCGGCGGCACCGGTGATAGTCACTCTCGCGGCTTTGGTCATGGGACTTGAATTCCTCTTTGCGGCGCGCGGATTCTACCCGCCATGGGGGACCCCGGCCAGATCCGCGGACCTGGTCCAGGTACGGTTACTTGTGGGCAGCCTTGTAGGCCTTGATCTGTTCGTTGAAGCGCGCAGCCATGGCTTCTTCCGCATCGACGGCTGCATTGTGCCGCTTGATATGCATTTCCCGGGTTTCCGGCGTCTTTTCCTCTTCCGGCAGGGCAGCCTCTTCGGCATCCAGGCAGGCCATATAGGCATCCATGTCGGCAATGTATTTCTTGACGGTGGCGGATGCAGCGTTCATTTCCGCTTCGCTGGATTTCGCGCCATCGGGGAGGGCGACGTCAGCTGGATACTCGCAGGCAGCTGCAGCGGAGTTGGAGATGGCAAAGGCGATACCGAGTACGGCGGTCATCATGAATTTCTGCATGGCGCGGGGTCTCCGGTTGAGAATGATTGTTATCCACGATATCCGATTATGCCGCAGCCTCAGCCGCGTGCGAACAGGCTGCGTGCTTGATCTGTGCCATAGAAATTCCGCCTTCCTATATGACACCGCCGAGATCAGCATCCTGCCTGACCCCGGTGTCGGGAATCTCAGGGCAAGGCCAGTAGAGGCTTTCCGGACGGAAGCCACCCATGTCCAGCAAGGCACTTTTCAATGTGTTCCTCGTCCGCTGGAAGAGCCAGCCTCTGATTGGGCCGGCCAGTGTGTTGAGAGCGGCACACCGACAGCGCCTCGCGAAAGTTGTCGATCTTGTGCGGCCTATGGGTGGGCAACAGGCAGCCGGATACTGCAAGACTGCAGACAAGTACAGACAATAAAACAGGTGCTGTTCGCATGATACTTGCCTCGACCCTTATGGGCTTGCCTCGCCGATCGGCAGCACCTCATCCACGGTACTGACATACACCCAGCCAGAAATCTGCGGGCCAATACGGGCATGGGTCCGGATAATTGCCGTGACGGCTTCCACCTCGTGGTCATCGCAGACCAACTCAAGCTGCGCCTCCGCGATAAGAAGGCCGCCCGCTTCCAGGGTGAAATCCATTTCTGTTTCGCTGACGGCGCGTAGCATGCCCTTCGACTCCAGCAGCGATATTCTTCGAAAGCCGGCTTCGGACAGCGCCTGGATCACGTCCGGCGCACGCACGTGGTGGATGAAGGACTTGATCAGTTTCATGCGGGGGACTCCTTGGCTACGGCAACCGTCGGCAGGGGCCTGGCGTTGGGACGCCAAACCATGCGGTACAAACCCGGCAGAACCAGCAAGCTAAGGACCGTTGACGAGATGATTCCACCGATCACCACCGTCGCGAGCGGCCGTTGAACCTCGGCTCCCGTGCTGGTATTCAGGGCCATCGGCAGAAAGCCGAGGGCTGCTACCAGCGCGACCATCAGTATCGGACGAAGGCGCAGCATGGCCCCCTCACGGATGGCGTCTTCAATGCCCAGTCCTTCAGCCAGACGCTCCTTGAACGCAGACACCATGATTACGCCAGTCAGAACAGACACGCCACACAACGTGATGAATCCGACCCCCGCTGTGATCGACAGTGGAATGCCCCGGAACCACAAGGCGATCACACCGCCCGTCAGGGCAAGTGGGACGCCACTGAATACCAGTGCGGAGTCCCGGGCAGATCCGAAGGTCATCAGAAGAAGCGCGAATATCATCACCAGCGTGACCGGCACCAGCAAGGTCAGGCGCTCGGTCGCTGACTGCAGTTGTTCAAACGTGCCACCGTAGGCGAGCCAGTAGCCGGTTGGGAGCCGAACCTGATCGGCGATCTTCTCCTGCGCTTCCCGAACAAAACCGCCCAGGTCGCGACCACGAACGTTTGCCGAGACGACAAGCCGGCGTTTGCCGTTCTCGCGGCTGATTTGATTCGGCCCTGGCGCCAGTTTCAGAGTTGCCACTTCACCGAGCGGCACATAACCGCCAGAGCTTAGCCGAATCGTCAATCGCTCCAGTGCAGACAGGTCACTCCGCAACTCTTCCGGTAGTCGGACGACGAGAGCAAATCGTTGATCACCCTCGAAGATCTGACCGGCCTCCTCGCCCCCGGTGGCTGCGGCCAATACGTCCTGAATGTCGGCCACGTTCAGGCCGTAGCGATACAAGGCATCGCGATTCGGCTCCACTGACAGCACTGGCAGGCCCTGGACCTGCTCGACTTTGACGCCCTGGGCGCCCGCAACGCCATTCAGGACAGCGGCAATGCTGTTACCCGCCTCCAGCAACTTGCCGAGATCATCGCCGTACACCTTGACGCCAAGGTCGGACCGAACCCCCGAGATCAGTTCGTTAAAGCGCAGCTGGATGGGCTGGCTGATCTCGAAGGCATTTCCGGGGACCGCTTCCAGGCGCCTCTCGATCTCGGCAGACAGTTCTGCTTTGGTCTTGTCCGGATTGGGCCAGTCCTGCCTGTCCTTCAGCATCACATAGCCGTCGGAAATGCTTGGCGGCATTGGGTCCGTTGCCACTTCCGCGGTCCCAACGCGTGTGAAGTACGTCTTGACCTCTGGCAGGTCCGACAGCGCTCGTTCGAGCTGGAACTGCATTTCCAGGGACTGGGTAAGGCTCGTACCGGGAATACGCAGAGCCTGCACCGCGATGTCGCCCTCGTCCAGGCTGGGTATGAACTCGGAACCCATTCGCGATCCCAGCCAGCCACAAAACACCACGAAGACCACGGCGCCGGCCAGAATCGGCAGGCGCAGGCGCAGTGCCGCATCAAGGACGGGAACGTAGGCACGCCGTGCTCCCCGAACGAGCAGGTTTTCCTTTTCCTCGATTTTGCCGGTCAGGAGTATGGCAACGGCCGCGGGAACAAATGTCAGAGACAGAACAAGTGCGGACAACAGCGCGAGAATTACCGCAAATGCCATCGGCTGAAACATTTTTCCCTCGACACCCGACAACGCCAATATCGGCAGATTCACGAGGATCACGACCAGCACGCTGACCAGACTGGGGGTAAACACTTCGCGCGTCGCCACGAAAACGGTGTTCAAACGCTCGTCGAGGGTCAGGAGACGACCCAGACGATGCTGGCGGCCACCCAGCCGTAGAATGCAGTTTTCCACGATGATCACGGCGCCGTCGACGATCAGACCAAAATCGAGCGCGCCGAGGCTCATCAGATTCGCCGAGACCCTGGTACTTACCATGCCCGAGATCAGCATCAGCATGGCGAGGGGGATGACGGCGGCGGTCAGAAGCGCGGCTCGGACATTGCCCAGCAGCAGCAACAGTACCGCCACGACCAGGACCGCCCCTTCAAGGAGGTTGTTGCGCACCGTGGCGATGGTCTTGTCGACCAGCACCGTGCGGTCATAGACCGGTTTCGCGGTGACACCCTCTGGCAGCGTCCTGGCGATCTCGGCCAGTTTGGCAGCCACGGCCGCAGAGACCGTTCGGCTATTCTCGCCGATCAGCATGACCGCTGTGCCGAGTACCGTTTCCTTACCGTCATGGGTTGCGGCGCCGGTTCGCAACTGTTTACCGAGCCCCACGTCCGCTATATCGCGCACCGTCACCGGTATTCCGTCCCGGTGGGTGACAATGACTTGTTCGATGGATGCGATATCGCCAACCTGGCCCGGCGAGCGGATCAGATACTGCTCACCGTTGCGCTCGATATAGCCAGCACCGACGTTAGCGTTGTTCTTCTCCAGTGCGCTGACCAGATCATCAAAGGTCAAACCAAGTGCCAGTAACCGCGCCGGATCCGGCGTGACGTGAAACTGTTTCTCGTAGCCACCGATGGTATTGACCTCGGTGACCCCACGAACCTGCCGCAGTTGGGGACGGATGATCCAGTCCTGCAGGGTGCGCAGTGCGGTCGCATCATAAGGCTGACCGTCGGGCTGCCGGGCATCGGGTTCAGCGTCTACGCTATACAGGAAGATCTCACCCAGACCGGTCGCGATGGGCCCCATCACTGGTTCAAGCCCGGCCGGCATCTGGCTCCGGGCGCCCTGGAGCCGTTCATTGATCAGGTTTCGCGCGAAATAGATGTCCGTGCCGTCATCGAACACGACCGTCACCTGTGACAGCCCGTACCGCGAGAGCGAACGGGTGTACTCGATGTGTGGCAGGCCGGCGATGGCAGTCTCGACCAGGTAGGTAATCCGCTGTTCGACTTCCAGCGGCGAGTACCCGGGCGCACTGGTGTTGATCTGCACCTGCACGTTGGTGATATCCGGTACGGCGTCGATTGGCAGGCGCTGGAAGCTCCAGATGCCCGCGGCGGCCACGAACAATACCAGGGCAAGAACCACCCACCGACGCGCGATGGCAAACCTGAGAAGTGCGTCAATCATGGTGGTTGCCCTCAGTCCTCGTGCTCGGCTGTGCCTTTGCCGAGGTCTGCTTTGAGAATGAAACTGTTCCGGGTGACATAGCGATCACCGGCCTTCAGGCTATCAAGAATTTCAGTCAGCTCGGCGTCACTGCGCCCAATGCGGACGGGTTGCGCACGAAAGCCGTCGGGAATTTCCAGAAACACCACACTGCGCTCTTCGAGGGTCTGTAGTGCCTCATTCCTGATTGCCACCGGGACAACGATCTCCGCCAACGTCACGTCCGCACTGACGTACAGGCCCGGCGCCCAACGGCCATCCTGATTGTCAAGCAGGACGCGGGCCGTCAGGGTCTGACTGCTTGCGCTGCCGAAGGGCGCCACGTAGGTGACCTGGCCCTCGGCGCTCTGTCCCGTGTCACTGCTCCGCACGCGGACTGACTGACCGACGCGAACCTGAGCCCGATCGCGCGGGAACAGCGACACCTCAACCCACACGGTTGCCAGGTCAGCCACCGTGAAGAGCGGCTGGTTGCCGGTCTGCTCACCGGGATTGGCGTCACGCGCCGTCACCACGCCGGTCAGCGGGGACGTCACAGCATAGGTACGCAGGCTTTCGTTGCTTTCGACCGTGGCCAGCGTTTCCCCCTGACGAACGGGATCCCCAACCCGTTTGGAGACGCTGCGAATCGCGCCCGGAAATCGCGCCGTCACCTCTCGTACGCGCTCGGCATTGGGCGCGATCACGCCGTACAGCGACAGTTGCTCGCGGATAGTGCCTGCGCCGGCTTCGGCCACCTCGATCGACGCCCGCTGGATCTGCTGCGCTGACAATCTGACGCTGTCGGCGGCTTCTTCGTCGCCGTGGTTATCCTGGCTGTCGCCCGCATGGCCCGGCTCCGCGGAATCATGATCTCGATCGTCACCGGCAGGTGTGGGCTGTTTGTCGGAACACCCCGCAGCAACACCCAGAATGAGTATCGCCACCGCGGTGACGAAAGACACCAACAACGTTTGTGTTCTGGTCCTGTTCATGGCCGTTCCTGATTACTGTTGTTCTCGTTGGCAAGGGGCTCGCCAGTGAGGCGTTCGATTTCGACCTGCAGCGTCTGGGCGCGCTCGGCCGCTTCAATGAGCGCCCGCCGCGCCGCCTGCCACGTGCGCTGGGCATCCACCAGCTCCAGGTAGCTGTAGCGCCCCCGCTCGTAGGCGTAATCCGTCTGCTCGAGTGCTTTTTCCAACCTGGGAAGGATCGTGTCCTGAACCGTGCGTGTCTCCGCAATGGCCTGACGCAGTTCCTGGTACAACCCGAATAGCTGGGTCCGCGCACGAAGAACGGCGACCTGACGATCTACGTCGAGCCGGTCTCTGCGAGCCGTCGCCTCGGCGATAGCTGGCGCGGCACGTCGACCGGAAAACAGGGGAACCGAAACGCCGAGCACGAAGGCCTGGTCGTTAGTTGCTTCCAGTCGCCGCACGCCACCGGATACTTGCAGGTCGGGCCGCCGCTGGCTGCGAGCAAGCCTGATTTCTGCTTCACGAAGTCGGGCTTCCGAAGTAAAGCGCAGAAAATCCGGGTTAGCGTCCAATCGCCTTGCCAGCGACTCGAATTCCACCGGTGAAGGCAAGCGATAGAGATCCGCTGTGATCACACCAAAGCGGTCGTCAGGCTCACCCCAAAGGGCGGCGAGCTGGCGGCGGGCAACTTCCAGCTGCTGTTCTGCGGACCGTTCGTCGAGTTCTGCAGTCGCCAGCGCTGCCTGTGCCCGGAGGAGTTCCGCCTCCGGTGACCGGGCAGCAGCAACGCGTCGCTCCACGTCTTTCACGGTCTCGCGCGACACTTCTGTCGCATTGCGAGTCAGTTCAAGCTGCTCCTGATGAGCAGCAATGAGAATGAATCGGCGCGTAACCTCCGCCAACACATCGAGTTGGGCCGCCTGCTGCTCAATCGAAAGTACATTGCGGCCAGCCTGAGCAGCCGCGGTGCGGAGATTCCGTTTGCCACCCAGCTCAATTACCTGAGAGAGCCGGAATGTCGCCTCAGCAGAATCCAGTCCGCGATCTTCGCCACTGCCGAGAAAATTCTCCAGCTCCATCGATGCTTCGGTGGCGGGTCGTTGACCGGCACCGACGATCCGCGCGTCCTGGGCCTTCAGGTCAAATCCGAAGCCGCGTAGCGCGGGGTTCGCTGCCAAAGCCCGCTCAATGGCCTGCCCCAACGTCAGGGGACTGGCTGTCGGCGCAGCAACAGTCTGCGATTGTGCAAAAGCGCTGTTCAGCGCCAAGCCAAGAATCAGACTGCACGCGCCCGCAGCGCGTGCTCGAAACAAGTCCATGGATGTCTCCCGGTCCAAGCGTCGCAGCCGAGTGCGACGCGACAACGTCGAAAAAACGCAGGGAGACTAGGCCGGAGGGCCTCTGAGAGGTGGGCGGAGGAACAGAGGCAATGCCGGAAGCGGCGCACTACGAAACCTGGGCAGACGAAGCGCGTGACGAAAGACGCCAAGAACGAGAAGAACGATCAGGAATAGCACCGCATCGAACCCCGGAGGCCAGACCTTGGCGACAACCGGGCTGGTCACGTCAACCGTTTGGTCTTCATGGGTATCATCGGTGCCGAGTATTGCTTCGTCGTCAACGGCACCGGAAGAATGCAGTGCAATGGCTGGTCCGGAACCGTCCAGGCAAAAATGCAGATGAGGTCCACCGAGCCGCGGCAACAGCACCACAACGCAAAGAATCGCGAATAGAGCCAGGGTGGTTCGTGACGGGTTCTTCAATTGGACAAGTTGCCACAGAGCTGCATTGTTGAGAGGGTAGGCTACGCCCGCAGTGACTCTCAAGTCCAGTGCGGCGGCCCTGGCCGCACAAACCGTAACGACCTGCGAAAGCAGATAAGGCGCTCAAAGGGCCTGTTGCCAACGACCTGCGGTAGCGCAAGCCGAGAGATGCTGCAGACGGTTGCGCCGCGGGGTTCGTCAAGGTGCAGCGCAACAGCCCTTGGGCAGCGAGCGAGACCCGGCCGGCGCCTCGTACTGATAGGCCCCGGCCTCTAAGGCCGATTTCGACGCAGCCTCAGCCGCGGGCGAACAGGCTGCGATAGCGGCCGGCTGTGCCGCCCTGATCCAGCAACAGATCACGGAAATCATCTGCGGCCATCACCCGGCCAAACAGCAGGCCCTGCGCGTAGTCGCAGTTCAGCGCCTTCAGAAAGCGCAGCTGCTCTTCCGACTCCACGCCTTCGGCCACCACGTCGAGGCGCAGCGTATGACCCATCTCGATGATCAGCGCGACGATGGTGGCCTGGTCGTGGCCGGTTGTCGCGTGGCGGACAAAAGACTGGTCGATCTTCAGCGTGGCAATCGGAAACTGCTGGAGCGCGCTCAGCGATGAATAGCCGGTGCCGAAATCGTCGATGGCCAGGCGCAAGCCCATCTGGTGCAGTTCGGTGAGGATTCGCGTCGTACGTACCGGATCCTCCATCAGCGTGGTTTCGGTGATTTCCAGTTCGAGGCTGTCGGGCGAAACACCGTGCTTGCTGCAGATGGCGCTGACCCGGCTGATGAAGTCGCGCTGTTTGAGCTGGCGCAGTGACAGGTTGACGGAGATCCGGCCCGGGTTGATGTCGCTGTCCCGCAGGCTGCGATAGTCGCGACAGACCCGGTCCAGCACCCACTCACCGAGTTCGAGTATCAGGTTGCTCTCTTCGGCCAGCGGGATGAACTCGGAGGGCAATACCAGACCACGGTCGGTCAGCTCCCAGCGCACCAGCGCCTCGGCGCCGGCGATCGAGCCGTCACGCAGATCAACCTTGGGCTGGTAGTGAACGCGGAGTTCGTTCTTCTCGAAAGCCTTGCGGAGACGGCTCTTCAGCATCAGCCGGTCAACCGCTGCAGCGTTCATGTCCGGGTGATAGACGTCGAGTGCGCCGCCACCCTGGCGTTTGGCGCGATAGAGCGCGGCATCGGCGTTGCGGATCAGGTCGATGACGTTGTTGCCGTCAGCCGGATACAGGGAAATCCCCGCGCTGACCGTGGTATAGATCTGGTGACCCTGAAACATCAGCGGCTCGCTGATTGCCTCCTGCAGCAGGCGCGTCGTCGCCACGACCTCGGCGCGCAGATTGCGCCCCGGATCAAGGTTGTCGAGCACCACCCCGAACTCGTCGCCGGCCATACGGCCGATGACAGAACCTTCAGGCAACAGGTTGCGCAGCCTCGTGGTGAGCGTTTCCAGGCAGAGGTCGCCCGCCGTATGCCCGAAGGTGTCGTTGATCTCCTTGAACTTGTCTACATCCATGTAGATCAGCGCCAGGCGATGCTTGCCACGTCGCGCGCGCGCCAGCGCCCGCTGCAGCAGATGCTGGAACTGCATGCGGTTCGGCACCTTGGTCAGCGCATCGATGCGCGCCAGATAACGGATGCGCTGCTCGGCGAGCTTTCGCTCACTGATGTTGTGTACGGTAATCACGTGGCCGCGGAGTGCCGGATCCTCACTGCCGAGTTCCGCACAGCTATAGGTCACCGGTACTGCATCACCGGCGGCATTCAATAATATGGTCTCGCGCGTACGCCCCTGGTTGTCGCTGAGGGAAAAATCGGCACGCTGGTTTTCGGCAACCAGGCTGATCAGCGGCTGGCCGCACAGTTCCGCATTATCCCTGCCGAGCAGGCGTTCGGCTGCGGGATTCACCCGGTTGATGCTCCCGTCGGTGCGCGTGACGATGAGCGCATCCCTGAGGGTACGGATAACCTGGCTCAGATATTCGTGGGAACTGCTCGCCTTCAGCAGGGCGACGCGCAGGCGTTCAAGCTCGTCGGCCAGGCCATGCAGTTCGCCGGGTGCGGGCGGCTTGAGTTCGCCGACATGCTCGACGTGCGTGAGCCCTTCCACCGTCGCGGCCAGTTCGCGGATCATCCGGCTCCGGCGCCGGAGCCGCAGCCGGGTAACGATCAGTCCCACGAGCAGCACGACCACGAGCAGGCCGATCACGGCGTTCGCCAGTGTCACCGCCAGCGACGGCGCTGCATACACCGGCGCGAAGCCGCTGGCGGCAAATACCAGAACGTACCGGAGCGCCTTGAAACGAGACTGCATAGACCGGGCCATACCCCATGCGGGTCATTCACGTGGGCCTAGCATGACGACCGGGCGCGGCGTGGACAAGTTGCTTATGGCACATCGGCAGGCTGATGGCGCCAACTGTGTTGCAGCGCGCACGTTGCTGCCATTACGGGGTTTAGAATGCCGGCATCGCCATCTGGCGTCGGGGTCGCCCCTGGCATGGGCTACAAATGCGCGCTGATCGTCGATGATTCGCGGACTGCCCGCGAGGTTCTGCGACGCATGCTCGAAGCCCACGAGCTGCGGGTGGAAACGGCCGAATCTGCCGAAGCGGCGCTCGAATACCTGAGCGCAAATCGACCGGATGTGATCTTCATGGATCACATGATGCCGGGCATGGATGGCTTCCAGGCGGTGAAGGCCATCAAGGAAAACCCCGCCACGGCCACCATCCCCGTGATGATGTACACCTCGCAGTCCGGCGACCTGTATGTGGGACAGGCCCGCGCGCTTGGCGCCGTCGGTGTATTGCCAAAGCAGATCAAGCCGGTTGAAGTGACCGAAGTGCTGCGCTCCCTGCGCCTGCTGTCCGGCTCGGAGCCGGTGCATGCCCGCCGCGCCGGCGACAGCCCGTCGGGGCTCTCGGGTATCGAGTCGGTGAATTCACCCGCTGACTGGTCTGACCTGCATCGCTGGCTGCAGGAGATGCTCGCCGACCACAATCGCGCCTTGCGCACCGACCTCGAAGCCACCGTCCGGCAGGTGATGGGCGAGCGGCCGGAAAATTCGTCCGGCGCAGTGAAGGCGGCAACCGGCCGCACACAGCTGCCATTCTGGCCGGCAGGTGCACTGGTGGCGATCCTGACCGTCGTCGCGGCAATTTCATTCTGGCTGCATCTCGATTCCGAAACCCGCTGGCGCGAGGTCGCCCGCCAGAATCTCGGGCTGGTCAGGGCGCTGGGCGAGCAGCGGGCGGGCCGCACACCCGGTTCCGGCAAATCATCGCCGGTAACCGGCACCACGGCCGCGGCGGTGGACCGTTCAGCCGGAATTGCCGCTGCGCTCGAATGGAGCGTCAATCAGGCGGCGAGTTATCCGCCGGATGAGCTGCCCTTGGGCGACACCCGGCTCGAGATGCTGAAGGGCCTGCTCGACAGGCTGCGCAGCCTGGATTTTCGTGGCACGGTGCGGCTCGAAAGCCATGTCGGGGACTTCTGCATGCGACGTGCCGGTGATGCCAGCTGGAAGCTGGCTGCGGATGAGCTGCCGATAACGCGCTGTGACCGTCTCGGCCTTCCGGCCAGCGAAGCGCGTACCGAATCCGGCCGGCAGTCGGTGGCATTCGCCAACTTTCTTGCTGATCCCGCCATCAGCAGCGGACCCATCCGCATCGAGACCGAAGCCTTCGGCAACACGGAGCCGCGCGTCCCCTATCCGGCAGCCACCGATGGCGTAACTGCCGGCGAGTGGAACCGCGCAGCGCGTGCCAACCAGCGCGTCGAGATCCGCCTGCTTGCCGACCCGGCGGTCATTCCGACGGACCAGTAACACGGCTTGTCACTGTAAACCTGGCCGGGTGATTGCCAGGTGGCGGACTTTGGGCAGATCAGTGCAGGGATAACGTGTAATCTGGCGCGCTGGCCAGAACCGCAGCTGACCGGAACAACCAGAAAACGCAGAGGAACATGCGTGGGAGATCTGCTCGAAAACCGCTTGCTCAGACTGTCAGCGCCAGAGGCAGCCGGCCTGGTACGTGGCGGGCTGCGTGGCGTGGAGCGGGAGTGCCTGCGCATCACGCCGGATGGCCGGCTGGCCCGGACCCCGCACCCGAAGGCACTCGGCTCGGCACTGACCAACGCCTGGATTACCACTGATTATTCCGAAGCGCTGCTCGAATTCGTCACACCGCCCCAGTCCTGGAACTGGCAGACGATCCAGTTTCTCTGCGACATCCACCAGTTCACGATGGAGCGGATCGGCGACGAGTTGCTGTGGCCACTCAGCATGCCGTGCCGGATCACGAGCGATGCCGATGTGCCTATCGCCTACTACGGCACATCCAATATCGGCCGCATGAAAACCATCTACCGGCGCGGCCTCGGCCACCGCTACGGCAGCATCATGCAGGCGATCTCCGGTGTGCATTACAACTATTCGCTGCCGGATGCCTTCTGGCCGCTTTACCGCGAACTCGAAGCAGACGATTCCGCACCGCAGGACTTCCGCTCCGCCGCATACCTCAGTGCGGTGCGCAACGTCCGGCGTATGGACTGGTTGCTGCTGTACCTCTTCGGCGCCTCGCCCGCGTTGTGCAAGAGCTTTGTACAGGGCCGCGAATCAGGACTCGAAGAGCTGGATTCCGCAACCCTGTATGGTCCCTGGGCCACCTCGCTGCGCATGAGCGATCTCGGCTATCGCAACGACGCGCAGGCAAATCTCGTCGTTTCAGCGAACAGCCTCGACGAATACGTCCGGGACCTCAGCGAGGCTACGCATTTGCCGCGAGCCGAGTTCGCGCGTATCGGCGTGAAAGTCGATGGCGAGTATCGCCAGCTCAACGCCAACCAGCTGCAGATCGAGAACGAGTTCTACAGCACGATCCGGCCCAAGCGCGTCATCGAGCCGGGCGAACGACCCACGGCAGCACTGCTCCGCGGCGGCGTGCAATACGTCGAGCTGCGGGCCCTTGATATCAGCCCGTCGGACCCGGTCGGCCTCAACCAGAGACAAATGCGTTTTCTGGAAGTCTTCCTGATTTACTGCCTGCTGCTCGACAGCCCGCCCATCTCTGCTGCCGAGCAGGAGTGCATCGACCGGAATCACGGCCTGGTGGCGCGGCGCGGGCGCGAGCCGGGTCTGCAGCTGGCACGCGGCGAGGGTGAGATATCCCTGCCGGAGTGGGGTATCGCGATCTGCCGCGAGATGGAGGCAGTCGCCCGGCTTCTGGATCCGGACGGGAGGCAGGGACATGTCGAGGCAGTACGGCATCATGCGCGGATTGTGGAGGATTCATCCCTGACGCCCTCCGCAGCACTCATTGCGGAACTGCGCGACAAGCAGCTTTCGCTGGCCAGCTATGGTCTGGACCTGGCCAGGCGCACCCGCGACTACTTCCTGTCGCTGGGCGCAGATCTGAACCAGCATCGTGAGGCTCTCGCTGCCGAAGCCGACGACTCGCTGCGCAGACAGGCGCAGATGGAAGCCAGCGACGAACTGGATTTCGACGAATATCTGGCGCGCTACCTGGCCTGAGCCCGATTCATCGCGCAGGCGACGTGACGGCCGCACTGTTGCTGTCCGGGACGGGCGTTTACACTGACCGTACGACTGTTCAGCGGGTGGGGCCCGAAGATGTCGCGGCTATTTGTCGGCACTTTTGTTGCTGGTCTGCTGCTCACCGGACTGGCCGCCAGTTTCTGGCCGCTGCCTGAGCACGCACGGTACCGTTCGCTGACGACCGTACTCCCCGATGGCGGGCGACAGGAAGATTTCATCATCCGCTGGCCAGATGACCGCATCAGGCGCAACGGTGAAAGCGGTACGGGGCTGCCGGCAGATGCGGTAACAGGCGCTGCCGTCCTTGAAGACAGCGCCGGTCAGCGGGTATCGGCAGAAATATTTCGCGTACGCGATACGGACGACAACGTCATCGGGGTAGCCAGCCGCATGGCCGGCACCGGTGGCGCCATCGCCGATACGAACCGCTCCGTATCCAACTGGCTGGTGGTAATACCCAGTCGCGGTGCGATCTTTCTCAGCCAGCCCGATGCCTTCGACACCACGGCGCGTCAACGCGACACCCTGAACGGCGTAATTGCGCTCAGCATGATGCAGAGCCGGGCACTCTGGAACAACACCAGGGAGCGGCGCATCACTGCAGCCACACCCCGCTACGCCGGCCGGATTCTGCGCGGCACCAGCGAGTTTGCCGGATTGTCCGGCAGCTTCAGCGAAACCTGGAAACTTGACGGTATCAACCCGGACGGCAGCACCCATGGCCGGATCATCCTCTCCACCCTGAGCGAAAGGGTCGAGTGACGATGCGCTGGCTGATCGGCATTCTCGGGCTGATACTTGGCATCGTTGCCGGCGCAGCGCTGCTGCTTTTCAATCCGCTGATGGTACGTGGGCCGCTGGCACCGCTGAAAGCAGATCTGGTGCCGGACAAGAGCTATCGGATGGACGATTACCGCGGCATGAGTCCGGATCTCGTCAGCCTGCTCCGTGGTGGCACACGCTCCGGCGAAACAGCGCTGGCTGCGCCGGCGCTGGCGAATCTGCGCATTGCGATCATCGTCTTGCCGGCCGGCAATGGGCGTCCGGCCGCGCTGGCCGTCAAGGTTTCAACGCTGGCCGAGCAGAACGCTCTGTGGCGCGCACAGCTCGGCACGCTGGATTACTGGAATCTTTTCTGGCCCGGCGAGGGCAGCGTCTTAGCCAGTGGTTACAGCAACTACTGGCCAATGGTGCAGGACCGGTTCCTGACCATGCTGCCGGGTGCCAATGCGAACGCGGAACCGGCCTACGCGCTTTCTGTGCCGCCGCCCGCCGGAACGCTGGCCGGCGTCAGCGGTGCTGCTGGCCGCTATGCCGGCTACATTGGCGAGATCCGCGAAAGCCTGCTGCCGGCCACCACAGGTGAACCGGGCTGGCAGCTCTCGCTCAAGGCCAGTCCACCGCCGCTGCGCAGCCGATGATGCGGCAGCGGCCTGGAACTCAGCTCACCGGTGTCAGCGCCCCGCTATGGATAAGGGTGCTGGGCAGCACGTAATACCCCGCACGCAAGGGAAGATCGAGCCAGTCCGGTGTCGGTGCCAGATCAACTCCGGCCTTGCGAAACGCCAGCCAGACGAGTTCAGTGCAGTACAGACGGCGGTGATCTTTGAGGTCGAAGTCGCCATCGAAAGCCGTGTGTTTCCGGTCGTAGCTGAATGCTTCCATGACAGCCGCCCGGACCTGTTCCCGGGAGCCGCCAGCCAGCCGGTAAACCGCTGCCTGGCGCGCGTTGCCGGTCGACAGATAGTCACGCAGCGGCTCGACGCGGACGCCATCCCGATCGCCGGGAAATGCCGGCGGCAGACTGTGGATCACCACCCAGGCGCCATCACGTCGCGCGAGAATCCCCACGTGCGAGAACTGCGGCGTGGGATCCAGGGCCAGCACAGCACCGCTGACCGCATCATGCCCGGTGCGAAAAACCAGGTCCCCCTCATGCAGCGCTTCCGGCAGCACGACCGGCCGCGCGGGAAACTCCGGTTCGACGGGGCGCGTTGCCGCAACTGTCCATGCGGCGATCAGCAAGATGACGCCAGACAAGCCGATTGCGCCGCGCCTGTTCACTTGTCAGCCGATATCTTCCATTCGTTGTCTTCCAGTATCAGCTTCGTATTCTGCACATCGGTGTAGCCATCGCCATAAATGAGCTTCAGCCGGACGAGGGCCGACTGTTCATTGACGGTTTCCTGCACGACTTCGATATCTTTCAGGCCACCGCGCTGCTCGGCCATGGCCCGGTTCTGCGCCAGGACCATGGTGAGCTTCTGGTCGTTGAGTACCGCGCGCAGCTGGCTGCTCATCATGCCTTTGGCCTCTTCGACATTGCCCTGCTCAAGTGCCCAGAAAAAATTGCTGGCTGTTTTCGCCGGACTGCCGCCGCCACTGGAGAACAGCAGCGCCACGAGTCCACCGATGACGAGCAGTGCCACCAGGCCACCGACGACCAGCATCACCGGGAAGCCCTTGCCTGATTTCACCGGACCAGCTGCCGGCCGGGCGGCGGCAGCTGGTGTTACCGGTGGAGCAGCGGACCCCGGTGCCGCCCGTTTGACGATGGGTGCCCCGCAGTTCTCACAGAATTGAGCGTCGCCTGTTTGCTGCGTACCGCAGCTGGTGCAAAACGCGGCCATCTGGCTTCCCCCTGATCAATTGTCTATTTCAGCTTGTGCCCACAGTTGCCGCAAAACACATCGGCCGCCGTGACTGCCTGGCCGCAGCCGGGGCAGGACGGTGCGGGCGGCGGTGCAGAGCGGGACTGATTGATCGACGCGGAGCGCTGGGCTGCCGCTTCCTGGGCACGCGCCTGCATCTCGGCGGCGCGCTGCCGGGCGAGTTCCTGCATCTCGGTGGCCTTTTGCCGGGCCTGCGCCAGGCCGGCAGAGAGCTGCCCCTCGGCGGCTGAGGCGTCCAGCCCCTCGCTGAGACCGACATAGACCAGGTTCAGGCCCATCACCCAGGGCGCGACGATGATCGGCCACATGAGGCCGAGCAGCAGCAGCGTGCCGAACGCGATCCCCAGTGCGGTACCACCGCCGCGCATGCCCGAGGCGATATTCATGAGACTCGAGAACAGCCCGCCGAAGGCGCCAAGCATGCCGCCACCGCCGATACCCTGTTTCAGGATCGAACCGGCCATGCCCAGTGTCATCGCATAACCGGTGCCGATTCCGACGAAGACCAGCGCGGCGACGAGACCGCAGAGTATCGAGAGCAGGATCAGCATGACCAGACCCTCGAAGCCGCGGTTGCGAGCTATGGCATAGACGCGCGCCAGGGTGCCCATGATGGTATTGCCCTCCCAGACCGCCGGAGCGGAGAGCGCAAAAGCGACCCACAGGCCGAAATAGAAGACCGCCGACATCACCGTACTCACGGGAATGACGATCGCCAGCAGGAAAGGCCCGATACCAGGGATCTTGCAGATGAACAGCAGGATGGCGATCGGGATCAGGAAGATCAGCGAGCAGAGAAAGAAGATCACGGCCAGCGCGATGAGTTTGCCGGCGGCAAACACCGCGCCGACAAGGCCGGGATCAGCGGTTCGCGCATCCAGACCATGCACCTGGTTCATGTACTGGATACCAGCCGAAGAAACGCCGACGATCCATACCAGCACCGCCAGCAGGAAGCCCACGGCCATTCCGCCCGCCGAGCGGGTCAGGCCAAAAAGCCCCAGCACAAGGAACACGAGCAGGAAGGTTGCAAACAGGGTCATGACGGCACGGACGTTTCTGAAGGCATCCGCGGCCCTCATCAGGCCGGCCATGCGATTCTGCGATCCTCCTCCGACTACTGCATTCATGATCTCCCCCTTGTCATCGTTTCAGTTGCAGGCTGGCATTTGCTATCGCGCCGCGACCATCCGGCCTGTGGCGCTTTCGCGTGCGTTGAACACCAGCTGGACTTTCGAATCATTGGTACTCGCAGCGGCACCATTCACGTACAAGGTGGTGCGAATCGTGTACGCACCCTGCGGCACGCCCTGCGGCAGCTTGAAGTTGAACTGGTTTTCGTAGCCACCCGAGCCAGCGCCTTTTTCCGTCAGCACTTTTGACTTCTTCGCCTGCTCCTTGCCCGAGGGATCCAGCAGCGCAAACTCCTCGCGGATCTCGGTGACCGGTGTCACCGTACCCGAAACGACTTCGCTGGTAGAGGTGATCGTCACCGGTTGACCAGCGGCAATGGTCGGACCCGGCTGTACGACGACCTGGTAGGCACTGACCACCGGCTCTGCCGGCAGCGTCCCCTTGTTGTTCTTGCGAAAATCACTCTCTACCTGTGATGCCGGCTTGGTCTGCTTGCTCATGGCGTTGATGGCCATGCAGCCAAGAGCACCGACCGCGGCGCCGACAACCGCGCCCTTGCCCTTGTTGGCGATGGCGCCAACCACCGCACCGATACCGGCCCCGACCAGCGGATTGCAGGCGGAGGACGAATCGTCGGCTGCCGACTGGTCGCCACCCGGCATCGAGGCGCAACTGCTGAGGATGAACGCGACGAGAAATGTGGTTGTCGCGGAACGCATGAGTCTTCTGTTCATGGCAATTGCCTCCGGTCCTAGTCGATTTCGATACTGTTCAGCGCGGCTTGCTGACCCTCTTTGGCGTCCTTCATCAGGCGTTTGGCATCGCGATTGCCGGGGTCGATCATCAGCACACTCTCGGCCGTCGCAATGGCCTTGTCGTACTGGAGTTGCTGTTTGTATTCACGCCCCTGCCTGAGCATCGTCCCGATCCGTGCGGCTATCTCCGGCTGCAGTCCAGCCGGTGCAGCTGGCGGTGGCGGCGAAGCAGCTGGCACCGGCGGGGCGGTGGCTGCTTCAGGTGCTGCCGTCGTCGTTGCAACAGTTGTCGGCGATTCCACGAGTGACGACCCGGAACCCGGTTGCTCGGGCGGCAAGGCTTCCTCCACCGTCGGCTCTTGCGCGGTTTGTTCTGGTGCCATCGGCTCTGGCTTCATCGGTTCCGGCGTCATGGCCACAGGCGCCTCGACGGACATCTCCGGCGCAGAGCCCGCGGAAGGCTCGGGTGATACGCGCATGTACTTCCAGTAGTACACACCACCGCCCGCCGCTGCGATCGCAATCACGGCGACCGCCGCGATAATCAGCGGAGTCCGTGAAGCAGGCCCATCGCCCGCCGCTGCGGGCGCCGTGCGCTTTGGGGGTTGTACCGCAACCGGGGGTGGCTGGGGCGGCTGTACCGCTCTCGGTGGCGGGGCCGGTGGAGTGCGTGGCGGTGGCGGGGCTGGCGCTGGTGGCACAGAAGTTTTCGGCTCGGGAATCGGCGGCAGTGGTGGTGGTGGCGGCGGCGGCGACAATTTTTGTTCAGAGACTGCCGGCGACACCGGCGCGGTATCGGCCCTCAGGAAACTGTAGCCGCATTTCGGGCAGAACTTCGCCGCTGGTGAGCAGACATTTTCGCACTGCGGACAGCGCGCACCGGCAGCGGCCGCCGGCGCGGCGGCACTCAACGGGCTACCGCAGCCACGGCAGAACTTCGCGGTGGGCGCATTCTCGGCGCCACATTTGGTACAGGCCATCTCCGACTCGCCCTTTTTTTCTCGATTGTCAGGCGAACGGCACTCGAAGCATCCTGGCTGGACATTGACCATCCTGGTCAGGTACCGGCCCCGGGGTTCTGCCTTTCGGACAGCCCCGCGAGTTGCCAGTCTATGCTGATATGCGGAAGATGGCACCCCCCGGTGGAAAATTCAGCTGCTGGATTTGCGGCGCAAAAAAGCCGTGATCAAATGATGTCGAGCTCGGCAGCGGGTGACAGGGTTACGCCCAAGCCGGCATGAAAAGGGAGGCACAGCCGGGAATGAGCGCCCTTCACGATATCGGCATTCTGCTCAGCGTCCGCTTCAAGGCAATCAGATTCAGTTTCTTCACCGCCGCCAACGCGGTCATCGTCTTTATCGGCGACCTGATGCAACCAATCGGCTCCGTGGTGGCACTGCTGTGTATCGTGACACCCATACTGGTGCTGGCTCTTGGTGCTTTCTTGCTGCGCATGGTCGCCAGGCAACGGCCGATCGACTACGAGAGGCCGACGACCGGCATCGCCTGGACCAGCGATGCCACGATCTTTCTCGCCGTTGGCTTTCCGCTGCTGTTCGCAACTTTTGTGTGGCAGGAAGCCACCCGGACGGACGAGGCAAATGCCCGGACTGCAGATATTGGCGCCTTTGCCACGATGTTTCCCGGACTTGCGCGCGCCCAGGCCTCGATCGGCATCATTGAAAAGCGACTGGTGCAGGTCGACGAAAAGCTCACGGTCATCCAGTCCGATGTGCGCGAAGCCCGGCAGGAACTCGGCACCCTGAAAAAAGAAACCAGCGTTGATCCGCGCAAGGAACTCAGCAACATGGGTGTCGGCTGGACTGAACAGGAATTCATCGATGCGATCATGCGCGCCGATCTCAGGGCCCTGGAACTGTTTCTGGACGGCGGCATGTCGCCGCTGCTCAACCACAATGGCGCTTCAGCAGCGCTGTTCGGTCTGCAGCCCGATGGCCCCGATCCGCGGCCGGTGCTGCAACTCCTGATCAGCAAGGGCTTCGATGTGAACGCTCGGCTCGTCGATGCATACATCATGCGCAGCCACGGTGACACGGTGCCACCGTTTTTCGATACGCCCGACACCCCCAAGGGATATTCAGCCTGGCAGAGAAAATTTGTTGGTCCGGCATTGCTGTGGGTCGTGATCCTCGCCTCGTACCGGGGACCATCCGACTACGACCTGGCGGTGATTGAATTTCTGCTCGATCACGGCGCCGACCGCCGTGCAACTGATTCATTCATGGCGGCCTATCAGCCGATCTGGGGCGATACCGGCGCCTGGCAGCAGGTCGCAGCAGTACTCAACGAACACAAGTGACGATCAGCGCCGGCCCATGCTGACGTTCGATGGCTGCACCATACGGTCGTTGTGCAGCGAGTTCACCTGTGTGATCCAGTCCTTGATGCACAGGGGCAGGTTCATGTAGTCGGTCTGTTCCGACAGGACCATGATTTTCCCCTTGGAGAAAATGGCAGCCTGAACTTCCGCGCGATCGGGGTTGATGCAGATCACCCCCTCTTCTTCGGTACCGCCATGTGGCGCATTGCCGGCCAGTTGCAGCCAGCCACTGACGAGATCGACCGAGCCCAGCACGTTGATGTTTTCTCTCAGGTGTTCTAGCTGCTTGCCTGCGACCCGCTGCAGCAGAGGAGCGACGCGCGGGTCGGCCAGCAGCTGGTCGGTTTCGTAGCTGCCCACATAGTCGAACAGACGCGCATGCCGCGTACCGGCCGGAACGTCGGCGCGAATCGCAAGGGGCTGCAAAGCGAGCAGCGTGACAACGGGCAGCCAGCTCCGCACTGAAAGGCGCCTGCACATAACCGGACCCTCCGGGCATATCCCTGGCCCGACCAATGCCATCACGATATGGCGGATACCGCAAGACCAGGATGATTGCTTTCGTGCCGACCTTGCGGCAGATTCGCCGGGCACATTGCATCGCGTTTTCAGCAAGGTCATCGATTGTGAGCACAGATACGATCCGTTCGCCGGACTCCAGGCATTGAGCGTACCGGCCCCCTGGCCCAGTCCTTTGCGGGCCTGGTACGCAGTCGCCGTTCTGGTTCTGGCCTTCATTTTCTCGTTCGTTGACCGGATCGTGATCGCCCTGCTGGTGGAGCCGATCAAGGCGGACCTGGGCGTCAGCGATTTTGGCATCGGCCTGTTGCAGGGCTTTGCCTTCGCACTGTTCTACGCGCTGCTTGGCATTCCGATCAGCCGGCTCTCCGACCGGATCAGCCGGCGCAGCATCATCGCCACAGGCATCGTGATCTGGAGTCTGATGACGGCTGCCTGCGGACTCGCGCGCAGCTTTTTCGGCCTGTTTCTCGCGCGGGTCGGCGTGGGTGTCGGCGAAGCCACGCTGTCGCCGGCCGCCTATTCGATGATTTCGGACTACTTTCCCCGTGAAAAGCTCGGCCGCGCGATCGGTGTTTACCAGTCCGGTGCGCTGCTCGGCGCAGGCATCGCCTTCCTGGTTGGCGGAGCAGCGATACATCTGCTCGCTGCCTGGGACGGCCGCGTGCTGCCGGTGCTGGGCGTGGTACGAGTGTGGCAGCTGGCGTTTTTTGCAGTTGGCCTGCCGGGACTGCTCGTCGCCATGCTGATGCTGACGGTGCAGGAGCCGGTGCGGCGGGGCAAGGCGAGCGGTACCGCAACAGGTATCCCGCTGCGCCAGGTACTGGCCTATATGAACGGCCATCGGCGATTGTTCCTCGCGCATTTCACCGGCTTCGCACTGCTGATCGTACCGATCACCACAGTTCTGGCCTGGGCGCCCACCTATCTGAGTCGCGTGCTTGGCTTTGCCCGGGCAGACTCGGGTTTCACGCTGGGGCTGATGCTGCTCGTGCTGTCCCCGGCCGCGGTGTATTCCGGCGGATGGCTGATTGATCTTCTGCAGAGGCGCGGCTACGCCGATGCACCATTCCGCGTCAGCATTGGTGCGGCCATGGCCCTGATACCCCTGAGCCTGTTTGCGACGACCGGCACTGATCCGTCGCTTGCACTGTGGCTGATTGGGCCCCTGATCTTCTGCGCCTGCATCTCTCAGGCTGCAGCACCGACGGTCATTCAGGTGATGGTGCCGAACGAGATGCGGGCGCAGATATCCGCCGTGTGGATGCTGTGCATGAACCTGATTTCCACCATCGCAGGGCCGACGATGGTCGGGTTCATCACGGTCTATGTGCTGATGGACGACATGGCCGTCGGACAGTCGATCGCCATCGTCAACGTGCTGAGTGCACCGGCTTCAGCACTCATCCTGTGGGCCGGGCTGAAGCGCTTCAGGCTCAGCCAGGCTTGAGCGAATCTCCGAGACCAGCGCGAAGCTCTTCCATCATCCTGCGCGTGGACTTGACCGGCCGGCCGGCCGCCGCTTCGAAATCTGTCTGCACCTTGAAAGCGCCGTTCCGGACACACTGAAAGCAACCGGTGAGCATGCGGGCCACGTCCTTGCCGCGCACCGCAATTTTTTCATCCCGCATCAGCAGAGCGATGTTTTCTTCGTCGGTGAGCGTCTCGTAACGCACCTTGAGGCCCAGCACTTCGTTTGCCAGCTGCACCAGTGCCGCCTGGCTCATGTCCTGGCCGACGAGATTGAAGGTTTTCCCGTTGTGACGATCGCTCTGCGCAAGGCGCGCGATTGCAAAGGCCAGTTCATCGATGGTGATGTAGCCGCATTCGCCCTCGCCACCGACATTCCGGTACACCCCGGATGCATTGGCATGAATGATGTGGCGCAGATCCATCTCCAGGTAAAGGCCATTGCGGGCAATCACCCACTCCAGTCCCGATGATTTCAGATCTTCTTCGGTCTGCCGGTTGACCTGCTGGGTCCCCCAGAACCAGGTGTCCTGTTCCTGGCCGTTGCCGATGACGCTGGTGAAAACAATCTTGCGCACGCCGGCCCGCCGGGCCGCTGCAATCACATTCCGGTGCATGAGTACGCGGTCCCAATTGCCGACCGGGGCCGAAATCATCACCAGCGTATCGATGCCGGCGAGCGCTGCGATCATGCTCTCGACGGAGTTGTAATCACCGGAGCGCTTTTCGATTCCGGTGACCAGGACCTTCTCCGGAGTGCGGGCGATGGCAACGATATTCCCGGACGCCGTATTGGCAAGCAATTCACGCAGAACGGCGTGGCCCAGACGGCCCGACGCCGCGGAAACAGCTGTTTTCATTTCGCGCACTCTTTGCTGCCGCCCGCTCAGCCTCCCAGCGACTCGGCGATTTCCTTGAACGGTACCTTCATGTCGCGCAGTACGGCACGGTCCGGCCGGACGCCGCTGGCAATGAGCTTCTTGGAAAGCATGAATTCACGCGGGCTGTTGATCGCATAGACGGCGGCCAGACGGCCTTCGTCCAGGTAAAACGCCGCAAAGGACCGCGACTCCGGGTCACCACGCACCACAACCTGCTGGTCGGCTGCCGACAAACCGACGAATTGCAGCTTGAGATCGTATTGGTCTGACCAGAACCACGGAATCTGTGCATAGGGCTCGAGCTTGCCCAGTATCGTGTCGGCGGCGGTCTTGGCCTGTTCCTGCGCGTTGTGCACTGACTCGAGCCGGAGCCGCCTGCCGAGCAGGGCGTTCGGATGATTGGTGCAATCACCGACAGCCAGAATGTCCGCATCGCTGGTCCGGCAGTACTCGTCCACCAAGATACCGTTGTCGCAGGGCAGGCCGGCTGCCTCGGCCAGTTCGATATTGGGCAGGATGCCGATGCCGACGATGACCAGGTCGGCCGGAATTTCGCTGCCGTCGCTCAGGGTCACGGTCTGTACGCGCAAGGCGCCATGGAAGGCCCGGATACCGGTATTGCAGCGAATATCGACACCGGCCTGCTGATGAACACGGGTGAAGAAATCGGAAATCAGCGGCG
Source organism: Chromatiales bacterium (assembly GCA_024234935.1). Lineage (NCBI taxonomy): Bacteria > Pseudomonadati > Pseudomonadota > Gammaproteobacteria > Chromatiales > Chromatiales bacterium. The sequence goes on from JACKNI010000002.1 coordinate 519,288, forward strand.
CACCGCCGCGCGCCATCACGCGCTCGGCCAGCTCCACTACCGTAACGTCCAGACCGCGCGTAACGGCCACCGCCGCCACCTCGAGGCCGATGTAGCCGGCGCCGACGATCACCAGCTTCGCGCCTGGCCGGAAATCGTCACGGATGCGATCCACATCCTCGATGTTACGCAGGTAGTGCACGCCCGCCAGCTCGGCGCCCGGCAGCGACACCTTCCGCACCCGGCTGCCGGTCGCGATTACCAGCTTGTTCCAGGGTTGAGAAACCCCGCTGCTCAGGGTGGCGGTACGGGCAGCGCGGTCGATGGCGGTTACCCGGGTATTGAGGCGCACATCGACCTCATGATCCGTGTAGAACTTTTCCTGACGCACCAGCAGGCGAGGTACGTCGAGCTCACCGGCGAGAAATTTCTTGGACAGTGGCGGACGCTGGTAGGGCAGATAGGGTTCCTCGCCGACCAGGATCAGCTTGCCGGCATAGCCGCCCTGGCGCAGCGAGACGATGGTCTGGCCGGCGGCGTGTCCCGCACCGGCGATGATGATGGTTTCGGTCATGTACTTGGGCTCCCAGGCGGCGGGCCACGATCTGCGACCGGCCATTCATCAGGTTGTCTCGTGCCGCAGGATTATACTGTCGCGTGTCTCGCATCGCGGCGCGGGCACATTTTTAGCACTTTGTTCCAGCAGGCGGTCGCAATGATTGGTGCCATTCGTATTCATTCTTTCGGTGGACCCGAGGTCCTGCAATGGGAGCAGGTCGAGCTGGCCCCGCCGGGCGCGGGCGAAATCACGATTCGCCAGACCGCCATCGGCCTCAACTTCATCGACACCTATCACCGCTCGGGACTCTATCCGCTGACGCTGCCCGCCGGCCTCGGCACCGAAGCCGCCGGCGTGGTTGAGGCCATCGGTCCGGGTGTTGCCGGCTTCAGTGTCGGCGAAGCTGTCGGCTATACCGGCTTGCCACCCGGTGCCTATGCCGAAAAGCGCAACTGGCCCGCCGAGCGCACGCTCAAGCTGCCGGCCGGGATCAGCGCCGAGGTCGCCGCGTCGTCCATGCTCAAGGGGCTGACCGCCTGGTACCTGCTGCGGCGGAGCTACCGGGTGCAGGCAGGCGATGCCGTGCTGCTCTATGCCGCCGCCGGCGGCACCGGCACCATTCTCGGTCAGTGGGCAAAATCGCTGGGCGCGAAAGTCATCGGTGTCGTCAGCTCGCCGGCCAAGGCCGAGCTGGCCCGCGCCAATGGCTGCGCTGAAACGATATTCGGCAAGGAGCCGGACTTCGTCGCCAGGGTCAAAGCCCTGTCGAACGGCGGTGTCGCGGTGGTGTACGACTCGATCGGCAAGGACACCTTCATGCAGTCGCTCGACTGCCTGCGCCGGCACGGCACCATGGTGAGCTTCGGCAATGCCTCCGGCCCGGTTGCGCCCTTCTCACCGATGGAACTTGCAAAGCGCGGCTCCTTGCACCTCACGCGCCCCTCGCTGTTCGATTTCATCGCGAGCAAAGCCGATCTTGATGCCGGTGCCGCCGAGCTGTTCGGCGTGATCAGGAGCGGCGCCGTAAAGATCGGCATCGGCCAGCGCTACGCCTTAAAGGATGTCGCACAGGCGCACCGCGATCTGGAGAGTCGCAAGACGACCGGTTCAACCGTCCTGCTTCCCTAAAGGTGTCAGATTTATTTCTGCTCACATTCGTGCCTTTTCCGGCCTGACTACGACAGAGGACAGCGGCTACGCTCGCAGCCTCAATTTGCAGTATGCCGAGGTTTCATGTGGGCAGGCCGCCGCGCTTGCTGGTGCCGGGGTTTCCGCACCATATCGTGCAGCGTGGCCACAACTGCAACGCGGTATTCATCGAGCCGCGTGATTACGCGTACTACCTGGCGAACCTGCACGAATGGAAGCAGCGGTATGAAGTCGAGGTTCATGCCTGGTGTCTGATGACCAACCACGTGCATCTTGTGCTCACGCCGCGCCAGCCGGACAAGGGGATCTCGGACCTGATGCGGCGCCTGGCCGGCCGGCAGAGCCGCTATGTGAACCGGCTTGAGCGTCGTCTCGGCACACTCTGGTGCGGCCGTTTCCACAGCAGCGTCATCGACACCGATGCTTACCTGCTCGCCTGCCTGCGCTATGTCGAGCTGAATCCGGTCCGGGCCGGCATGGTCGACCATCCCGCCGACTATGCCTGGAGCAGTCACCGCGAGCGCATGGGGCTTTCGCCGGTGGTCCTGCTGGATGGGGATCCGGTAGCCGCCCTGCCTGACGAGAGTATCGAGCGTCGTCGCCGGGCCTATGCGCTGTATCTAGGCACGGCGGCCGATACAGCCGAGGTAGAACTGATCCGCAGCGCTGTACACCGTAACCAGCTGACGGGCGGCCGTAGTTTCGTCAGCGAAATCGAGCAACGCACAGGGCTGCGGATCGAGAATCGCGGGAGAGGTCGACCAGCGCGCGGAAAATAAATCTGGCACCTTTTTAACGGTCCAGCTTCGTGATCTTCGAGCCATCCAGCGAAACGCCCGCCATCAGGCCCTTTTGGCCGACCATGAAGGCGACGATGGGCTTCTTGAGCGTCGCGGTATCAATGGTGCCGCTCGCCCCTGTGTCGATCAGCGTGATGTTGCCGTCGACGCCGGCTTTCCAGCCGCTGCTGGCGCGAAACTGCTTCAGCGCTTCTGCGTCGAGAAACACCATGATGATGTCGCGCTTCTGGCCGCCAGCCTGGAAACCGACCGAACCGGAAAAGATGCTGTAGTAGCCATTCGTCTTGCCGCCGATGCGCAAGGCGCCTTCACCGCCCTCGCCGGCGATGACGAAACCTGCCTTGATGACTTCGGCGAAGACCAGCACTCCCTTGGCTTCGGCCAGCACCGTCGCGGAGCCCGGGACTTCGGCCTTCAGCCTGCCCAGCGCCGCATCGACCTTGGCATCGATCTCGGCAGCAGTGGAGGCGTGTGCCGCAAAAGGCGCACTGATAAACAACAGTACAACCATGCAGAACCAGATGCGGACCGATGTGGCAGCCGTATTGTTCATGGTGGGCTCCTTTTTTAAGAAAAAATGAAAAATAAATCTGACACCTTTTATGACACCTTTTAGCGTTAGCGCATGGTGACGAGTTCTTCGGCGGCGGTTGGGTGAATTGCCACGGTGTCGTCGAAGTCGCGCTTGGTGGCGCCCATGCGGATCGCCACGGCAAAGCCCTGCAGCATCTCGTCGGCGCCGGGTCCCATGATGTGGCAACCGACCACTTTCTGCTCCGGGCCTGCCGTGACCAGCTTCATGTGCGTCTTTGGCTTGAGCGTGGTCATGCCATTCCACAGCGGAACGAAGCTTGAACTGTACACCTTGACCTGAGCGCCGAACTTTTCGCGGGCCTCACCTTCACTGAGTCCGCAAGTGCCGATCGGCGGATGGCTGAAAATCACCGTGGGGATGTTGCTGTAGTCCAGGCAGCGGTCTTTCATGCCGCCAAACACGCGGTCGGCAAGACGCCGACCGGCGGCCACTGCAACCGGCGTCAGCGCCGCACGACCCGTAACGTCGCCGAGCGCATAGATATGCGGGACGGTCGTTACCTGCCAGGCATCGGTCGGGACGAAGCCAGCCTCGTCGGTCTGCACACCGGCTGCTTCGAGGCCGAGATCAGCGGTAGCCGGCACACGGCCGATCACCCAGAACAGCGCATCGAAAGGCCCATGGCGGCGGCCATCCTCGGTGGAAAGTTGCAAACCGTCTGCTGTGCGCTGCAGCCCGGCCGGCACTGCGTTACCGACAAAGCTGATGCCGTCAGCAGAAAGCGCTTCCAGAACGCCCTCTTGCAGCGATTCATCCAGATGCCGCAGCACGCGGGCGTGACGAGCAAGCAGCGTGACCTCCGAACCGAGCGCACGCAGCGCACCGGCAAACTCGACGGCGATATAACCGGCACCGACCAGCGCGACCCGCTGCGGGCGCTGCTCGAGGGCGAAGAAATCGTCCGAGACCAGCCCGAGTTCACTGCCCGGCAGATCCGGTACCTGCGGGCGGCCACCGGTAGCGATGATGAGGTGCGGTGCCGACAGGGTCCGTCCGGCCACCCTGACGGTGTGGGGATCACCAAACCGCGCATGGCCCACGACATGCGCGATGCCCTTCCGCGCCAGGTTGGCCGCATAGATACCGTTCAGGCGCTGAATGTAGGCGTCGCGTTTGACCTTGAAGCCCGCCCAGTCCTGGCCTTTGACGGTGACGTCGAAACCATAGTCGCGTGCATCGTGCATCAGGTGTGCAAGGCTCGCCGCGTTGTAGACCAGCTTCTTCGGCACACAGCCGACGTTGACACAGGTCCCGCCCAGCGCCGTGGACTCGATCACAACGACCCGGGCGCCATATTCCGCCGCACGCTGCGCGGCCGCGAGGCCGCCGCTGCCGCCGCCAATCACGATGAGATCGAACTGTTCCGCCATGCGCATCGCCCTGCTGCCCTTGAAAATCGCCTCCAGTCTAGCAAGCGGACAGAATCCTTTGATTCCCGTCTTGGGGGTCGGCTGGCGTTTCCGTTAGCATTCCGGACCGCGATCTTGCGCGTCCATACCCCGGGTCAAGTCTTGAACAACAATCCCCTGCTACGGCAAAGCGGCCTGCCCGCTTTCGCGCACATCCGGCCTGAGCACATCGAGCCGGCCGTGCTGGAAACGATCGAGGCGAGTCGCACCGAACTCGAGCAACTGATCAAGTCGGCCAGTCAATCCGACCCTGATTTTGAAGCCGTGATCCTGCCGCTCGAAGCACTCGGCGACCGGCTGCACCGTGTCTGGTCGCCGGTACGGCATTTGCAATCAGTGGCCAATGCGCCCGAGCTGCGCGCTGCCTACGACGCCTGTCTGCCGGCGCTGTCGCGATATGCCACCGAACTCGGCCACAACCAGCGGCTCTACCGGCTCTATCAGCGCCTCAGCGAAGGCAAGGCGGCGCAAAGGGACGGCGTGCGCGAAGGGGGCGCACGCCTGCTGGAACTTGCTATCCGCGACTTCACCCTGGCCGGCGTACACCTGCCGGAAGACAAGAAAGCGCGCTTCAAGGCCATCATGGAGGAGCTGGCACAGACTGAAGCCGCCTTCGAGCACAACGTGCTCGACTCCGCGGCAGCCTGGTCACTGCACATCAGCGATGCGGAGCGGGTCAAAGGCATACCGGAACATGTGCTCGAACCGGCTGCACTGCTGGCCCGGGAGTCCGGCAAGACCGGCTGGATCCTGCAGCTCGACCAGCCCACCTATGTGGATGTGGTCGCTCACGCCGACGATCGCGAGCTGCGCCAGCAACTCTACCGGGCCTGGGTCACGCGCGCCTCGGATCAGGCCGACTATTCACCCGACAACGACAACAGTGCAGTGATGGAACGCATCCTGGCCTTGCGGCACGAAGCCGCACAGATCGTCGGCTACGCCGATTTTGCCGATTATTCGCTGGCGACCAAGATGGCGAAGTCGGCGGATGAAGTGCGAAGCTTTCTGCTCGACCTCGTGGCACATTCGCGCGCAGCGGCAAAGCGCGAGCTGGCAGAGCTTGAAGCTTTCGCCGGTTTCGGTCTCGAGCCCTGGGATATCGCCTACTACTCTGAAAAACTGCGCCACCGGAGGTACGCCATCTCCGATGAGGAACTGCGGCCTTTCTTCCCGCTGCCACGGGTCATGTCCGGCCTGTTCAGCGTGCTCGAAAAGCTCTATGGCCTGCGCGTCTCGCAGGTCGAAGGCATCGAGACCTGGGACCAGAACGCCGCCTACTACCAGCTGACCGGCAAGGATGATCAGCCGGTCGGCGGTTTCTACGTGGATTTCTTCGCGCGCTCGAACAAGCGCGCCGGCGCATGGATGGATCAATGCCTGAATCGCGGCCGCGATCACGGACAGGTGCAGATACCGGTCGCGCACCTGGTCTGCAACTATGCGCGCCCGTCCGGCGACCGGCCGTCACTGCTGACGCATGACGAGGTCGTGACGCTGTTTCACGAGATGGGCCACGTGCTCCATCACCTGCTGACGCGCATCGACTACCCCAGCGTGGCAGGTATCAACGGTGTGCCCTGGGATGCCGTCGAGCTCCCCAGCCAGTTCATGGAAACCTTTGCCTGGGAACCCGAGGTTGTCTCGCTCTGCTCGGCCCACTACCAGACCGGTGAGCCGCTGCCAGCGGCGATTCTCAAGAGCCTGCGTGAATCAAAGAATTTCCAGGCCGGCCTGGACCTGGTACGCCAGATCGAGTTCGCGCTCTTTGACATGCGTATCCATAGCGGACCAGTCCCGCCTGACAGCGCGCGTATCGCCGGAATCCTGCACGAAGTGCGCGCCGAGGTAGCGGCCATCCGCTACCCGGAATGGAATCGCTTTGCGCATGCCTTCACGCACATCTTCGGCGGCGGCTATGCAGCGGGCTACTACAGCTACAAGTGGGCGGAAGTACTGGCGGCCGATGCTTTTGCCGCTTTCGAGGAAAACGGACTGTTCAATGCGGATCTGGCCCGGCGCTTCAGGGAAAACATACTCGAGGTCGGTGGTTCGCGGGATATCGCCGAGGCCTTCATCGCTTTCCGCGGCCGGCCCGCACATGTGGATGCCCTGCTGAAGCAAACCGGAATCACTGCATGAAACTTGCCACCTGGAACGTCAATTCAATCCGGCAGCGCTTGCCGCACGTTCTGGACTGGCTGAACGCCAATGAGCCTGATGTACTTGCCCTGCAGGAAATCAAGACGGAGGCCGACAAGTTTCCGCTGGCCGAGATCGAGGCCAGCGGCTATCGCTGCGTTCTGAACGGGCAGAAGGCCTGGAACGGCGTTGCGCTGATCTCGCGCGACTCACCGGCTGATGTCATCGTCGACATTCCCGGTTTCGCTGACGAACAACGCCGTGTGATCGCTGCCAGCTACGGCGATACCCGCATCATCAATGTCTATGTGCCGAACGGCCAGAGTGTCGGCTCGGACAAATACCGTTACAAGCTGGACTGGCTGGATGCACTGCACGGCTGGCTGGAAGACGAGCTGAAGAAATACGAACGGCTGGCCATCGTCGGCGATTTCAATATCGCGCCGGAAGATCGCGATGTGCACGATCCGGAGCTGTGGCGCGATCAGGTCCTGTGCAGCGGCCCGGAACGCGAGCGCCTGGCGGCGCTGCTCGAGCTCGGTCTGGTGGACACCTTCCGGCTTTCCGAGCAACCGGAGAAATCGTTTTCGTGGTGGGACTACCGGCAGATGGGTTTCAGGTTGAACCGCGGCCTGCGCATCGACCTGATTCTGGCGTCCAGGGCGCTCGCGGCGGACTGCTCGGCCACCCTCATCGACAAGCTGCCCCGGAAGCTCGAAAAGCCCTCCGACCACGCGCCGGTACTGGCCATTTTTCACGGCGACGTCGCCATAAGCTGATCCGGAAGCGGCGAGGCAGCCATTGGAAGCCCCGCTGATCCGGCCGCTATTGTTTGCGTACGGGTCGGCATGTAACTTGGCGCACCATGGGGTCAGCGTATATGTCCGGACGTCTTTGGGGCGCGATAAATGCACTGCTGGCCGCCTGCCTGTGTGCAACTTCAGTACTGGCACAGGAAGCTGCAGCAACGCAGGCTGCAACCGCGGAGACAGCCGCAGCATCCCTCGCCGCGGAGCCGGCCGCGGATCCGCGCATTGCCCGGATTGACGCTCTGATCGCCGGCACCCTGGACGTCACTGTCGCCCCGCAATCTCTCTTTGACATCCCCCTGACGGATGAAGCTGCACTTCAGGTGGAAGCGCTGCGGATACGCACGCTGCTGGCCGCAATCGATTCTGCGGCCGAGACTCCCGACACGAAGATCGCGCCACCGGATCCGGCACTGTGGCGCGGTCGCATGGCACTGGACCGCGCGCGCCTTGCTTTCTACGCGCTGGACAAGACGGAGCGTGATGCACTGCTGGCGAAGCATGCAGGGCGCCAGGAAGCAGCGCAGCCGGGTGAGACGGCAGCGGAGCGCCAGGCGCGTGAGGCAGAACTGGAACGTCAGCGCAGCCTCGAAGCAGCGCGTGCCGCGCGCACCGAGGCTGAACGACTGGTCAAGGAAGAACTGGCACGCCTCATCGCCGTTGAGGCGCGTATCGCCGCGGTGCTTGGCAGCTTCAGCAGGGAGCATGCGGAACTGGCCACCCGCACTGACGCGCTGCTCGGCTGGCAGCGGCGTGTGCGCGAGGCAAAGGCGGCGGGCGACTCGGAAGTCGATGCGACCTATGAGGCGATCCGCCGGACCCTGCGTGCCTCCCGTGACGAACTTTCTGCCGCGCTTGATGAGCTCGGCGGTGCCGCATCGGCGGTTCCGGATATCGGGCCGGACGCACTCGCCGACATTCCACCGGATGTTCCCGCGGATGATGCACGCGCGCGCCGCATCGGGGTGCAGAAGGCCATCATCGAAGCGCGTCGGGCCGAGCAGGCAATCCGCGAAGAACGCGCAGCTGTACTGCTGGACGAAATCACGGTACTGAACACCGAGCGCCTCGGCCTGTTGCCCTTTCTGTCAGCGAGCAAGCGCAACGCCGTCACGGGCTTTACGCCGGCCGGCTGGGAACAGGCGAAACTGGAGATTTACCAGCTTTCGCTGATCCTTCGCTATCACCGGCAGACCGGTACCGCATGGCTTGCGGGGTTGCGCAGCAACGGACCTTCCGGCGTGTCCATCTGGAATACGGCAAAAGTGGCGATCCCCTGGCTGCTGCTCGTCACGCTGTTTGTGTGGGAGAAGCGCCGGTCGGGCCACGTTATCGCCCTGGCCGATGCGCGCCTCGAAGCGGTAGACCGTGCGGAGCGGCGCGTATCCCCGAGCCTGCAGCTGCAGCTGGTGCGCTTTCTGGGCAAGATCCACCGCCAGCTTGAATGGGCACTGTTCTATCTGGCAAGCCTGTGGCTGCTGCCAGCTGCCGTGCAAGACCTGCTTGAAGTGCAGCTGCTGGTATCCGTCATCGGCTGGGGAATCGGTGCGGCACTGGCAGTGAATGTCATCAATGCCATCGTCGCCGCTACCACGACCAATCTGGTCAACGTGGACGGCGGGAGCAGCAAGATCCGCTTGCGTTCGCTGCGCCTGGTGGCACGGACTGCAGTGATCTTCATACTGATCCTCGTCCTCAGCAGCAGACTTGTCGGACAGGGGACCATCTACAGCTGGGCATTCTCCAGCTGCTGGTTTGCAGCGTTCCCGGTCTTTCTGGTGCTGGTGCGCTGGTGGCGGTCGATCATCTTCGAGCGTATCGATCTGGTGCGCAGGAAGACGCCGGTACAGGTCTGGGTGCTGTCGAACCGCGAGGGCTGGAAAAGTTTTCTCGCTGCGATGATCGGAGCCGTACAGCTGTTCAGCGCCGGCACAGTAAAGAATATGCGACTGTGGCTGTCGGACTTCGACCTGGCACGCCGCGCTCACGCCTGGCTGTTCCGGCGCGAGCTGGAGCGCTTCGGCGATACGCATGATGCGCTGGCCGTGAAGCCGCTGCGTATCGAGGCCATGGACATCCTGCATCCGGCACGGGAATACACCCGCTGGCTTGAAAGCCCGAACGATGAGCTGCTGGAACACATCGTCAGTACTGCCAGGCAGCGCAAGGGCCGCATGATCGCCCTGATCGCCTCACGCGGCATGGGCAAGTCTTCGCTGATGCATGAGTTGCATGCACGGGTCGATGGCTCGGTCAGCATCGTATGCGGCCCGCATACTTCGGCGGAGGCGGTCCGCCGGGCCGCCCGGACGCATGACCCTGATGCGACGACGACCGATGAGCCCGGCGACACGGCACCGCCGCTGATGCTGCTGGACGAAGCGCATGCACTGGCCAAGCCGATCATCGGCGGTCTTGCGCTGTTCGATGAAGTGATCGCCATTGCGCGCGGAAACTGCACCGGGACGACCTGGGTCTTCACCATCGATGCGGCGGTCTGGCCCTTTCTGAAGCGCGCCCGTGATGCGCGGCCGCTCTTCGACGAGGTGCACCACCTTGAACCGTGGGATGAGGCGCAGATCGGTGCGCTGCTGGCACAACGGACGGCAGAGGCCGGCATTTCACCTGTGTATACCGGGCTGCTCGAAAAGCTGCCGGTGGGCGCCGACGAGATCGACCGTCTGGATGCATTGAAAGCCAAGCAGGGCGGTTACATGCGCATGCTCTGGGACTACGTCTCGGGCAACCCAGGCCTTGCACTTGAAGCCTGGCGCTCCACTCTGGCGGAGGACGGGCAGGGAGTGGTGCATGTGCGGCCACTGCAAGAGCCGGACCCCGCGATGCTGAACGCGCTGCCCGATTCGTCGCTGTTCATCCTGCGTGCGATCCTGTACCTGACTCCCGCGACGGTTGAAGACGTCGCACAGGCCACCCGCCTGAGTCACGAACAGGTACTCAATGCATTCCGCTTCGGACAGTCGCAGGGAATCTACGGCGAGCAAGGCGACCGCGTCTACATTCGCTGGTCCTGGTTGCGGGCAGTTACCCGGTTGCTGGAACGCCGCCACTTGCTGGTGAATCCATGAGCAGAAGACTCCCAGGTCGGGCTTCGCGCCTGTGTTGCATCCCTGGCACCGCACTGCTGCTACTGGCGGTGCCGGCATACGCCCAGGACGCTCCGGATCTCGGGCGCCTTGCCGAGCTCGTTCGCTGGGGCGGGGTCTTTGCATCCATCCCGGTGTTGATCGGCGCACTGTTCCTTATCCGGCTGATTGAAAACATCGGCGACCGGCTCGGCCGGCAATTCTCGAACCGGCGGCCGACTATCCAGAAAGTCCAGACAACCGCGCGTTTCTTCATCTATATCGCCACCCTCATCGTGACGCTGGGGCTGAGTATCCGGCTGGACTCGACCGCACTCACTGTCATCGGCGGTGCGCTCGCCTTCTCCATCGGCTTTGCGCTGCGTGACGTGGTCGCCTCGTTTATCGCCGGCATCACGATCATGTTTGACCGTCCATTCCAGGTCGGTGACCGGGTTTCCTACGGCGGCGAATACGGCGACATCATCAAGATCGGCCTGCGCAGCGTGCGCATGAACACGCTCGACCACAACATCATCACCATCCCGAACAACAATGTATTCACCGGCGTCACCTCGAGCGGAAACTATGGGGAGCTCGAGATGCAGGTGCCGATGGATTTCTACATCGGGGTGGACCAGGACGCGGTGCTCGCCGCCGAGATCATCCGCGAAGCCTGTCTGACCAGTCCGTATATCTTTCTCGACAAACCCGTGCCGATACTGATCAAGCAGGAGATCCTGCAAAACTACGTGGCGATCAATCTGAAGGCGCGGCCCTATGTGTTCGACTGCAAATACGAGAAGCCCTTTGAAACGGATGTACACTTCCGTGTACTCGAGGCTTTCCGAGAGCGCGGCATTGGCTCGCCGGCGGTACTGCACCGCTCCATCGGCCCGGCCGCCAACCCGGAGAATTGCTGATGCTGTCTTTGCTGCGTCGTGTATCGCCTTTGCTGCTGAGCGTGGCCTTGGTGGCGTGCAGTACAGGCGCTCAACAGGGCGCTGAGCGCGGCGCCAAGACTGGCGCGGTCGGCGGCCTGGTCGCGGGTGCCGTCGGCAGCATCTTCTGGGGTGGCGATGCCGTGAATAACGCGCTGCGGTCGGCAGCGGTCGGCGCAAGCTCGGGCGCGGCAGTCGGCGCGATGCATGGTGCGGAGCAGGAAAAGAAGCGGCAAACGGCCCCGGCTTCGGTGCCGGCACCGGCCACGGGCACACCGGTCTACGACCCGGCGATGAAAGCCAGAATCGGTGAGCTGAATTTCGCCGCGAGCGAGGATCTCGCCCGTTGTCGCCATGTCAGTGCGATTTCGAAGGCCGAACGCGCATTCAGGCTTGAGACTGACGCCAAGCGGCGCAACTACGCCCTGTTGATCGAGGCCATCGCCGCCGAGGAATCGAACAATACCGGCAAGGCCAATGAGGTCTATGCGCAGTGGGGCAAGTTTGATCCTGCGCACGCCGATCGCGGCAAAGCGCGCACAGAAGCGCTCGACGGCGTGCTCAAGCTCCAGAAGGTGCGTCAGGAACAGGGGCTGCCGCCTCTTTGCAGCTGAGCGTATCGTGGCAAACAGCAGGGTTTCGCTGATTGCCGCCTGTCCGGGTGCGTGCAAGAATCCCTGCCCGTGGCTGCTCAGAACATCAATCGCGGCGAAACTGCCGGCGCCGACGCGCGGTCGACGGCGCTGTTTCCCCGGCGCAGCGAGTACGATGTCACCAACACCGTACGTGTCAGCTCCGTCGATGCGGTACGCGAAGCGGTAGACGAACTGTTCGAGCTTGCCTGTCCCGGTGCCTCTTTCGACAGCCTGTGGATGGCGTTCCACGATTTCCGGCGGCTGTTCCGTGGCCAGTTTGATGGCTATGTCGGCTGCGACACCCTGTATCACGATCAGCAGCACTCACTGGATGTGACCCTGGCGATGGCGCGGCTGCTGGCCGGCTATCAGCAGAGTTGTGCGGTCGCTGACCGTCTGGGCGTGGAGCGCACCGTGATGGGGCTGGTCTGCGCACTGTTCCACGATTCCGGATATATCCGGCGTACCGGCGAGCGTCATCACAACGGCGCGGAATTGACCTCCTGCCATATTGCCCGCGGCGCCGAGTTCCTTGGCAGTTATCTGCCGCGCATCGGGCTCGGGGCTTCAGTCGCTGTGGCCCGGCAGGTCGTGCATTTCACCGGCTATGAGATCCCGTTCAATGACCTGGAACTCGATGACCCGCGCGACAGCGCGGTGGGCCATCTGCTCGGCACCGCGGACATGCTGGCGCAGATGGCAGACCGCTGCTATCTGGAGAAATGCCGCGACCGCCTGTACGGCGAATTTGTACTGGCAGGTGTAGCCGTCGAGTTAAAGGGCCCGCGTGAACGGCTGGTGCGCTACGCCTCGGGCGATGACCTGCTGCGCCAGACGCCCGGGTTCTGGGAAGATTCAGCGCGTGCGCGCCTCGAACAAAGCTTCAATCGCGCCTATCGCTACATGGAACCGCTGTTCAACGGCCAGAACCCCTACATGGTGGCCATCGAACAGAATCTCGCCTATCTGCGCCAGTTGCTGGAAGCAAACCGGCTCGATGCCCTGCGGCGGCGGCCGCCTGTATTTACTGTCCTGCCGAACCCGATCAAATCGGTGGGTGCGCTGGTCAGCCGGCATCTCGCCAATCTCGATGCACCAGCCTCCTCCCTGACGCTCAATTAGCCGACACGATCAATGCGCGCTCAGCGCAGTGCCGGCACCACGTGCTCGCCGATGATCTTCAGCGCGTCCATCGGGTTGTCATGCAGGCGCAAACCGATTTCGGTCTGGCCGGCCTTGCCGAAGGTCTTGAAACGCTCGATTTCCCGGTCCAGGTCCTCGATGCCACCCGTGGAAGTGAGGCCTTCGCAGAGACGGTTGCACATCTCCTCGGATACGCCCTGGATATTGCCGGAACGGTCAAACCAGGCGGCGACGAACTTGTCGAAGTTGCTGACCACCGTCTGCACCTCATCGGGTGTCAGCCAGAGCTTGATGAGATCACCATCCAGCTTGCGCGCACGCCAGGCGAGTTCGCGACGGGACTCGCGATAGGCTTCCTTGCGGTCCTTCTTCACGTGCCAGGCCCAGAAGCTGTTCACGCGGATCGGCGACGCGCCCGGCTCGCGCTTGCCAATGCCGATGCGGACATTGTCCATGGCCGACTCGATGAGCTCCGGCGGCGTGCAGCCGATAAACACGCCGTCGGCGACGCGCGCTTCCATGCGCATCATCATGTGGCGATAGGCCGTGCCATAAACGAAGGGCGGCGGTGCCTTGAGCCAGTCGTAGGCGCAGGGATAGGTGACGTTGAAGATCTCGCCCTTGTAGCCGTCCTTGGCGAGCTTTTTCCGGCCGGCGCCGATCACGATCTCGATGGCCTCGCGCACTGCGACGACGATCTTGTCGGGCTTGTGCAGGGCCATCGCATCGAGGTTGCCTTCGCCGGCACCGATGGCGGCCATCGCCCGCCCCCCCGACAGCTCGTTGAGGCTCAGCAGTGAATTGGCGATCTTGAGCGGGTGCATCTCGAAGGGGCTGACCGCGAGCGCGCCCATGCGCAGCTTCTTGGTCGCCTGGGCCACCGGCACCAGGCTGATGAAAGCATCCCAGTGGGCGAAGTAGTTGGAGGTCCAGATGGCGCGAATGCCATAGCGCTCGGCGGCCTGGGCGAGCTCGACGAGCTGTGAAGGACCCAGATCGGGCTCAAGAATGATGTCGACTTCCACGGGGGCTGCTCCTGCTATGGCACTGCCTGTTGTTTGTTCTAATCAGTAACTCACCACTGTATCAACAGTAAGTCACCATATCAGTGCGAACCCGGTGTTCTATAAGGGTTTTCGCGCTGCAAGCATTGTAGCTGGCCTAATCGTTCCCGGATACGGTTTCGGTGCCGGTGCGATAGATGCGCAGCCCCCGAGCCTGGTAATTTGCCAGCGCTGCCGGGTGGTCGAGCGTACAGGTATGGACCCAGACGCGGTCGGGTCCCAGTCGCCAGGCATGCTCCAGCGCACTGCTCAGCATGGCACCGCCGAGCCCCTTGCCGATGAACGCCCGCAGCAGCCCGAAATAGACGATCTCGATCCCGCCGTGCGGATCCTCGCGCAGCTCGAAGTAACCGGCGGGTTCACCGGCCCAGCTCGCGGCAAAAGTATGCAAACCCGGCGCCTCCGCGTATGCCCGCCATTTGGCCTCGTCCCAGTCCCGCTTTTCCTGCCAGGACCAGTCAGCACCGATACGACAGTACATCGACTGATTGAACTGCCAGCGTGGCGGGATGACGGGCCGGATCTGCAGGCGCGGGTCGCGGATGTGTTTGGAGCGCAGCTGCTCCGGCGCATACATCACCAGGTAGCTGACGGTAACAGTCACCGGAGCCCTGAATCCCCGCGGGCTGGCGGACAGCCCCAGCCATCGGCTTCACCGCCATGCTCGCGGGCCAGCCCGGCAATCCGCTTCTCGAGGCTGTTCAGCAAAGCATGTTCCGGCGGCATATGCCGGGTGAGCAGAACCTGCCACTTCCCGGTCTTCTCGTACGGCGAGACCTGTGCCCGCAGCCCGAGCGCCGCCGTCGCGGCCGTGGCAAAGGCTTCGGCCTCCGCCCTGATCGCAAAGATCACGAAGAAATCGATATCCCGGGGCGCAGTCAGATCGTCGCCCTGTTCCAGCATGAGGCGCAGGAGTTCGCCATTGGTATCAGCGGGGTACACGCCGCAGGAGGTTACTCGACCGTTACCGATTTGGCGAGGTTGCGCGGCTGGTCCACATCCGTGCCGCGCAGTATGGCGACATGATAGGCGAGCAGCTGCATCGGAATGGTGTAGACCGCCGGTGCCTGCAGATAGGTCACATGTCTTGGCATGTTGATGACGGTAACGCCATCGCTGGATTCAAAGCCGGAATCCGGGTCGGCAAAAACGAACAGCTCGCCGCCACGGGCGCGGACTTCCATCAGATTGGACTTGAGTTTTTCGAGCAGGTCATTGTTCGGCGCCACCGTGATGACCGGCATATCCGCGTCGACCAGCGCCAGCGGGCCGTGCTTGAGTTCGCCGGCCGGATAGGCCTCGGCATGAATGTACGAGATTTCCTTGAGCTTGAGTGCGCCCTCCATCGCAATGGGATGCAGGATGCCGCGACCCAGAAACAGCGCATGGTGCTTGTTGGCAAAACGCTCGGCGAGCTGCTGCATCACGGGGTCCAGCACGAGGGTCTTCTCGATCAGGCCCGGAATCTCGATCAGACGCGTCACCAGTCCGCGTTCGCGCTCGGCATCCGCAGTGCGGTGTTTGGCGAGCGCGATCACCAGCATGGTCAGCGCGGTGATCTGGGTGGTGAAGGCCTTGGTCGAAGCAACACCGATCTCGGGACCGGCGCGCGTCAGCATCACCAGGTCGGATTCGCGTACCAGGGAACTCTCCGGCACGTTGCAGATCGCCAGCGTAGCCAGGTAACCGGAGCCTTTGGCGAGGCGCAGGGCAGCCAGCGTGTCAGCCGTTTCCCCTGACTGGGAGATGGTCACGAACAGCGTGTTCTTTGGCACCACCGGGCTGCGATAGCGGTACTCGCTGGCGATATCCACATGGCAGGGCAGGCGGCACACCTGCTCGATCAGATAGCGTGCCACCGATCCGGCATGGAAACTGGTGCCGCAGGCAACAATGTGTACGGCCTCGACGCGGGTAAAGACCTCAGCAGCCGCCGGACCGAAAGCTGCTTGCAGCAATTTGCCGTTGGCGACCCGTTCCTCGAGCGTCTGCGCGACAGCCCGTGGCTGCTCGTGAATTTCCTTGAGCATGTAGTGCGGATACTGGCCCTTCTCTGCCGCATCGGCCGACAGCTCACTCTGCTTTTCCTGGCGCTCAACCGGATGACCGTCCAGGTCGGTCACTCTGGTACCGGTCTTGCGGATCTCGGCTACGTCACCTTCCTCGAGGAAGACAAAGCGACGCGTGACAGGCAGCAGCGCCGAGACATCCGAAGCGACGAAATTTCCGTCATCGGTCAAACCAACCACCACCGGACAGCCGCAGCGGGCGAGTACCAGCAGGTCCGGGTCGGCTTCACTCATCACGACCAGCGCGTAGGCGCCATGCAGTTCGCCGACGGTGGCACGCACGGCAGAGTACAGGTCCGGCTTGCTCTTCAGGTGGTGGTGGATCCGGTGCGCAATGCATTCGGTGTCGGTATCTGAAGCGAATACATAGCCCTGCTGCTTCAGTTCCTCACGCAGCTGCTCATGATTCTCGATGATCCCGTTGTGGACGATCGCAAGTCCGTCGAAGGAGATATGCGGATGGGCGTTCCTCTCACTCGGTATGCCGTGGGTAGCCCACCGGGTATGAGCGATACCGATGTGCGCACTGAGCGGCTCGGCATCGAGGGCCAACTGGAGTTCAGCGACCTTGCCCTGCCGGCGCTGCCGCCGGAGCCGGCCATCGCTGAGTACAGCCAGCCCCGCAGAGTCATAGCCGCGATATTCGAGCCGGCGCAGCCCCTCCATCAGGATGGGGACGATGTTCTGCCCGGCGACTGCACCAACGATTCCACACATGGCTGAAATTATGACTTAGTGAACAGGGATTAGCGGCCAAAGATAGCGCTTTCGGGGTTACGGGGCTGTAACCTGCATCGCACTTGCGCAGGGTTGATACCGGCCCTGCCTGGCATGTCCTCGTCGTCCGGAGGACGAGCTTGTCGGTGCGCGCCTCAGCGTTTGGCTTTCTTCTGCGGACGCTTCCAGTTCGGGATGGTGGTCTGCCGGGAACGTTCCAGAGTGAGCTGGCCGGCGGGTGCCGCCTTGCTGATGGTTGAGCCGGCGCCGATGGTAGCGCCCGCGCCGATCTCGACCGGTGCCACCAGTTCCACGCCTGAGCCGATGAAGGCGCCGTCACCGATGATCGTACGGTGCTTGCTGGCACCATCGTAGTTGCAGGTGATCGTACCGGCGCCGACATTCACCTGGCTGCCGATGACCGCATCACCGATATAGCTGAGGTGGTTTACCTTGCTGCCGGCACCAATCACGCTCTTCTTGATCTCGACAAAGTTGCCGAGCTTGGCCCCGTCAGCGAGCTGGACTTCGGGCCGTACCCGCGCATAGGGGCCGATATCGCAACGCGCACCGATCATGCCCTGCTCGATGACACAGTGTGAGTGGATCACCGTACCGGCACCAACGGTAGCATCGCGCACCAGGCTGAAGGGTCCGATGCGCACACCGTCGCCCAGCACCACATCGCCCTCGATGATCACGTTGGCGTCGATGCAGACATCGCGGCCGCACTTCAGCGTGCCGCGAATATCAATCCTTTCAGGATCAGCCAGGGTCACGCCAGACAGCATCAATGCCGTGGCAAGCCTGCGGCGGAGTATCGCCTCGGCTTCGGCGAGCTGCGCCTTGTCGTTGATGCCCAGCACCTCATCGGCTGAGCCGGCCGTTACGGACACGACCGGAACCTCGTCCTTTACCGCCAGTCCGACACAGTCTGTGAGGTAAAACTCCTTCTGGGCATTGTTTGCGCGCAGCCGCCCCGTCCAGCGAGCCAGCAGCGCGGCCGGGCAGGCCAGCAGCCCGGTATTGATCTCGTCGATCTCGCGCTGGGCCGGCGTGGCATCTTTCTCTTCAACAATCGCGCTGATCTTGCCGCGCGCACCGCGAACGATGCGGCCGTAGCCAGTCGGCACGGGCAGCCGGGCGGTCAGGATTGCCAGCTGGCCTTTTGCCGCTTTTGCGACAAGTTTGCGCAGCGTCTCCGGCAGGACCAGCGGCACATCACCGTACAGCACCAGTACCACGTCCCCGGGCCGGATACCGGGCATGGCCTGGCGCACGGCGTGTCCGGTGCCGCGCTGCTGAGCCTGGTGGATCCACTTCACCGGCCGGCCGGCAAAGACCTGCCTGACCTGTTCACCACCATGTCCGTATACGACCCGCATTTCACGCGCACGCAGTGCCTCGGCCGAGCCAAGCACATGGGCGAGCAGGGGCCGGCCGGCCAGCGGGTGCAGTACCTTGGGAAGGTCAGAGCGCATGCGCTTGCCCTGACCAGCGGCGAGAACGATAACGGTGATGTCTTTTGCCATGGGCGGGGATTATAGGCAGGAGCGCCTTCTGTGGGAGCGCCTTCAGGCGCGATGTTTGCGGCCCGGGAAGATCGCGGCCACAGCCGCTCCCGGGACGGGCGGCGCTCCTACCTGCGCTTGCCTTTGAGTCGCTGGGCCGCGCGGTAGCGCGCAGCCGCCTCGACGAGCTGTTCCTGTGCGTGGACCAGATCTTCTTTGGCGGTCGCGCCCTTCAGGGCTTCCTCGGCCGCACGGCGCGCGTCGTCTGCAGCCTGCTCATCGAGCTGGTCGGCGCGCAGCGCCGTATCAGCCAGAACCGAAACGAGGGTCGGCTGGACTTCGAGCAGGCCACCGGTGACGTAGAAGAACTGCTCGTCCTGGCCCTCCATCTGCACGCGCACTTCGCCAGGCCGCAGGTTCATCATCATCGGCGCATGGCGGGGGGCGATACCCACCTCACCATACTTGCCAGGCGCGATGACCAGGTTGCCCTCGCCCGACCAGATCTGGCCTTCGGCACTGACGATGTCGACTTTGATTGTGCTCATGATCTGACCGCTGTCCTGCTACTGCAGCGTCTTGGCCTTCTCGACCGCATCGTCGATGGTGCCGACCATATAGAACGCCTGCTCAGGCAGATGATCATACTCGCCGGCAACGATGCCCTTGAAGCCGCGGATGGTCTCCTTCAGCGAAACGTACTTGCCGTCCTGGCCGGTGAACTGCGAGGCCACAAAGAAGGGCTGTGACAGGAAGCGCTGGATCTTGCGCGCCCGCTGCACGATCTGCTTGTCTTCCTCGGAGAGCTCGTCCATGCCGAGAATCGCGATGATGTCCTGCAGCTCCTTGTAGCGCTGCAACACCGACTGCACGGAACGCGCCACGTCGTAATGATCGGTACCAATGACGTTCGGGTCGAGCAGGCGGCTGGTGGAGTCGAGCGGATCCACGGCCGGATAGATGCCGAGCTCGGCGACCTGGCGCGACAAGACGAGCGTCGCCTCCAGATGCGCGAAAGTGGTCGCGGGAGACGGATCGGTGAGATCGTCCGCGGGCACGTACACCGCCTGGAAAGAGGTGATCGAACCGGTCTTGGTCGAGGTAATGCGCTCCTGCAGTACGCCCATTTCCTCGGCGAGTGTCGGCTGGTAACCGACCGCGGAGGGCATGCGGCCGAGCAGTGCCGACACCTCGGTGCCGGCCAGCGTGTAGCGGTAGATGTTGTCGATGAACATGAGCACGTCGCGACCTTCGTCGCGGAAATACTCGGCCATCGTCAGGCCGGTCAGGGCCACGCGCAGACGGTTGCCGGGCGGCTCGTTCATCTGGCCGTAGACGAGCGCGACCTTGTCGAGCACGCCGCCGTCCTTCATCTCGTGGTAGAAGTCGTTGCCTTCACGGGTACGCTCGCCTACGCCTGCAAACACCGAGTAGCCCGAGTGCTCGGCAGCGATGTTGCGGATCAGCTCCAGCAGCGTAACGGTCTTGCCGACGCCGGCACCGCCGAACAGGCCCACCTTGCCGCCCTTGGCGATCGGCATGATCAGGTCGATGACCTTGATGCCGGTCTCCAGCAGCTCGGTAGCACCCGCCTGGTCTTCATAGCTCGGCGCGGCACGGTGAATCGGCCAGCGCTCCTTCGAATCCACCGGACCGGCTTCGTCCACCGGCTTGCCGAGCACGTCCATGATTCGGCCAAGGGTCTTTTCACCCACGGGCACCGAGATGGGCTTGCCGGTATTGGTCACCGGCAGAC
Source organism: Chromatiales bacterium (assembly GCA_024234935.1). Taxonomy (NCBI): domain Bacteria; kingdom Pseudomonadati; phylum Pseudomonadota; class Gammaproteobacteria; order Chromatiales; species Chromatiales bacterium. Next base: position 539,649 of record JACKNI010000002.1, read on the forward strand.
CGCGCTTGAGGCCTTCACTGGCGCCCATGGCAATCGTCCGGACGACGCCATCGCCGAGCTGCTGCTGCACCTCGAGGGTGAGATCGAACTCATCGAGCAGCAGCGCATCGTAAATCTTCGGAATCTCCCCGCGAGGAAACTCGACATCCACCACTGCGCCGATAACCTGAACCACCTTGCCGTTACTCATCTCTCTCTCCTGCCCCCCGTAGGAGCGGCTTCAGCCGCGACCCGGGGTCGCATAAAAATCGCACCTGGTCTCGTCTTCAGACAGCAGCTGCACCACCGACGATCTCCGCGATCTCCTGCGTGATGCCAGCCTGCCGTACCTTGTTGTATTTCAACTGCAGCTGCTCGATAAGCTTGCCCGCATTATCGGTCGCCGCTTTCATCGCCACCATCTTCGACGCCATCTCGCAGGCCACGTTCTCGACCACGGCGCGATAGATCTGCGTCTCGACGTAGCGCGTCAGCACGCCATCGAGCAGTTCCGCTGCATCCGGCTCGTAGATATAGTCCCAGTGGGCAGGCAGATCCTGCTTGTCGTCGGCCTCGACCGGGAGCAGTGTCTTCACTTCCGGCTTCTGGCTCATCGTGTTGACGAACTGGTTATGAACCAGATAGAGACGGTCGATGCGCCCTTCCTTGTACAGGTCGAGCATCACCGTCATGGCGCCGATCAGCGTCGACATATGCGGGTTTTCACCGAGGTGCGTCGTGGCCGCCACGACATTGATCTTCAGGCGGCGGAAAAACTGTACGCCCTTCGCACCGATCAGACACAGGTCGACTTCGACGCCCTGCTCCTGCCACTGACGCAGCTCCGGGACGAGGCGGCGGAATTCGTTGACGTTGAGACCACCACAGAGACCCCGGTCGGTGGTCACGACGATGTAGCCGACCCGCTTTACCGGCCGCGAGTCGAGGAACGGGTGGCGGTATTCCGGGTTGGCTTCAAACAGATGGCCGATGACCTGGCGGATCTTGTCGGCATAGGGCCGCGCAGCGGCCATCCGCTGCTGGGTACGGCGCAGCTTGGAGGCGGCCACCTTTTCCATCGCCTTGGTGATCTTCTGCGTGCTCTTCACGCTCTTGATCTTGGTGCGGATTTCCTTGGCGCCGGCCATCAGCTATTCCTGTCCAGGGTCAACATGCAGACTCAGTAAGTGCCGCTCTTCTTGAACTCGGCGATGGCCTTGTGCAGACCCGCAACGATCTCGTCGTTGTAGTCGCCAGTCGAGTCGATCCGGGCAATCAGTGCGCCGAACTTGTCGCTCACGAAATCATGCATCGACGCCTCGAAACGGGTGACATCCTTCGCCGGCACATCATCGAGATAGCCTTCATTGACGGCAAACAGCGACACGGCCATCAGTCCGACGGACAGCGGGCTGTACTGCTTCTGCTTCATCAGCTCGGTAACACGCTGACCACGATCGAGGCTCTTGCGGGTCGATTCGTCGAGATCCGAGGCAAACTGCGCGAAGGCCGCCAGTTCGCGGTACTGGGCGAGTGCCAGACGGATACCGCCGCCGAGCTTCTTGATGATCTTGGTTTGCGCCGACCCACCGACTCGGGACACCGATAGACCGGCGTTGATGGCCGGGCGGATACCGGCATTGAACAGGTCGGTTTCAAGGTAGATCTGGCCGTCGGTGATCGAGATCACGTTGGTCGGCACGAATGCCGACACGTCGCCGGCCTGGGTTTCGATGATCGGCAGCGCTGTCAGCGAGCCGGTCTTGCCCTTCACCCTGCCGCCAGTCGCCTGTTCGACAAAGGCCGCGTTGACGCGTGCAGCGCGCTCGAGCAGTCGGGAGTGCAGATAGAACACGTCGCCGGGATAGGCTTCACGGCCCGGCGGACGGCGCAGCAGCAGGGATACCTGGCGGTAAGCCCAGGCCTGCTTGGTCAGATCGTCATAGATGATCAGGGCGTCTTCGCCGTTGTCGCGGAAGAACTCGCCCATCGCGCAACCGGAATACGGCGCGATGTACTGCATCGCTGCCGACTCGGAGGCCGTCGCCGCCACCACGATGGTGTGATCCATGGCGCCGGCTTCTTCGAGCTTGCGCACCACCGTCGCGACCGAGGAGTTCTTCTGGCCGATGGCGACGTAGATGCATTTGATGCCGGTGCCCTTCTGGTTGATGATCGCGTCGACCGCCACGGCAGTCTTGCCGGTCTGGCGGTCGCCGATGATCAGCTCGCGCTGGCCGCGGCCGATCGGCACCATGGCATCGATGGCTTTCAGGCCGGTCTGCACCGGCTGGTTGACGGACTGGCGGGTGATGACGCCCGGCGCCACCTGTTCGATCGGCGAGCGGCCGGAGGCCTTGATCGGCCCCTTGCCATCGATCGGCTCGCCCAGCGAGTTGACCACGCGGCCCAGCAAACCGTGGCCCACCGGTACCTCGAGAATGCGGCCGGTGGTTTTCACCGTATCGCCTTCGGAGATGTGCTTGTAGTCGCCGAGCACCACGGCGCCGACCGAATCCTGCTCGAGATTCAGTGCGAGGCCAAAGGTGTTTTTCGGGAACTCCAGCATTTCGCCGTATTTGGCGTCGGCGAGGCCGTGAATACGGCAGATACCGTCGGTGACGGCGATGACCGTACCCACGTCGCGTGCTTCTGCAGCACTTTCGAAGTTCTTGATGCGCTGCTTGAGCAGCTCGCTGATCTCGGAGGCTTTCAGTGCCATGGTCGAATCCCCTAATCCCTTCGGTGCTGGAGGCCGTGCCTCAGACGCTCAGGGCGGTTGCCAGTTTGTCCAGTCCTGTACGTACGCTGCCGTCGATGACGCGATCTCCGATCTGGAGACGCGCACCGCCGATCAGTGCCGGATCGAGCTTTACGCTGATCCGGATTTCCCGGCCGAGGCGCTGCCTGAGCGACGCCGCAATCCGGGACTGTTGTCCCTCATCCACCGCGGATGCCGAAGTCAGCACCACGTCGAGAGTATTTTCTGCTTCAGCCCGGAGTACCTCGTAGCGCCCCGCGATGTCCGGCAGGGCGGGAAGGCGGCGGTTCTCGCCAAGCAGGCGCAGGAAGTTGGTGGCTGTGTCGCGGGCGCCGTCGCCTGCGAAGGCCTGGCTGCCGAGCTGTTCACGGCAGATGTCCGCCATTGCCACAGCGATCTTGTCCACGTCGCTGCCGGGTGCCCGCAAGGTCTTGCCAAGATCCGGATCCATGACCAGGGTTGCTGCCAGCTGCAGAAACGCTGACCAGGAACGGAAATCGCCGGTCGCTTTGGCAATCTCGAAAACTGCCTGGGCGTAGGGGCGGGCGGCAAAGGCGTGATCGGTCATTCGCGCAGGTTCCTAGATCTGTGCCACGAGCTTGTCGAGCAGATCCTGGTGGGCACGGGCATCGATTTCCCGCGCCAGGATCTTCTCGGCACCGGCGACCGCGATCGACGCAACCTGGGCCCGCAGCTCATCGCGGGCACGGTTGATCTGCTGGTCGATATCGGCCTTGCCTGCCTGGATGATGCGCTCACGCTCCTGATCAGCATCGGTACGCGCCTCATCGACGATGTCGTTGGCGCGGGTCTGCGCCTGGTCGATGATGGTGCGTGCCTGTCCGCGCGCTTCTTCAACCAGCGCGGCGATGCGCGTCTGCGCTTCTTCGAAGGAGCGGGCACCCTTGTCGGCAGCTGCCAGTCCGTCAGCGATCTGCTGCTGCCGCTCTTCGATGATCTGCATGAGCGGAGGCCAGACATACTTCATGCAGAACCAGACGAAGACCGCCATCGCGATCGCCTGACCGAGCAACGTGAGATTGATATTCACCGCATGACTCCTGCTATCAAGCCGGGGCTGTAAAGCCCTGCCTTAACCGCCGACAGCTGACTGCAGCTGGCCAATGAAGGGATTGGCGAAGGCGAAGAACAGCGCGATACCCACACCGATCATGGCCACGGCGTCGAGCAGTGCGACGGCAAGGAACATCTTGGTGGTCAGCATGTTGGCCAGTTCGGGCTGGCGGGCGCACGCTTCGAGGAAGCGGCCGCCGAGCAGGCCCATGCCGATGCCTACGGCGAGCGCACTCAGGCCCATCATCAGCGCGACGGCGATCGCAGTTGAGGCAATTACAGTTTCCATCGGTTACTCCTGGCTCGTTATCAAAGTGTTGTGGACAAGGTTTTCTGGATTGGTGCTGGCTACGGTTCCGGTCAGTCTAGTGATGCTCGTGCGCCTGACTCAGGTAGACGATGGTGAGCATCATGAAGATGTAGGCCTGCAAGGTAATGATCAGAATGTGGAACACCGCCCAGGGGAAGTGCAGGGGCAGCTGCCAGATTCCCAGCAGGGCGATCAATATGAACATCAGCTCGCCGGCATACATGTTGCCGAAGAGACGCAGGGCGAGCGAAAGCGGCTTGGCCAGCAGGGCCACGCTCTCGAGCAGGAAATTGAAGGCGATCACCAGCGGCCAGGCCAGCAGGGGCATGCCGAGGGTCTTCGGGTTGAGCGGGTTCATGGTCAGCTCACTGAGAAAGCCGCCCGCCCCCTTCATCTTGATGCTGTAGAAGATCACCAGCGCGAAAACGGAAAGTGACATGCCGAAGGTCACGTTCACATCAGCGGTGGGCACGATGCGCAGGAATTCGGCGATCCCGGGCTGCTCGACGGCGTAGGGGACGAAATCGACCGGAATCAGGTCGAGCAGATTCATCATGAAGACCCAGGACACGATGGTCAGCGCCAGGGGTGCGATCAGATTGCTCTTGCCGTGAAAGGTACTGCGTACGCTGGAATCGACCACATCGTAGATGAGTTCCACCATCGCCTGTATCCGTCCCGGCTCGCGCGTGGTGGCCTTGACGGCCACGCGCCTGAACAGCCAGCACAGGAAGATCAGCAGGCCGACCGAGAAAAACATGGAATCCACGTTGATGGCCATGAAATTGCCGGCGCACTCGTTCCACACCCAGCCTTCATCGGTCTTGCAGACCTGCAGGTGGGTGAGGTGGTGGCGGATGTAATCGGCAGGGGTATGGGCTTCTGCTGACATGCCTTGCTTACCGTCGTCCTGGTTCTAGTCGTCGTTAGGGCTGTCGCGGCCATTTACCGGGCCGGGAAGCTTAGCCGCACCGAAATCATTCCGCATCCAGGGATAACCCGTACCGAGCGCCACCAGATAGACGACAAAGGTCGCCGCATAGGCGACGATCATTGGCGCGAACTGCGGGCGCATGACCCGGATCACCACGATAAAGAGCGCCACCGTCAGGGCGATCTTTATCGCTTCACCTGTATAGACCGAGCGCATAAAGCGTTCGGGTTGCAGGGCCGCCTGGCCGCTGAACATCCGCAGTGCCTGATAGAGGCCCGCGACGATGCTGATGCCACCGCCCATCAATGCCGACTGTGCTGCCTCAACCCCGCCGACCGCAGCGGCGACTGCGGCTACCCCGAATGTCAGGGCGGCCTGCCAGGCAGCGAGGCGATACGCGGCCCGGCGCAGCACTTTCTGGTTCTGCGTCGCGCCAGTCATGTGGCAACTGTAATCAGCGCAACGCGCTGCGAAGGCGCGGAAGTCTAGAGATGATGCAGCGTGCAATCAAGTGCGATTCACCGGCCACAGGCAGAATCCCCAAGTGGCTCGGCAGGCCCGCGCCTGGCCAGCAAATATATGGTCAGTGTCGATATGCTGTTAATAATCTGTCACTTTATGCGATCTGCCTGAAAGCCTTGCCCCTGGCTGCTTTCAGCCCGATTGCAGCTAGTTGATATGGGCCAGGATGCCATCGAGTTCGTCGAGGCTGTTGTAGGCAACCACAACCTTTCCCTTGCCGCCGCGGCCGTGCTGAATCGAAACCCTTGCACCGAGTTTTTCGGCCAGGTCGTTTTCCAGCCGCCGCACATCTGGATCCTTGGACTGCGACTGCGCCTTGCCGCTCTTGTTCGCCTGACCTTCCTGCATGCGCTTGACCAGCCGCTCGGTCTCGCGGACGGACAAGCCCTTGGTGGCGACCAGACGGGAAACCTCGGCCTGCATCCGGCTGTCAGTCAGTCCCAGCAGGGCACGGGCATGGCCCATTTCGATGGCCCGCTTCTCGAGCAGCTCACGGGCCACTTCACCGAGTTGCATGAGTCGCAGCAGGTTGGACACGGCAACCCGGGACCGGCCGATGGCATCGGCAGCCGCTTCGTGGGTCAGACCGAATTCGTCGATGAGCCGGCGCACGGCCATCGCCTCCTCCAGCGGGCTCAGGTCCTCGCGCTGGATGTTCTCGATCAGCGACATCACGATCGCATCGGAATCGGGGACATCGCGGACCACGACCGGCACGGACTGGAGCCCGGCCATCTGCGCCGCCCGCCAGCGGCGCTCGCCGGCGATGATTTCGTACTTCGGGGTATTGCCAGGACCTTTGTCCGCCAGCAGGCGCACGACGATCGGCTGGATCACGCCCTGGGTGCGGATCGAGCTGGCCAGATCCTCCAGCGACTCATGGTGCATGTCGTGGCGCGGCTGATAGACACCGCGCACCAGCAGATCGACGGGCAGTGAGCGCAGCCCCTCGGCGGCTTTCTTGGCGCTTCCTTCAGCGGGAGCTGCGGTCTGGCCAGCATCACCGGGGTTGCCGAGCAGGGCTTCCAGGCCGCGCCCGAGGCCAGTTCGCTTTACTACCATGGTGTTTTCGCCTGTCTTTCCGGGATCGCCCGAACCGGCGGCATTCTAGCCCGATTGGCTGTCAGCGGTGCCGGCAGCCGTTTCGTCGGCCAGCACTTCCGCTGCCAGCTCCATGTAGGCCTGCGCGCCCCGCGAGCTGCGATCGTGCAGCAGCGCCGGCAGTCCGAAACTCGGCGCCTCGGCGAGCCGCACATTGCGCGGGATCAGCGTCTTGTAGACCTTGTCGCGGAACAGCTTCTCCAGCTCGGCCGACACATCGGTCGCCAACCGGTTGCGCGGGTCGTACATGGTGCGCAGCAGACCTTCGATATTGAGTTCGGGATTCACCGTATTGCGCACCTGCTTCACGGTTTCCAGCAGCGCCGACAGCCCTTCGAGTGCATAGAACTCGCACTGGATCGGGATCAGCACCCCGTCGGCGGCGGTCAGCGCGTTGAGGGTGAGCATGTTGATGGTCGGCGGGCAATCGATGAGCACGTAGTCGTACAGTCCGCGTACCGGCTCGAGTGCCTTGCGCAGGCGCATTTCCCGGCCGATTTCCTGGAGCAGGCGCACTTCGGCAGCGGTCAGGTCCGCGTTGGCGGGCAGCACCGCGAAGCCGGCATTCGTCACCGACACGATGGCGTCCAGCGCCTGGGCCTCGCCGAGCAACACCTCACAGGTCGAGGCTTCGAGCGCCTGCTTGTCGATGCCGCAGCCCGTGGTCGCGTTGCCCTGCGGATCGAGATCGACCAGCAGCACGCGTCGCTCGAGCGCTGCCAGCGAGGCGGCAAGATTGACGGTGGTCGTGGTCTTGCCCACACCGCCTTTCTGGTTGGTGACCGCGATGACGCGACTCATGAGGCGGCCCCGGTGCCGTCAGCCCGGCGGCCGACCACGATCATGTGGCGCTCCGCATCGAGGCCGGGGACCTGCACGGCAGTGACCGCTTCGATTTCCCAGCCCTCGGGCAGCGCTTCAATCTCATCGGTGGGCAGACGACCCTTCATGGCCAGCAGTCTGCCACCTGGCGCAACCAGCCGCCCGGCGCCGCGTATGAAGTCCGGCAGGGCGGCAAAGGCGCGGGAAGTGACCGTATCGAACAGCTGCATCGGCGCGTAGTCCTCGATTCTTGTCTGTACTGCGCTGGCATTACCGATCTTGAGTTCGCCGATCGCCTGCCGCACGAAACGTACCTTTTTCAGCCCCGAATCCAGCAAGGTGAAGCTCCGCTCAGGGTCGACCAGCGCCAGCGGAATTCCCGGCAGGCCAGCGCCGCAACCGACATCAAGCACGCGCCCGCCCTTGAGGAAGTGCCGCGCCGACAGGGAGTCCAGCACATGCCGTGTCACCATCTCCCCCGGATCACGGACGCTGGTGAGATTGAAGGCCTGATTCCACTTGTCGAGCAGGCGCAAATAGCCGGCCAGCGCGCCCACCAGCCTTTCATCGGCGCCCAGGCCAAGTTCGGGGAGGTATTTGCGGAGCAGTTCTTCCGGCGATCCGGCCGACGGGGTCAGTATAGCCAATGCCTTGCGTGATCCGCTGCTCAGGCCAGCCGGACCAGGCAGCGCCCGACCACGGTGGCATCGATCCAGGCCGGCAGCTCGGCAATCAGCTGATCGAGGCCGATTTCCCGGCTCGCGATCCGGCCCAGCGCCGCGGTTCTGAACTCGCCGGCCAGCCGCTGCCAGATTTCAAGGCGCACCTTGCGCGGAACTTCAACCGCATTGATGCCGAGTACGCTCACACCGCGCAGGATGAAGGGCAGGACGGTGGTATTGAGCTCGGTGCCCTGTGTCAGCCCGACGCTGGCGATGCTGCCCCAGTTAAGGGTGGTGCGGGTCAGCCAGGCCAGGGTAGCTCCGCCCAGATTGTCGATGGCGCCGCCCCACATCGCTTTCTTGAGCGGCTGTGTGCCGGCATCCACCTCATCCAGCGGCATGATGGCGCTGGCGCCCAGTCCCTTCAGGTACTCGCCGGCCGTTGTCTTGCGGGTCAGCGCCGTGACCTGGTAGCCGCGTTCGGCGAGCATCGCGACGGCAAAACTGCCCACGCCGCCGGTGGCGCCGGTAACGATGACCGGACCGAGATCGGGACTCAGGCCGTTCTGCTCGAGGCGATGAATGGCAAGCGCGGCGGTGAAGCCGGCGGTACCGAAACTCATCGCGGTGCGCGCATCGAGCCCATCAGGCAGCGGAATGACCCATTCGCCGGGCACCCGCGCATATTCACTGAAACCACCGTCGTGGGTTTCGCTCAGACCCCCGCCGGTCACGACCACGCGGTCGCCGGGCTGGCAGCGTGGATCGGTCGAGCTGACCACCGTACCTGCCAGGTCCACGCCGCCAACCAGCGGAAAGCGCCGCAGGATGCGCCCCTTGCCGGTCGCGGCGAGCGCATCCTTGTAGTTGACGCTCGAGTATTCGCCACGGATGACCACGTCGCCGGGGCTCAGCTGGTCGAGGCAGAGCTGCTCCAGGCGTGGCACGATCCGGCCATCTTCCTGGTGTATGCGCAGTGCCTTGAAAGAATCCATGCTGGCTCCTCGCCAGTGGAGGCGTGTGCGACGCGCTATTTTTTCTTGTAGGCGGCGGTCTGCAGCCCTGGTTGTGCGGCGAAGTAGCTGGCCAGTGCGTGAATATCCGCGTCGGAAAGCGCAGCGGCCTGGCTGCCCATGATCGGGTCCTTGCGCTCGCCGTTCTTGTACTGGTGCAGTGCGTGCTCGATGTAATCAGCCTTCTGGCCTGCGAGTACCGGCCAGTTCGGCATCTGGCTATGGCCGCCCTCGCCATGGCAGGCGACGCAGGTAACGGCCTTTTCCTTGCCCGGTCCGTCCACGGCTGGACCGGTTTTCAGCGGTGCGCTGCCGGCCAGGAAGGCGGTCAGGTCGCGCATATCCTGGTCGCTCAGGCTCGTCGCCTGGGCATGCATGGTCGGGTGTATGCGCGTTTGCGCCTTGTAACCCTGCAGCGCGATGTAGAGGTATTCAGGATGCTGGCCGGCGAGTTCCGGTACCGAGTAAGAAGGATAGGCATTGCGATAACCGACGATGCCGTGACAGCCCATGCAGGTATCGGCCAGCTTCGATCCGCGCACGGCATCGCCCGTATCCTGCGCCGTTGCCGGCGTCACACCCATGAGCAGGGCCGAAGCAGTCAGAAAGAGTGCGGGCAGAATCGTGCGCATATGCTGTGCCTTGGTTATTTGCCAGCGCCTTCGCCCGTGAAGAGCCCGCGCCGGGGGTTGAAGCAGGTATGACCGGCGGCTATGTTAGTGACACCCAGCCGCTAATTCCAGACTGCGTCCAGACTCCACACTTCCATTGACGGGAAAACCGCACATGTATATCCGTTCCGGGCTGCTGGTGATCTGTCTGCTCGCAATCCCCTTTGCCACATCCCTTGCGGCGGGGGCAGACGAGGCGCCGCGCACGATCTCGGTGTCCGGCACGGGTACCGTCGATGCCGTGCCGGATGTCGCCCGGCTGCGTCTCGCGGTGCAGCGCCGCGATCTGAACATGCAGGCAGCGCGCGATGCGACCGTAAAGGTGAGCCGGGACTTCATCGCCCTGTGCAGCCGGCTGGGCATCAAGGAATCGAAGGTGCGCACGGCCGGCCTGACCATCCAGCCGGAGTACCGCTGGGACCAGAAGCAGGGGCTGCAGGTGTTCACGGGTTATTTCGTCCAGCGCCAGCTGGAGGTCGAACTCAATGACCTCGACAAGCTCGGTGAGCTGATCGAGGGAGCAATCAATGCCGGCGTCAATGAAGTGTCGCCACCGGAACTCGACAACAGCCAGCGCCGCGAGCTGGCCCGGCAGGCACTGGCCGCAGCGGCCACCGATGCACGCAGCAATGCGCAGCGGATCGCCGACACGCTCGGCGTGAAGCTGGGCGCGCTGCGCAACATCGATGCGCACAGCAGTCAGCCACGGCCACCCGGCCCGATGATGCGCATGTCCGCCATGGCAGCCGAGGCGGACTCCGGTGCCAGCTATACGCCGGGAGAAATCAGCCTCGATGCCCAGGTGAATGCGAGCTTCGACGTCCTGATACCCTGATCGCGGATCCTGGTTCAGATCTCACCGGCCCGATGGCAGGCGACGGTGCTGTTCGCGATCAAGCGCAGCGCCGGCATCTCGCTGGCGCAGCGATCGACAGCATGGCTGCAACGGGTCCGGAACGGGCAACCTGTGGGCGGCACAAGCAGCGAAGGCACTTCACCCGTCGCCAGCACGCGTTTTCTTTGTCGTTCGAGCTGCGGATCAGGGATGGGTGCGGCCGCGATCAGCGCACGAGTGTAGGGATGCAGCGGAGCCGCGCACAGGGATACCGCATCGGCCGTCTCCATGACGCGACCCAGATACATCACCATGATCCGGTGACTGATCCGGCGCACCACAGCCAGATCGTGCGCGATGAAGATCATCGCCAGGCCCAGCTCTGCCTGCAGCTCCAGCAGCAGCGCGATGATCTGCGCCTGCACGGTCACATCAAGTGCACTGACCGCCTCGTCACAGACCAGCAGCTGCGGCTTCAGCACCAGCGCCCGGGCAATGCCGATACGCTGGCACTGGCCGCCGGAAAACTGGTGCGGATAGCGGTTCATCCAGGCGGGATCCAGCCCGACCTGGGTCAGCGCGGCGCTGATCCGCGCACCAAGCGCAGCTTCGCTGAGCTGCGCCTCGAATGCCCGGAGCGGCTCCGCGACGATATCGCGCACGGTCATGCGCGGATCGAGCGCCGCCAGCGGATCCTGGAACACCAGCTGCATGTCGCGACGGAACGGCCGCACCTCGCCCTCGGACAAGCCGGCAAGCTCGGTGCCGAGCAGACACACCCGGCCATGTGCCGGCGCCACCAGTCGCAGCACGGCGCGCGCCAGCGTCGACTTGCCGCAGCCGGACTCGCCAACCACTCCCAGGGTTTCACCAGGGGCGAGGCTCAGCGCGACGCCGTCCAGGGCACGCAGCATCCGGTGCCGGGACGAAATACCCGCGGCTGGCACGCGGTAATGCACGGCGAGATCGCTGACTTCGAGCAGCGGTGGTCCATCCGGCAAGGGCGAGCGCACGCTGCCGGCATCTAGTCGCGGCACCGCTGCGAGCAGCTCCTGCGTGTACGTCGAGCGCGGCGAACGGAAGACCTGCTCTACACCGCCCTGCTCGACACACTGGCCATTGCGCATGACCAGCAAGCGATCACAGCTGCCGGCGGCAATGCCCATGTCGTGCGTGATGAGGATCACCGCCGTGTTGAAGTCGGCGCGCAGCTCGGCCATCAGCGCGAGGATCTGTGCCTGTACCGTGACATCCAGCGCGGTGGTCGGCTCATCGGCGATCAACAGGGACGGCCGGCACAACAGGGCGGTGGCGATCATCACGCGCTGGCGCATGCCGCCGGAAAGTTCGTGCGGATACATGTGCAGACGCTGGCCAGCGTCGGTGATGCGGACCGCTGTCAGAAGCCGCTCGCACTCGGCAAGCGCGGCGGCGGCGCGCAGCCTGCGGTGGCGCTTCAAGACCAGCGCCATCTGGGCACCGATGGTCAGGTAGGGGTTCAGCGCCGTCATCGGGTCCTGGAAGATCATCGCAATCCGTGCGCCGCGGATGTCGGCAAGCGCCGGTTCCGGCAAGCCGGCGAGCTGCCGGCCGTCGAACAGCACGCTCCCGCTCATGCGGCCATTTCCCGCCAGCAGGCCGGTCAGTGCGAGGGCCGCCTGTGTCTTGCCCGAACCCGACTCGCCGACGATGCCGAGAACTTCGCCGGAACCGAGGCTGAAGGAGAGTTCGCGAACCGCCTGTACCGGACCTTCACGGGTCGCGAAGGACACGTTGAGGCCGGCAACTTCGAGCAGTGTGCTCATGCCCGGCTCCGGTCACGCGGGTCCAGCGCATCACGCAGCCCGTCACCGAGAAAATTGAAGCAGAACAGCGTGAGCGCCAGGAACAGCGAGGGAAACACCAGCATCCACGGCGCATTCTCCATCTCCTGTGCGCCCTCGCTGACCAGCGCGCCCCAGGAGGTCATCGGCTCCTGCACGCCGAGGCCGAGAAAGCTCAGGAAGGATTCGACGAGGATCACCTGCGGGATGGTGAGCGTCACGTAGATCACCACCACACCGAGCAGATTGGGCACGATATGGCGCAGGATGATGTAGCCGGTACGTACGCCTGATACGCGCGCAGCCTCGATGAACTCGCGCTGCTTCAGCCCCAGTGTCTGGCCGCGGACGATGCGCGCCATGTCGAGCCAGTTGATCGCACCGATCGCGACGAAGATCAGCACGATCTGCCGGCCGAACAGCACCATCAGCAGGATCACCAGGAACATGAAGGGCAGCGCGTAGAGGATGTCGACGATGCGCATCATGATCCGGTCGGTACGTCCGCCGATGAAACCGGCGGTCGCGCCCCAGGCGATGCCGATCACCAGGCTGACGATCGTCGAAACGAGACCGACCAGCAGCGACATGCGGCCACCCTGCAGGGTACGACTCAGGAGATCCCGGCCGAGCGCATCGGTGCCGAACAGGTGGCCATCCGCCAGCGTCGGCGGCATGGCGATGTGATCCCAGTCGGGCTTGTCGAAGCTGTACGGGCTGAGTGCGGGACCGAAAACCACGAGCAACGCAAGCACGCCCAGCACGACGGCGGCGGTCATCGCCGCGCGATTGCGGCGCAATGCGTAGCCGGCATCGGACCACAGGCTGCGCGGTGCTTCGACAGCCGGAGTTACCGCGCTCATTGCCGCGCTCGCGGGTCGAGCCAGCCGTAGAGCAGGTCCACGACAAGGTTGAAGAGAATGATCAGCGCGCCGTAGAACACGACGATGCCCATCACCAGCGTGTAGTCGCGGTTGAGCGCACCCTGCACGAAGTAACGGCCTAGACCCGGCAGGCCGAAGATCTGTTCGATCACTACCGAGCCGGTGATCAGTCCGGCGGTGGCCGGACCAAGATAGGAAATCACCGGAATCAGGGCGGGTCTGAGTGCGTGGCGCAACAGGATCGTGCGCATCGGCAAACCCTGCGCGCGTGCGGTACGGATGAAGGGGCTGCCGAGCACTTCGATCATGCTGCCGCGGGTCAGCCGCGCGATGTAGGCCACCTGCGTGAGCGCCAGTGATACAACGGGCAGCACCAGATTCTGCCAGGCGCCGCCGCCCAGACCGCCGGCCGGGAGCCAGCCGGCGAGTACCGCAAATACCAGCACGAGCAGGGGTGCCAGCACGAAGTTCGGCACCGAGATACCGGTCATCGCGACGGCCATCGTGGCGTAGTCGGCCGGCCGGTTCTGGCGCAGGGCCGCCAGACTGCCAAGCGTCACACCGACGCTGACTGCCAGCAGCATCGCCAGCGCACCGAGCTGCAGCGACACCGGAAAGCCGCCGGCGATGAGTTCCGTCACGGTCCGGTCACGATACTGGAAGGACGGTCCGAAATCCGCATGGGCCAGATTCCAGAGGTAGCGGCCGAACTGCTGCCAGAGCGGTTCGTCCAGATGATAGGCCGCACGCAGATTGGCCTCGATTTCCACCGGCAGGCGCTTTTCGCTGTCGAAGGGGCCGCCCGGCGCTGCACGAATCAGGAAGAACGTTGCGGCGAGCAGCACCAGCAGCGTGGGAACCGCTTCGAGCAGACGCTTGCGCAGAAGACTCAGCATGCGTTCAGACCGGACTCAGTGCTCGAGGATGCGAAGATGGCGGCTGGGATGGTGGTCCATGATATTGGGCTCGAAACCAGCCACCCAGGGTTTGACCATCTGTTTGCTGACATAGAAGTAGAGCGGAATGATCGGCATGTCATCGAGCATGACGCGCTCCGCTTCCCCGAGCGCCGCCATGCGAGTGACCGGATTGCCGTCGCGCGCCGCCGCCGCAAGCAACGCATCGTAGCGCGGGTTGCTGTAACCCATGTCGTTGAGCCCGTGCTTCGACTCGAGGATTTCGGCAAAGGTATAGGGATCGTTGTAGTCACCGATCCAGCCATAGCGGAAGAGCTGCGTATCGATGCGTGAGCGTCGGGTCTGCAAGAAGACCTGCCATTCCTGGTTCAGCAATTCCGTTTCAACGCCCAGCACCTCGCGCCACATCGCTGCCATCGCCACGGCGAGCCGCCGGTGATTGCTCTCGGTGTTATAGAGCAGCTGCATGCGGAGCGGGTGGCTGGCTGAATACCCGGCCTCGGCGTACAAGCGGCGTGCCTCCGCATTGCGCCGGGCCTGGGTCCAGTGCGCCCAGTCCGGAACCTGCTGCGTGTAGCCGCTCACCGGCGGTACCCAGCTGTAAGCCGGCAGCTCGCCGGCACCGCTGATCCTGCTGGTCAGGATGTCGCGATCAAGCGCCAGTGCCAGCGCCTTGCGCAGCTTCGGCGCATCGCGAAACGGCGGCTGCGTCGTATTGAAGCCGAAGACATAGCTGCCCAGGTAGGGCGAGATATGCAGCTCGTCCGGCAGGTGCTTGCGCAGCCAGGCGATCTGGCGAGCGGGAATGGTCTGGGTCATGTCGAGTTCGCCAGCGCGGTAGCGATTCAACTCGGCCTCGGCATTCTCGACGGGGTAATACCAGACCTCGGTGAGCGTCGTGTGCACGTTGTCCCGATAGTAAGGGTTGCGTATCAGGCGGATATGCGACTGAACGACCCACTCGCTGAGCTGAAATGGCCCGTTGCCGACGAGCTTTCCCGGTCGTGCAAAACGCGCGCCGTACTGCTCGACCGACTTCCGGTTTACGGGATAGGTGCTCGCATGCGTCAGCAGGCCGAGCAGATAGGGCGTGGGCGCGTGCAAACGGATCTCCAGCGTTTGCGCATCGATGGCCCGCACGCCGAGACGGTCAGGTGGCAGGGTACCGGCCACGACCTCAGCGGCATTTTCGATCGGATAGAGGATCGCCGAATACTCGGACAAGGTGGCCGGATCCGCGCTGCGGCGCAGGCCGTAGACAAAGTCATCCGCCGTCACCGGATCACCGTTGCTCCAGCGCCCCTCCGGTTGCAGCTTGAAGGTGTAGACGAGGCCGTCATCGCTGACCGTCCAGCTCGCGGCAGCGCCGGGTATCAGCTCGCCATCGGCGGCTTCGGTGACCAGGCCTTCGAAGAGATCTCGCAACACGTTGGCAGCGGTGACACCTACCGCGCGATGTGGATCCAGGGTCTCGGGTTCCGTACCGTTACCCCGGCGCAGGATCTGCACGGCGGCCAGCTCCTGGCCGCTCGCACCGCCGACGCCCTGGCTCTGCGCGGGAAGCTGTACTTCGTCGTGACGGCTGCAGGCAACAGACAGCAGACAGACGACCGTCAGCGCTGCCGCCTGAAGGCCTCGTTTCATCGCCGTGGCCGGCGTTTCTTGAGGTGTACGAGGAGCAGCGAGACCGCAACCGGCGTGACGCCCGATATGCGCGAGGCCTGACCGACCGTTGCCGGACGATGGCGGTCCAGCTTCTGGCGGATCTCATGTGACAGGCCGTGAATCGCCGCGTAGTCCAGGTCCGGCGGCAGCGACACTTCCTGTGAGGCGCGCGCCCGGACGATCTCTTCCTGCTGGCGCTTCACGTAACCGGCGTAGCGTGCCTCGGTCTCGATCTGCGCGATGATCTGTTCGGTAACCTCAGCGCTCTCCTCGGCGGGAATCACCCGCGCACCGACGGCTGGCAGGCTGGTCAGGCTGGCCCAGGAAATCTCCGGCCGCCGCAGCAGTTCGAGCGCCCGATGCTCGCGGCGCAGCTCGCTGCCGGCATTGTCTCCGGCAAGGTTGGGAAGATCTGCCGGCCGCACCATGATCTCCGCCAGGCGCTCGCGCTCTGTTTCAATCGCTGCCTGCTTGTCAGTGAATATCCTGAAGCGCAGATCATCGACGAGACCCAGCCGCCGGCCAACCGGTGTCAGGCGGGCGTCGGCATTGTCTTCGCGCAGCAGAAGCCGGTATTCCGCCCGGCTGGTGAACATCCGGTAGGGCTCGCTGGTGCCGCGCGTGATCAGGTCATCGATCAGCACGCCGATATAGGCCTCATCGCGGCGCGGATACCAGCCGGCTTCGCCGCGCACGGTCAGCGCCGCATTGATGCCGGCGACGAGCCCCTGCGCGCCGGCTTCTTCGTAGCCAGTCGTGCCGTTGATCTGCCCGGCAAACCAGAGTCCGCGCAGGCTCTTCGTCTCCAGCGTGGGCGTGAGCCCGCGCGGATCAAAGTAATCGTATTCAATCGCATAGCCGGGACGGGTGATGCGCGCGTTGTTGAAACCGGGAATCGTGCGCACCAGCGCCTGCTGAACATCAAAGGGCAAGCTTGTCGAGATACCGTTCGGATACAGCTCGGTGGTGGTCAAACCCTCCGGCTCGACAAAGATCTGGTGCGACTCCTTGTCGGCAAAGCGCACGATCTTGTCTTCGATCGACGGACAGTAGCGCGGCCCGACACCTTCGATCATGCCCGTGTACAGGGGTGAGCGGTCGAGCGCTCCGCGGATCAGTGCGTGGGTTTCCGCCGTGGTGTGCGTGATATGGCAGGCCACCTGCTGCGGATGGTCGGCACGCCGGCCGACAAAAGAGAAGACCGGCGCTGGCGAGTCACCGGGCTGCGGCCGCATGGCGCTGAAATCGACACTGCGGCCATCGATTCGTGGCGGCGTGCCGGTCTTGAGCCGGCCCACCGTAAAGGGCAGCTCGCGCAGCCGCCCCGCGAGACCGACCGAAGCCGGGTCGCCGGCACGGCCACCGGAATAGTTTGTCAGTCCCACATGGATCCGGCCGGCGAGAAAAGTACCGACCGTGAGCACCACGGCACAGGCACGAAAGCTCAAACCACCCTGGGTGACTACGCCCACCACCCGGTCACCCTCGACGATCAGGTCCTCGACGCCCTGCTGGAACAGCTGCAGATTCGGCTGCGCATCGAGCAGGCTGCGGATCGCCTGCCGATAAAGAACGCGATCAGCCTGCGCGCGTGTCGCGCGCACGGCCGGCCCCTTGCTGGCGTTAAGCGTACGGAAGTGGATGCCGGCTCGGTCAGCGGCGGTGGCCATCAGACCGCCGAGGGCATCGATCTCGCGAGTCAGGTGACCCTTGCCGATCCCGCCGATGGCCGGATTGCAGCTCATCTGTCCGATAGTTTCCAGGTTCTGCGTGAGCAAGAGCGTATGCGCACCCATACGCGCTGCCGCCGCTGCCGCTTCGGTACCGGCGTGGCCGCCACCGACCACGATCACATCAAAACTGCAGGTGCTGTTCATGAACCAGGCCGCGTTATGGAAAACCGGCGCACATACGGTACACCTGTGCATGAGACCTTCGTCACAGTTTGGCTACCGACGGCTGTGCGAGCATTCATCGTATCGCAGCGGCACGCCGCTGCTGGAAGTGGCGCGCAACATAACAAAAAGGCGGCCCGCATGGATGCTCCCTCCCCGACCGGACTACCCGCAGCAAGCAGCTTCACCACGACACCACGCGGTGCAAGGGCCGAAATCCGCGCGGTCCTGCTGTATGCGCTC
This sequence comes from Chromatiales bacterium, assembly GCA_024234935.1. Taxonomy (NCBI): domain Bacteria; kingdom Pseudomonadati; phylum Pseudomonadota; class Gammaproteobacteria; order Chromatiales; species Chromatiales bacterium. Next base: position 557,760 of record JACKNI010000002.1, read on the forward strand.
TGGGCCGGACTCGCCCTGCTCGCCAATGCACTGGGCATCGCCACCCTGCCGACGGGCGCCGGGCTGATCCTGATCGCCGGCATCGCCCTTACCGGTGGGCTCTTCGTCGGACTCACGCGCATCCCGGGCGACGAGCAACCCACCGTTTCGACGATCATTGCCGCCCAGGTCCTGATGGGACTGATCTGGGCCACGCTCTACGCCTACTTCACCAGCGGTACGCCAATGCTGGCCGCCGGCATGTATGCCAGCGTGATCGGCTTCGGGCTGCACGCGACCGCAGAGATCCTGCGTGGTGAAAGGCAGCGGTTACTGGCCAGCAATGCAGAACTGCAGAAGGAACTGGCGCGCGTGCAGCGCCGGGCCGAGCGCGATCAGCTCACCAACTCTTACGGCCGACGCTCCATTCTCGACATGCTGGCACGCGAAAAAGCGCGCGCCGAGCGCACCAGCGACCCGCTCTGTGTCTGTCTGCTGGACATCGATCACTTCAAGGACATGAACGACCGCTTCGGCCATGTCACCGGCGACCGGATCCTTGCCGCCTTTGCACGGCGCGTGCGCGGGGCGCTGCGCACCATGGACAGCGTCAACAGCAACGGCCTCGGCAGTGCGATGGGCCGGGTGGGCGGCGAAGAATTCATCGTCGTCCTGCCGCTCACCTCACTGCGCGGTGCACTGCGCAGTGCCGAACGGATACGCAAGGCAATCGTGCGTCGCCCCTTCGAGGGGCTGCACCAGGTGACCGTGTCCATCGGCATCGCCGAACTGCGTCCCGGCGAAACCGTGTCCAGCCTGATCGACCGCGCCGACCAGGCGCTCAGCGGTGCCAGGAACGCTGGCCGCAATCGCGTCCATTGCGCGACTCTGGACGGCGGTCCCAATGCCATCGTCATGCCGGATATGTCGGCGACGGGCTAGGATCGTCGCCGCTCATTTCCCGATACAGAAGCCGGAAAAAATCCTGCCCAGCAGATCATCGCTGCTGAACTCACCGCTAATCTCCGCCAGCGCGTTCTGTACCTGGAGTAATTCCTCAGCCAGCAGTTCGCCGGCCTGATGTTGCTCAAGCAGCTGACAGCCGGCCATGAAGTGGCCCTGGGCCCGTTGCAGCGTATCGAGGTGGCGCTGGCGGGCAATCACCGTGCCCTCGCCCGGATCGCTGAACCCGGCAACTGCCTTGATTGTCTGTCGGAGCTCGGCAAGTCCCCTACCGGCGAGCGCGGAAATGCGCATGACCGGATGGCCGTGCATGGACCCGGGTGCGGGGCCGGCCTGTTCGCCGCTCAAATCAATCTTGTTGCGCACGATGATCACCGGTATTCCGGCCGGTGTCTCGCCCAGCAGCTCATGGACATCGACCGGATCGGTGGCATCGACGACCAGCAAGGCCAGGTCCGCAACACCAAGTTGACTGCGAGTGCGCGCCACTCCCTCCTGCTCGACAGGATCAGCGGTAGGGCGCAGGCCGGCCGTATCGACCACATGCAGCGGGAGGCCGTCGATGTTGATCTGCTCGCGAAGCAGATCGCGGGTCGTGCCTGGCTGGCTGGTGACAATCGCCGCGGCGTAGCCGGCGAGCGCATTGAAGAGGCTGGACTTGCCGCTGTTGGGGCGGCCGGCCAGCACCACATGCAGACCGTCGCGTAACAGGCAGCCCTGCCTGGTGGTCTTTTCGAGCTGCGCAAAGCCGTCCGCAACGACGGCGATGCGCCGCCGGAGTTCAGCGTCGCCCAGCAGCTCGATCTCTTCGTCGGGGAAATCGATGGCGGCCTCGATGTACATGCGCAGACCGGTCACCTCCTCGTTCAGCGCCAGGACGGCAGCAGAGAAATCACCCTGCAGCGACCGCTGGGCCGCGCGCGCAGCGGCACGCGAACCGGCATCGATCAGGTCGGCGACGGCTTCGGCCTGCAGGAGATCAAGTTTGTCATTGAGGAAGGCCCGTTCGGAAAACTCGCCGGGTCGCGCCATGCGGGCACCGAGCGCCAGTACGCGCTCGAGCAGGATTTCGGTCACGACGGTACCGCCATGACACTGCAGTTCAAGGACATCCTCACCGGTGTATGAGTCAGGTGCCGGAAAGAACAGGGCTATGCCGGCATCGATAGCCTGGGCTTCGGCATCGAGGAAGTCACGCAGGCCGGCGTGTCGTGGCTGCGGGCACTCGCCGAGCACTGCGACAGCGATCTCGCGCACAGCGGGTCCGGAAATGCGAATCACGGCGATGCCGCCGCGCCCGGGTGGCGTGGCCCGTCCAGCTATCGTCAGGCTGGATTGCGTCATGTCTCCTCACCCGGCACAACACAGGGCCCTGGGGGCCCCGGCTCAGTTGGCGCCAAGCACCTTGTTGATGCGCCACTGCTGGGCGATCGACAGCACGGAGTTGGTCAACCAGTAAACGACCAGCCCGGCCGGGAAGAAGGCAAACATGCCGGTCATGACAATCGGCATGGCCTGCATCATCTTTGCCTGCACGGGATCGGGTGGTGGCGGGTTGAGCTTTTGTTGAAAGAACATCGCCGCACCCATCAACAAGGGCAGCACGAAATAGGGATCTCTTGAAGAAAGGTCAGTGATCCACATCATGAACGGCGCCTGGCGCATCTCGACGCTTTCGAGCAGCACCCAGTAGAAGGCCATGAAGAAGGGAATCTGCACGAGCATCGGCAGGCAGCCGGCTGCCGGGTTGATCTTCTCTTTCTTGTATAGATCCATCATCGCGCTGCTGAGCGCCTGCTTGTCGTCCTTGTAGCGTTCCTGCAGCGCCTTCATGCGTGGCTGCATCTGGCGCATGCGGGCCATGGAACGACCGCTGGTCTCACTGAGCTTGTAGAAAACAAGCTTGATCAGCAGCGTGCAGATGATGATGGCCAGACCCCAGTTGCCGACAACGTTGTGGATCTTCTGCAGAATCCAGAACAGCGGCTGGGCCAGCAAGGCAAAGCGGCCATAGTCGACCGTCAGATCCAGACCCGGCGCGATGGCTGCCAGCTCTGACTGGATCTTGGGACCCACAAAGAGTTCCGATTTGAAGCTTGCCGACTCGCCGGGTGCGACGGTCTGCAGCGGCCCGATTGCGCTGACCAGAAAGCGCTCGTCCGCAAAACGCCCCGCGTAGCTCCAGGTCTCAGCACCTGGCGGTATGGCGGCAGCAAGAAAATGATGCTGGATCGCTGCCATCCAGCCCTTCGCGACAGACTGTGAAAATGGTGTCTCGGCGAGATCGGTAACTTTGAGCTTCTCGTATTTGCTGCCGTTGTAGACCACCGGGCCATAGAAGGAATAGCTGTCGACATTGAACATGGATCGCTTGGGTGGCGCATAGTGCCGCTGGATCTGCAGGTAGTTGGCAGCACGATAGGGTTCAGCCCCGGCGTTATTCACCGTGTACTCAAGATCAACCTTGAAACTGTCGCGGTAAAAATGAAAAGTCTTTTCGACGCTCAGTCCGGACGATGGACTCTGCCATTTGAGCGGCACGATCAGCTCGTCGGCACCCTTGGCCAGTACAAACTCCGTACCGTCCGCCGTGTATTCAGAAAGGTGGTTGGCTTCGGGCTGCTGGTCCGCTGCACGCAAACCACTCTGTAAGGCAAAAAATTCGTCCGGCTCGCTGTTCAGCAGTTGCAGCGGAACGTTTGGCTGGTCCTTGTGTACCGGGTAGGTCGGGAGTTCTACCGAGCTGAGATCGCCACCGTGCAGATCGATCCTGGCTACAAGTACGCCAGTCTTGATCGTGATAAGCCTGGCCGGCGCTGCCGCAACAGGCGACACAGACGGCGTAGCGGTCGGAGCAACTGCGGGGATAGCGCCGGGCAAGGCCGGCAAACCGGTTGAGGTTGAGGCTGCGGCTGGTGCCGAAACAGTATCTGTGGGGGCGCTGGCCGCGACCGGATCGGCCGCGCGCGGCTGGAAAGTCTGTTGCCAGGTCTGGATACACAGCCAGATCAATATCAGCAATCCGGCCCAGAACACGATACGAAGATTATCCATAGTCACAAATTCGAGCCTCAAGGCCGGGCGCTGTGCCGCGCATTTTGCAAGTTGGACCAGTGCCCTGTGAGGCTGCTGAAGAGTTCCGGGTTTGCGGCGCTCTTCGCTGCGTCCCTGGCAAGGATAACCAGATCGACTGACGGTAACTCGGCACAGCGGACCCGGAAACTTTCGCGCACGAGGCGCTTCAGACGGTTTCTGTCCGTCGCATGGCGAACCTTCTTGCGGGATATCGCGAAGCCGAGCCGGGGCATGTTCAGGGCATTAGGACGATAAAGTACCGTGAAGTAGCGGTCTGCTGAACGCTGGCTCTGACGGAACACCTTGTCGAAGTCCGTGGAACTGAGTAGCCGGTGATTTCTGTCGAAGGTGTGCTGGCGTTTGTCCGGGTGATCAGGAACGGAGCATTCGCCGCATCCTGAATCAGACGCTAAGACGGGCGCGGCCCTTTGCACGGCGACGCTTGATAACCAGCCGACCGCCCCGCGTAGCCATGCGGGCACGGAAACCGTGCGTACGAACGCGCTTTAGCTTGCTGGGCTGATAGGTTCTTTTCATGAGAAAAATCCGCTGGAATATCCGAAAGATGGAGCCTTTCGGGAGGCGAAAGGTTAAGGAGCGACCGCAGCCCTGTCAAGTAGACAAAAGCCCTGTGGATAACTCGGCGGCCGCAGTCTAGACTCCCCGACTCAACTTCGTACAACCATAAACAGATTCACGGGGTGAATCCGTGCAGTCTACTCTCTGGGACCGCTGCGTACAGGAACTGCGGTCAGACCTGTCGGAACAGCAGTTCAATACCTGGATCAGGCCACTGCAGGCCGTTGAGGACGAGCAGCAAATCCGGCTGCTGGCCCCCAATCGCTTTGTCGTTGACTGGGTAAACAGCAACTGCCTGGGCCGGATTCAGGACAGCCTGCGCGATGCGCCGGGCATTTCGGTGCGTATCGAGGTTGGCAGTGCGGCAAGTCAGCCGCGCGAACCGGTCAGCAGCAGTGGAAAGCCGCGGGTCGCCGCAGTGATCGGTGGCAGGCTGAATGGCGACTACACCTTCGATAACTTCGTCGAAGGCAAGAGCAATCAACTGGCCAAGGCGGCTGCCATGCAGGTCGGCAGCAATCCCGGCATGGCCTACAACCCGCTCTTTATCTACGGCGGGGTCGGCCTGGGCAAGACCCACCTGATGCACGCGATCGGCAATCTCGTGATGGCCGGTCGGCCGGATGCACGCGTCGCCTATGTACATTCCGAACAGTTCGTTGGCGACATGGTGCGGGCTTTGCAGCACAACACCATCAACGGCTTCAAGGCAGCCTACCGCTCACTCGATGCGCTGTTGATCGACGACATCCAGTTTTTTGCCAACAAGGAACGGTCACAGGAAGAATTCTTCCATACTTTCAATGCTTTACTTGAAGGACAGCGGCAGGTCATCCTTAGCTGCGACCGCTTCCCCAAGGAAGTCAGTGGCCTTGAGGAGCGACTGCGATCGCGCTTTGGCTGGGGGTTGACTGTAGCCATCGAGCCGCCGGAACTGGAAACCAGCGTCGCGATCCTGATGAGCAAGGCGGCAGCACGCCATTTTGTGCTGCCGGAAGAGGTCGCGTTTTTTATCGCGCAGCGGATTCGTTCGAATGTTCGCGAGCTTGAAGGCGCACTGCACCGGGTAATGGCAAACGCCACGTTTACCGGCCGGCCGATCACGCTGGATTTTGCCAAGGAAGCGTTGCGGGATCTGCTCGCCCTACAGGAAAAGCTGGTGACGATGGAGAACATCCAGAAGATCGTCGCCGAATACTGCAAGATCCGCGTGGCCGACTTGCTGTCAAAGCGACGCAATCGTTCCGTAGCGAGGCCAAGGCAGATTGCGATGAGTCTGTCGAAGGAGCTCACCAATCACAGTCTGCCCGAGATCGGTGACCGTTTTGGTGGGCGCGACCATACGACCGTGTTGCATGCGTGCCGCCGGATCAAGTTGCTCCGGGAAACTGATGCGCGTGTCCGCGAGGACTATCAGAATCTGCTCCGGATACTGACTGCCTGAGAACCGATTTGGACTGTGCACAGCTGAGCTGAACACCGTTAACATGCTGTGGGTAATTATTGAGGACCTGCAGGCGCACAGTTTACCCACAGGTATTACAGCTGGAGCAGACCCGGATACCCACCGGAGAAACCGGGCGATACAACGGGAAAAACAGGACTTAAACGTAGTTGTTCATCATTTTGACCGAGCCTAATAACTACTACTATCTATAACTCTATTTATTAATTTTATAAGCAGGACCTGGGGATGAAGTTCAGCACTTCGCGTTCAACGTTACTGAAGCCTGTACAGGCTGTGATCGGGGTTGTGGAGCGGCGGCAAACCATGCCGATACTCGCAAACCTTTTGCTGGTAGCAAAAGGGAATGAGTTGTCGGTTACGGCAACTGACCTGGAAGTGGAGCTCGTGGCGAAAGTGCAGATCGACAAGATCAATGCAGCTGGTGAGATAACCGTTCCCGGTCGGAAATTGCTGGATATTTGCCGTTCGCTGCCGGATGACGCGAGCGTGCAGGTCGAGACCGATGGAGAGCGGTTGATTCTCAAGTCGGGCCGCTCGCGTTTTGTGCTCGGTACCTTGCCGGCAACGGACTTTCCGGTGGTGGAAGACGTGCAGGCCGTACACACGCTGGCGTTGTCGCAGGCGGAATTGCGGCTGTTGCTGGAGAAGACGCAGTTCGCGATGGCGCAGCAGGATGTTCGTTATTACCTGAATGGTTTGCTCCTCGAGACCGGCAAGAAGGCTATTCGGGCGGTGGCTACGGACGGGCACAGGCTCGCTATATGCGAGCTTCCGCTGGCCGATCAGAAGGTTGGCGCCCACCAGGTCATTCTTCCGCGCAAGGGCGTGCAGGAGTTACAGCGCCTGCTGGGCGGAGAAGGCGGGCTGACGTTGACCATCGGATCCAATCACGTTCGCGCCACGATCGACGACATTCGCTTCACTTCGAAGCTAATTGACGGCAGATTCCCGGATTATGAGAAGGTGATTCCAAAGCCGCAGGCAAATATTCTGCGCACCGACAGGAATGTTCTTCGGGCCGCGCTGCAACGTGCTGCGATTCTGTCGAACGAAAAGTATCGGGGCGTGCGTTTGGATGTGGAGACTTCGATGTTACGGATCCAGGCCAATAATCCCGACCAGGAGGAGGCACGGGACGAGATCGAAGTTGAGTATCGGGGTGAGCCGATAGAAATCGGATTCAACGTCAATTACCTTTTGGACGCGCTGGGGGCAGTCGATGGCGAGCAGGTGCAACTGGGTTTTGTAGATGCTGGCAGTAGTTGCCTGATCAGTGCGCCTGATGGCAAAGGGGCGCGCTACGTCGTGATGCCGATGCGGCTATAGCGCCGGTATTTTCAGTGCCCAGGATGTGAATAACCGCGTAATTTCGGAAATCCGGCTCGAAGCATTCAGATGTTTTGAATCAGCAGTCATTGAGCCGGGACCGGATCTCAACGTAATCGCCGGATTAAACGCCTCGGGCAAGACGAGTTTGCTCGAGGCGTTGTTCGTTCTGGGCCGTGGCACATCCTTTCGGAGTGCGAAAGTCGATGCCGCCATTCAGTTCGGTGCCGATCAGTTCACGGTCTTTGGCAGCCTTGGTCAAGGCGAAGCAGCACGGGTTGGTGTGGCCGTTTCACGCGCAGCGGGTTTGGCGGTCCGTATTGACGGACGGGCAGGCACCCGGGCCGAGCTGGTGCGAACAGTGCCAGTTCAGATACTGGAGCCCGCCAGCCATGAACTCATTAATGGTCCGCCCGCCATCCGGCGGCAATTTCTGGACTGGTCAGTGTTCCACGTGGAACAGCCTTTTCTCGACGCGTGGCAACAGTATCGGCGAGCCCTGCAGCAGCGAAATGCCGCGCTTAAACAACATTCAAGCGAAGCGGCCTGGGCGTGGGACGGCACTCTTGTTTCTGCCGGATTGATCGTGGACGAGTGCCGGCGCCAGATGGTTAGCCGAATGCTCGGACCGGTCCAGCAAGCGGGTCTCGCGCTGCTGGATGCGGAGATAGATCTCAAATACAGGTCAGGCTGGGCCGAGGGCAGCGACTTTGGATCTGCATTGATTGCCGCACGAGATCGGGATCAGCAGATGAGCTCCACGACCATTGGACCCCATCGCGGTGACCTGAGCATTACGGTGCGAGAACGTCGGGCCAGGGACACGGTATCCCGCGGCCAGGAAAAGCTCGTGGTGGCCGCGCTGACGCTGGCCCAGATCGAAGTTGTGTCCAAGGCGCTCGGGCGGCCGGTAATTCTGCTCGTCGATGAGCCGGGTGCTGATCTGGACCGGAACCACCTGGGCAAGCTGCTTTCAGCAATAATAGCCGCGCCCTTGCAGGCCTTTATTACTGCCCTTGAGCCGGATCCTTTTGCCATGCCTTCGTCTGCACGTTTGTTCCACGTGGAACAGGGCTCAGTGCGGGCTTTGCTATAATGGATCGCTTATATATTGGGGTCTTTCATGGTTGATTCAGAACGCTACGATTCCAGCAATATCAAAGTCTTAAAAGGCCTTGACGCGGTCAGAAAGCGCCCCGGTATGTACATCGGCGATACCGATGATGGTACCGGTTTGCATCACATGGTCTTTGAGGTCGTCGATAACGCGGTCGACGAGGCACTCGCCGGATTCTGCAGCAAGATCTCGGTCACCATCCACGCGGGAGAATCCATCACAGTCACCGACGATGGGCGCGGTATCCCCGTAGATCTCCACACAGATGAGGGTAAGTCGGCAGCCGAGGTCATCATGACCGTGCTGCATGCCGGCGGAAAATTCGACAGCAATTCCTACAAGGTTTCGGGTGGCTTGCACGGTGTCGGTGTATCTGTCGTCAATGCCTTGTCCGAAGTTCTTGACCTGACCATCTACCGGGATGGCCGCACCCACGAGCAGCGCTATCACCTGGGTGAACCCGAGGCGCCGCTCGCGGTGACCGGTGAAACCAAACGCCGTGGCACGGTGATCCATTTCAAGCCCAGCGCCGAGATCTTCACTCACATCGAGTTTCATTACGACGTGCTGGCCAAACGACTGCGTGAACTATCGTTTCTTAATCAGGGCGTGTGTATCCACCTGGTGGACGAACGCGACGGGCGCAGTGATACCTTTCAGTTTGAAGGCGGCATCCGCGCATTTGTCGAGCACCTGAATCGCAACAAGACGCCAATTCAGCCCACGGTCATTCACTTCTCGCGTCAACAGGATATGGTCCAGGTTGAATGTGCCCTGCAGTGGAACGATGGCTACCAGGAAAACATGTTCTGCTATACGAACAATATTCCGCAAAAGGATGGCGGCACTCACCTGTCCGGATTTCGCGCCGCGTTGACGCGCACGCTCAACACCTATATCGAAAAAGAATTCGCATCCAGGAAGGAAAAGATTTCAACCACCGGCGATGATGCCCGCGAAGGCCTCACCGCCGTATTGTCCGTGAAGCTCCCCGACCCGAAGTTTTCTTCGCAGACCAAGGACAAGCTCGTCTCATCCGAGGTCAAGGCCGCCGTCGAAACCGCCGTCGCCGACCACCTGGAAAACTTTCTGCTCGAGCACCCGGCCGAAGCAAAAATAATCGTCGCCAAACTGATCGATGCGGCGCGCGCCCGCGAAGCGGCACGCAAGGCCCGTGAAATGACACGTCGCAAGGGTGCGCTCGATATTGCCGGTCTGCCCGGCAAGCTTGCCGACTGTCAGGAAAAGGATCCGGCACTCTCCGAGCTGTTTCTCGTCGAGGGCGATTCGGCAGGTGGATCGGCAAAGCAGGGACGGGACCGCAGAACCCAGGCGGTATTGCCGCTAAAGGGCAAGATCCTGAACGTCGAAAAAGCCCGCTTCGACAAGATGCTCGCTTCAGCTGAAGTTGGCACGCTGATCACGGCACTCGGCTGCGGCATCGGCCGGGAAGATTTCGATCCGGACAAGCTTCGCTATCACCACATCATCATCATGACCGACGCCGATGTGGACGGGTCTCATATCCGTACCCTGTTGCTCACTTTCTTCTACCGGCAGATGCCCGAGCTGATCGAGCGCGGCCACATCTATATTGCCCAGCCACCGCTCTACAAGGTGAAGCGCGGCAAGCAGGAAACCTACGTCAAGGACGACATGGAGCTGAACGCACTGTTGCTCAAATCGGCACTTGATGGTGCCTCGATCGTTCTAAACGCGCAGGATCCGCCCTTGCAGGGCGAGGCTCTCGGCAGCCTGTGCCGGGAGTTCATTCTGGTAATGGCGATCGTCGATCGGCTGTCGCGCCGCTATTACGGAAATCTCCTTGAGCGACTCATATCCTTGCCGGAGCTTCCGGTTGAACGCTTTTCGGACCGCGAATGGCTGACGGCATGGGGCGCCGAGCTTGCGCAGGCGCTCAACGCGGTTGAGGAAACCGTGTCCTATCGCATCGAACTCAACGTCAGCGATGACAAGCCGCAGGGCTTCACCGTCTGGCGCTCGCGACATGGTGTCGAAGAACCCAGCGAGCTGTCCCTGCGCTTCTTTGAGTCAACGGAATATCGCAAGATTGCCGAGCTCGGTAACAGTCTGCGCGGCCTCGTTGGTCCGGGAAGTCTTGTGGCCAGGGGCGAACAGAAGCGCGAGGTACGGAATTTCCGCGAGGCCATGGAATGGCTGATGGCCGAGGCCCGGAAAGGGCAGGCCATCCAGCGATACAAAGGTCTGGGCGAAATGAATCCCGATCAGTTGTGGGAGACCACGGTCAACCCGGCCACTCGCCGCCTTATGCAGGTGCGGATTGAAGATGCGGTTGCCGCCGATGAGATCTTCACCACCCTGATGGGTGATCAGGTCGAGCCGCGCCGCGAATTCATCGAACGTAACGCGCTGGCCGCGGAAAACATCGATATCTGAACTCAGTGTGAAGCGGCTGCACTGCGTATCGCAGCCACTTCAGCCTCGATCCACTGCTGAATCGCGGCGTTGATTTCCCGCGGATCACGGCCGGCCGGGTCAACTGGCTTGCCGATACGAAACGTCACGGTACCTGGCCGTTTCAACCAGCCGCGCCGGGGCCAGTAGTCGCCGGCGTTGTGTGCGACGGGTACCAGCAGCTTGCCGGCCTCAATGGCCAGCAGCGCTCCGCTGACGCCATACTTGCGGGTCTCTCCCGGCGGCATCCTCGTACCTTCCGGAAATATCATCACCCAGAGCCCCTCGCCCAGCCGCTGGCGTCCCTGGGTGACGACTTGCTCTACGGCCCGCCTGCCGGCCTGACGATTTATCGCTATGGGGCGAACGCCGGCTACTGCCCATCCCAGAAACGGCGTCCAGAGCACCTCGCGTTTCAGCACCCAGGTCTGTCGCGGGAACAATACCCATTGCGCGATCGTTTCATAGGCCGAGGAGTGCTTGAGCAGCACCACCGAATTTTCGCTGGGCAGATTCTCCATCCCCTCAACGACGTAACGCAGACCGACAATCTTTTCGCACACGGCCAGTATCCAGCGGGCCCAGCTCACGGTCAGATCGTAAGCGACCACGTAGCCCCATGAACGACCGATGACGACCACGATGCTCCACACCGCAACGCTCAAGAACAGCACGGCAGTAAAGAGCAATGAGCGTGCCAACACTATCGGGCCACTCCGGTGTCGATCAGTGCGCGGGCGGCAGCAGCCAGATCGTCGTATACCTCGACACTGCTGTCGCCGTGAAATCCGCGTTCAGTTTCCACGCCATTGCCGGTCCGTACCAGCATGGCACGTGCGCCGACCGCCTGTGCCGCTTCGATATCCCGTGCCGAGTCGCCAATCACAGGTCGGTCCTTGAGACTGCAGCCAAACCGCGCCTCTATCTGGTGGAGCAGGCCGGGTTCAGGTTTGCGGCAGCTGCATTTATCCTCGGGCCGGTGCGGGCACACGAAGATCCCCGCCAGCTGCCCGCCAGCCCGCTCTATCTCCCGACGCATTCGGCTGTTGATTTCCCGCAACGCAGTCTGCGTAATCAGACCTCTGCCCACGCCCGACTGGTTGGTCGCTACGACAACAACAAACCCGGCGCGAGTCAGCGCGGCTATCGCTTCGAGACTGCCGGGCAAAGGCAGCCACTCCTCGGCGGATTTGATGAACTCTGCAGATTCGCGGTTGATGACCCCGTCGCGGTCCAGAACAATCAGACCTTGTCCGGCCTCCGGTCGACTGCTGCTGCTCACGGCGTCAGTTCGGACTACCGGTCAGGCAGGAGAGGTCTGCGACATCAAGGAATAGTTGCTGCAGACGCCGGAGCTGTGCCAAACGATTGCTGCGCACCGCTGCCTCCTCGGCCATGACCAGCACCGCAGCGAAATAATCGTCGACGGGTGACCGCAATCCGGCCAGCGCACACAGGGCCTGCTCGTAGTCGCGGCGCTGCAGATGCTGACGGTGCGCCGCCGCCGCCTTCTCTACGGCCTTATGGAGCGCCCCCTCCTCGCTGAAGCCGAACAGCGAGGGATCGACAGTAACAGTATCGGTATTTGCACTGCGCAGAATATTGGCAATGCGCTTGTTTGCGACGGCCAGGCTCTCCGCTTCCGGAAGCCGCATGAACGCACAGACGCCGAGCAGGCGAGCGTGAAAATCAACCAATGAGCCGGTCTTGCGACTGCGTACGGCTTCAAACATATCGCTGCTGATCGCGCCTGCCGGCAAGTCCGGTGCCAGACCTTCCAGATAGTAGGCACGCGAGCGGTCCATGATGAATTCAAAAAGCTCGCCAGCCAGTGCCGCGGGATCTTTGGCGTGCACCGGCTGCAAGGCGACCGCCTCGCGCAGCAGTTCCGGAAGATCCAGATCAACCCGGTCTTCAACCATGATGCGCAGCAGTCCGAGCGCGTTGCGCCGCAGGCCGAAAGGATCCTTTGCGCCGCTGGGACGTTTGCCAAGTGCAAAAACGCCGGCCAGGGTATCGGCACGGTCTGCAATGGAGAGCGCGCGGCCGGTTGGCGATGCGGGCAGCCGGTCGCCGGCATGTCGCGGCAGATACTGCTCTTCGATCGCGAGGGCAACTTCGGCAGGCTCTCCGTCGAGCTTCGCGTAGTGGTAGCCCATCCGCCCCTGGAGCTCCGGAAACTCGCCGACCATCTGCGTCAACAGGTCGGCCTTTGCGAGGAGCGCTGCGCGCTCTGCGTGTGCCGCTGCGGAGCCGAGCTTTTCTGCCACGCCCCGTGCGAGCCGGGCCACACGAACGGACCGCTCGCGCAGACTCCCGAGGCCCTTCTGGAAGACGACTGAATCAAGACGCTCCAGGCGTGATTCCAGGCTTGCCTGCCTGTCCTGGTCCCAGAAAAACGCTGCATCCGAGAGCCGCGGCAGGATGACCCGCTCATTGCCCTGCCGGATCTGGTCCGGGTCACGACTCTCGATATTTGCGGTGGCGATGAAATTTGGCAGCAGGCAACCGTCTCCGCTGCGCACCGGGAAATACCGCTGATGGCCTTGCAGCGTTGCGATCAGGACCTCTTCCGGCAGGCGCAAAAACGCCGCGTCAAAGCGGCCCGTCAATGCCACCGGCCATTCAACCAGCGCTGTGACCTCATCGAGCAGGTCTGCTTCGATCATCGCCCGGCCGCTGACGCAACCGGCCGCGGCTTCGGCCAGCTGCTTGACCCGCTCGCGGCGCTCAGAGAAGTCGGCGATGACCCTGTTGGTTGCGAGCACCCGAAGGTAGTCGCCGGCGCACTGTAGTTCGACTGGTTCCGGTGCGTGAAAGCGGTGTCCGCGCGTGTGTCGCGATGCCGGGACGCCCAGTATGCTGCCGGGCACGATTTCGGCGCCGAGCAGCATCACCACCCAATGCACCGGCCGTACAAATTCCGTATCGCCATCACCCCAGCGCATCCGCCGCGGTATTGGCAACGCAGCCAATGCATCGCTCACGATACCTGGCAGCAGGTCCTGCGCGGGCTGACCGGCAACTTCCGCACGGTAATGGAGCCATGCACCTTTTGAGGTCTCGGTCCGGCCGAGGCTCTCCACCGATACGCCACAGCCCTCGGCAAAGGCCTGAGCCGCACGTGTTGGTTTGCCCTCTGCATCAAACGCTATTGCCAGCGGCGGACCCCGTTTTTCCACGCTTTGCTGCGACTGGGCGCAGTCCAGCGCATCAACGCTGACGGCCAGCCGGCGCGGTGTCGCGAAGGAGCGCAGCGTGCCGAAGCCCAGCCCCGCAGCGCCAAGACCAGCGCGCATATGTTCGGCAAAACTCTGTTCAAGGTTGCGGAGAGCTTTGGGCGGCAGCTCTTCGGTACCGATCTCAACGAGAAAGTCAGCAGTTTGCGCCATGGGATCCGGAACCGTCACTCAGTGTGCAGCGCGCTTTGCAGCCAGCGGAAAACCGAGGGCTGCACGGCTGTCGTAGTATGCCTGCGCAACCAGACGGGCCATTTCACGTACGCGTAAAATGTAACGCTGGCGCTCGCTTACCGAGATTGCCCGGCGCGCATCCAGCAGGTTGAAGGTATGCGAGGCATCAAGCACCTGCTCGTAGGCGGGCAGCGTCAGGCCCCTTTCAATCAGCGACTGGCAGGCGTGCTCGGCGGCATCGAAACGTGGCGTCAGCACGTCCGTATCGGCGGCTTCAAAGTTGTAGCGCGACATTTCCACTTCATTCTGATGGAAGACGTCGCCATAGGTGACGCGGCCAAAAGGGCCATCAGTCCAGACCAGGTCATATACGCTGCTGACGCCCTGCAGGTACATGGCGATCCGTTCCAGTCCGTAGGTGATCTCTCCGGTTACCGGTCGGCAATCGAGGCCGCCAACCTGCTGGAAATAGGTGAACTGGGTGACTTCCATGCCGTTCAGCCAGACCTCCCAGCCCAGACCCCAGGCCCCGAGGGTCGGCGATTCCCAGTTGTCTTCGACGAAACGGATATCGTGCGTCAGCGGGTCGATGCCCAGTGCACGCAGCGAGTTCAGATAGAGCTCCTGTATATCGATCGGCGAAGGCTTGAGTACGACCTGGAACTGGTAGTAGTGCTGCAAGCGGTTGGGGTTATCGCCGTAGCGGCCATCGGCAGGCCGTCGGCTGGGTTGCACATAGGCCGCGCTCCAGGGTTCCGGGCCGATCGACCGAAGAAAAGTCGCCGAATGAAAAGTCCCCGCGCCCATCGGCATATCGTAGGGCTGCAATACCACGCAGCCGTGATCGGCCCAGTAGCGCTGCAGGGACAGGATAAGGTCCTGGAATGTCCGGGGAGGGCTAGCCTGAGTCAAGCGAGGGATCCATGCGCAAATGGGCGCCGAAGTATAGCTTCGATTGGATGCATAGCCACAAAGCGGGTAGAAGGGGCTGTCTCGGAGACCAGTGCGCACCAATATGTAGCGCACCGATAGTTTGGCGCCCGCTTATGGTGCGTTCTGAGCGATGAGAAATTTTCAATACTATATAAATCAATGTCTTATCTAAGGCTCGCGCTTGGCATAGGTCGTGCATTAGGATAGGGCGCTTCAGAAGCAACTTGCCCCGGTACACAAAAACAGCTTGGGCGGTTTCAGCTGGCGCCCCGCATCAGGAAATACATGCTTATCCGAAAAACCAAGGAGCCGTCATGACCCCCGCCGAAGCTCTAAGCCTCATCAAAGAGAAAGAGGCCAAATTTGTAGACCTGCGCTTCACCGATACTCACGGCAAAGAGCAGCATCTGTCCATCCCCGCCAAGACTGTCGATGCCAGCTTTTTTGAAGACGGCAAGATGTTTGACGGTTCCTCGATTGCCGGCTGGAAGGGCATCCAGGAATCCGACATGGTGCTGATGCCTGACCCTTCGTCGGCAGTAGTCGATCCATTCACCGAACACCCCACGATCAACCTGCGCTGCGATGTCTATGAACCTTCCACCATGCAGGGTTATACGCGTTGCCCGCGCATGACCGCACGGCGTGCCGAGGAATACCTGAAATCCACCGGTATTGCAGACACGGCCTTTTTCGGCCCGGAAAACGAATTTTTCATCTTCGACGATGTGCGTTACGGCGCCGACACCAACAGCGCCTATCACTACATCGACTCGACGGAAGGCGCGTGGAACTCGCGCAAGGAGTATGAAGGCGGCAACACGGGTCATCGTCCTGGTATCAAGGGCGGCTACTTCCCCGTGCCACCGGTCGATTCACAGCAGGATATCCGCTCCGAGATGTGCCTGGTGCTCGAGGAGATGGGCATTGAAGTCGAGGTGCACCATCACGAGGTCGCGACCGCCGGCCAGGGTGAAATAGGTGTCAAGTTCGGCAGCCTGGTGCAGAAAGGCGACCAGGTCCAGATGCTGAAGTATGTCGTTCAGAATGTGGCGCACGCTTTCGGCAAGACCGCGACCTTCATGCCGAAGCCGCTCGTCGGCGACAACGGCAGTGGCATGCATGTGCATCAGTCGCTGGCCAAAGGTGGCAAGAACCTGTTCACGGGTGATGCCTATGGTGGCCTGTCGCAGACCGCGCTGTATTACATCGGCGGCATTCTCAAGCATGCGCGTGCCATTAATGCGCTGACCAATCCGAGTACCAACAGCTACAAGCGCCTGGTACCGGGCTTCGAAGCGCCGGTCATGCTCGCGTACTCGGCACGTAACCGCTCCGCGTCAATTCGCATTCCCTTTATTGCCAACCCGAAGGGCCGGCGTATCGAGGTGCGCTTCCCGGACAGTACCGCCAATCCGTATTTCGCATTTACCGCGATGCTGATGGCCGGTCTCGATGGCATCCAGAACAAGATCAATCCGGGCGATGCGATGGACAAGGATCTCTACGATCTCGAGCCCGAGGAAGACAAGAAGATCCCGAAGGTCTGCTTCTCTCTCGAGCAGGCGCTTGAGGCGCTCGACAAGGATCGCGACTTCCTGAAGGCGGGCAACGTATTCAGCGACGACCTCATCGATGCATACATCAACCTGAAGTATGCAGACATGATGCGTGTTCGCATGGCGGTGCACCCGCTTGAGTTCCAGCTGTACTACAGCCTTTGACAATATGCCTCTGACCAGCATCCGGTTTCAGGACCGGATGCTGGTCGGTTCAGCTGGCTTGGAGTTATGCTTGGCGCATGCAGGCTTTAGTCATGATCCTGTGCCTCGCACTCTCCGCTGCTGCATCAGCTGGAGTAGAGGTATATCGATGGGTAGACGATGAGGGCCAGGTCCATTATTCGGACCGCCCGAGTCCGGGCGCTGATCGGGTTGCCATTGATGTCACCCCACCGGGTTCCACACCAGTTGCAGGCGGTACATCACCAAGACGTACGCCGCCGGCAGCCCCGAACCAACCTGTCGCGACTGCATACGATTCACTGACTATCCAGGTACCAGGACAGGACGAGACACTGTGGAACATCGCGGGCCAGCTGGACGTCGCTGTAGCTCTGCAACCACCCTTGCAGGCGGGACACAGGGTACAGCTGCTCCTGGACGGCCGACCAGTAGCGGAGCTGGAGCCCGGGAGCACGCGGACCCGACTCTCGGACGTGTACCGGGGTCAGCACACACTGCAGGGAACGATCCAGGACGAGTCGGGTGCAACGCTGATGCAGAGCGCTCCGGTGACCTTCTACGTTCAGCAGTCTGCGCTGGGAACGAACCCGGTGGTCAATCCGTAGGCAGTCGTTTCCCGGTCGACCCGGCTCTGGATTCGGCACCACCGCCTGCTGACATCCTGGGCAGCATTACGACAGCTGTCGTCGGCATAAATGCCGACGGCACCGTGAACTACCTCAATCCTGGCGCCGAAGATCTGCTTGGCCTCAGTGCGCGTCACGGGCTCGGGCGCCCGCTTCAGGCACTGGTTCCGCAGCTACGCGACCTCCATGAACTGATTCAGCGAGCAGGGGCTGAAGGCCGCAGCTTCGGTCAGCTGCTGAGTGTCGCGACGTTCCGACAGGGTCCCGCGGCCAATGACCTGGCTGTGCGGGTCAGCCCTTGCCGCACTGGCGATGGCAAGCTGATCATCGAACTGTTCGATGCGACCCAGTGGCGACAGATTGACCGGGAGCACGCGTTGATCAGCCAGCATGACGCCAGTCGCCGAATGATCCGCCAGCTCGCACACGAGATCCGCAATCCGCTGGGTGGTCTGCGTGGTGCCGCCCAGCTTCTGGAGCGTGAGTTACCCACGCCTGAGCTTCGTGAATACACCCGGATCATCATCGGCGAAGCAGACCGGCTCACTTCACTGACTGACAGCCTGCTTGGTCCGATACGCAGCCCGCAGCGCCAGCTGCTGAACCTCCATGAGATCCTCGAGCGCGTGATCGTCCTCATCGCCAGCGAACAACGCGATGCGGTGCGACTGGTACGCGACTACGATCCGAGTCTGCCGCCGCTCTCTGCTGATCCAGACCAGTTGATCCAGTCCCTGCTCAACGTCGCACGCAACGCCATGCAGGCAGCAGGGCCTGATGGTCACATCGTGTTTCGTACGCGAGTGCTCGGCAACTTTGCCATCGGCCAGATCCGGCACAAGCTGGTGGCAAGCATCGAGATCGAGGATGACGGGCCGGGCATACCGGCCGAGATTGCCGATTCCATTTTCTATCCGCTGGTCACCGGCCGTCCCGATGGCACGGGGCTCGGCTTGCCGATTTCCCAGGACCTGGTCAGTCGTCATGGTGGCCTGATCGAGTTCCAGTCACGCCCGGGCAAGACCGTATTCATGGTCAGGCTGCCGATCCACAGTGAAGTGACACACAAGACATGACCGGCAAGGATATTTCGGTCTGGGTGGTCGACGACGATGCCTCCGTGCGTTGGGTTCTGGATCGCGCCCTGACCAACGAAGGTATCAATACGCGGGTTTTCGACTCTGCTGATGCTTTCTTCGACGCGCTGCGCGAGGCCAGACCGGACGTGCTGATTTCGGATGTCCGCATGCCGGGTACCGATGGCCTTCAGGCCATGCGCCGCCTCAGCCGCGAGGGCTACAGCTTCCCCGTCATCGTGATTACCGCGCACGCTGATCTCGACAGTGCCGTTGCCGCCTATCAGGGCGGGGCTTTTGAATATCTGCCCAAGCCCTTCGATGTAGATGACGCGATCGCACTGGTGCGGCGTGCAGCGCGGGTTGGAATGCAGACGACGGGTGGTCACGTCGAGTCTGAGCGCCCCATGTCCGCCATTATTGGCCGTGCACCAGCCATGCAGGAGGTATTCCGCACGATTGGCCGCCTGTCGCGTTCGAGCATGACGGTGCTGATTACCGGTGAATCGGGCACCGGCAAGGAGCTGGTTGCCCGTGCATTGCATGAGCACAGTCCTCGCGCCCAGCAACCCTTTATCGCACTGAATACAACCGCAATCGCATCGGAACTCCTCGAGACTGAATTATTCGGCCATGAGCGTGGTGCGTTCACCGGCGCCGACAGCCGCCGGACCGGACGATTCGAGCAGGCCGACGGGGGAACGCTGTTCCTCGACGAGATCGGTGACATGTCTGCGGCACTGCAGACACGGCTGCTGCGCGTGCTGGCAGAAGGCGAGTTCTATCGCGTTGGCGGCCAGACACCGATCCGCGTCGATGTCCGGGTGATCGCCGCAACCAACCAGGATCTGGAGGCGGCTGTCGAGACCGGTCGCTTTCGCGAGGACTTGCTCCATCGTCTCAATGTGATCCGCATCATCACGCCGCCGCTGCGTGAGCGGCGCGAAGACGTGCCGCTGCTGCTTGACTACTATCTGCGTGAAGCAGCGCGGGAGTTGAGTGTCGAAACAAAGCGGATTGCTCCGGATGCGGTCGCTTGCCTCTGCGCCTTCGACTGGCCAGGAAATGTCCGTCAGCTGGTAAATGCCTGCCGGCGCATGATGGTTACGGCGCCCGGTGCCGAGATACGTGTCGAGGATATTCCGCCAGAGTTCGGCGGGAAGGCCAGTCTCCGCGGCGGGTTCACAGATTGGTCCCAGCGTCTCGGCCAGTGGGCCGAATCAACCCTGCAGGATGCTGATGCCGAGCCCTTGCTGAGCACGGCGCTTCCGGAATTCGAACGAACCCTGATCCGCGCAGCGCTGGCCCATGCACAGGGTCATCGCCAGGAAGCTGCGCGGTTGCTCGGCTGGGGCAGGAATACCCTGACGCGGAAAATTCGCGAGCGGAAGATCGACGGCTAGCAGCCGGTCTGCAGGCTGCCGACCAGGTCGGCCACTTCGGCGATCCCGTGTCGCTCAAGATAATCAACGATGCCGGCATTGATCTCGCGGCAGATCAGCGGGTTGTAAAACAGCGCCGTGCCGATGCCGACAGCGCTGGCGCCGGCAATCAGGAATTCAAGCGCGTCGGTAGCGCTCGCGATCCCGCCCTGGCCGATGATCGGTACCCGGTGCCGCCTGGCTTCCTGATAAACCTGGTGTACTTTAAGCAGTGCAATGGGCTTTATCGCAGGGCCTGAAAGTCCGGCCTGTATGTTCGCGATGACCGGTTGCCGCTTCTCCGCATCGATGGCCATACCGACCAGCGTGTTGATTACGGCCAGCGCGTCCGTGCCGGCTTCGATGCAGCGCCGTGCATTTTCGCGAATATCGGTCTGGTTGGGGGACAGCTTGGTGATGATCGGCTTGCTGGTCACCGCCCGGCAGGCCGCGACCACTCGCGCGGACATATCCGGTGAATTGCCGAAGGCCACGCCACCCTGCTTGATGTTCGGACAGGAGATGTTGATCTCGATGGCGTCAATTGGTGAGTCGTCGAAGCGCCGGCAAACCTCGATATATTCCTCAAGAGTGGAACCACAGGCATTGGCGATAAAGCGGGTCTCGCTGAAATCGAGTGTGGGCAAAATACTGTTTACAACGGTATCGACGCCCGGATTCTGCAGGCCGATGGCATTGAGCATGCCCATGGGCGTCTCGAAAATCCGGTGTGGTTCATTGCCGAGCCGGGCATGGAGAGTCGTGCCCTTCAGTACCACCGCACCGGCATCGCGGTTAGAGAAGCCTGCCACCCGTGTGTACTCTTCGCCAAAGCCGACACAGCCCGAGAGCAGCACGATCGGCGAGTCGAATGCCAGGCCGCAAAAGGTGCTGGAGAGTCGCGCATCGGGTGCTGCGCGCGGATGAACTTGTTCAGTGTCTGGAGAGGGCACAGGAATGCTTGACTTGATTCTGTTTGAGCCGGAGATCCCGCCGAATACGGGCAACATCATACGCCTGTGTGCCAACACGGGAATCGGCCTGCATCTGGTCGGGCGGCTGGGCTTTACGCTCGCCGATGCAAGGCTTCGCCGGGCCGGACTGGATTATCATGAATGGGCGTCTGTACGGCAGCATGCCGGGTTGCCTGAATGCCTGGAGTCCTTGGGCCGGCCGCGCGTGTTTGCCCTCTCGACTCGCGGCAGGACGCTCTACACGGAGGCGCGGTTCAGGGCGGGCGATGCCTTGCTGTTCGGGCCGGAACATCGCGGCCTGCCGGCCGGGGTTCTCCGCGACTTGCCGGTCGAACAGCAGCTGCGCATTCCGATGCGCAATGGAAGTCGCAGCCTCAATCTGTCGAATGCGGCGGCGATAGTCGCTTATGAGGCCTGGCGGCAGCTGGAATTCGCCGGTGCCGGCTGAGAGGCGCACTCAGTCGAGGGGCAGGGTATTCGCGCTCCGGCTGAAGAGATTGCGCAGTTCCATATCGGTTTCGGGCTTCAGCGAGCGCGCCATCAGGGCCATCACCGCATCCCTGGCCGGTTGTCGCTCGTGCAGTACCTGATAGACCTGTTCACAGATCGGCATTTCCAGTCCCAGGCGTGCGGCGACGGTCCTGACCGATACCGCAGCAAACAGGCCCTCAACCACCTGGCCGATCGCGGTGGCTGCCTCGGCAGGGCTCTTTCCGGCTGCGACCATCAGCCCGAGACGCCGGTTACGCGACTGGTCGTCGGTACAGCTGAGGACCAGATCGCCCATGCCAGACAGACCCATGAATGTGGCTGGTTGTGCGCCGAGCGCCGCACCGAGCCGGGTCATTTCAAGCAGGCCGCGGGTGATCAGCGCAATGCGCGTATTCGCGCCGAAGCCCAGACCGTCAGAAATACCGGCGGCAATGGCAAGCACGTTCTTGACCGCACCGCCGACCTCGACGCCGACCATATCGTCGGAGGTGTAGGCGCGGAAATTCAAACCCGACAGACGGACCGCGAGCTCTGCCGCAAAACCCGGCGCGCTGGCTGCGATCGTCATTGCGGTGGGCAATCCTGCGCCGACCTCGCTGGCGAAAGTCGGCCCTGACAGCACAGCGACGGGAATCGCACCGCCCAGTACCTCCCTGACGACCTGATGTGGCAATTGCCCCGAATCATGTTCGAAGCCCTTTGTCGCCCAGGCAATCCGGGCTCCCGGCTGCAGATGGGGGCGGATCGCCAGGAGAATTTCACGAAAACCATTGCTGGGCACGCAGATCAGGAGATCCTGATGTTTGCGTATCACCGCGTGGAGATCGGGATCAGGGTGCAGCTTTTCGGGAAAAGCGATGCCAGGCAGATAGCGCGCGTTGCAGCGCTGCTCGTCCAGCTTGCGCAGCTCTGCGGCATTGCGGCCCCACAGGGTGACCTGATGGCCGGCCCGTGCGAACTGGACAGCGAGTGCCGTGCCCCAGGAGCCGGCCCCGAAAACGGCGATGTCTGAGGTATCAGTGCCGGAAGTCACACCGGATGAGGCCACGGTCAGCCCTGGCTGGCCTGTGCGGCTGCCGTATCCTGACTTGCCTGTGCAAACAGCGCGGCGAAATCCATGGGCTGGAGCACCAGCGGCGGGTAGCCACCCCGTTGCACCATGGACGAGATGGCCTCACGCGCATAGGGATAGAGCGCATTCGGGCAGTGTACGCCGATGATTGTACGGGTCTCTTCCTTGTTGAATCCGCTGATCTGGAACATCCCTGCCTGGGCAATCTCGATCAGGAATACCGTCCGCTCACCGATGACCGACTGGGCGGTCATATGCAGTACGACTTCCAGGCTGCCGTTGCCCAGGTCGCTGTGGGCTGTGCGTATGTTCAGGTTCATTTCCGGCTGGTGCTGCTCGAAAAAAAAGGCCGGCGAATTTGGCGCCTCGAAGGAAAAGTCCTTGATATAGAGCTTCCTCAAGCTGAAGGTACGCTCGATGTCCACAGTTGAACCACTGCCGTTAACCGGTCCCTCAGCCATATTCCCGTTCCTCTGATCGCTCAAACCCGGTTCTCTTGCAGCAGGGCATTGAGCCTGCCTGCCCCGTCCAGCGCTGCCAGGTCATCGTAACCGCCCACATGTGTCTCGCCTATGAAGATCTGTGGCACGGTACGCCGACCACTGCGCCTGATCATTTCCTCGCGCAGATCCGGCCGTGTGCTGACATCAATTTCCGTGAAATTCACCTGTCTGTTGCTCAGCAAGGTCTTGGCGGCTGCACAGTAGGGACAGACGGACGTCGTGTAGATGGTGACCTTCACGTCCTGCTCCGGCGTATCAACGCTGCCCGGTGACGAGCAGCTGGTTGTCACGCTGCCAGCTGCCGATGCCACCCTTGAGGCTGAATGCGCCGTCGAAACCCGCCGCACGCAGCGCTTTTACCGCGCGGTAACTCTGGCTGCCATTCTCGCAAACGACGACAATCCCGCGCTTTTTCTTGATACGCCCTTCTTCGCCTTTGGCCAGATCGGCCGGCGCCATCAGCACTGCATCGACGACGTGTCCGGCTTCAAAGCGGGCCTTGTCGCGAATATCGACTACCGTCGCCCCCCGGTTGATCATGCGCACCGCCTCGGCTGTCGAGATCTCCAGCAGGATGCGGGCGCGCAGCTGTATTTCTGTGGCTATTACCGCAATGGCCATGAGCAGCGTCGCCCCCACCAGAAGCGGGTTAGCGGCTATAAATTGAAGAAGTCTGTCCATAGTGCCTGACCTTGCCGGGGCCGCATTATAACCACGTGGACGGCGGAGCATGGCCGGATTGGGGCCGTCGTCAACACACACGCCATCCCCTACACTCCCGCCCCATGAGCCGGTTGCTGCACTGTGTGGGCCTCAGCCTTCTGCTGCTCGTCGCGCAGCCGGTTGCGGCTGCGCGTGATCCCGGCAAGACCGAGGATGAACTGGCCCGGGTCCGTGAGCAGATCCGCAGTCTTGAAACACAGACCCGTCGTGACCAGGCGAAACGGAAGGATCTGGATAAGCAGCTGCGTGCAGCCGAAGATGAGGCCAGCCGCTTGCGTGGGCAGCTGGCCGCCACCCGGCGCGAGCTGGCCGTGGTCAGCAAGAAGCTTGCGGAGCTCAACCGTCAGATGGAACAGACCCGCGCAGAGCTTGATCGTCAGCGGGAGAATCTGGCTGCCCAGCTGCGGCTCGCCCATATCAGCGAAGGCAATGAGATGCTCCGGGTGACACTGAATCAGCAGGATGCGCGTGCGCTCGGCCGGCATCTGACCTGGCTCGGCTACCTTGCCCGTCAGCGCGGTGAATTGCTGGCCTCGGTGCAGGCCAGTCTCGAGATGCTCAATCGTGACCGGGTTGAGGTCGAACAGCAGCAGGCTGCACTCGCCAGCCTCGAAGGCAAACGCAGGCAGCAGCTGGCGGAACTCGAAAAGGCACGCAGTACGCGCGCTGCCGTCATCAGTGATCTTGACCAGCAGCTCCGCAGCAGCAATCAGCAGCTCCGCCGTGCACGCAGCGAAGCCCGCACGCTTGAGAACCTGCTCCGCGAGATCGAGCGTCAGATTGCCCGCAACCAGAAAGGCCCCGCGGTGGTGCCAGGAAAACCGCTCGGCAAGGGACGCTGGCCGGTGAAGGGCAGCCTGCTGGCTGATTTTGGCCAGTCGCGCGCCGGCGGTCAGATGCGCTGGGATGGCGTGCTGATTTCGGCACCTGCAGGCAGCGATGTCATCGCCGTGCGCAACGGCCGGGTCGTGTATGCGGACTGGTTGCCCGGCCTGGGCCAGTTACTGGTGATCGATCACGGCGGAGGCTACCTTAGTCTCTATGGTCACAATCAGGATCTGGTACATCAGGTCGGCGAGCAGGTTGCCGCCGGCGAGGTGATCGCACATGTGGGTGATACGGGCGGTCAACCCCGGCCCGCGCTGTACTTTGAGGTACGGCGCAACGGCCAGCCGCTGAATCCGCACCAGTGGGTGAAATAGCGATGAATTTTCGTGATCTGCTGCTGGTTGCTTCCGGTGGCGCCTTTGGTTCCGCACTGCGCTACCTGGTGAGCGACAGGGTCCAGCATCTGTTCCCCGCCGTCATGCTGCCGATCGGTACCTTTGCAGTGAATGCCACCGGCTCGCTGCTGATCGGGCTGTTTGCGGGTCTGGTCGAGTATCGGGAACTGTTCGGATCCGGTGCGCGGCTGCTGCTCGTGGTCGGCCTGCTGGGCGGTTATACGACATTTTCCGCCTTTTCCCTGGAAACACTGGTGCTGTTGCGCTCCGGGCAGGCGATGACTGCGCTGATCAATGTGTTTCTGCAGGTGACCGTGGGCGTTGCAGCGGCCACTGCCGGTTTCGCAGCTGCCCGAGCATTCTGAAGCACGCCTCGCGCCCGATGATGGATGGTGCAGCTATCGGTTCTCGAGAGCCGCGCGGAGCCGGGCCGCCTGTTCGGCAAGCACCTCCGGATCAGCAAAGCTCCGCCCGTGACTGCGCAGGGGGCGGCCCACGTAGCGCGGAATCACATGCAGGTGGAAGTGAAATACCGTTTGCCCGGCTTCAGCACCGTTGAACTGCATCAGTGTGATGCCGTCTGCCTGGAAGACATCCCGTACCGCACGCGCGATTTTCTGTCCGGTGCGAATCACAGCGCCGGCAAACTCCGCATCGAGTTCGAAAATGTTCTGCGCCGCACATTTCGGGAGGACGAGCGAATGGCCCTCCGATTGTGGCATCGCATCGAGTATTGCGACGGTCCGCTCATCCTCGAAGAACTTCTGTGCCGGCAGCTCGCCGCGCAATATTCTTGCGAAAATATTGTTCTGGTCGTAGGTCACGGCATGCTCCCGCGGGCGGTTCGGGGTTGCACAAGTGCTTTCGGGCACGGTGCGGGCTAGCATAAGAGCCTGGCGGGGCGAGTGACAAGTCAGGTTTGTCGTGCTGCCTGAAAGAGGTGCAGGACTTGAACGAACAACGCATACGTTCCGATGCCAACCGCTGTTTCGTCTGTGGTCCGGGCAATCCACGAGGCCTGCAGCTGCTGTTCCGTATCGATGACACGGACACCTGCCGTGCCGAATTCACGCCGGGACCGGATCATGTCGGCTATGACACGATGACCCACGGCGGCATTCTCTACAGCGCGCTGGACGACGTGATGGCGAACTGGCTGTTTCTCAAGGGCTCGCGGGCACATACGGCACGATGCGAGGTTCGCTACCGTCAGCCGCTGAAAACCGGCACGACGGTGCTGCTGGAAGGCCGGCTGATACGACGCAAAGGCAAGGTTGCCTTCATGCAGGGTCGGGCACTGAAGGCGAGCGACCTGAGCGTCGTCGCCGAGGCCGATGCGAGCTTCATGATTGTCGGCGAGGAATGACGCCGCTGCATGAACAGCGCCACGGACCGGCCTCAGGCCTTGGCCGGTGCCGGCGACTCGAAAAAGGCGATGTCGTAGATGCCGGTACCCTCACGTAGCGGCTTGCAGTCCTTCTGGTACTCATCGCTGTCGTAGAACGCACGGAGATTCTCCATGCCCGGAAACTCCAGGATGATGAGCGCCTTCTTCTCGAGCAGGGTGCCCGAAACGACGCTGGGCGACTTGCCCCTGATCAGATACTTGCCGCCATGCGAGTGCGCGAGTCGCGCAGATTCTTCGGTGTACTTCCTGAAGTTGGGACCTGGATTGGTCACTTCCACCACTGAGACGATGTAAGCGGGCATCGGGCTTCTCTCCCTGATCGATGTGCAGGGCCGCCATTATCCGCGCAGCCTGAACGGTCGGCTATCTGACCTCGCCCATGAGTCTGCGCAGTGGTCGCAACAGCAGAAGCAGCAGGATACCGCTACCGCCGGTCATGAGCACGATCTGCGTATAGAGTGCCGGCATCGCATCGATGGCATCGGTGCTGAAGCGTCCTGCAGCAAGGCCGGCAATCAGGTTGCCGATCGCCGAGGTCAGGAACCAGACGCCCATCATCTGCCCGACATAGCGACGAGGCGCGAGTTTGGTCGTGATGCTGAGTCCGACGGGACTCAGGGTCAGTTCAGCGATGGTGTGCAGCAGATAGGTCATCATCAGCCAGGTGGGCAACACCTTTGCGCCGTTGCCGACCAGGCCGGCTGCCACAATCATCACGCCAAAGCCCGCACCCAGTATCAGCAGGCCGCAGGCAAATTTCACCGGTGTTCGCGGTTCAAGCCCACGCGCTGCGAGCCGGATCCAGAGCGTCGCGAAGACCGGCGCCAGGGTGATGATGAAAACCGGGTTCAGGGTCTGAAACCAGCCGGTGGGAATTTCAAAACCGCCGAAGTTCCGCTCGGTAAAGCGCTCTGCAAACAGATTGAGGGTCGATCCGGCCTGCTCGAAACCGGCCCAGAACATGGCCGCTGCCATGCTGAGCATGAATATCGCGATCACCCGGTTGCGCTCGCCCTGGTCAAGGCTGCCGAATCGCAACAGATAGGCCAGGTAGAGTGCGCCAAACAGGACGATACCGACGGTGGCACGGCCAGCCAGCGTGACGGCATCGACTTCAACGACGCCCGCCAGCAGCAGCCCGGCCAAACCCAGCACGATGGCGAGACCAATCCCCACGCGCCGCCAGGCGCTGCGCAGGGCCGGTCGGTCTGCCGGGTTCTCGGTGCGCAGCGACGGGTATCTGCCTGCCTCGCCGAGCAGTGGCTGGCTGAAATGAAAATAGACGAGCCCGAAAAACATGCCGATCCCGGCAGCAGCAAATCCCCAGTGCCAGCCGAAAAGCGCGCTTTCGCCCAGCGTGCTGCAGATCAGTGGCCCGATCGCAGCGCCGAGATTGATGCCCATGTAGAAAAGCGTAAAGCCGGCGTCACGCCTTGCGTCGCCGGGCGGATAGAGTTCGCCGACAACCGCACTGATATTGGGCTTCAGCAATCCGGTGCCCAGCGTGACCAGCAGCAGCCCGACAAAGAAGGCATAAATGGAGGGGATCGCCAGCGTGAAATGCCCGAGCATGATGACGATACCGCCATACCAGATGGCGCGCCGGGCACCGAGCAGCCGGTCGGCGATCCAGCCGCCGGGCAAACACACCATGTAAACCGCGGCGGTATAAAGGCCATAGATCGCTGTTGCCGTTGCATCCGTCAGCCCCAGACCACCGTCCTCGATGGCCGCAACCATGAACAGCACCAGCAAGGCGCGCATCCCGTAGTAGCTGAAGCGCTCCCACAGCTCGGTGAAGAACAGGGTGCGCAGACCGGCGGGGTGATGCGCACCGTTCAGGCTTCCACTGCGCGCCGCTGCCGTTGAAGCTGAAGTGCTGTTCATTTGCGATCGCGCACAGCCTGGCTCAGGCCGGCTTGTCGCTGACGTTCTCTTTCGCGGGTCGCGAAAGAAAGCGGGCCATCAGGATGCCGCACTCGTAGAGCAGGTACATCGGAATGGCAAGCAGCGTCTGTGAAAACACGTCTGGTGGCGTCAATACCATGCCCAGTACGAAGGCACCGAGAAAAACGTACTGTCGGTTCCCGGTCAGGGTTTCGATCCTCACCATGCCGATCAAGACCAGAAGTACGGTAACGACTGGCACCTCGAAAGCCATGCCAAAAGCGATAAACAGCACCAGTACGAAATCCAGATAGCTGTTGATATCCGTCATCACCTGAACATTCTCCGGGGCCGCAGACGCAAAGAAGCCGAACATCACCGGAAAAATCACGAAATAGGCAAACAGGACGCCCAGATAAAAAAGCACCACGCTTGAAACGAGCAGTGGCACGGCGAGCCGCTTTTCCCGCCGGTACAGTCCGGGCGCAACGAAAGCCCAGACTTGATAGATCACGACAGGGATGGCCAGCATGATGGCCACATAGAAACTTGTCTTGAAGGGTGTGAGGAACGGTGAGGCCACCTCCGTGGCGATCATGGTCGAGCCTGCCGGCAGCTTCGACATCAGCGGCCTGGATACCGCGCTGAAGATTTGCCGGCTGAACGGTAGCAGGCAGATGAAAACAGCCAGCACTGCACCGCCCGCTTTCAGCAGGCGTGAGCGCAACTCCAGCAGATGCGACATCAGGCTGGCTTCAGGCAATTCTTCCGGAGATTCGGCGTGGTTGTCGTCAGCCATGCGGGGGCAGCTGATCCGTCGGCGGCTGATCCGGTGACTCTGCGGCCAGCACCTCCGCAGCCTCAGCGGTGGCAGGCGCTTCAGCTGCCTTCGGGATCAGGTCTTCAGCACCAGGCCGGCTGAATGCCGGTACGTTCTGGGCAACCGCTGATGCCGCAGGCCCGGAGTTGCTGTTTGCGGCCCTGCGTTCTTCGGCTTCGATTTCATCGCGAATCTGATCAGTAAAGGTGCGCGCCATCCGGCGCGCCTGGCCGGCATATCGCCCAAGCTGATCCGCTACTTTTGGCAGTTTTTCAGGGCCGAGGACAACCAGTCCAAGGGCAAACAGCAATGCCAGTTCCCAGAAACCGATTTCAAACATGATCGTGAGTCAGTACGGCGAGACTCAGGCTTTGCCGTGGCGATCTGCTTCGTGCTTGTGATTGGCTGATTCCGAAAACTCGGCATCGGTCTGACCGAGCTGCTTGGGATCGCTGGACCCCTGTTCAGCATCGTTCATGGCCTTGCGAAAGCCCTTCACCGCGCCGCCGAGATCAGTGCCGATGTCCTTGAGGCGCTTGGTCCCGAAAATGGCAATGACGATGACCAGAATAATCAGTAGTTGCCAGATGCTGATGCCGCCGAGACCCATGATGGCTTCTCCCGTGAAAACAAAGCGCGTGCGCAGAATTGCAGGATACCCTATACGCTTAGAATAGCCGGATCGTCGCGCTGCCGGGTGACAAACGTCACAGCTTGGCGCGCGATGACGCCGGTTCAGCCATGTGGAACATGCAGCAAGAACGTCGCCGGACCGGTATTGATCAGCTCGATATCCATATTTGCGCCAAATTCCCCGGTCTGGGTGGGACAGCCGAGGCTTTTGGTGCTTGCCGCAAGCTGTCTGAATAGCGTCTGGCCCAGTTCGGGGCTGGCAGCGGGCTCAAAACCGGGCCGGTTGCCCCGCGAGGTGTCCGCAACCAGCGTGAACTGCGGTACGAGCAGCAACTCGCCGCCTGTATCCCGGAGGCTCAGGTTCATGCGATTGGTCGAATCAGCAAAAACCCGGTATGCAAACAGGCGTTCGGCCATGCGGACCGCCTGTGCCT
Source organism: Chromatiales bacterium (assembly GCA_024234935.1). Lineage (NCBI taxonomy): Bacteria > Pseudomonadati > Pseudomonadota > Gammaproteobacteria > Chromatiales > Chromatiales bacterium. The sequence continues at coordinate 588,086 of JACKNI010000002.1, forward strand.
GGCCATCGGCTCGCTCGACACCCACCAGGACCAGCAGACCGGGCCCGATCCCGGCAATTTTCTGCCCATCGACCCTGACAGTGGCCTGTTTGACCCTTTGCACCAGAGCAATCATTAGTCGTCATTCCCCAAGTCATGCTGAAATTCGCAATTTTATAAATCTCTGCCCCACTTTATTTGATAAATACATAAAGTGGTTTTATACCTGCATTGATATCGCAATAAAAGAATATAAGTGGGATTCATAGAGCATTTAATGCAGTATTTGTCGCTACAATCCATATCGGCCCTGGTTTTGGCCACAGTAATCACCCTGACGGCCAGCTGCGGGCCCGATACATCGATCCGGCAGCCGCCGCCCTCACCGGGACTGAAAACCTACCGCCATGCCATGGATCAGGCGCCCACGAGCCTTGATCCCACACAGGCCGCAAATGTTTATGCGAACCATGTGGTCGTCAATGCCTACGATACGCTCTACGCCTACAAGTACCTCGCGCGTCCCTATCAACTGAAGCCGAATCTGGCTGCGGATTTCCCGGCCGTTTCCGCCGACGGTCTGAGCTACACCGTCCGCATCAAACCGGGCGTCCGCTTCATCGATGATCCCTGCTTTCCGGATGGACGCGGCCGTGAGCTGGTTGCCGAGGATTTCGTCTATTCGATCAAGCGGCAATTCGATCCGAAGAATCAGCCGCAGGGTGCCTGGCTGTGGCAAGGGCGCATCGAGGGACTCGATGAGTGGAAGACAGCCGGGTCCGATTACGACCAGCCGGTGTCCGGGCTGCGTGCGATCGACCGCTACACGCTGGAGATCCGGCTGACCCGCCCCTATCCGCAACTGGTTGATACCTTCGCCCAGGGCTATTCGGCGATCGTCCCGCGCGAAGCCGCCGAAAAGTATGGCAAGGCGCTGGGCGTGCATCCCGTGGGTTCGGGGCCCTTCCGGCTGGTGAGCTACGACTCTTCGCGCGTGGTCATGGAGCGCAACCCCTCCTTTCGACAGGAGCCGGTCGATCTGCAGGCTGAGGGTTACGATCCCGTAAAACAGGCCTATACCGGTATCGAAGCGATCGAGGGCCGCTCACCCCCGTTTATCGACCGTCTCGAGATCGACTTCATTACGGAATCGAGTGCCGCATGGACCTCCTTCAACAAGGGCAATGAGGTTCAATTCACCACGGTGCCCATCGAGCAGATCGACCGTGTACTGGCCGACAAGAACCCGATACGCCTGCAACCGGAATACGCCGCCCGCTTTCACATGTATTCCGGCCTCGAGGCCGGTTTCGTGTTTACCGCCTTCAACATGGATTTTCCCGAGCTGGGCTACAACCCGGATCCGGAACGAAACCGGCGCAACAAGGCGCTGCGCTGCGCGATCATCAAGGCCTACGACTGGGAAGCGCGCAATCAGAGCTGGTACTTCGGTCTGGCGACCTATTTTCCCGGCATCATCGTGCCGGTGAGTCCGGAATACGATCCCGATCTCTCCCGCGACAGCGTGACGCTTGACGTGGCCGGCGCACGCCGACTGTTGCGCGACAATGGCTGGACCCCCGAAAACCTGCCGACGCTCGTGTACGGCACCACGGCTGGCGTTACCGAACGACTGTTTTTCGAGCAGTTTCGAGCCTGGATGCGTGCGATCGGCTTCCCGCACGACAAGGTCGTGCGCAAGACTTATGCGACCTTCGGTGATATTTCGCGCGCCTGGAAGCGTGGCGAGCTGCCCCTGATCGCCAAAGGCTGGGGCCTCGACTATCCGGATGCGGAAAATACCCTGCAGCTATTTTACGGTCCAAACGGCTCGCCCGGCTCGAACGATGCAAACTATCGCAATCCGGAATACGACCGCCTGTACGAGGCGTCTTCGGTCATGCTTGCGTCACCAGAGCGGACGGCAATTTACCGACGCATGAACCAGATGGTCATCGACGACTGTGTGGCGATAACGGGCCTCTCGCGTACCCGGATCTATCTGTGGCACAAGAATGTCATCGCCGTACCTGACCGGGAAATTGTCGGCGGCTTTTTTCTGAAGTACGTTGACGTACTGCCCGCCTCCCAACCCGAAGGCTGATTCGTGGAATTGATGCAGTACGTGCTTCGAAAGATGCTGGCCGGCATCCCGCTGATCCTGGGCGTCACGCTGGTCAGCTTTGCGCTGATGGTCTACTTCGGCCCGGACATGACCTGGCAGCTGCTCGGCAAGAATCCGACCGCGGCGCAGATCATCGAGGTCCGGCATCAGCTGGGCTATGACCAGTCCTTCCTCCAGCGCTATACCGCCTATCTGGGCGAACTCGTCCGGCTGGACTTCGGCAACTCGTCCAGCGGGGAGCCGGTCACGGCACTGCTCGCCAAGACCATACCGGTATCGCTGATCCTGATCCTGCCGGGTTTCCTGCTCGGGCATCTCGTCGGTGTATTGCTGGCCCTGGCGGCGGCGTTCTGGCGGGGGCGCTGGCCCGACAAGCTGATCATGGCGATTGCCGTCATCGGCATGAGCGTGAGCTTCCTGATCGTCATCATCGCTTTCCAGATCGTGTTCTGCTCAAGCGACGGCCTCGACCTGTTCCCGGTGCGTGGCTGGAACGCGGAGTCCTTTTCGACATATCTCGGCTACGTGGCCGTACCGACCCTGGCGACCACCTTTGTCGCACTGGGCTACGAGACGCGCTTTTACCGTTCGGTTTTCGTCGAAGAGATGACGCGCGACTATGTGCGCACTGCGAGGGCATTCGGACTGTCTTCCAGGCGTATCTTCTTTCGCAGCATCTTCAAGAACTGCCTGATACCAATCATCACGCGCGTGATGTTTTCGATACCGCAGGTTGCGATCGGCGGCAGCCTGCTGATCGAAAGCTATTTCGGTATTCCCGGCATCGGCAAGGCGACCTACGAGGCGATCATCACCGGCGACCAGCCTGTCCTGAAGGCGGTAATCAGCCTGACAGCGATCCTGTTCGTGTTTGTCATGACGCTCAACGACATCCTGTACCGGGCCGTCGATCCGCGCGTGTCGCTGAAGTGAACGAATCCGCTTCCGTCGCCGTGGCGCGCGCCGTGATCCGGCGCAACAGCATATGGCGCAAGGTGTTGCGCAAATTCCTCGCGGACCGGACCGGGGTCGCCGGGCTTGCCGCGGTCCTCGTCTATTTTCTTGCGGCGCTGGGGGTCTGGTGCGGCTGGTGGGGTACGGACTGGGCGGATCTCGGCGGCAGCAAGTGGGAGCCGGTCTCGGCAGCGCACTGGTTCGGCACGAACATCATCGGCCAGGATATTTTTTCGCGTGCCATCTACGCGACATCGACCGCTTTTGAAGTCGGTGTGGTCGTGGCGGTGCTGGCCACGATCATCGGCGGCGTACTCGGTGCCTTCGCCGGCTTCTTTGCCGGCAGCTGGATCGACGAGCTGCTGCTGTGGGTAATGAACGTACTCGACGCGATCCCCTTCTACCTCTTTGTCGCTGCGGTTGCGTATTCGCTCGCCGGCAGTCCGTATGCCATGCATGTCGCCATGATCACCTCATTCTGGATCGGCACCGGCCGGCTGGTCCGGGGTGAGGTCATCAAGCTTCGCAATATGGAGTACATCGAGGCAGCCTATGCCATCGGTCTGTCGCGATTCATGATCATCTTCCGGCATATATTGCCGAACACCTCGCATATCCTGCTCGTGCAGGGCTCGATCGCATTTGTCAGTGCGATCAAGGCCGAAGTCATCCTGAGCTTTCTCGGCATCGGTATCCGCGACGGCATGAGCTGGGGCCTGATGATCGAGGAGAGCACCAAGGAAGTACTGGCAGGCTTCTACAACAATTTCATCGCCGCCTCGCTGCTGATGTTCGGGCTGGTCATGGCTTTCAATGCGCTCGCCGATGCCCTGCAGGACGCCATGGATCCGAGGAAAGTGGCGTGAGCGCTCCGGATCAGCCGGCGCCGCTGCTCCATGTGAAGAATCTCACCGTGGAGTTTCGAACCCCGGATGGCACCGTGCGGGCAGTCGATGCAGTGAGTTTCGATATCTGGCCGAATGAGACCGTGGGCCTGGTCGGCGAGTCCGGCTGTGGCAAGACCGTCACCGGCCTGTCGCTGCTGCGTCTGATCCCGTCGCCCCCCGGCCAGATCGTCGCCGGGAGCATCGAACTGGAAGGCATGGATCTGCTCTCCCTCGATGCCGGCGAGATGGAGAAGCGGAGAGGCAGTGAGATCGCCATGATCTTCCAGGAACCCATGACCTCGCTGAACCCGGTATTCACCATCGGCAGTCAGATTACCGAAGTGCTGCGGCGGCACCGGCGGCTCACACAGCGGCAGGCGCGCGAACTGGCGGCAGCGCTGCTGGCAAAGGTCAGCATTCCGGATGCCGGGCGTCGCCTCGATGACTATCCGCACCAGCTCTCCGGCGGCATGCGCCAACGCGTGATGATCGCGATGGCGCTGTCCTGCAACCCGAAGCTGCTGGTTGCCGATGAACCCACGACGGCACTTGATGTCACCACCCAGGCCCAGGTGCTGGAGCAGATGCGCGAACTGCAGAACGAGTTTCGCATGGCGGTGATACTGGTCACGCATGATCTCGGCGTGGTCGCCGAAACCTGCCGGCGGGCGTTGGTGATGTATTGCGGGAGCATCGTTGAAGCAGGCCGGACGGAGCAGCTTTTTTCGTCCCCGCGCCATCCCTATACAGCGGGGCTGTTGGCCTCGATACCGCGCATACGCGTCGAACGCATCGCGGAGTTGCCGGTGATTCCCGGCCGCGTGCCTGATCCCGGCGATCTCCCCGCGGGCTGCCGCTTTGCCGGCCGCTGCACCCATGTACAGCCGCGCTGTCATCAGGAGCGGCCGACCCTGCGCGGCGATACCAACGGCGGCGCTGTCGCCTGTCACTATCCGCTGGGCGCTGCCACATGAACGCTCAGCCATTGGTCGAGGTCCGGGGCCTGAGCAAGCACTTCCCGATCCATGGCGGACTCTTTCGGCGCGTCGTTGCCGGCCTGAAAGCGGTCGATGATGTGAGCTTCGTGATTCATGCGGGACGCACGCTGGGACTGGTGGGTGAGTCCGGCTGTGGCAAGTCGACGCTTGGGCGGATGCTGTTGCGCCTGCAGGAACCCACGGCCGGCCAGGTCCTGTTTGCGGGTGAGGATCTCACGCGGCTCGACCGGCACCAGATGCTGGCATACCGGCAACGGATACAGGCTGTCTTCCAGGACCCCTACGGCTCCCTGAGTCCGCGGCGCACTGTCGGGCAGACGGTGCGCGAGCCGCTGGATGTGCACCGGGTCGGCACGCCCGGCCAACGCCAGCAGCGTGTGGATGAACTACTGGCTTTCGTGGGCCTGAGTGCGCAGGCTGCGCATCGCTATCCCCATGAGTTTTCCGGTGGCCAGCGCCAGCGCATCGGCATTGCCCGGGCGCTGGCGCTGAATCCGCAGTTTCTGGTTGCTGATGAGCCTGTATCGGCGCTCGATGTATCCGTGCAGTCGCAGGTGCTGAATCTCATCGTTCGCCTGCAGCGCGAGCGGGACATCGCCCTGCTGTTCATTTCGCACGATCTGGCGGTCGTGCAGCACGTCAGCGATGACATCGGTGTGATGTATCTGGGTCGACTGGTGGAAATCGCACCGGCCGGGCAGATCCTGACAGCACCCCGACATCCCTATACCGAGGCGCTCATTTCGGCGGTACCGCAGATCGGGCAACGCAAGCATTCACGTATCGTCCTGGGTGGTGAAGTCCCTTCGGCGCGAAACCCGCCTTCCGGCTGCGCCTTTCATACCCGGTGCCCGCGGGTCATGGCGGAGTGCCGGTCGGTGAGGCCGGTGCTGAAGCCGATCGGGAGTGAGGGGAGCGGCTCTGTGGCCTGCCATCTGTACCCGTAGCTGCGGATCACGAGCGCCAGAATGAGGGCGAGAAAAGCACCAGCAGCGTGAATACCTCGAGTCGGCCGAACAGCATCGCGAGAATGCAAACCCACTTGGCTGCCGCGCCAATATGCGTGAAATCCGCAACGACCAGCCCGAGCCCCGGGCCGATGTTGTTGATCGAACTTGCCAGCGCGGAAAACGCGGTGATCTGGTCGAGGCCGGTGCCGACCAGCACCAGCAACATCAGCCCGAACAGGATGATGTAGACGACACAAAAACCCCATACCGCTTCGATCACCCGCGGCGGTACAACAGATCGGCCCAGGCGGACGGGAATTTCCGCGGCCGGATGCACCAGTCGCTGGACTTCACGACTGCCCTGATTGAACAGCAGCAGCCAGCGTATGACCTTCATGCCACCACCGGTTGACCCTGCGCAGCCGCCGATAAAGCCGACCAGAACCAGAGAGAGCGGCAGCGCGCCCGGCCACTGGTCAAAGCCGCTGGCCACAAAGCCGGAACTCGTCATGAAAGAAACGAAGTGAAAAAGCGCATACCGCGCCGACTCACCAACCGTGGCGTAATGTCGGGTGACGGCCAGGTAGCAGGTACCGGCGATGATGAGGGTGCAGAGAATCAGCACATAGGCACGAAACTCCGGATCACCCAGGTAGGCGCGCAGACTGCGGCTGCGCCAGGCGACGAAATGCAGGGAGAAATTGATCCCGGCCAGAAACATGAAGACTACGGCAATGAGTTCAATCAGCGGGCTGTTGAAGTAGCCAATGCTGGCATCGTGCGTTGAAAAACCACCTGTCGACAGTGTTGCAAAACTGTGGCAAACGGCATCAAAGGCACTCATGCCGGCATACCAGTATGCGAGGGCGCAGATTGCCGTCAGGCCAACGTAGATGAGCCACAGGGCTTTGGCCGTCTCGGTAATTCTGGGCGTGAGCTTGCTGTCTTTCATCGGACCCGGCGTCTCGGCGCGGTACAGCTGCATGCCGCCGACGCCGAGCATGGGCAGGATGGCCACGGCCAGAACGATGATGCCCATGCCACCGAGCCAGTGCAGCTGGGCCCGGTAATAGAGTATCGACCGCGGCAGCGAATCAAGGCCAGTGAGCGCCGTCGCGCCGGTTGTCGTGAGGCCGGATACGGCTTCGAAAACCGCGTCGGTCAGTGACATCTCGGGGAAATGGGTGAGCAACAGTGGCAGCGCACCGAAGCTGCCGAGTCCCAGCCAGAAGATTGCCGCCACGATGAAGCCGTCGCGCAGCCGCAATTCCCGGCGGTCATTGCGCGCCGGTAGCCAGGCCAGCAGCCCGAATACAAAAGTGATGGCAAAGGAGTTGAAGAAGGCACCGGTCTGGCCATCGGCGAAGTGCACCGAGACCGCAACGGGCGGCATCATGGTGACGCTGTAGAGCATCAGCAACAAGCCGAGAATCCGCTGAACTACCCGAAAGTGCATGCCTTGATCTGCCGGCTGTACTGCTGCTTCCGGTTCAGGTCCGGAACAACCGCTCGACCTGCTGGATCTGCCGGCGGTCGGTCACAAAGAGGATCAGGTGGTCTTCAGACTGAACGATCGTATCGTGATGGGCCTCAAGTACTTCTTTGCCGCGCACGATCACGTTGATCGTGGCGCCTTTGGGCAGGGCGATATCCTCGATCCTGCGGCCCACGACGCGTGAGTCCTTCCGGTCACCGCGGGCGATGGCTTCGATGGCCTCGGCCCGGCCGCGCCGCAGGGAGTGGATACGCACCATGCCGGCCTGGCGCACGTAGGCCAGCAGCGCGCCGATCGTGATCTGTGGCGGAGAGATACCGACGTCGATGCGCGGTCCTTCCACCAGTTCGGCGTAGGACGGACGGTTGATGAGCGCCATGACCTTTCTGCAGCCCAGGCGCTTGGCAAGCATGGCCGACAGGATGTTTACTTCCTCGGCATTGGTCAGCGAGACGAATACATCGGTGCCGTCGATGTTTTCCTCCAGCAGCAGGCTCTCATCCGCCGCATCGCCCCGCAGCACGATGGCCTTGGCAAGACCCTCGGAGGCGATGCGGGCGCGATCCCGCGACCGTTCGATGATCTTCACCTGGTTGGTCTTTTCCAGGGACTGAGCGACGCGGAAGCCGATGTTGCCGGCACCCGCGATGATGATCTTGCGCACCGGGTCCTCGAGCTTGCGCAGCTCCCGCATCACGGTCCCGATGTCCTGCCGGGCGGCAATGAAGAAGACCTCATCACCCTCAAGCAGCCGGGTCTTGCCGTCTGGCACGATGGCCTCGCCCTCGCGGTAAATCGCCGCAATGCGGGTTTCGATACCCGGAATATGGTCATGAAGCCTGCGGATCTCCTGACCGACGAGAGGCCCGTCGCGGTGCGCGCGCGCGCCCACCAGCCGCACTTTGCCATCGGCGAAGTCGAGCACCTGGAAAGCACCCGGATAGTGGATCAGCTGCTCGATATGGCGCGTGACCAGCTGTTCAGGGCTGATGCAGAGGTCCACGGGTATCCGGTCAGCACCAAACAGGTCCGGCTTGTTGATGTACTCGGCGGAACGCACCCGGGCGATTTTCGTCGGCGTGCTGAACAGCGTGTGAGCAACCTGGCAGGCAATCATGTTGACTTCATCGCTGCTGGTCAGCGCGATAACCATGTCCATGCTCGCGCAGCCGGCACGTTCCAGTGTCGCCGGTGAAGCGGCATGCCCGAGCACGGTACGGACGTCGAGACGATCCTGCAGATCCCGCAGCACAGTCGGGTTGGAATCGACGATGGTGACTTCGTTTGCCTCTTCGCGGGCGAGATGGTAGGCGGCTGTCGAGCCAACCTGTCCGGCGCCGAGAATGAGGATCTTCATGGGTGAGCTCGCGATGCTGTGCGCGGCTGCGAGTTTAACCGTTTTCGCCGCTTCCCTGCCGGGCTCACAGCGTTTCCAGGTTGGCGTATGACATCACCAGCCATTTGGCCCCGGCCGCCTCGAAGTTGACCTGGATCCGGGCATGCGCCCCGGCGCCCTCGAAGCCCAGCACCACGCCATCGCCGAAGGTTCCATGGCGCACACGCTGACCAAGGCGGATGCCGAAGCCGGGGTCTGCCGGCGGCATGCTGCCGCGCTGATAAACAGGCTGCGACACATGCCGCCGCGGCCGCACTTCCTCGATCAGCTCAGGCGGAATCTCGCTGATGAAGCGCGACGCCTGGCGAAAACTGTCCATGCCGTGCAGTCGCCGCTGTTCTGCATGGGTCAGATAGAGCTCGCTCATCGCCCGGGTAGCGCCCACGTAGCACAAGCGACGCTCTTCTTCGAGGCCGTCGCCGTCATTCAGCGAGCGCTGATGCGGGAACAGCCCGTCTTCGAGGCCGGTGAGAAAGACGACAGGAAACTCCAGACCCTTGGCGGAGTGCAGCGTCATCAGCTGCACACAGTCTGTACCGCTGTCGGCCTGTGCATCGCCGGACTCGAGTGCCGCATGAGAGAGAAAGTCCAGCAGCGGTGGCAGGTCGGCATCGCCATCCTCGACCGCTTCGCCTGCGGACCGCTCCTCGCTTTCGAAGCTGCGCGCCGCGCTGACCAGCTCGTCGAGGTTCTCCAGCCGGCCCTCGGCACGATCGCGCGGCTCTTTTTTGTAGTGGCCGATGATTCCGCTGTGCTGAATGACATGATCCACCTGCTCGTGGAGCGCCAGATCGGCGGTGTCCCTGGCCATGCCGTCGATGAGCATCAGGAAGGCCGTGATGGCTCGCCCGCTGCGGCCGTCTCCCGCCGCGACGACCTGCGCCGCACGCCACATGGACAGCGCGTTCGCTTTGGCATACTCGCGGATGGTATCGACTGAGCGCGCGCCGATGCCGCGCGTCGGGACGTTGACCACCCGCTCGAAGGAAGAGTCGTCATCGTGGTTGGCGAGCAGGCGCAGATAGGCCAGCGCGTCCTTGATCTCGGCGCGTTCGAAGAAGCGCTGGCCACCGTAGACGCGGTACGGCATCCCGGCCCGCATCAGCATTTCTTCAAAGCTGCGCGACTGCGCATTGGAGCGGTACAGCACGGCGATCTCGCTGCGCGCGCTGCCCTGCTGGACGCGATCCTGGATCCGGCCGACGACGAACTCTGCCTCATCCCGCTCGTTGTAGGCGCGGTAAAGGCGGATCGGTGCGCCGTCGCTGCCGGCGGTCCAGAGTTCCTTGCCGAGGCGCCCGGTATTGTGGGCGATGATCGCGTTGGCAGCACTGAGGATGGTCTTGGTCGAGCGGTAATTCTGCTCGAGCTTGATGACGCGCGAAGACGGAAAATCCCGCTGGAACCTGTGCATGTGTTCCTGGCGCGCGCCCCGCCAGCGATAGATTGACTGATCGTCGTCACCCACCGCAAAGGGGATGCCCGTGGTGCCGGTCAGCAGTCGCAGCCAGGCGTACTGAATCGTATTGGTGTCCTGAAACTCGTCCACCAGGACATGCTGGAAACGCCGCCGGTACTGCTCGAGTATTGCCGGGTTGTTCTTCCACAGTTCGAACGCCCTGAGCAGCAGTTCGGCGAAATCCACCACGCCGGCCTTGTCGCAGGCTTCCTCATAAAGCCGGTACAGGTGGATGAGCTGCCTGCGGGTGGTGTCACCGTTGTCGCTGAGCTGGCCAGGGCGCAACCCCTCATCCTTGTTGTGATTGATGAACCACTGGATCTCGCGCGGTACCCAGGTCGTCTCGTCCAGATCCAGTCCCTTGATCAGCCGGCGAATCACCCGCTGCTGGTCCTCTGCATCGAGGATCTGGAAGGCCTCCGCCAGCCCGGCCTCGCGCCAGTGACGGCGCAGCAGGCGATGGGCCAGGCCGTGAAAGGTGCCGATCCAGAGATGGTTGACTGGCATGTCCAGCAGATCGTGGATCCGGCTGCGCATCTCGGCGGCGGCCTTGTTGGTAAAGGTGACGGCGAGTATGCCGAGCGGCGATACCTGCTCGACCCGGATCAGCCACGCGATCCGGTGTACCAGCACGCGCGTCTTGCCGCTGCCGGCACCGGCCACGACCAGCAGCGGCGACTGCGACGCGGTGACGGCGTCGCGTTGCGCATCGTTGAGCTGGTCGAGGATCGGAGTGACGTCCACGAGCTATGCCAGGCGCCAGTTCGCGCGAAAAGAGGCGGCGTGGTTCAGGTTGATCACCGCGAGCAGCAGCAAGGCAGCCACGCCGTTGTGCGCGGTTGCGAGCGGCAGCGGCAACCCGAACCAGACGATGCCGGTACCGATAAGTACCTGCAGGGTTACGGCCAAGAGCACCAGTGTGGCGGCCCGTCGCACCGGCGACGCCAGGCTGCGCGCACGAAAGCGCAGGCCGATCAGCAGCAGCGCAGCGAAGGTTGCCATGGCGCCCAGCCGGTGGGCGAAATGGATGGCAACGCGTGACGGCGCATCCAGCACGCCGAATTCGTAGTTGATGCCGAGTCCGCGCCACAGCACGAAGGCTTCGGCAAAATTGCTTTCTTCCGGCCACCACTCGCCCTGACAGGTGGGGATGTCCGGACATGCCAGCGCCGCGTAGTTTGAACTCGTCCAGCCACCGAGGGCGATCTGCGCGATCAGGATTGCGAGACCGCTGACAGCCAGCAGCGACACCCGGCGGGCAGACGGCGCGCCGGCAATTTCGCTGCGGCCAGTCTCCAGCAGCAGCCAGCTCAGCAGGCCGAGGGTCGCAAGACCGCCCAGCAGGTGACCCATCACGATCAGCGGTTTGAGCAGCAGCGTTACGGTCCACATGCCGAGCAGCCCCTGGAATACCACGACGCCGAGCAGTACGGCCGGCAGCACCAGCGGCTGCCGCGAGTCGCGCCGGTTCAGCCAGGCGAAGAGGTTGGCCAGCACGATGACCAGTCCCAGGCTGCTGGCGGCATAGCGGTGAACCATTTCCCGCCAGGCCTTGCCAGCTTCGATCGGTCGCTCCGGCCAGGCCGTCTGCGCTGAACTGCGCACGGCTTCATCTGCCGGCAGCACCAGATGGCCATAACAGCCGGGCCAGTCGGGGCAGCCGAGGCCGGCATCCGAAAGCCGCACATAGGCGCCCAGTACGACGACGATCAGACCGAGACCGGCGCCGAGCCACAGACAACGGCGATACCAGGTGGAAAAATTCATGGTGCGGTCTCAGCCAATCGTGGAGGCCTTGAGCAGCAGGCTCAGGTCCTTGTGCATGTCTTTCATCGATGTGCCGGCAGGAAAACGCATCATGATATTGCCCAGCGGGTCGACGACAAACACATCTGCTTCGCCGTAGCCGCCGAGTGCCGCCAGCACCTTGCTTCCCGTCACGTTACCGTCGATCACGATCAGGTCCGGGTGCGCGCCGCGCATCAATTCAGTATCGGGCGTGCCGCCGGTGCTGATGAAGTAGCGCTGGATACGCGACATGTCCCTGCCCAACGCCTGACGTACCTGGCGGAGCTGATAGAGGGCACGCTGGCAATCGTCAGCACAGTTGCCGTTGCCGACGTAGAGGAGCGACCATTTGCCGGTGAACACAGCCGTCGTACCGCCAGCCAGCGGTATCGTTTCACCGGCCAACGATGGCGGGTTCCCGATCAGGATGCCGTGCGCGACCGATCCCTGCGGCCGCCAGCTGTCACCGCCGTAGTAGTACATATACATGGCCGTGGCAAACGGCCCGACAAACAGCAGCGCCAGCAACACCGGAATCAGCCTCTTGCTGCGTGATCGGATTTCGGGCATAGCTAAGGTGTCCTGAGGTGGCGCCAGGCCAGAATGACAAAGACAAGGACGACAGTTGTCGCCAGACCAAACCATTGTATGGCGTAGCCGAGGTGCGTTTCCGGTGTCATCAATGCGGGCTGCCACTCACGCAGAAAGCCGTCAGCCTCACCGGGGTTCAACAGCAGCTGAAAGTCACGCAAGGGGTAGCCGGTCTGGGCGGAAATTTCTTCCGTCGTCGGGAACAACAGCCGTCGTGGCCAGGGCAAGCCGGTGTAGTCCGTCGCTGGTGCCAGTCGCAATGCGGGCTGCGGCAGGCGGTCAATCCGGCCAGTGAGTATTCGCGGTTGGCTGGACACCTTGATGTTCGGCAACAGTCTGCGGTCGCCGTCGGCTGGTACCCAGCCCCGGTTCACCAGCACGCTGCCCCCGGCGGTGATGAAAGGTGTGAGTACGTGGTAGCCGGGCTGCCCTGCGTGGCTCATGTTGTCGAGCAGCAGCTGATGGTCCGCGTCGTAGTGCCCCTGCAGCCGGAGCAGCTGATAGCGCTGCTCTGCGGGGTCGACTCCGCTCAGCCCTTCGCGTGCCGCTTCGGCTGTGCCCTGCGTGTATGCAGCAAAGAGAATTCGCTTTTCTTCAGCGCGTCCAAGCTGCCAGACGCCAAGACTGCCGAAAAGGGCAGTCGAGATCAGCGTGAGCAGGATTGCCCAAACCGGTATGCTTCTGGCCCCGGACTTTTGCTGCCGACCCGGATCGATGATCAAAGCCCTCATACTGTTGCTGCTCGCCGGGATCATCCTGAGCCTTTTCTCGGGCCTGTTTTTCCTCAATCAGGATCAGGGTGGTTCGCGTCGTATGGTACGGGCGCTGACGGTGCGTATCACCTTGTCGGTGATCCTGTTTCTGGTGCTGATCTATGCCTGGTTCAACGGGCTGATTCAGCCCCATGGACTGGGGCCGGGCTGAAGCCCTGCCGCCGGTCCCTGACTACAGCCAATAGACGAAAATAAACAGGCCGAGCCAGACCACATCTACAAAGTGCCAGTACCAGGCGGTCGCCTCGAAGGCGAAATGTCGCGTCGGCGTGAAGTGTCCGCGCAGCACGCGCAGCAGCATCACGGACAGCATGATGGCGCCGATCGTGACGTGCAAACCGTGAAATCCGGTCAGCATGAAGAATGTGCTGCCGTAGATGCCGCTGCTCAGCTTGAGGTTGAGCTCTGAATAGGCATGACTGTATTCGTATACCTGAAAGCCCAGAAAGGCGAAGCCCAGCAGGACGGTGAGGGCAAGAAATACGGCCAGCAGGCCGCGGCGGCTGTCCTTCAGCGCGTGATGGGCAATGGTGAGTGTGACACCGCTGCTCAGCAGGATGGCGGTATTCAATGCAGGAATGCCCCAGGCGGGCATCGACTCATATTCACCGCCGATATGCCCTGGTCCGTTGGAGGGCCAGGTGGGATCGAAACCCGGCCACAGGATGCTGTTGGTCAGCGGGTCGGACCCGATGCCACCCAGCCACGGCAATGCCAGCTGACGCGCGTAATACAGTGCGCCAAAGAAACAGGCGAAAAACATGACTTCAGAAAGGATGAACCAGATCATGCCCATCCGGAACGACCGGTCCACCTGCGCGCCATAGGTGCCGGCCTCGCTCTCATTGACCACGTCGGCAAACCAGCGGAACACCACCACCAGGACGATTGCGGTACCGGTCAGGATGACCGGCAGTGTCGAGTTTCCGTTCAGCAGCAGCGCGACCCCGATGAAGGTGATGGCCAGTCCCATCGATGCGAAGACCGGCCAGCGGGTGCCGTGGGGAACGTAGTACTTGTCCTGGGTATGGGCCATGGCGATAACTTCCTCGGGCAGTATCCGGTCAGGTTGCGGTTTTGGCAGCAGCAGGTGAATCAACAGGCTGCCGTTGTACAAAGAAAGTGTAGGAAAGAGTTATGCGGTCGACATATTCAGGCAGATCGGGGTCGACCATGAATTGCACGCCCATGTCCCGGCCCTCCCGGGCGAGAAACTTCTGGGACGTAAAACAGAAGCACTGGGTCTTGTGAAAGTGCTTCGCTGCTGTGCCCGGCGCCACGCTGGGTACGGCCTGGCCAATCAGCTCGTGATCGGTCAGGTTGCGGGCATAGAAGCTCGTGTCGTACAGCTGGCCGGGGTGGATCTGCATGGAGGACACATTCGGGTGAAATTCCCATGGTGCCTGCTGATTCAGTGTTGCAACAAATTCAACTGTGACCGTCCGCCCGGCATCAACCCGTATCTCGGCCGGAATGACCGCGGCCGTGGCATTGGTGCGTCCGCCGATACCGGTGATCGCGCACAAGACGTTGTAGATCGGTACCAGCAGAAAGCCAAAGCCAAACATGCATACCGCCATGATGGCGAGCCGGGTCACCAGCCCCCTGTTGCTGCCCACGGTACCCGGGTCTCGCGAACTCATGCGGCAACCTTCAGCGCTACCGCGACGATATAGAGCACGAACACCAGCAGGGCAAAACCACCCACCATCAGCGCGTTGCGGCGGATCCGCCGTTGCAGCTCCGGGTCCGTTTGATTTCGTCCGGTCACTTGATCAGCGGTGGTTCGTCAAAGGTGTGATAGGGCGCAGGCGACGGCACCGTCCACTCCAGGCCCTCCGGATGATCCCAGACTTCCGCAGTCGCCTTCTCGCCGCCACGGATGCACTTCACGACGATGTAGACGAACAACAGCTGTGAAAACCCGAACAGGAAAGCACCGATGCTGGACACCGCATTCCAGTCGGCAAACTGGGTGGCGTAATCGGGTATCCGGCGCGGCATCCCGGCGAGACCCAGAAAGTGTTGCGGGAAAAAGAGGATGTTCACGCTGATGGCCGACAGCCAGAAGTGGATCTTGCCGAGCTTCTCGTCATACATGTGGCCGGTCCATTTCGGCAGCCAGAAATAGGCGCCGCCGATGGCCGCAAACAGTGCGCCGGGTACCAGCACGTAATGGAAATGCGCCACGATGAAGTAGGTGTCGTGGTACTGGAAGTCTACCGGCGCCATGGCCATCATCACGCCGGAAAAACCGCCGATCGCGAACAGGAACAGAAAGGCGACGGCGAACAGCATCGGCGTTTCGAAGCTCAATGAGCCGCGCCACATGGTTGCAGTCCAGTTGAAAATCTTGACCGCTGTCGGAATGGCGATCAGCATCGTGGACATCATGAAGAACATCTCGCCGGCCAGCGGCATGCCGACGGTAAACATGTGATGGGCCCAGACGATGCAGGACAGGAACGCGATAGCCGCCGTGGCGTAGACCATCGACGAGTAGCCAAACAGCGGTTTGCGTGAAAACGCCGGAATGATCTGCGAGATGATGCCGAAGGACGGCAGGATGATGATGTAGACCTCGGGATGTCCGAAGAACCAGAAGATATGCTGGAACAGGACCGGGTCGCCGCCGCCCGCTGCCTGGAAGAAGCTGGTACCGAAGAAGCGGTCGGTCAGCAGCATGGTCACGCCGCCAGCCAGTACCGGCATGACCAGAATCAGCAGATAGGCCGTGATCAGCCAGGTCCAGACGAACATCGGCATCTTGAGCAGGGTCATGCCCGGTGCGCGCATGTTCATGACGGTCACGATGATGTTGATGGCGCCGAGGATTGACGACATGCCGAGCAGGTGTACGGCAAAAATCGCGAAGGCCAGTGCATTGCCTGTCTGCAGTACCAGCGGCGGATAGAGCGTCCAGCCGGCGGCCGGGCCGCCGCCGTCCATGAACAGTGTGGACAGCAGGATCGTTCCGGCAAAGGGCAGAATCCAGAACGACCAGTTGTTCAGCCGCGGCAGCGCCATGTCCGGCGCGCCGATCATCATCGGGATCATCCAGTTCGCGAAGCCGACGAAGGCCGGCATGATCATGCCAAAGACCATGATCAGCGCATGCATTGTGGTCATCTGGTTGAAGAATTCCGGATTGACGAACTGCAATCCGGGCTGAAACAGTTCGGCGCGAATCACCAGCGCCATTGCGCCACCGACGAACAGCATCACCAGAGCGAACAGCAGATAGAGGGTGCCGATGTCCTTGTGATTGGTGGTAAACAGCCAGCGGCTCAGGCCGTGGGCCGGGCCATGACTGTCATGCGCATGGTCCAGCGCGCCGTGGCTCTCGGTGATGGTGGTCATTGCTGGTTGCTCCGTATCAGTTCTGTTTCAAGTGGCCGGTGCCTGCTGGCTGGCCAGCCACGCGTCGAATTCCGCCTTCGGCAGGGCCTCGACAACAATCGGCATGAATCCGTGGTCCTTGCCGCACAGTTCGGCGCACTGCCCGCGATAGGTGCCGGGTTCGTCAATCAGGAACCAGCCTTCGTTGATGTAGCCGGGAATCGCGTCGCGCTTGACCGCGAGACTGATCACCCACCAGGCATGGTTGACGTCATTGGACGTCAGCAAATAGCGGATTTTCGTGCCCACCGGCACGACCAGCGGTTTGTCCACCTCCAGCAGGTAGTGCTCGACTTTGAACGGGTCTTGCCCCGAGTCCAGCTGGCGTGCCGTGTTGCTGGTCTGCGCCAGCGTACTGAAGAAGGAAACGTTCTGGCCGACGTATTCGTATTGCCACTTCCACTGATAGCCGGTGATCTTGATCGTCATCTCCGAATTGCGGGTGTCCTCGATGCGAATCAGTGCCGGGGCCGACTCATAGGCCAGAAAGATCAGCACCAGCGTCGGCAGGATGGTCCAGATGATCTCGGCTTTCGTACTGTGCGTGAACTTCGCTGCAACAGCGCCTTTCGATTTCCGGAAGTTGATCAGTGCGTAGATGATTACAGCAAAAACGATGACGCCGATCGCCGTGCAGACCCATAGTGCCAGCATGTGCAGATCGTAGGCATCCCGACTGATCGGTGTAACACCACGCGGCAGGTTCAGCTTCCAGGCCGCGTGCGCCGGCAAGGTGGCGACCAGCAGCAGTGCGGCGGCTATCCGGGCTGTTTGCCGGGCCAACTTCCGGGTAATAAACGGCATGCAATGCTTCCCTTGTTCGTGCGCGCCCGATCTGCGACCGCGAGGATCACCGGCTACAACCGGGTTTCTGTGCGGGCAGTCAGCGAGGGTTTATGCCGGTCTTCGAAGGCAGGCCGGCAAGTTGTTGTATCAATTCTAAATGCTACGTGATGATTTTTCATCACGCAATTGAGAAGCATTCCGGCCAGGGGGCTTTGCCCAGACCGAACCGAAGACTATTTCCAGCGTTACGGGCAGAGCGCCATCGGCATCGCGCTGCTTGCCATAAGCTGCCTCAAGTCGCTCCCAGGTCCGGCGCCCGGTGAGCCCCTGGTTCCTGCCGCTGTTCGGATTGGTGGTGCCGGTGCCGCGCAGGTCACTGGTGAGGTGGCGCAGATCCGGATAGCAAATAGTCAGGGTTTCCACATCGATCACCGGTTCGGCGAGCCCTGCCTGGAGCAGCCCGGTGCCCAGCGCTGCCATCTCCGGGAAGCGCATCACGTGAGCGCCATCGTCGACCGCCTGCCAGGCCTCGCGCAATTCACGGAAGGAGCCGGGTCCGAGCGTGGCGAAACTGAACACCCCCGGATAGCGCAGCACGCGCCGGATTTCCGCGAACAGGCTGTCCAGGGAGGTACACCAGTGGATCATCAGGCTGGAAAACACCACGTCGACCGAAGCATCGGCTAGCGGCAGCCGGCCGGCATTGCCGCAGACCACCAGCGGTGATGCGCCCTCCCGCCGGGCGGCTACCCTGAGCATGTCTTCGGTCAGATCGAGGGCGATCAGTTCGGCGGCGGGGAAGCGCGCGGCCAGCGCCGGCAGTGCCTTGCCGGTGCCGGCGCCAAGGTCGAGTACGCGCTGCGGTTCAAGCCGCAGCCACTTCAGGCGGTCCAGCAAACGGTTGCGGACCTCGGTTTGCAGGAAGTCGGCACCGTCAAAGCTGCCAGCGGCACGGGCAAAGGAGCGCTTGACCTTGTGCGCGTCGATGCCCGACGGCAGTAGCCGGATGTTATTGCCCGGGTCTGGAATGGCCCGACCTGATGTGGGAGGAACTGGCATGGGGTGCGCCTGCAGCCGCTGTCAGCTTGCGTGCGCCTCCGGCCGCATGCCCAGCCGGTCGAGCAGGCTCAAATCCCGGTCGGTGGCGGGGTTGGGCGTGGTCAGCAGGCTGTCGCCGTAGAAGATCGAGTTGGCGCCGGCGAAAAAGCACAGTGCCTGCAATTCGTCGGACATTTCCGAGCGGCCGGCCGAGAGTCGGACCCGCGAGGCCGGCATCAGGATCCGCGCCACCGCGATGACCCGCACGAAGGCCAGCGGATCGACGCTCTGGCTGGATGCCTGCAACGCGGTCGCGAGTGGAGTGCCCTCGACCTGCACGAGCTGATTGATGGGTACGCTGTCGGGATGTTGTGCGAGTGTGGCCAGCGTATGCAGGAGTTCCACCCGGTCCTGCTCGCCTTCGCCAAGGCCGATGATGCCGCCGCAGCAAACCTTCATGCCGGCATCGCGCACGGTCTTCAGTGTATCGAGCCGGTCCGCGTAGCTGCGCGTCGAAGTGATCTGCGGGTAATAAGCCGCGGAGGTATCGAGGTTATGGTTGTAATAGTCGAGTCCGGCTTCGCGCAGGGTTTCGGCCTGATCCGCGCTCAGCATGCCGAGCGTGGCGCAGGTTTCCATGCCGAGATCGTGTACGCCGCGGATCATTTCAGCGATCTTTCCGATCTGGCTGGGTTTGGGGTTGCGGTAGGCAGCGCCCATGCAAAAGCGGGTGGCGCCCCGGTCGCGTGCCGCTCGTGCGGTGCGGATTACCTCCTCGACTGGCGCGAGCGCCGAGGCGGCGAGGCCGGTGCTGTGATGCACGCTCTGCGAGCAATAGCCGCAGTCTTCGGGGCAGCCGCCGGTCTTGATGCTCATCAATGTGCTGACCTGGACCTCGGCCGGATCGAAGTGCTGCCGATGCACCGAATGTGCGCGAAACAAAAGCTCATGAAAGGGCAGCTGAAACAGTTCGGCGACTTCGGCGATGCTCCAGTCGTTACGGACAGTCGTCGGCGCTGAATCACTCATTTCCAGTCGAAGTTCCCGGTAATGCCTGCAGCCGACCGGCTGCATGGCGTGTTAATCAGGGCGGCAGTATCTGGACAGCTTGCGGGGTCTGTCAACTCATGGGCTGGGTCAAGGTTGACGAGATTCTGGACGTGTTCCTGCCCCCGCACTGCGCCCTGTGCGGGCAGTCGATCGCACGCCGGCCGTTGTGCGCCGGATGTCTTGCCGATCTGCCCTGGTTGCCGCCATATCGTGTGCCAGCCCTGCGGGGCTTCGATCGGGCGTGGTCGGCACTCGCCTATGAGTACCCGGTCGATCGCCTGATCGCCGAGGCCAAGTTCGGCAAGCAGCTGGCGGCGGCGCGGGCC
The DNA here is from genome assembly GCA_024234935.1 of Chromatiales bacterium. NCBI lineage: Bacteria > Pseudomonadati > Pseudomonadota > Gammaproteobacteria > Chromatiales > Chromatiales bacterium. Next base: position 608,080 of record JACKNI010000002.1, read on the forward strand.
CTCGGTGAACTGCTGGCCATGCGTCCGCCGGTAATGCTCCGGCCTCCGGATCTGGTTGTGCCCGTACCGCTGCACTGGCGTCGCCAGGCGGAGCGCGGCTTCAATCAGGCTGAGGAAATCGCCCGCGGCCTGTGTCGGCATCTGGACTGGCGACTGGCTCCCGGCGTCTGTCAGCGGGTACGCGCCACGCCGGCGCAATCAGCGCTCAGCGCGACCGCACGTCGTACGAACCTGCATGCTGCCTTCGCTGCTCGCCCGCTGGCGCCAGGTCTCCATGTTCTGGTGATCGATGATGTACTGACTACCGGTGCGACTGCCGAGGCTGTGGCCGGGGCGCTGCGTCGGGCGGGTGCCGCGAGCCTGGAGGTCTGGACTGTCGCCCATGCTCTTTGACCCCGCCAGCTGACGCGGAGCGCCGCTTTCAGACCGGAGGAGGTGGCTCAGGCCGGCAGGCTGAAGGTGTAGTCGAGCACGATGCCCGCAAAGATGGTCGCGCCGAACATGTTATTGGCACGAAATGCCCGTATGCACGCAGCTGGATCGCGCTCCCGGATCAGCCAGAGCTGCGTGATGAGCTGGATGGCACCGGCCAGCACGCCGGCCTGATACCAGATGCCCAGCCCGGCCTCACGCCCGGTGAGCAGCAGACCGGTGATCAGCACCAGCTGAAGCAGTCCGATGATGAATAGATCGGCGCTGCCGAACAGGATGGCCGTGGACTTCACGCCGATACGCAAATCGTCCTCCCTGTCGGCCATCGCATACATGGTGTCGTAGATCACTGCCCAGACCACCACGCTCAGCCACAGCAGCCAGGCGAGGCGCGGCACCGCCTCGGTCTCGGCGGCAAAAGCCATCGGGATACCCCAGCCAAAAGCCGCGCCAAGCAGGAATTGCGGTGCGGCCAGCCAGCGTTTGCTGAAGGGATAGATGACGGTCAGCGCCGCAGCCCCGAGTGCCAGCAGGCGCGCCAGTGGATTGAGCAACAGCAATAGCGCCAGCGCGATCAGCCCGAGCACCGCAAACAGCGCGAGTGCCTCGACGGGCGCGACCTTGCCGGCGGCGAGCGGCCGGTCGCGGGTGCGCTGCACCTTGCCGTCTATCCGCCGGTCGGCAAAGTCGTTGATCACGCAGCCGGCTGAACGCATCACGATCACGCCGCTCACGAAGACGATGAAGTCGCGTGCCTGCGGGCGTCCGCTGCCCGCAATCCAGAGCCCCCAGAGCGTTGGCCACAGCAAAAGCCAGATACCGATCGGCCGGTCGAGGCGCATGAGCCGCGCATATTGCCGGGCCTGATCGATAAGCCCTGTGCCCAGTCGGGTGATGCCGTGCAATGAATCTGAGGTCATAGGAACTCCCGGGCCAAGTCTAGCCGAGCCTGGTTCGCCGCCGGCAAGGAAATCAGACCGCGCCGTATCGGTCGCCCGTACCGATCCAGCGATGTCCGAGTTCTTCCACGGCTGGCGCTCCTGTAGCCAGCAGTGCGCGCGCGATCCGTTGCACCGCCGGCGCGAGGTCAGCATCGCGGACCAGATCGGCGACCCGCAACTGCATCAGCCCCGTCTGCCGCGTGCCAAGCACCTCACCGGGTCCGCGCAGCTCCAGATCGCGCTGTGCCACCTCAAAGCCGTCGTTGGTGGCGCGCAATACCTCCAGTCGGGCGCGCGCCATTTCGGCCAGCGGGCTTTTGTATAGCAGGACGCAGGTACTGGAGTCGCGTCCTCGCCCGACCCGCCCGCGCAGCTGATGCAGTTGTGACAGACCGAGGCGCTCGGCGTTCTCGATGATCATCAGGCTGGCACCGGGTACATCCACGCCGACCTCTATGACGGTGGTTGCGACCAGAAGCTGGAGCTCGCCGGCCACAAAGGCCTTCATCACCCGCTCCTTTTCTGTCCCGCTCATCCGCCCGTGAATCAGGCCGATGCGGATTTCAGGCAGCGCTTCGGCGAGCGCCGCTGCGGTTGGCTCGGCGGCCTGCGATTCGAGATGTTCCGATTCCTCTATCAGCGGACAGACCCAGTAGGCCTGTGCGCCGGCGAGGCAGGCGTCGCGTACGCGAGTCACCACTTCGGCACGTCGCTTGTCAGGCAAGGCGATGGTCGTGACCGGTTGCCGACCGGGCGGCAGTTCGCGGATGACCGAGGTGTCGAGATCGGCGTAGATGGTCATGGCCAGCGTGCGCGGAATCGGTGTCGCGGTCATCACCAGCTGGTGCGGGCGCGCCACATCGCTGGCGCCCTTGTCCATCAGCTGCAGCCGCTGATGGACGCCAAAGCGGTGCTGCTCATCGACGATCACCAGCGCCAGGCTGCGATAGCTGAGGTCCGACTGGAACAGCGCATGCGTACCGACTATCAGCTGTGCCGAGCCATCGGCCGCCGCTGCATGGGCCTGCTCGCGCGCACGTTTGCGCAGGCTGCCCGACAGCCAGACCACAGCGAGGCCGAGCGGCTCCAGCCAGCGCCGGAAGGTATTGCGGTGCTGCTCGGCCAGCAACTCAGTGGGCGCCATGATGGCAACCTGGTGGCCGTGCGCGATGGCCGTGAGCGCCGCTGCTGCCGCGAGCACCGTCTTGCCGCAGCCCACGTCACCCTGAACCAGGCGCATCATCGGATGGGGCTGGGCGAGATCGGTATCGATATCCGCAAGTGCGGCCCGCTGTCCGCCGGTCAGTGCGAAACCGAGGCTTTGCACGAAGCGCTCTCGCAGGCTGACGGCAGCCGGCAGTGTTGCCGGCAGGGCGATGCTGCGATCCTCGCGCGCGCGTTCACGGATCTGTCGCAGGCTCAGGTGATGCGCCAGCATTTCTTCCAGCGCGAGGCGGCGCTGGCACGGATGCATGCCAGCGCCGAGCAACTGCAGATCGGCGCCCGCGGGTGGCCGATGGACGAATTGCAGTGCATCGCGCAGTGCAGGCATGTGCAGGCCTGCAGTCTCCGCCTCCGGCAGCGCATCTGGCAGCGTATCGAGATACCGGCTCAGCGCCTGGTCGGTAAGGTCGCGGATCCGGAACTGGGCCAGGCCCTCGACCGTGGGATATACGGGTGTCAGACGGTCTTCAAGCGGTGCGGATTGGCCGGGCTGCAGTACCCGGTACTCGGGATGCACCATTTCCGGGCCCAGCGGGCCGGACCGTACTTCAGCAAAACAGAGCAATCGGGTGCCGGCGACGAGACTGTTTTGCTGGGCGCGTGAAAAATGAAAGAACCTCAGCGTCAGCTGACCGGTGCGGTCCGTAATGCGCACCAGCAGGCTGCGTCGTCCCCGAAAGGCGACGTCGGCCACGGCGATCACACCTTCGACAACCGCCCGCTGGCCGGGCCGGAGCGCGCCCAGGGCCGTCAGTCGCGTGCGGTCTTCATAGCGTTGCGGGAGCAGGAACAGCAGGTCCAGCGGCCGGCTGATGCCGAGCCGGAGCAGACGTTCTTCTGCGGCTGGTCCGACCCCGCGCAGCGAGCGGAGTTCAGGGGACGAGGATTGCATCCGCCTCGACAGCAGCGCCGCGCGGCAGGGAGGCGACACCGATGGCCGCACGGGCAGGATAGGGCTGCGTGAAGAACTCGGCCATCACTTCGTTGACGATGCCAAAGTGCGTCAGATCGGTCAGGAATACCGTGACCTTTACGGCGCTGTCCAGCGAGGTGCAGGCCTCTGCGGCGACGGCGGCCAGGTTGGTGAAGACCTGGCGGACATGCGCGCGCATATCGCCTTCGACGAGTTGCCCGGTAGCAGGATCAAGCGGTAACTGACCCGAGAGGTACACGGCGTCTCCGGCGCGGATCGCCTGCGAATAGGTGCCGATTGCAGCAGGTGCATTCTGGCTGTTGATGGCTTGTCTGGGCATGACAAATAAGACTCCGGAACAGGATCAGGTACAGGTGCGACTCAGTTTCTTCACGACTTTCATGCGCCGTATGCTGCGGATGACCTGCGCCAGCTGCTTGCGGTCGCGGACCAGGATCGAAAACAGCATCGCCGCCGAATCATCGTGGCGCTCGTCGATGGAAACCTGTTCGATGTTCGAGCCCGCATCCGCGATCCGGCTGGCAACTTCAGCGAGCACACCGGGCCGGTTGTCCACATCGATGCGTATTTCCGCAGAAAACTCCCGGTCTATGCCGGGCTGCCAGCTCACCGTTATCCACTTGTTCGGCTGCTTCCGGTATTCGCTGAGGTTGCCGCAGACGTTGCGGTGTATCACCACGCCGCGGCCGGCGCTCAGATAGCCCATGATCGCGTCGCCCGGGATCGGGTGACAGCAGCGCGCATACGACACCACCAGCCCTTCGGTGCCGGCAATGGCAATCGGTGTCGGTGCCGAAGCCGGCGCCGGAGTCGCCCCGGTGCTGCTGCCCGCGACGGCGGCGGGTTGCAGGATGGTCTTGGCGACCAGCGGTGCCAGACGCTCCCCCAGTCCGAGCTGCCTGAACAGTTCGTCGGCGCTCTTCAACTTTAGTTCGGTCAGCAGCGCCTGCATTCGTTCACTGCTTATCTTCCGCAAGGGTGTACCGGCGTCACGCATGGCCTGATCGAGCAACCGGCGACCCAGATCCTGGGCTTCGTTCTGGCGCAGGTTCTTCAGGTACTGGCGCACGGCGGTACGCGCTTTCGCGGTGACCACAAAATTGACCCAGCTCGGATTCGGTCGGGCCGTCTTGGCCGTGATGATCTCGACGGTCTGGCCATTTTCGATCTGGGTGCGCAAGGGCACCAGTCGCCGGTCGATCTTGGCGGCAACACACCGGTTGCCCACATCCGTGTGCACCGCATAGGCAAAGTCCACACAGGTTGCGCCGCGCGGCAGACGCATGATTTCGCCCTTGGGCGTGAAGATGTAGACGGCATCAGGGAACAGGTCGACCTTGACGTGCTCCATGAATTCTTCGGAGTTGGCCGAAGACTGCATCTCGTTGATGCTGGCCAGCCACTCGCGGGCACGCGCCTGCGGCGGCGGTACTTCCTGGTCGGTTTCCTTGTAATGCCAGTGGGCCGCAACACCTGTTTCGGCAACGCGCGCCATCTCGGTGGTACGTATCTGCACCTCGATCGGCGTACCGCTGGGGCCGAACAGGCTGGTGTGCAGGGACTGATAGCCATTGATGCGCGGAATCGCAATGTAATCCTTGAACCGCCCGGGCATCGGCTTGAAGATCTGGTGTACAACGCCCAGCACGCGGTAGCACTCATCCACTGAGTCGACGACGACGCGAAAGCCGAAGACATCCGCGATGTCGGCCATCGAGCGCTTCTTGGTCTCCATCTTCCGGTAGATGCTGTAAAGATGTTTCTTGCGCCCGGTCACGGTCGCGTTCAGACCCGCTTCGCGCAGCGCCCGATTGAGCTTCTCGGAAATATTCTTGACGAACTGGCGCTGGTTGCCCTCGGCCCGGCGTACGGCCTTGTCGAGTACGCGATAGCGGAACGGGTGCGCATACCGGAAGCCCAGATCCTCCAGCTCCGTCTTGAGCGAGTTCATGCCGAGGCGGTTGGCGATCGGCGCGTAGATTTCCAGGGTTTCGCGGGCGATACGGCTCTGCTTCTCCGGCGACACCGAGTCCAGGGTCTGCATGTTGTGCAGGCGGTCGGCGAGCTTGAGCAGGATCACCCGGATGTCCTGCACCATCGCGAGCATCATCTTGCGGAAGCTCTCGACCTGCATTTCGCTGCGGCTGTTGAAGTTCAGCTTCTCGAGTTTGCTGACGCCATCGACCAGCGAGGCGATCTCGGCGCCGAACTTCTGGGCGATTTCATCCTTGGCTGTTGGCGTGTCTTCGATGACATCGTGCAGAAGCGCGGCCGCGATGCTCGGGTAGTCCAGATGGAGGTCGGCAAGGATGCCGGCCACAGCGAGCGGATGCGTGATGTAGGCGTCGCCGGACTGCCGCTTTTGTCCTTCATGGCGGCTGGCGCTGAAGGCATGTGCTTCGGAAATCAGCTTGAGCTGCTGGCGGGTCAGGTAGGAGGTCTTGGCGAGCAGACCGGCCAGCCCGCTGGTGCGACGCGTCAGCGGCAGGTGATTGAGAATGGTGGCAGCGTAGTCCATGGCAGGGATTCTAGCGCCCTCCCTGCCGGCCGGCGTGGCCTCAACGGCAATTCCTGAAAATCGCCGTATCAGTCCGGCATATCATCATCCAGCTGGTCCAGCCGCAGCGGCACTTCGGCCAGTGCCATCTCGGCCTGCTCGATGGCCAGACGGTCTTCCGGTGTCTGGTCTGCTTCGGCGAGCAGATCCCGGGTTATGAGGCCTTCAGCGATTTCGCGCAGCGCGATGACCGTGGGCTTGTCGTTCTCCCGCTCGACCAGCGGCTCGGCACCGTTCGCAATGCGGCGGGCGCGCTTGGCGGCCACCAGCACCAGTTCGAACAGATTGGATACGTTCTGCAGGCTGTCTTCGACGGTAATGCGGGCCATTTGGTGTTCCTGGGTTGCGCTGCGGATGACTGGATGCAGACTCTAGCCGCGGCACAAGACGCGCCGCAATCGCTTATACCAACTTGGTCTAAGTGTGTGGGCGGACCTGCTCAGCTGGCGAGAATCGCCCGGACCGCTGCGGCGCGTTCAGGAGACTTCGTGGACAGGTGCTGTCCATGGCCCTCGATGATCGCGGTAAGGTCATCGCAGGCCTGCCGCTGGTCGGCATTGATCACGACGTAGTCAAACTCGTGCCAGTGCGCCATATCGTCGAAGGCCTGGTTGAGGCGCTGCCGGATCACGTCGTCAGAATCTGTCGCCCGGCTGCGCAAGCGGCGTTCGAGTTCGTTTGCGCTGGGCGGCATGATGAAGATCGAACAGCAGTGCGGCGCGTTCTTCCGGATCTGCCGCGCACCCTGCCAGTCGATCTCGAGCAGCACGTTCCGCCCCTCGGCGAGTATCGCATTGACCTGTGCGCGGCTGGTGCCATAGAGGTTGCCGAACACGCGGGCATGTTCCAGAAACTCGCCGGCCGCGACCATCTCCCCGAAGCGTGCCGCATCGACGAAGAAATAGTCGCGCTCCGGTACTTCGCCGGGGCGTGGCTTGCGCGTGGTGAATGACACCGAGAAGCAGAGTGCCGGGTCGCGCGCCATCAGCGCCTTGACCAGCGTGGTCTTTCCCGCGCCGGAGGGCGCAGAGAGCACGAACAGCGTGCCGGTCGTCGGCCCGCTGTTTTCCGTTTGCGGCAAATCCGGCACAGACATCAGCCTTACTCGACGTTTTGAACCTGCTCGCGAATCTGCTCGATCAGCACCTTGATATCCACGGCCTGCCTGGTCGTATCTGCGTCGGCAGACTTGGAGGCCAGGGTATTGGCCTCACGGTTGAATTCCTGCACCAGGAAATCGAGTCGGCGCCCGACCGGGATGCCGGAGCGCAGATTGCTGCGGAACTCCGCGATATGGGCGGTCAGTCTGTCCAGTTCTTCGCTGACATCAAGTTTCTGCGCGAGCAACGCGATCTCCTGCTCCAGGCGCTCGCGGTCGGCGGGGATGCCCAGTGCCTCGATACGTTCGGCCAGCCGTTCGCGGATGCGCGCCAGCACGGCGGGCAGGCGAGCGACGACAGCCGCGACACTACTTTCGATTTCGGCCAGCCGTCTCTCGAACATTTCCCCGATGCGCGCGCCTTCCCGCGCGCGGGCATCGTCGAGGTCGGTCAATGCCGCGTCAAACCCGGCGATCGCCTTCGGCAACAGGGCGGAAAAATCCTGTTCTTCCTGCTCGAGGATCCCGGGCCAGCGCAACAGTTCGAGCGGGTTCAGCGCCGCCGTATTCCGGATCTCATCGGCCAGGGCCCGCGCGTGACCGATGATCTGCCGTGCCAGCGCGAGGTTGAGCTGACTGGCCGCCTGCTGTCCCTGGGGATTCCGCAGGGTGAGGCTGGCTTCGATGCGGCCGCGTCCCAGCCGCGCAGCCGCCAGCTGCCGCACTTCGTTCTCGATGGGCCGGAACAGCTCAGGCAGCCTGAGCTGGACTTCGAGGTAGCGGTTATTTACCGAGCGCAGCTCCCAGAGCAGGACACCCTGAGGGGTAGCGGTATCGGACTGTGCGAAACCCGTCATGCTGCGGATCAAGTGCGGTACTCCGGCTGAAAATGGCTGGCCCAGTATATGGGCTATGGCTGTGCCTCTGCTTTATGGCAAAGATTGTGTGCATCGCCGTGGGGCGGCGCTTAGACTGTCATGCGCAGCGGTACATTGTAGTTCCGCACCCCAGTTTTCTTGTACACATGGGCTTTTCCGGGTGAGGTCGCCTTGCGAGTCGAGTATGCAGATCTGAGCCTGATCGGTAATCGGGAAGAAAATCAGGACCGGGTTCTGGTTATTGCGGGAGAGAAGTCGGTATTGCTCATCGCCATAGACGGCATGGGCGGCCATTCCGACGGGGCCGGCGCAGCAAAGCTCGCCGCCGAAACCATCCGGGATGCCTTTGGCCGTATCCGGCATCCGGTTTTCGATCCGATCGGTTTTCTGCATCTGGCCATCGGACGGGCACATGCCAATCTCGTGCTGCTGGGCGCGAGCCTGTCCATGGAGGCGCGTCCGCGCGCGACCTGTGCACTATGCCTCGTGCAGGACGGCACCGCATTTTTTGCCCACGTCGGCGACAGCCGGGTTTATCACCTCCGCGAAGGCAAGGTGCTGGAGCGTACCCGGGATCACAGCCATGTGGAGCTCCTGCTCCAGGACGGCGTCATCACAGAGGCGGATATCGCGGCACATCCGATGCGCAACTACGTGGAGTGCTGTCTGGGCGGCGATACCTGGTTGCCGGGCATGACGATCACGCGCCAGAAGCGCCTTGAGCGTGGCGATATTCTGGTCGCCTGTTCTGACGGGCTGTGGTCCGGACTCGGCGATGAGCGGCTGGCCAGCCTGGGTACGGATGGCGAGGCGCTCGCTGCCGGTCTGCGCCGCATCGGCGAACAGTCGGTACGCATCAGCAGCCCGCACAGCGACAACACATCTGCAGTTGCGCTGCGTTTTCTGGAATGAGCTGAAGCCCGCAAGGGGCACACGAGGACTGGATCAGATGCCTGAGACGGATATATCGCCGCGGCCGAGTCGCCGTCTGGCTGCCGAAATGCGCCCGGTCAGTTTTACGACCGGCTTTACCCGCCACGCCGAGGGTTCCGTGCTGGCGAGTTTCGGCGACACGCGCGTGCTCTGTACCGCCAGCGTCGAATCCGGCGTACCAGCCTTTCTGCGCAATACGGGGCGTGGCTGGATTACCGCCGAATACGGCATGCTGCCGCGCTCGACACACAGCCGCATGCGTCGCGAATCAGCGCAGGGCAAGCAGAGTGGCAGAACCCTCGAAATCCAGCGCCTTATCGGCCGCTCGCTGCGTGCGGCAGCCAATCTCGAAGCGCTCGGTGAGCGGACGATCACTCTCGATTGCGATGTCTTGCAGGCCGATGGTGGTACGCGAACCGCCGCGATCTCGGGCAGCTTTCTGGCGCTGTCGATTGCGATCGAATCGCTGCTGCGCAATCGTGCCATCGCGACCAGCCCGCTGCACGGCCAGGTCGCCGCCGTGTCGGTCGGAATCTTCCGTGGCCAGCCGGTTCTGGATCTCGACTACGCCGAAGATGCTGCCGCCGAAACCGATATGAACGTCGTGATGAATGAAGCCGGAAGTTTCATCGAGGTGCAGGGTACCGCCGAGGGGCATGCTTTCCGCCGCGATGAACTCAACACGCTGCTCGACCTTGCAGCGACCGGCATCCGCGAGATCATGGTGGCGCAGACGGCTGCGATCGATGACTGGCGCGTCCGGCAGAAGCCCGGCAACCAGGGGCGGACCGGCTGAGGTCGAGTCCGGCGGGTGAAACATGTCAGCGCCACGCAAGCTGGTACTGGCCAGTGGCAATCCCGGCAAGATCCGTGAGTTCCAGCAGCTACTCGGTTCCGGCTGGCAGCTGATCGCGCAATCCGCGCTCGGCGTTGATCCGGCTGCGGAGACCGGCACGAGCTTCTGCGCAAATGCGTTGCTGAAGGCCCGGCATGCCTCCGCGGTAACAGGGCTGCCGGCTCTCGCGGATGATTCAGGTATTGAAGTCGATGCCCTGAACGGCGCACCCGGCGTCTATTCCGCCAGGTACGCTGGTGCCGACGCCCTCGATACGGCCAACAATGAAAAGCTGCTTGCCGAACTGGCTGGCGTACCCGTCGCACAGCGCACGGCGCGGTATCGCTGCTGCCTGGTTTTCGTGCGCGATGCGGATGATGAATCACCCTTGGTTGCGGAAGGCGTCTGGGAGGGAAGAGTTGCCGAAAGCTGTCGCGGCACGGAAGGCTTCGGTTACGACCCGGTGTTCATCGATCTTGAGAGCGGAAAACACGCCGCCAGCATGGATCCGGCCGAAAAGAACCGGCGCAGCCATCGCCGGGCGGCGCTGCGACGGCTGCAGGAGGTGCTGTCAAAGCTGGACTGAGTCGCTGCCGCGGCAGCTCTTATGCACAAGGCGGCGGGAGGGGTCAAATATCATGGGGATAGAGTCGTGGTATTAAGTTCGGTACCTATCAATGCGCGTTAGGCCATTGTTTTCAAAAGACTTGTTGTTTTGGCTATTTCTTCGCCAAAACAACAGCTTTCCGCGGGTCGCATCAGCCGCAGCCGCATGAAATCAATGTCTCCACAGAGTTATCCACAGCTTTTGTGGATAACATCCCGGCTTGCCATGGGGAAGGCTAGTCGCTATTCTTCGGCGCCCTTTGGCCGTACCGGTCTTCGGGCGAATCCCCACCAGCGGTGCCAGCGATCATGAAAGCCGACATACATCCCGCCTACGCGGAAATCAAAGTAGCCTGCAGCTGCGGCAACGAATTCCTTACCCGGTCCACGCTTGGACGCGATCTGAGTATCGAGGTTTGTTCTGCCTGTCATCCGTTCTATACCGGCAAGCAGAAAATGCTGGATACCGCCGGACGGGTTGACAAGTTCCGCCGCAAATACGCTCGCGCCTGATTTCAGCCGCGCCGTTTTTTTTCAGCACCCTCAAACGCTGACATCCCGCGATGACCTGCACCGGCTCGTGCATGGTCTGGTCTCGTTCCCTATAATGTGGCGCTGTTTGGTCCCGGTGCTGTCTAGGCGGTACGGCGGCTGAACTTCGTCGTCGCAATACAAACCTGGGAGCCGGATAAATCACATGAGCGACGCTAACCAGAACGGACGAAGCTATATCGTCAGGGAGACCAGCTCGGGCAAGGAGTTTGAACTCGCAGCGCGTTCCGGAACCACGGGCCCGGATGTCGTCGATATCCGCAGCCTGTTCACCTCCCAGGGCCTGTTTACATACGATCCCGGTTACGGCTCAACTGCCAGTTGCGAAAGCAAGATCACCTATATCGACGGCGACAAGGGCATCCTCATGTACCGGGGATACCCGGTCGAGCAGCTGGCCAGCAAGAGTTCCTTCATTGAAGTGGCATGGCTGCTGTTGTATGGCGATCTGCCTACGCGGACCCAGCTGGCTGAATTTGATCGCTCCATTCGCACCCATACGATGCTGAACGAGACCATCCTGCGTCTCTTCAACGGCTTTCACTACGACGCACATCCGATGGCCATGGTTACCGGCGTGGTCGGATCGATGTCTGCTTTCTACCATGACACCACGGACATCCACGATCCGCGCCATCGCGATATCTTCGCGCACCGGATCATCGCCAAGTTGCCGACGATTGCGGCGGCTGCCTACAAGCATTCCCTGGGCCAGCCCTTTACCTATCCGCGCAACGACCTGAACTACTGCTCGAACCTGCTGCACATGTTCTTTGCGGTGCCGGCAGAGGACTATCACATCGATCCCGTCGCCGCGGAAGCCCTCGACCTGCTGTTTATCCTGCATGCTGACCATGAACAGAATTGCAGCACCTCGACGGTGCGCATGGCGGGCAGTTCGGGCGCCAATCCCTACTCTGCTATAGCGGCCGGTATCTCGGCGCTTTGGGGGCCTGCGCATGGCGGGGCCAATGAAGCCGTACTCAAGATGCTCGAAGAGATCGGTACGGTTGCCAATATCCCGAAGTACATCGCCAGGGCGAAGGACAAGGACGATCCGTTCCGTCTGATGGGTTTCGGTCATCGCGTGTACAAGAACCATGACCCGCGGGCGACGATCATCCGTGAGACCTGTCACAAGGTGCTTGCGCGTCTGGGCCGGAACCAGCCGCTCTTCGATCTGGCCCTGCAGCTGGAAGAGATCGCGCTGAAGGATCCCTACTTCATCGAAAAGAAGCTCTACCCGAACGTCGACTTCTACTCCGGCGTCATCTATCGGGCGCTGGGTATACCCAAGTCCATGTTCACCGTGATGTTTGCCATCGCGCGGACCGTTGGCTGGGTGGCGCACTGGCGGGAAATGATCACCGATCCGGATGGGCGTATTGGCCGGCCGCGCCAGCTCTATACGGGCCCTACGCGCCGCGACTATCTGGACGTCAGCAAGCGCTGAGTACGCTGCTCAGCCTGAGGTTGATGCACCCGGTTCCGCCGGCGGTTCCAGCAGCGCCGCCAGTTCGCGGATACCTGCCCGTCGCATGGGGTGCCCGTCTACGGGGCTCAGCGGCGCATGGCCTCGCAGACGCACCGGGAATACCGTGCTGCTGAAATCGCAGCCATGTGCGCTGAAGCGATAGCCGGGAAACTGTTCCACCTTGTCGTGGCGGAGCCGATGACGCCGGGCGGTTATCCGGTAGCCGAGCCCCAGTGACTCCAGGCTGGTACCGACTGCTTCGGTGGTATCGCTGAACAGATGCAGATCAACGCTGCTATGAATCGTGGCGTTGCCGCTCAGTACATCGCCTACGAGTCGCGGCCGGTAACTGTCGAGGTCGCGCATCAGTTCAAAGGCTGCCTGGCGCAGTGTCGAGAGCAGCTCCGGAAGTGTTTCGCCGTGAAAGATCCGGTTGCGCTCGGCGAGCGCAGCCTCTATCTCGGTATTGTCTGGCAGGTGGGCCCGTCGTCCCAGCCCGAGGCGCGCCGCTGCCTTGGCCTTGGCGCTGCGAAAATCGAGCAGGCCTTCTTCCTGGATTATCCGCGCCGCTTCAACGGCGAGAGCCAGGCGCTGATGATCCGGACGGTCACGGTCAGAAAATCTCATTCTCGTTTCCCGCTGGCGCAGCCTGCTGCCCGCGGCCTGTTGCCAGGCTGCTGGCAGCATCCAGTATTTCGAGGTCGGATTCGCGAAACAGTTCAAACATGCTGCCGGGCTCGCCTGAGGACGCCAGCATTCCGGTTTCGGCGGAAATGCGTGCGGTCACGATGCCTGGCGGTCGCGGTAGCGGTGTCTCCGGTACGCCGTGCAAGGCATCGGCCATGAAGTACAACCACATGGGCAGTGCGGTCCGGCCGCCTTCCTCACGAGGTCCAAGGCTTCGCTCCTGATCAAAGCCCACCCAGGCAGTGGCGACCAGCTGGCCGTTGAAGCCGCTGAACCACGCATCGCGGCGGTCATTCGAGGTTCCGGTCTTTCCTGCGATATCTTCACGGCCAAGCGCGCGAGCGCGTACGCCGGTGCCGCGCCTGATCACGTCGCGCATCATGTCGTAGACCAGGTAGGCATTCTCGGCGGTGATGATCCGTGGTGCCCGGCGGGCGGCCGACATGAACTCCGGCGCTTCGATTGCCGTCGGGTGCCAGGTCCCGGCATGCGCGATCATCTCTTCCGCATCCAGGTAAGCGGGAATCTCCGGACCTGTCCTGGTCTGCACGGGCGTTGCGTCGACACTGGTTTCAGCCTGCGGCCTGTTCGGGCCGAACCAGCGTGGCGCACAGCTCGCGCAGACCATTCGGGTGGGCGCCTGGAAAATCACCGTCCCGTAGGCATCCTCGATCCGCTCGATCAGGTAGGGCTCGACGCGATAGCCGCCATTCGCGAAGACTGCGAAGCCGGCGGCCATGTCCCGTGGTGTGGCTTCACCACTGCCGAGTGCCATGGTCGGGTTTGGCGGCATGGCGCTGTCCGGCAGGCCGAATGGCCGGATGTAATTGATTGCCCTGGCAACGCCGACACTCAGCAGAACGCGGATGGTGACCAGATTCAGGGATTTGACCAGCCCTTCGCGTAGCCGGGTAGGGCCGTAAAACTGCCCGGAATTATTCTGTGGCCGCCATTCGTCGGCATCGGTGCCGGTGTTCTCAAACACCACTGGTGCATCGTTGACGATCGTCGCCGGCGTGAAACCGTTCTCCAGCGCAGCGGAGTAGACAAATGGCTTGAATGACGAGCCTGGCTGGCGTTTTGCCTGCACTGCCCGGTTGAACTTGCTGGCAAAGAAATCGTAGCCGCCAGCCAGTGCCACGATCGCGCCATCCATCGGGTCCAGCGCAACCAGCGCACCCTGTACCTCCGGCAATTGTGCGAGCAGCCAGCCACGGCTGACGGTACGCAGCAGATAGACGATATCGCCGGTCGACACGATCTCCGCAACGGCGTTCTGGGCCGGGCCGACGCTCGCGTCATCCACATAGCGTCGCCACTTCAGGTTGGCCCACGGTATGGTGACCAGGCCCACGTCGTGTATGTACAGTGTTGCCGAGTTGTCCGGGTGCAGGCGCGTCACCAGGGCCGGGTAAAGATCCGGATGCACCGGGTATGCGTCCAGCAGCTGCTGTCGTCCCGCATCGTCTGTCGGCAGGGCCTTGTCCACATGGGCAATGGGACCGCGGTACCCGTGTCGCCGGTCGTACTCCAGCAAGGCAGTGCGCAGTGCGCGGTCCGCGCTGTTCTGCAGATGGCTGTCGATGGTCGTGGTTACCCGGTAGCCCTGGCTGGTGATGTCCGTGCCGAAACGGGTCACCATTTCAGCTCGCACCATTTCCGCGATATAGGGCGCATCGAGCTCGGCCGCGGGTACGTGCAGCTGCGACTCGACCGGTGTGGCGAGCGCTTTCCGGTATGCAATCTCGTCGATGAACTCAAGTTCCAGCATCCGGCGCAACACATAGGCTCGGCGTTCCCCTGCACGTACCGGGTCAGACACCGGGTTCAGCAACGAGGGTGCCTTGGGTATGCCGGCGATGGTTGCAGCTTCCGCCACAGACAGCTGATCGAGCGGTTTGCCAAAATAGACTTCAGCTGCCGCCGCGATACCGTAAGCGCGCTGGCCGAAGAAAATCTTGTTGAGGTAAAGGGCGAGGATCTCTTCCTTGCTGAAGGCCTGCTCGATCTTCAGCGCCAGCAGAAGTTCCTTGGCCTTGCGTACGAAGGTGCGTTCGGGACTCAAAAAATAGGCCCGCGCAAGTTGCTGGGTGATGGTGCTTCCGCCCTGCGTCCGGCTGCCGGTCAGTACGAGGTGGCTGCCCGCACGCATCAGACCTTCATAGTCAAAACCCGGATGTTCAAAGAAGCGGTCGTCTTCTGCGGCAAGCACGGCCTGCACGACCACCGCCGGAATCTCGCTGTAGCGGACCGGAATGCGGCGGTACTCTCCGAGCTGCGCAATGAGACGTGCGTCACGGGAATAGATGCGCAGTGGTACCTGCAGTGGAACGTCCTGCATGTGCTCGACAGAAGGCAGGCCTGGCGAAAGAAAATACCAGGCTGTACCGGCGGTTACGCCACCGGCGATGGCACCGGTAAGCACGATGCCGAGCAGTGCCAGCAGGACTCGAATCAGAAATTTCATTGAGAAGCGGGAAAGGTACCTTGCGCGGCCGGTAACGATTATGCATATTGGCCGCGGTTTTTGGGCAAACCTACTGAAAGGTGGGGACGCAAAGCTACCGGTCTACGGGACTGCTTGAGGAATTGCGCCGTGTTTGGGCGCCGCCGCAAGCGCAGGATCCTACGACAGCGGGGCCGCCAGATTACGGATTTTCTGCTGTATCCGTCATCTGTACCCTCTGCGTACGACTCTTCTGTGCTTGCCGGTTCGGGTGCGATCCAGATCGTGACCCGCGGCCAGAGCGCGCTGTTCCCCATGCATTGCTTATCCGCTGATCGGGCTTCTGGATCGGAAGCGTCGCAGTCTGCCTTCGCCGGTTGATGGCAGCGGTGTTTCTGAACAGGTGACGGTCGTCACATCGCGTTTCTATCGGCAGTGATATATGGTTAAATGCAATTCGTGACGTGCCGAAGACTTTGTTCGCGCAACTTCCGGGTTTAGAAGGGAAAAGCTGTGCTTTTCGGTTCACGTTCCAGGCCTCTGATTGGCCTTGACATAACAACTTCATCGATCAAGCTCGTTGAGTTGTCTCAGAGCGGCAAGACTTTCCGTGCGGAGAGCTATGCTGCGGAGCCAACGCCACCTAACTCGATCAACGAGAAAACGATCGTCGATGCGCCGGCCGTGGGCGAGGCCATTCGCCGCGCGGTCAAGCGTGCGGGCACCAGCTCGAAAGATGCGGCCATCGCGATCGGCGGCGATGCCGCCATCACCAAGATCATCCAGATGCCACGGCGCTTCACCGCGCGTGAGCTCGAAGGCCAGGTGGAGATCCAGGCCGATCAGTACATTCCCTTCCCGATGGAAGAGGTCAGTTTTGATTTCGAGGTGATGGGGCCTTCGGCAACGGATCCCGAAATGCTCGACATCCTGCTGGTCGCAACCCGTACCGAGAATGTCGATCAGCGAAAAGCCGCAGTCGAAGCAGCGGGTCTTGTGGCCCGCGTCGTCGACGTGGAGCCTTTTGCGCTCGAGAACGCCTGCCACCTGCTCATGCACCAGATGCCGGACGGAGGCATGCAGCATCAGATCGCCATCGTCGATTTCGGTGCCAGCAACACAACCTTCAGCGTCCTGCAGGACATGCGGGTCATATACACGCGCGACTTCTCCTTCGGCGGGCAGCAGCTCACCGAGGAAATCATGCGCACCTATGGCCTCAGCCTCGAAGATGCAGGGCGCGCCAAGAAAGAGGGCGGACTGCCGGGGAACTACCAGCCCGAAGTGCTGGACCCGTTCATGGATGACATGACCCAGCAGGTCAGCCGTTCGCTGCAGTTCTTCCTCGCGTCCGGCGGCGGTCGCGAGCAGCCTGACCAGATTCTGGTCTGCGGTGGCTGCGCAAACATACCGGGTGTTGCAGACGTCATCTCAAGCAAGGTCGGCATACCAACCGAGATCGGTGATCCACTCGGCCAGATGAAGATCTCCAGCCGGGCCAAATCACAGGGTATCCGCAAGGACTCCACTGCACTGCTGACCGCATGTGGGCTCGCGCTTCGGAGTTTCGACTGATATGCCACGCATAAACCTATTGCCCTGGCGCGATGAACTGCGCACCAAGCGGCGCAACCAGTTCTTTATCGGCCTGGGTGCGGCCGTCGCCGCTGCCGGCCTGGTGATTCTCGTCTCGAACCTCGTCATGGACGGGGTGGTCAGCAACCAGCAGGCCCGCAACAAGCTGCTCGAAGACGAGATCAAGCTGCTCGATGGACGCATAGCCGAGATCCTCGATCTTGAAGCCAAGAAAGAGCGGCTGCTGGCGCGCATGGAAATCATCGAGCAGCTCCAGCGCAGCCGGCCGGAAATCGTGCATGTCTTCGAGGAGCTGGTGAGGACGTTGCCTGACGGTGTGCGCCTGACCTCGGTGAAGCAGTCCGGCAAGCGCGTGGAAATCCGCGGTGATGCCGAATCGAATACCCGTGTATCCGCCTTCATGCGCAATCTCGACAAGTCACCATGGTTCACGCAGCCTGACCTTGAGGTCGTTGAGGTGCGTGAGGCAGGAGCGAAAAACAAGAAGGGCGTGCCGCAGGAGACCGGCGAGTTTGCCGGTCGCTCATCGCAGTTTGTGGTGACGGCCAGCCAGGTGTCCAAGGCGGATGATGAGGGGGTCGCAAAATGAACTTCCTTGACGATCTCCGCAACCTGGATATCAACGACATCGGCCGCTGGCCGTTCCCGATCCAGGCATTCTTCATCGCGCTGCTGTTCGTGATTGCCGGTGCCGGCGGTTTCTGGACCTTTGTCTGGCAAAACCAGATGCCGAGACTCGAAAAAGCGCAGGCCGAAGAGCGTGAGCTGCGCAGTACCTTCGAGAGCAAGCAACGCAAGGCAGCCAATTTCACTGCGTACAAGGCGCAGCTTGCCGAAATTGAGCGCTCCTTCGGCACGATGCTCCGGCAGTTGCCCGGCAAGACTGAAATCCCCAATCTGCTGGTGGACATCTCCCAGACCGGCCGCGGTGCCGGCCTGCAGGAAGAGCTGTTCCAGCCGGCAGAAGAAGTCCGCAAGGATTTCTACGCGGAAAAGCCCATCAAGATCCGCCTGTCAGGCTCATATCATGAGTTCGGCCGCTTCGTGAGCGACATCGCTGCGCTACCCCGTATCGTGACGCTGCACGATATCGAGATCACACCCAAGGGCAAGAACCCTGGCTTTGACGAGCTGGTCCTCAACGTCACCGCGAAAACCTATCGCTATCTGGATGAGGAGGAGTTGCAGGCTGCGGCGGATGCCGAGGCTGCAGCCAAGGGGCCGCGCGGCAAGAAATCCCGAACGACCCGCGAGAACAGCAAGGGCATAAAGCCGGCCAAGGCGAAGTCGGGGAAGAAAGGCTAGATGATCAGGGTTCTATCCATGCTGTACAGCTTTCGCTTCCGGCAGGCCGGTGCCGGGATCCTGCTCGCATCCGCACTGCTCACCGGCTGCGGTGGCAGCAAGTCGGATCTTGAAAAGTACATCGACACGGTCAAGGCGCGGCCGGGTGGCCGCATTGAAGCCTTGCCGCAGGTCAAGCCATACGAGACCTTCAGCTACGCGGCCGAGTCGCTGCGTTCGCCGTTCGTCCCGGACCAGCCGCAGGGTCGCGCAGGTATAACGGGTCCGCGTCCGGATTCGGCCCGCCCCAAGGAGTATCTGGAGCAGTTCCCGCTCGATACGCTTTCAATGGCAGGCACGCTGAGTCAGGGCAAGGCTACTTACGGCTTGGTGCAGACCAGAGACGGTTTGCTGCACAAGGTTCTGCCCGGCAACTATATCGGCCAGTACGACGGCCGCGTCGTTGCCGTGACGCAAGCAGAGATCCAGGTTGAGGAATTGGTGCCGGATGGCATGGGTGGCTTCTACAAACGGTCGGCCTCTATCGCGCTTGGAAATTGAGGCGGGGTTTCCGTGCCCGCACGGCGGGCCACGGAATTTGAGTTGCCGACGCAAGAATATGGTTGGGAGTACGGGATGATGAGCACGACCAGGGGCATTGAGATGGCAGGACCAACCGGCAGGCGGCATACCGTCAGTCGCGTCCTTGCCGCATGGATCGGCGCGCTGGCAATCGCGTTGACCGGAGTGTCTGTCGCGCTGGCCCAGGCTGCGCCGGCAGCAAACCAGCTGAAGGACATCGAGGTCCAGTCGCTGTCAGGCAATCGCCTCGAACTGCGCCTGCTGACATCCGGCGCCGCGTCCGAGCCACTGGCTTTCACCATCGATAACCCTGCCCGTATCTCTCTCGACCTGCAGAACACGACGCTTGGACTCGACAAGCGTCGCAAGGACGTCAACATCGGTCCGCTGTCAACGATTCTTGCCGCCGAGGCTGGCGGCAAGACCCGCGTTGTCCTTAATCTCGACAAAATGGTGCCTTACCAGACCCGCGTCGATGGCAACGCCATCGTGGTGACACTCGGTGCGCCCGAAGCTGCCGCTGCGGGGACTTCGTTCCCCGAGGCCGGCGCTGCACCCGCCACCGTGGTTGCGGTTCCCAAAGCCGGTCGCAGCGTCAGCGGTGTGGATTTCCGTCGCGGCGACAATGGTGCCGGGCGCGTCGTGATCACGCTGTCGGACCCGGCCACGCCGGTCGACGTCCGCAAGGAAGGCGATCGGGTGGTGCTTTCGTTCAACGGTGCAACGCTTCCGGCCAACCTGCAGAAGCGTCTTGATGTTACCGACTTCGCAACGCCCGTGAACTCGATTGAGTCGGCGGGCACTTCCACCGGTACGCGCATCAGCATCGCCGCCAAACTGCCGTTCCAGGAACTCGCCTACCAGTCCGACAGCGTTTTCACCGTCGAGATCGCGCCGGTAGTCGCTGCAGAAAAGAGCACGAAACCGACGCTCTTCAGTCCGGATCGCGAGTATACGGGCGAGCGGCTCACGCTCTCTTTCCAGGATATCGAGACCCGGGCCGTCCTGCAGCTGCTGGCTGATGTCAGCGGGCGGAACATCATCGTGTCCGACAGCGTGGCCGGCAATGTCACTCTCCGCCTGCAGAACGTGCCCTGGGATCAGGCGCTCGACATCGTCCTGGCCACCAAGGGGCTGGACATGCGCGAGAATGGCGGCGTGATCATCGTTGCGCCGGCTGACGAGATCGCCTCACGGGAGAAGGCCGACCTCGAAGCCCGCAAGGACATACGTGAACTCGAGCCGCTGTTGTCCGAGTTCCTGCAGGTCAACTATGCCAAGGCCGCCGACCTCGCCGAACTGATGAAGGGCAAGGGTGGCAAGGGTAATGCGTTGCTTTCCGCGCGCGGCAGCGTGGCGATCGACGAACGCACCAACACGCTGCTCGTGCAGGACGTCAGCGAGAACATCAGGGAGATCCGCCGGCTCGTCAGCACGCTGGATATCCCGGTGCGCCAGGTCCTGATCGAGTCACGCATCGTGATCGTGAACGATGATTTCAGTCGCGACCTCGGCATGCGGTGGGGCGTGACCGGCGTCCACGATACCAGCGACGGACTCGTCGCCGTATCCGGTTCTGCCGCCGGCACGAGCACCATCGTCAATTCCGCACTGACCAACCAGCAGTCCACGGGCTCCAAGTATCCGGTACAGCTGCCTGCGCTGGCAGATCGTTACAACGTGAACCTGCCGGTGGCGAATCCGGCCGGCCGTCTCGGCCTCGCCCTGCTCGGCGAAGACTATCTGGTTGATCTGGAGCTCTCCGCATTGCAGGCTGAAGGCCGCGGCGAGGTGATTTCTTCACCGCGTGTCATTACCGCCAACCAGAAAGAGGCCTCGATCCGCCAGGGTGTCGAGATTCCATACCAGGAGTCATCTTCCAGCGGTGCTACCACCACGCAGTTCAAGGAGGCGGTCCTCAGCCTTACCGTCACACCGCAAATCACGCCTGATGACCGGATCATTCTGGACCTCAAGGTAACCAAGGACAGCGTTGGTGCAGTCATATCCAACGAACGCGGCGGCTCGGTGCCGAGCATCGATACCCGTGCCGTCGACACACAGGTGCTGGTCAACAGCGGCCAGACCGTGGTGCTCGGCGGCGTCTACGAGACGGAAGAAGGCGAGCAGGTCAGCAAGGTGCCGTTCCTCGGTGACATCCCCGGTGTCGGCGTGCTGTTCCGCTCGACCCGCAAGGTGTCGAACAAGTCCGAACTGCTGATCTTTGTGACACCAAAGATTCTCAAGGAAGGCTCGAACATTTATTGAACGGAATCATCCACGGCGAGGCCAGAGATCGCCGGGTGTGTGAGAGGGAATTGTTGTGTTGAAGAAATTGCTTTCTTTGGGTGCGGTGCTGGTATCGGCGGCGCTGGCGTCCTGCGGCGGCGGTGGTGCGGGCACCATCAGCGGCTCGGGTGGCGGTGCCGCCGCAGCCGCAATCATTACGGTACTGGCGTCGTCGCCACAGTTGCAGTCCGACCAGGGTGGCGCCAACACGGTTGCGATCACGGCCCAGGTCAAGGATGCGAGCAACGCAGTCCTCGAGGGGGTTACGGTGCAGTTCGGGGCCAGTTCCGGCTCGCTCGCCGTTACCCAGGCCGTTACGGACGGTTCAGGTATCGCTTACGCGCAGTTGTCCAACGGCACCAATGCCCAGAACCGCGCAATTACGGTTACAGCTACGGCAGGCCAGGCGTCGGGTAGCGTCGTCGTCAATGTGGTGGGCACCACAATCACCATTACGGGCCCTGATGCACTTGCTCTGAACGATACAGGTTCCTATGTGGCTGTCGCCAAGGACTCCAAAGCTGCCGGTATCCAGGGCGCCGTGCTGACACTCACCTCGGCCAACGGCAATACGATTTCTGCACCGGTAACGACGACCAATTCCAGCGGCAATGTGCCGTTCAATGTCACAGCGACGGCTGCCGGAGCTGATACGCTGACTGTCAGTGGCCTGGGTTTGAATGCGACCAAGGTACTTACGGTATCGGGCGATGTATTTGCCTTCAGTGCACCAACCGCTGGCGCCGAGGTAAACCTGGGTGCGGTGCAACCGATTACCGTGCGCTGGACCAAGAACGGAGTCGCGCAGGTTGGAGCCACCATCAATTTCTCGACTACGCGGGGCACGCTGTCGGCAAGCTCTGCCCTGACCGATGCCTCCGGCGATGCGTCGGTAACGATCAGTGCCAGCATCGCGGGCTCGGCGGTATTGACGGCGACCAATCCCGAAGCGACGAGCACGAACCGCTCGTTGGAGTTTGTCGCCACGACCCCCGCCACCGTCGATCTGCAGGCCTCGCCATTGACAGTCGGTGTCGCGGAGCAGAGCCAACTGACGGCAGTGGTCCGGGATGCAAACAACAACCCGGTCAAGAACAAGACCGTACAGTTCGTACTTGAATCGACGGGCGGCTCGCTGTCAGTCGGGCAGGATATTACCGACAGTCAGGGGCATGCCCAGTCTGTCTTTACCGCCGGCGCTGATGCCAGCGCCGTAAATGGCGTCGTCATTCGTGCCACCGTACAGGGCACTGGCATCACCGACACCGTGGCATTGACTGTCGCCCGGCAGGAACTCGCGTTGACCCTGGGAACGGGCAACACGCTGTTTGAGATCGGTACGGCCACCTATGCCAAGGAATGGGTCATCCTGGTGACTGACGTCGACGGTAATGCGGTTGCCAACAAGGCCGTGCAGGCCAGTATCCGTTCCCGCCAGTACATCAAAGGACAGTTGGGGTGGGCGGACCCGCCCGGAATCTGGACTTACGCGGGCAATGCGCCGGTCTTCTGTCCGGATGAGGATGCCAACAAGAACGGCATTCTGGACGCCAACCTGGGTGAGGATGTCGGTGGTCTCGGCAATAACAATGGCATCCTTGAAGCCGGCAACATTGCGTTGGTTGCCGCCGTTCCGGAAACAGCCTCGCTGAGCGCACCCTGTGCGACGGCCGGGGCT
This sequence comes from Chromatiales bacterium, assembly GCA_024234935.1. Taxonomy (NCBI): domain Bacteria; kingdom Pseudomonadati; phylum Pseudomonadota; class Gammaproteobacteria; order Chromatiales; species Chromatiales bacterium. The sequence continues at coordinate 631,107 of JACKNI010000002.1, forward strand.
CAGGGTACCGCTGCCAATGTCGTGACCAACAGCCAGGGGCGCGCCCGCATCTGCGTGTTCTACCCGCAGAACTACGCTCAGTGGCTTGAGGCTACACTGACGGCAAAAGCGAGCGTCACCGGCAGTGAGTTCAGCAAGTCCAGCGTATTTACCCTGCAGGTGCTGGCAGCCGACGTTGCTTCCGAGACCTCTGCACCACCAAACCAGTTCAGTCCCTTCGGTGTCGATGTGCCAACCGGAACCAATACGGATTGCACGATTCCACCGCCGACACCCTGAGCCGGGCGCGGGTTTTCAGGCTTTTGATCAGGCCGGCGCAAGCCGGCCTGATCTTTTCTGCCCCGCCTGCGCCTGCCAGTTGACGGCCCTGCGCTGATCGCAAACACTGCTTCAATGCAGCCTGAAACCAGCATCTTTCTCGTCGGCCCTATGGGCTCCGGCAAGTCGGCCGTCGGCAAGCGGCTGGCGCGCGAGCTGGGCCGCGAATTCATCGACAGCGATCGGCTCATCGAAAAGCGCAGCGGCGTGGATATTCCCTTTATCTTCGAGCGCGAAGGTGAAGCCGGGTTTCGCGAGCGCGAGTGCCGGGTGATCGATGAAGTGACGCAGCGGCCGGGTATCGTGCTGGCAACCGGTGGCGGGTCTGCGCAGAATCCGGACAGCAGGGCCAGACTGCACGAGCGTGGCCTGGTCGTTTATCTGCATACCGGTGTCGACCAGCAGCTCAAGCGCACCGGCGGTGGTCGGGGCCGCCCGCTGCTGAAAAACGGCAATCCGCGTGAAATCCTCAATCGGCTGATGGCTGTGCGCGAACCGCAGTTCCGCGAAATCGCACATTTCGTCATCGATACGGATAACCGCAAGGTGGCTTCGGTCGTCCACGAGATTCGCCAGTATCTCGCCGCCCGGTCCCCGGCTTGAGTACCATGCGCAGATGTCACAGACGATGCTGATTACCCTGTCGGTCGACCTGGGCCTGCGCAGTTACCCTGTTCTGATCGGCAGCGGCTTGCTGTCGCAGTCGACGATTCTTGAGCCGTACCTGAAGCATCGCGACGTTCTGATCGTGACCAATGACACCGTAGGTCCGATTTACCTTGGTCCGCTGCGCGGCCTCATGAGCGGCTGCCGGGTAAACAGTTTCAGCCTGCCTGACGGCGAGCGCCACAAGACCATGGCCACTGTGAACGCGGTACTCGATGCGCTCGTCTCCGGTCGCTACGGACGGGATGCAGTGGTCGTTGCGCTGGGCGGTGGCGTGGTAGGCGACATCGCCGGATTTGCCGCCGCGATCTATCAGCGCGGTGTCGATTTCCTGCAGGTGCCGACCACCCTGCTGGCGCAGGTGGACTCGGCCGTGGGTGGCAAGACCGGCGTCAATCACCCGGGCGGCAAGAACCTCATCGGCGCTTTCCACCAGCCGCTGTGCGTGCTGGCCGATACCGATACCCTGCAGACCTTGCCCGACCGCGAACTTTCGGCTGGTCTGGCTGAAGTGGTGAAGTACGGACTGATTGGCGATGCAGCGTTCTTCGACTGGATAGAAGCCCATACCCAGAGCCTCTTGCAACGTGATCCGGCCGCCCTGCGCCACGTGATACGGCGGTCCTGCGAACTCAAGGCTGAAATCGTCGCGCAGGACGAACTCGAGCATGGTCGCCGCGCGTTGCTCAATCTCGGCCATACCTTCGGTCATGCGATCGAATTGCATGCCGGCTATGGCGAGTGGCTGCACGGGGAAGCGGTGGCGGCCGGTACCTGCATGGCTGCCGCGTTTGCACAGCGGCTGGGTACCATCGACGCAGCCGCGGTCGAGCGCATCCGCCGTCTCTACAGCCGGCTGAATCTGCCGGTAGATCCGCCGCCGGTTGATCCGGGGAAATTCCTCGCCGCGATGGGCATGGACAAGAAGGTGATCGCCGGACATATCCGCCTGGTTCTGCTCGACCGTATCGGTGCCGGCCGAATTACCGCCGACTACGCGCCACATGAACTCGCCGACTTCCTGCGCGAGCAGTTTGTGCGGTGAAGCAGGCCCGGCCGCGCAACCGCCCGGCGCTTCCGGGCGCCGGACCAGGCAACAGGCTGGCGCCCTTTGCAGCGCGCGCGGAGTCGGGTCGTGGCCGGCAGCATGCGGAGCCGTCGCACGCATACCGCAGTGAGTTCCAGCGCGATCGCGACCGGGTGATCCATTCCGGCGGCTTCCGCCGTCTGGTCTACAAGACCCAGGTCTTCATCAATCACGAAGGCGACCTGTACCGTACCCGCCTCACGCACTCGATCGAAGTTGCGCAGATCGCCCGCACGGTCGCCCGTGCCCTGCATCTGAATGAGGAGCTGATCGAGGCGATCGCGCTGGCCCATGATCTGGGCCACCCGCCCTTCGGTCACGCTGGTGAGGATGCGCTGGATGCGTGCATGAAACCGTGGGGTGGTTTCGAACACAATCTGCAGTCCCTGCGGGTGGTGGATGAACTCGAAGACCGGTACCTTGCGTTTCCCGGGCTGAATCTGTGCTTTGAAACCCGCGAAGGGATACTCAAGCACTGTTCAAAACGGAATGCGCGCCGGCTCGGTGCAGTCGGCGAGCGGTTTCTGCTGCGACACCAGCCGGGTCTGGAAGCACAGGTGGTCAATCTGGCGGACGAAATTGCCTACAACAATCACGATGTGGATGACGGATTGCGCTCCGGGCTGCTGACCGAGGAGGCGCTGTGCGCGGTGCCCCTGTTCCGGCGTCATTACCTCCCGTTGCTGGAGGCCAATCCGCGGGCATCGCGCCGTGTGCTGATCCACGAAACCATCCGCGGGATGATCAACGAAGTGGTCAGCGACCTGGTCCGGACGACCGGCAGGAACATCGCCGCCCGGGAGCCGGAATCCATCGAGGATGTGCGTGCCCTGAAGCACCCGCTGGTGGCGCTGAGCCCGGCAGTGGGTACGGCGCATCTCGGTCTGAAACGCTTTCTGCACCGGCGGCTGTACCGGCATGAGCGTGTGCTTGCGGTGACCTCGCGCGCGCAGAACATGCTGAAGGAACTGTTCGCCTGTTACATGAACAGCCCCGAAACGATGCCGGCTGAACACGCGACGCGGGCGCATCAGTGGGAAGCCGAGCGCGGCGAGCCGGGTCGCGCACTCGCGGTGGCCGACTACGTGGCCGGCATGACAGACCGCTACGCCTACGCCGAGTACCGGCGCCTTATTGATGGCAATGCAGAGACCCAGGGACTGTAGCGAACCATGAAACCACCGGCTGGAAAGCGCGCGAGACTTACCGAAGGCCCGGTCAGCAAGGCGATCCTGTCGCTGATGCTGCCGATGATGCTCGGCATGATTGCCATTGTCACCAATAACCTGGCCGGGGCGTTTTTCATCGCGCGGGTCAGTACCGAGCAGCTTGCGGCCATCACCTTTACCTTTCCGGTGAGCTTCATCGTCGGTGCGATGGCCATGTCTCTGGGTGTCGGCACCTCCTCGGTGGTGTCCAGGCTGTTCGGTGCCGAAGACCGTGACCAGATCAAACGTATTACCACGCACGCGATGTTGCTCGGCGTGCTGTGTGGTGCGGTGATCCTTGCCATCGGCCTGCTGACGATCGATCCGGTGTTCCGGCTGCTCGGTGCGGACGAGAATATCCTGCCGTATATCCATCGCTACATGCGCATCTATTACTGGGGCGGCATCTTTGTCGTGGCACCGATGATCGCCAACTCGGTGCTGCGCGCTTCCGGGGATGCCAAGCGGCCGGCGATGATCATGTCCACGGCGGCGATACTGAACATCTGCATCGATCCGGTACTCATCTTCGGCCTGTTCGGTTTCCCGCGCATGGAGATCGAGGGTGCGGCGCTGGGTGGCGTGATAGCAAACATCCTGACCATGTTCGCCTCGATGTTTTTCGTGATGTATCGTGAGCAGCTGGTGAATATCAGGGCGCTGGACCTGCACCTCATCATGGATTCATGGCGGCGCATCCTGCATGTGGGCCTGCCGTCCTTGACCAGCAGCCTCGTTTCGCCGGTCACGACGGCTTTTATCACGCATCAGATCGCGACCTTCGGTCAGGAATCGGTCGCCGGCTTTGGTATCGCTTCGCGCATCGAGGGGCTGTCGCTGATGGCGATGATGGCGCTGTCGGCTGGCATGACGCCGTTTGTCGGCCAGAACTTCGGCGCGCAGCGCCTCGATCGTGTCCGCGAAGGCATCCGCTTCGCCTACCGCTTCTCGCTGTTTTACGGGCTGGCCATCGGCGCATTCCTGCTGTTGTTCGGCGGATTTGTCGTCGACCTGTTTGGCCTGCAGGGCGCGGCCAGGGACACGGCATTACTGCAAATGCATGTGGTGCCGATCAGCTATATCGCGCTTGGCTGTGCGATGACCGTAAACGGTTCGCTGAATGCCCTGGGCAAGCCGGTGGCGGCGATGTGGATTTCGATGTCAAGAACCATTGCAGTCTATGCGCCACTGGCCTGGCTGCTGTCGCAGTTCTTTGGCCTGGTCGGCATCTTCATCGCGGCGGCTTCCGCCAACGCGATCGCTGGCGGGATCGGTGTGTTCTGGTTAGGCCTGGTCTACCGCGAGGCGGTAGCCGACAAGCCGCTCAGGACTCGTCCTGCGTAGCGGACTTCTTCTTGCGCCCCGGGCTCAGGTGTACCCGGCCGGTCTTGCCCCTGCGCCTTTCGTTGAGGCGCTCGATGATTTCCTTGACCGAGCGCTCGATGCTGGCATGACTGCCCTGCAGGTGGCCAACGATGGTGTTGTGCCCCTGTGTAATGACGTAACGGTGCCAGTTGCTGGTGTCCACACCGGAAGGCGGTTCGGCCTTGGTGATCGACTGCAGGGCAAAAGGATCAGCGTCCAGCGGCGAAGGCTGGTGAAGGGAGTTCGAAGCGGCCATACGGCAGGATACGCTAGACCGGTCAGTGCTGGCAATTTAACCTATTGAGCCATGGAGAACCGGCGCAACTACTATCGCATCCTGCACGTTCAGCCCGACGCGCCGACGGAAATCATCAAATCCAGCTACCGGACCCTGATGCAGAAGCTGCGTATGCACCCGGATCTGGGCGGCGACCAGTGGAATGCCACGCTGATCAATGAGGCCTATCAAACCCTCATGGATGCCGCCAGGCGGGCCGAATATGACCGGCAGGGGGCTCCCGAGCCCGTTGCCCCGGCCGATACATCGATCACGGCGGCCATGCGCCAACCCGCCTGCATTTATTGCCGCACAGCACACAGCCATACCGAACAGATTCCGCGCGACGCCATGTGCGAGGCCTGCGGCAGTCCGCTGCGGCCGGCCTCACGTCAGCGCATGGAAACGACCGGCAAACGCGCTACGAGCCGCCTGGCCCGGCGCCATGCCCTCAGCTTTTTTCATGGTTGGCCGCTGCAGGGACCGTTCAGCGGTGAAACGCGCGACATCTCGCTGGGTGGGCTCCAGTTTGTCACCGTCGGTGCGGTGGTCCCCTCCCAGCTGCTCAAGCTCGGCTGTGATCCGCTCAGTGCGGTGGTGCGCGTGGTCGCCTGCACCGCTTCCGATGATCCGGACTTCCGCTGGCTGGTGCGAGCCGAGTACCTGACAGTGTGCTTTCGCCGCTCACGCGGCGGGTTCCTGTCGGAAAAGGCCTGAGGCGCTTTCCGGGGGTACTCAGCGTCCCGACGCAGCTATCTTCTGCAGCGCGTTCAGCATGGCTGTAACCACGATGTCCTGCTGCGCCTCGCGCGAGATCTTCGGCGTCCACTGTTCCTTGTAGCCGCCGCCGTCGAACGACCCGAAGTACATGTGAATTCCGCCGGGCACTGGCACCCAGGTGCTGGAGGCCGGAAAGAGGTGGCGCATCTCCTCGAATTTTTCCGGTGGTGCCCCGGCGAGCGTCGCACGGTGGATGTGCCAGACCGGTAAATCCGAGTCGGCGAGACTGTCCTGTTCGGGCGGATAGGAATCCCAGATGATCAGTCCCGCCAGGTCTTTCTGGTGATGAAAGGCGTAATAGCCTGCCATCGCGCCGCCCATCGAATGACCGGCAATGACCCAATGCCTGATATTCGGCCAGGCTGCGCGCACATCGTCGGCGCGATCCGGTGCAAAAATCGCGAAATTCCGTGGCATCTGCACATCCACCACCAGATAACCGCGGTTTGCCAGGCGATGGAACACCGGCGCATAGCCGCGGATGTCGCAGTTCGCACCTGGATAGAAAATAACGCCCAGGGTCGGCTCGCCGCTCGCGGGCCTGAAGCTCAGGTATTTGCCTTCCTCGACGGTCACGTGATCATCCGATTGCATGGCAGCCAGTGCCGCCGCGGTTGGCCTTGCCAGCGACATCTCGCCCCAGACATAAAAGCCACCGCTCAGCAGTACCAGCAGCAGCACCAATCCGCCCACGCCGTACTTCAGAAACTTCCTCATCGCTGCGCGCTCCATCGGGGTTCTGCAGCGTTCAAGACTAGCACCGCGGCTTTCAGGCGGGCGGGCTTTTTGTCGCCCGCGGCGCTTACCGGTGTCTTTCACGACAATTGCACCGCCGATCCAGAAACCGGATGAAGCCCGTGCTTATCGACGTCGCTGCGCGGGGTGTGCGGCTGTTCATATAAGCCTCCGCCAGAGATTGTCCGGAGACAGACATGCCGTACGCCACCGCAAGTTTCTGCCCCGCAGGTCAGCGCACCGGGTCGATCCGCACATTGAGTGCATCGGGATTGCTGTTCGCCGTATTGCTGAGCCAGCTCGCCAGTTCGGTGGCAAGCGCAGCAGCAGTCGGCAGGATCGCCGCGGAGTTCGGTGTCGATCCCGCCGGGGCGGCGACCTGGTCGGTGCCGATCAGCGTGACTGCGGGTCGTGGCGGACTCCGGCCCGCGATCAGCCTGCGTTACAGCAGTCACGGCGGTGATGGCCTGGCCGGCGCCGGTCTGACACTCGACGGGCTGTCGAAGATCAGCCGCTGTGCACAGACCATTGCCGTCGATGGCCGGATGCAGGGTGTGCGCTTCACCAACGGCGACCGCTACTGCCTCGACGGTCAGCCGCTGGTGCTGCTGTCCGGTGTCCATGGCGCAGAGGGCGCCGAGTACCGTACCGAGATCAACAACCTGCAGCGTGTCGTGTCGCATGGCCAGCAGGGCAGCGGTCCCGCCTGGTTCGAGGTGCAGCACCCCGACGGACTGACCTGGCGCTACGGCAACGATGCGGATTCGCGCATCGAGGCCGCGGGCGTGGGCAGTGAAGTCCGCGAGTGGGCCATCACCCAGGTCAGCGACAAGTTCGGCAACCAGGTGCTGTACAGCTGGAACGACGATCAGGCGACCGGCGAAGCAGTTCCCACCGGGATTCGCTGGACCGCCGACTCAAGCGGTGCCGGTGCGAGGTACCGTCTTGTTTTCCTGTACGAGTCGCGCCCCGGCACGCAGCAGCGTGCGGGCTATACCTGGGGCTCGCGCTGGCAGCGCTCGAAGCGTCTGCAGGCCATCCGCTATGAGTTCGATGCCGGCACCGGCTTCGCCCTGGTGCACAGCTGGACGCTGAACTATGCGGCGCCAACCGGCAGCCAGCCGGGTCAGTTGATCAGTCTCCGCCAGTGCGGTCCAACGGAGTGCCTGCCGGACACCGTTCTCGGCTGGCAGAACAGCCAGCTCAGCTACCAGTCCGATGCGGCTGGCGCTGCCGATCCACTGGCCGGCGAGGCCCTGTTTGCCGACCATGACGGCGACGGTGATATGGATCTACTGGTTCCGGTGACCGTCGGCAGCAGTCGCCTGTGGCGTGTGCGACTCGCCAGCACGGCGGATTACAACCCCTATAACGGCACGCCCATCAGCACCTCGGTGCCCGCCGATGGTCCGGCCTACCTGCTTGAATACGATGGCGATGGCCGTCGCGACCTGGTCACGGCCGGGCCTGCGGGTTCACCTTACTGGTATGTCTATCGCTCGACGGGGGCCGGCTTTGCGGCTGGCATCAACACCGGCCTGGCTACAACCGTGGCGCCTGCGCTGCTGGTGCTGGACATCGATGGCGACGGGCTCAACGAACTGGGCTATTTCAAGGACAACGCACTCTACTACCGGCCCAACACCGGATCCGGCTTCGCGGCGGAGCGCGCGACCAGCGTGGTCCAGTCTTCCGGGTCCGGGCTGGCGCCGCTCAGTACGGCGACCGTTGATGCGAATGTCGATTTCGATGGCGACGGCCGGCACGATCTGCTTGTCACCCGCAAGCCGCTGGCGCAGTACATGAACGGCGTGGTGCAGGTTTATCTTTCCAGCGGTACCGATTTTCAGTGGATGGGATCCGACTTCGAGCGGCCCATTTCAAGTACTGAAGAATGCTTTGCGCTCGACCTGAATGGTGATGGACTCACGGATAAAGCGTGCCGCGATGCCTGGCAGCGCTGGCAACTCCAGCTCAGCAAGGGCAATGCATGGTCTGCGCGAGAGTTGGTCGACGTGTCGTCGATTGCCAATGGCAGCATACGCATTGCCGACATCGATGGGGATGGTCGTGACGACCTGATCTGTCAGCTGGATGCAATGACCTGGCGCGCGCATCTGGCCAATGGCGGACCAACGGCGCCATTGCTCAGCAACAGCGATCCGGCCCGTTTCATCGATCTCGACTCCGGTATCACCAATCCATCAAGTCCGCTCCAGCTTGTGCTCGCCGATACAGACGCCGACGGGCAGACCGATCTGGTGTTCAGTGAGGCCAATGGCCACTGGCATGTGCGCAAGCGGGTCGGCCCGCGATCCGGGTTGCTGGTTTCGGTTAGCGATGGCCTGGGCAATACCTGGCGTCCGGAATATGCCTCGCTGACAAACTTCGCTGGCTACAGCTACAGCGGTACCGATGTAGCTGGTCAGCACCTGATGCGCGGTGGCGCACTGCATGTGGTCAGCAAGTACACGGCCAATGACGGCATCGGCGGTGAGTACACGATGAGTTATGCCTACGTGAACGGCCGGCTCGACCACCTCGGCCGGGGCTTCCTCGGCTTTGCAAAGCTTCGCGCAACCGATTCACGCTATGCCGCCATATACGGCGTCTCCGTGTATACGGAAACCGTGTATCGCCAGGACTTTCCCTATATCGGCCTGACTGATCTGGTGACGACCATGCGCAGCGATGGGCGCAAGATCAGCGTCGTCGATCCGGGCTGGGCGGTGAACACGCGTGCCGCAGCGGCCAGCGATCCGGCTGCCGACTACCACCTGGTTCTCATGAACAGGGAGACCGATGAGGATTACGAGACCGATCCGGATGGCGGGACGCTCGGCCAGCTGCTGCGGACCAGAACCACGATCCGGACCTTCAACACCAACCACGGTGTGCCGGTGACCGAAACGGTAATGGTCAGCTCGCCGGCCAGTCAGGCGGTGTCAACGACGATTACGGCCACGACGCTCGACGATTCGCTGCGCACCGGTCAGTACTGTCTGGGCTTGCCGAGCGTGGTACGTGTGACCAGGGACAACTCACAGACAGCGGCCTTGAGGCGCACCACGCGCTATATCTGGTCGGCAGACACCTGCCGCAAGGAGATGGAGGCTTCCGGTGAACCGGCGCCGCTGGCGGAGCGACTGCTGACCATGCAGATCTGGAACGAAAGCGGCCAGCTCGCCGAAGTCACCCGTACCGCAGCGGATTTCTCGCTGCCCGAGCGCAAGACGGTCTACACCTACGATGCCTGGGGCGACCGCCCGGTGACTGAAACAGCAGTGATCAACGGCCAGGCAAATCCGGTAATCAGGCGGGTCTGGCGTTACGGCCTCGATCTGTTGTCCAGCGAGACCAGCCCGCGGGGGTTGGTCACGAGCTGGCTGTGGGATGATTTCGGTCGCATGAAGCAGGAAACCCGTGCCGACGGCCCGGGAATGACCGTGCAGTATCTGCCCTGTGCCGGAGCCTGCTTTGCATCCCGTGGCGCATACCAGGTTCGCTCGACCCGCGGTGACGGTTTCTGGTCTGCCAGCATCAACGATGCCTGGGGCCGCTCGGTGGGCAGCGAATTCCCGCTCACCGGTGGCCAGACCAGCCGTCAGCTCACCGAATACGATGCACTCGGCCGGGTACAGCGACAGACCGTGCCCTATATCAACGGCGAGTCGCAGTACTGGGTGGACTATCGCCATGACATTGCCGGCCGCAAGAAGAGCGAAGACCGGCCGGTGGATGAGGCCGGAAGTGCCGTGGCCAGCACACGCTGGACCTACAGCCTGCTGACACAGACGGTGCGCGATGCGGAAAACCGGATCAGCACACAGAGCTTCGATGCTGAAGGCCGGCTGCTGTCGGTCAGCTCCCCGGCTGGCGGTACCACTTCCTGTGCCTACACGCCGTTCGGCGAGATCAGCACGCTCAGCGACGCCAGCGGCAATGTCACGACGCTGAACTACGACGAGCGAGGCCTGCAGACCAGCGTGGAGTCAGCTGATACTGGCCGGCGCAGCTCGGCCTGGAATGCTTTCGGCGAACTTGTCAGTCAGACCGACGCGCTCTCGCCGGCCAATACCATCAGCTTCAGCTACGATCAGCTCGGCCGGCTGGTTCAACGCAACGATCCCGATCAGGGGCCGACCATCTGGACTTTCAATACAGCGAGCGGGCCCTTGCTCGGCCTGGCGCAGCGGGTGACGGCACCGCTCGGCAACACCGCCGCCGGTTTTGTCGAGCAGTATGGCTACGATGCCCTCGGCCGCCGGACCTCGGTGGCCACCACCATCGATGGCACGACCTACGTGACCGGCTACGGCTGGGATGCGCTCGGCCGGGTCGCCACCATGAACTATCCGCAGACCGTGGACGGTGCGCAGGTGTCCCTGGCCTATCGCTATGACAACACCGGCAATCTCGATGTGGTCGAACAGGATATCGGGGGTGGCGGTTCCTTCTGGATGCGCGTCTACGACCTGCAGGCGATGGATGCGGTCGGTCGCCGGCGGCATGTAAAGCTGGGCAGCTACAACCAGATCGACGAACAGCATATCTACGACCGGGCGAGCACCCGCCTGCGCGAGATCAGGACCGGTCCGGGGCTCGGCACCGACCGCCAGAACTACAGCTATGCCTGGGACAGGGTGGGCAATCTGCTGCAGCGTCAGGATCTGCGGCAGGGCATCAGCGAAGAGTTCAGCTACGACGAGCAGAATCGCCTGACCAGTGCGCGGCGCAACGGCGTGCAGAGCCTGGCGCTCAGCTACGATCCGGCCGGCCGCATCCACGGCAAGTCCGATGCCGGCACCTACAGCTACGCCGCCGCTCACCCCGGTGCCGTGGTCGCGGTTTCGGGCGGGCCTGCCGGCAGTCTCGACTTCGGCTACGACGCCAACGGCAACATGACGAGCCGCAACGGCAAGACGCTCAGCTGGACGGCTGCGCAGCTGCCGAAGCGCATCAACTACGGGGCGTCCGACTACGCCGAGTTCGATTACGGGCCCGACCGCCAGCGTATCCGCCAGGTTGCCCGTACCGGCGGCTCCACCGTGACGACCTGGTACATCGGGCCGCACTTCGAGGTGCAGCAGAGCGGCACCAACCGCCGTTACCAGTCCAATATCATCGTGAATGGCGAAGCCATCCTGTCCCAGGTGGAGCAGTCGAATCCGCTGAGCTTCGACGCCTACTTCATTCACCGCGATCATCAGGGCAGCGTGGATGCACTGAGCCGCTTCGTCGGCACCGGCCCGCAGCAGATTGCGCCGCGCTTCGATGTGTTCGGCAAGCGGCGCAATGCCGACTGGACAGCTGATCCGGCTGGTGCGCGATATGCGGATGTACAGTTCACGCGCCGCGGCTATACGGGGCATGAACACCTGGACAACGTCCGGCTGATTCACATGAACGGGCGGCTGCAGGATCCGCTGCTCGGTGTGATGCTCACTCCCGACCCAGTACTCGGCGTGCTCGGCAATCCGCAAACCCTGAACCGTTACGCCTACGTGACCAATAACCCTGCCTCCCTCAGTGATCCGGGCGGCTTCCTGTTCGGACGAATCGGCAAGTTCTTCAAGCGGGCGATCCGCGGCGTCGGCAGTCTGCTGCAGCGTACGGTGCGCAACTACGGGCGGGAAATCGTCGCGGCCGTATCTGCGTACTACACGGCAGGTGCGGTCAGCGAAGCCTATATGGCCGCAACACCCACCGCGAGCCTGACTGCGGGCGATACGCTTGGCGCAGTGGCTGGCGGGGCAGTGGCCGGTGGCGTGTCCACGGGCGAAGTGCGCGGCGTCGCCGTGGGTGCCGCGGGTGGCGCAGCCTTTGGTGCGATGGGTGCGGCTTATGGTGATGCCTGGAACGCCGAACGCGTACTTCTTTCGGGCACGGCCGGTGGTGTGCTGGCTGAGGCGGGCGGCGGCGACTTCCGCCAGGGCTTCATGTTTGCCGGCGGTGCGGCGGGCTTTGCCTGGGGCTATCAGGAAATCGTCAACTATGGCGCGACCTGGGAGCCGGGTGGGGAGGCGCGAGGCAAAGATCGATTTACCATGCCACGCAAGGGCGACATCAATTTTGGTGCCGCTGCTCAAGTGGTTGATCCAAACTCATTCTGGAAGGAGGGAGGCTCTCTCAGTCGTTTCATGAACCGGATACCCGGCATGAACGCGATCGCCGGCATGCATGATGTCTTTCAGGTACGGCTGGACCAGTTCGGCGGCAGCCACTTCGGTTCCATACTGCGCGGCGGCTTGAACATACCGGGCATGCCGGTTGCGGCGGCACTGACCTACCCGGCGCTGCTGCAGGGCGTGCCTGCCGTCATGATGGCCACGGATGAGGATTGAGGGAGATGCGCTCGCACACACCCAGGTTGTTCCGGCTGCCGATTCTGCTGTGTATCTTCATGGCCGGCTGCAATTCACAGATTCCCACCCTGCGTGAGTGGGCCGACCAGGGGATTGGCCAGCCCATCACCAATCTCGAGGCAATAGACGCGCAACCCGAAAGCTACGCCTCTCGCATCGGCTGGCAGACCAAGCGCTATGAGCTCCCCAATGGCAACTGGGTCTATGTCCATCCTGACCGCAAGGACTGCGAAGTGCACTACGAAGTCGACAAGGCTGGAATCGCGGTTGCCTACGAACTGGTCGGCAAAGGTTGCCGCTACCAGTAGCTGCAGGCGTCTCCTGTTTGCTGTCTCCCGGCTGCGGGCTTTGGTTTCCGCCGGTACACTGGGGCCATGGAAGCCTCAACCCTCACCGCAATACTTCTGGCCGTACCGGCCCTCGCGCTCGGCGGACTGGCGGGCGCGTGGTTCGCCAGCCGCTCGGCAAAGCGCCGGCTCGACGAGGCGCAGACCCTCGCCACGGCCCAGGCCGAAGCGGCACGGGCGGGCCTGGAGGAAAAGATCCGCGGACTGGAGATGCAGCTCGCCGAACTGCGCAGCCAGCACGCGCAAGCCCTGGAATCGGCCCGTGAACTGGGCCAGGCCGATGGCGAAAAGGCGGTCCGGATCGGCGAGTTGCAGACACAGCTGACTGCCGCAGCCCGGGCGCAGGCCGAGAACGAGGCGCGTCTCAAGACGCTGGTTGAAGACACCGAAAAGCGCTTCACCGCGGCTTTCGAAGCACTCGCCGGAAAGATCCTCGACGAGAAAACCACGAAGTTCACCGAGACCAACCACAGCAAGCTCGACGAACTCCTGAAGCCCTTCCGCGAACGCCTCAAGGAATTCCAGGACAAGATCGAGGCGACACACATCACCGAGGTGACCGAGCGCCGCTCGCTCAAGGACGAGCTGAAGCGGCTCATGGACCTGAACCAGCAGGTCAGCCAGGACACAAAGAACCTGACCACTGCACTCAAGGGTGAGGCCAAGACCCAGGGGACCTGGGGCGAGTTCATCCTCGAGCGTGCGCTGGAGATGTCCGGTCTTGTCAAAGGCCGCGAGTACGAGGTGCAGGACAGCCGTCTGAATGAAGCCGGCGACCGGCAGCAGCCTGACGTGGTGATCCGGCTGCCGGAGGGGCGCTGTATCGTCGTGGATGCCAAGGTTTCGCTGGTGGGCTTCGAGCGCTACGCCAGCGCGGAGAATGATGCCGATCGCGCGGCGGCGCTGGACAGCCATCTGCTCTCGGTGCGCACGCACATCAAGACGCTGAGCGAAAAGAATTACCCGGCGCTCTACGGTTTCGAGTCGCTGGACTTCACCCTGCTGTTCATTCCGGTCGAGCCCGCATTTCTGGTTGCGGTGCAGGCCGATCAGAATCTGTATGCGACGGCCTGGAAGCAGAATATCGTGCTGGTCAGCCCGACCACGCTGCTGGCGACGCTGCGGGTTGTGGAAAGTGTGTGGCGGATCGAGCGCCAGAACCGCAACGTCATGAAGATCGCGGAGCAGGCCGGCCGGATGCACGACGCCTTCGTGGCCTTTGTCATCGAACTGGAGAAGGTCAGCCGCAACATGCAGACGGCCAGCGCCTCGCTGGACACCGCGATCAGGAAGCTGCATACGGGCCGGGGCAACCTCGTCAAGCGTGCCATGGACATCAGGATCCTGGGTGCAAAAACCAGCAAGGCGTTGCCCGATGCCCTGGTTGAGCTGGCGGATGATGTCGACGACGAGGCGTTGGCCGAGCTGCCGGATGCCGGGTCTGAAGACGCGCCCGAAGACTTGTCAGACGCCTGATCGCCGATGGCCGACCTCGCGCTAGCCGTCAGCCAGCTTTCCCGGCGCTACGACAACCGGCAGATTCTCGACCATCTCGATCTTTCCGTCGCGCCGGGCGAACTCGTCGCCATTGTCGGCGAGTCGGGCTCCGGCAAGTCAACGCTGCTCAACCTGATTGCCGGACTCGACCAGCCTGATGCGGGGCGCATCACGATCGGCGGGCAGGACCTCGCCACGCTCGATGACGATGCCTGCACGCGCCTGCGTCGGGCACGGCTCGGTTTCGTGTTCCAGTCCTTTCATATCCTGCCGCATCTGCGTATCGGCCAGAACATCGAGCTGCCGCTGGTGCTGCTCGGCGTGGCGGCCGGCGAGCGCCAGCAGCGTGTCGCCGAACTGCTCGACGCAGTGGGCCTGGCTGATCGCGCCGGCAGCCTGCCGCGTGAACTCTCCGGCGGCGAACTGCAGCGCGTGGCGGTGGCCCGCGCACTCGTGCACCGGCCACTGCTGATACTGGCCGACGAGCCCACCGGCAATCTCGACGCCGAAACCGCGGCAACGCTGATGAAGCTGCTGGCCACGCAGATCCGCGAGCGTGGCGCGGCCGGCGTGCTCGTCACGCACTCCGCGGCGGCGGCGGCGCTTGCCGACCGCGTGCTGCTGCTCAGTCAGGGTCGTCTGCATCCGCAAGGCCCGGCCGCTCACTGACATGTTGTGGATCTGGTGGCAGCTGATCATCAGATACGCCTGGACTTACCGGCTGCGCACCGCCGTGCAGGTGCTGGCGATCGCCGTGGGTGTCGCGCTCGGCTATGCCGTGAGCCTGATCAACAGCTCGGCGCTGAATGAGTTCAGCGCGGCGCTCAGGCAGATCAACGGCGAGGCCGACGCGGTCATCGAGGGTTCGCGCACGGGTTTCGACGAACAGCTCTTCGCGCGCGTGGCCAGCGATCCTGGCGTGCAGCTGGCCAGTCCGGTACTGGCTACAGATGTACTGGTGCCAGGCAAGGGTGACGAACATCCGCCGCGCCTTACCGTGCTCGGCATCGATGTGCTGCGCGCCGCGCCGCTCTCGCCGACGCTGCTTCCACAGCCACAGCCACAGCCACAGGCACAGGCAGAAGACGTATCGCGTTTCAGCGTCTTTGGTGACGGAATTTTTCTTTCACCCTCGGCGCTGGAGCGCTTCGCTGTACAGCCCGGTGAGTTCCTCGAGGTGCAGGCAGGATCCGCTACGGTCGCCCTGAAGGTCCGCGGTACCTTGCCCGGTGTACGTGCCGGCAGCCTGCTCGGTGTGATGGACCTGGGCTTTGCGCAGTGGCGTCTCGGCGGCCTCGGCCGGCTGACGCGCATCGATCTGCGTCTCGGCGATGGGGTCAGCCTGGAGGCACTGCGCACCCGGCTCGATCTGCCACCTGGTGTGAACCTGGCGGGGCCGGACGCCGCCAGCGCGCGTCTTGCCAACCTGTCCCGCGCCTATCGCGTCAACCTCAATGTGCTGGCGCTCGTCGCCCTGTTTACCGGCGGTTTCCTGGTGTTTTCGCTGCAGGCGCAGGCCACGCTGGCCCGACGCTCGCAGTTTGCCTGGCTGCGCGCCGCCGGCATCGAGCGTGGCCAGCTGAAGCGATTGCTGATCGCCGAGGCGGTCACGATCGGCGCCGCGGGCAGCCTGCTCGGACTGTTTGCCGGGGCAGCCATCGCCCGTGCGGCGCTTGCGGCCCTCGGCGGCGATCTCGGTGGCGGCTACTTCAACACGGCCGAGCCGGTACTCGGCTTTCCACCGCTCACCGCTGCCGGATTTGGCGGGCTCGGCATACTCGCAGCGGTTGCCGGCAGTTATCTGCCCGCCCATGAAGCGGCGCACACGCCGCCTGCGGCAGCGCTGCACGCTGGTGCAGAAGAAGACGTGCTTCGTCCGCTCGGCCGCGTCTGGCCGGGCATCGCCCTGCTGGGTGCCGGCGCAGTCCTGGTCAATCTCCCGCCGCTGGCCGGCATACCCTTGCCGGCCTATCTGTCCATCGGCGCCATATTGATCGGCGCGATTGCGCTGCAGCCGCGCATCGCACAGCTCGTCTCCCGGCCACTCACCGACTGGCTGCAGACGGTGCAAGCCGGTACGCGCATGCCGATGCTGCTGCTTGCCGCCAACCGCATGGTGCAGGCACCCGGAGGCGCTGCGATTGCGATGGCCGGCATCGTTGCCAGTTTCGGCCTGATGGTGGCGATGGGCACCATGGTGTCGAGCTTTCGCGGCACGCTCGACGACTGGCTGGTGCAGGTGTTGCCGGCAGATCTCTACGCGCGGGTCGGGCAGTCCATGACCGACGTGTATCTGCCGCCGGCTGACCTGCAGCGCATACGCACACACCCCGGCGTGCTGCGCGTCGAGTTCTCGCGTGCCATGCCGCTGCAGCTCGCAGCGGACCGCGCCCCGGTGGTGGTCGTCGCACGCAACATCGACGCGGCAGATCCCGGCGCTTCCCTGCCGCTGGTCGGCCGCACACTCGCGTGGCAGCCGGACATGCCGCCGCCGGTCTGGGTGTCCGAAGCGATGGTGGATCTCTACGGCGCACGCCCCGGGGAAATACTCGAGCTCCCGCTGACCGGCAGCCTGCAGCGCTTCTCCGTGATGGGTGTCTGGCGCGACTACGCGCGGCAGTTCGGCTCGGTGGCGATGCGTACCGGGGATTACCAGCGCATCACCGGCGACGAAACGCGCACGGATGCCGCGATCTGGCTGCGCCCCGGCGTGAAGGCAGCAGATGTGAGTCGCGATCTGCTCGCGACGCTGGAATCTGCCGATGTGATCGAGCTGCGCGCACCGGCCGAGATCCGCGCGCTGAGCCTGCGCATCTTCGATCGCAGCTTTGCCGTGACCTACGTGCTGGAAGCGGCGGCGATCCTGATCGGCATGATCGGCGTGGCGGCAACATTCTCCTCGCAGGCGATGGCCCGCACCCGCGAGTTCGGCATGCTCCGCCACATCGGCGTGACGCGTACGCAGATCCTGCGCGTGCTGGCGCTCGAAGGCACGCTGGCAACCCTCAATGCGATCCTGGTTGGCCTGCTGGCGGGGCTGGTGATTGCGCTGGTACTGATCCGCGTGATCAACCCGCAGTCCTTTCACTGGTCGATGCAGCTGATCGTGCCCTTCGGCCTGATCGCCGGCCTGATCGCGGCGCTGCTGGTTTGTGCCACTGGAACCGCCGCCATCGCGGGCCGGCGCGCCATCGGCAGCAGTCCGCTCCGCGCCGTGCACGAGGACTGGTGATGCTGAGCCGTCGCCGACTGCTGCTGACGCTTGCTGCCCTGGCCACACCATCGGTGCGCGCCGCCTTCAGCTATCCGCCAGTGGTGCCGCGCGCGCTGGTATTTCCGCAGGACTTCGGTGCGCATCCTGATTTCCGTACCGAGTGGTGGTATCTCACCGGCTGGCTCGGTGACAGGGCGAAGCCGCTCGGCTTTCAGCTGACCTTCTTCCGCACGCGTACCGACGTGGATCCGGCCAACCCGAGTGCATTCGCCGCTCACCAGCTGGTGATTGCACATGCCGCGATCACGGATCCCGCGCGTGGCTCGCTGCTGCTGGATGAGCGCATCGCCCGCACGGGTTTCGGGCTTGCCGAAGCCGCGAGCGGCGATACCGATGTGAAGCTGTCCGGCTGGACACTGCGCCGCGATCCGGTCACGGACATCTATCACGCGCAGATCGCCGCACGTGACTTCACGCTCGACTTTGAAGCCGCCGCATCGGCGCCACCCTGGCTGCAGGGCGAAGGCGGCCTCTCGCACAAGGGCCCGGACGCGTTGCAGGCGAGCTACTACTATTCGCGACCACAACTCACCGTAAAGGCGCAGCTCAGCCGGGCCAACCGGATGCAGGAACTTTCCGGCATCGCCTGGCTCGATCACGAATGGTCGAGTGCCGCGCTCGCCCCCGATGCGGTGGGCTGGGACTGGATCGGCATGAACCTCAATGATGGCAGCGCGCTGGTCGCCTTTCAGATCCGCAGTCAGCAGGCCGGCCAGCCGCCCGTCCAGACTTACGCCGCGATCCGCGATGCTTCCGGTCGCGGGCGGGTCGTTCCGCCTGCCGAAGTCAGATTCACACCACTGCGCTACTGGAACTCATCCCGTCACCGCACCGCTTGGCCGGTTGCCCAGCGCATCACGATCGGCCCACGGGTATTTGAAACCCGGCCACTCATGGACGACCAGGAACTCGATTCCAGTCCCACGACCGGCGCTGTCTACTGGGAAGGTGCGAGCGAGTTGCTGGAGGCCGGCCGCCCCGTCGGTCGCGGCTACCTTGAGATGACCGGCTACGTCGCCCCGCTGAAGCTCTAAAGGTGTCAGACATATTTGCGTGCTGGCGTTCCACCGGAAAAAAGGTGCCAAAAAAAGGTGCCAGATTTATTTACGGCTGATCACATAAATAAATCCGGCACCTTTTGCGCTAGTCTTTGACCAGACAAAAAAGGATTGCACCATGAGACTCCTCCACACCATGCTGCGCGTGGGCAATATGCAACGCTCGATCGACTTCTACACGCAGGTGCTGGGCATGACGCTGCTGCGCACGACCAGGCGGCCGGTGCAGAAGTACGATCTGGCCTTCCTGGGCTATGGCAGCAATCCGGGGCACGCGGAGATCGAGCTGACATACAACTATGGTGTCGAGCGCTATGAACAGGGCACCGCTTTCGGCCACATCGCGATCGGCGTGCCGGATGTCGCGGCCACTTGCGCCGTCGTGCGTGACAGGGCGGCAGCGCTGGGCGGTGCGGTCACGCGCGAGGCGGGCCCGGTACAGGGCGGCGCCACGGTGATCGCATTCATCACCGATCCGGACGGCTACAAGATCGAGTTGATCGAGCGCGACGACTGACCGCGCGCGGCACATGTATCAGGAACAAACTCACCAACCAGGGAGTATTCGCATGAGCACAACGATTTCGCGACGGGCGGTCATCGGCGCATCGCATGCGCTGCTCGCAGGCGTGGCGCTTGGCGCACTGCCTCGTTCCGGTGCCGCACAGCGTCCACCATCCCCGGCCTATTCCCCGCGCGGTATCCGTCTTGCCGGCAATGAGAATCCCTATGGGCCCGGCCCGGCGGCAAGGGCGGCGATCGAGGCTGCGGTGCCGGACAGCTGGAAATACCCGATCTTCGAGGAAATGGCGCTTAAAGCCCTGATCGCGGAACGCGAAGGACTCACCCCGCAGCATGTGCTGATCGGTGACGGTTCATCGGAGATCCTGCATATCGCGGCGTTGCTGGCCGGATCCGGCGGCGGTGAACTGATCGCAGCGACGCCGACTTTCTCCTTCGTCGCCGATCATGTCCGCGCCATCGGCGGCAGCGTGCGCGAGATCCCGCTGGATGCCGGGATGCGCCACGACCTCAAGGCCATGCGTGCGGCGGCGTCGCCAGCCACCAGGCTGGTGTACGTGTGCAATCCCAACAATCCCACGGGAACAATGGTGTCGGGCGCCGAGCTGCGCGAGTTCATCGCGGCACTGCCCAGCGATATCAGCGTCCTGGTGGACGAGGCCTATCTGGAGCTGGCCTCGGACATGAGCGAGCATTCTGTCGTCGACCGCGTTCGGGCGGGAGACAAGGTCATCGTGGCGCGCACCTTTTCCAAGCTGCACGGGCTTGCCGGTTTGCGCATCGGCTATGCGCTGGCGCGGCCCGATCTGATCGCGCGCATGGCAAAGCTCAAGCTGGTGGCGGCGAGCAGCCTGGGGCTGGCGGCTGCATCCGCCAGCTATACGGACCTGCCGTTCCAGGCCTTGAGCCGCAAGAATCTGGCTGCAGGTGTGGCGATCACGACGGCAGCACTGGATGAGCTGAAGCGTCCCTATGCGCCGACGCGCGCAAACTTCGTGTTCTTCGATACTGGTCAGCCCGCCGCTGAATTTCTGGCCGCCATGCGTGAGCGCGGCTTCGCACTCGGCCGGCCGTTTCCCCAGTACGCCAACTGGTGCCGGGTGAGCATGGGCACGGTGGAGCAGATGCAGCAGTTTGCCGGCGCGCTGCGGGCACACTACGCCGCTTAGGGGAACACCGGGCGACCGCCTGATTTATCTATACTTGCAGAAGCCGGAAAGCATCCGGCATAGACACGCTGACACCGGGAGAAACCGCTGCCATGAGAGACCGCTTTGGATCGCCGACGATCTTCCTGCACTGGTTCATGCTGGCGCTGCTGGGGGCCGTGTATGCCTGCATCGAATTGCGCACATTCTGGCCCAAGGGCAGCGATCTGCGCGAACTCCTGAAGACCTGGCACTTCATGCTCGGCCTGTCGGTGTTTGCGCTGGTCTGGATCCGTCTCTACGCGCGTTTCCGCGGCGGCACGCCGCCGATCGTGCCGGCGCCACCCGCATGGCAGATGCGCTTCGGTCATGCCATGCATCTGGCGCTTTATCTTCTGATGATCTGCATGCCGATCGCCGGCTGGCTGATCCTCAGCGCCAAAGGCAAACCCATCCCCTTCTACGGCCTTGAGTTGCCGCCACTCATCGCCACCGACAAGCCGCTGGCCGAGCAGATCGAGGAGATTCATGAGACAGTCGGGACCATCGGCTACTGGCTGATCGGCCTGCACGCCGCAGCGTCACTGTTCCACCACTATGTGCAACGTGACAATACCCTTGCCCGCATGTGGATGCGGCGCAGTACTACTGGAGGATGATCATGCGCAAGATTCTGATTGCTACGCTCCTGCTGATGTGCGGCAGCCTTGCCCACGCCCAGTTCATGCCGGAAAAGTTCACGCCGATGGGCGAGAAGATCGAAGCGGCGATGAAAAGCGATATCCGTACGCCGGAGGAGATAGCGCGCGATGGTGAGCGCAAGCCGCGCCAGACGCTGGAGTTCTTCGGCCTGCGCGACAATATGCGCGTGCTCGAGCTCATCCCTTCCGGCGGCTGGTACACGAAGATCCTGGCGCCGGTGCTGGCGGACAAAGGCGAGCTTTATGTCGCCATCGGTACCGCGCGTGCCATCGAGCCGATGATCAAGACGGTGCCGGCGCTGGCCAAAGTCAAAGTCGCGCCGACGGATGCCAAGTTTGTTCCGGCTGCCGGCGGCCAGATGGGCAAGTTCGACCTGGGTGATTTCACCCTGGGGGTGAAGAATCTCGACCTCGTACTGACCTTCCGCAATTATCACAACCTGACGCCTACAGCGCGTGCCAGCCTCAACCGTGCGGTCTTCGCGGCGCTGAAATCCGGCGGTGTTTACGGCATCGTCGATCACACCCGGCGCCACAATGAGCCGGAAACCGCCGAGAACTGGCGGCGCATGGATCCGGTGCTGGTGATCAAGGAAGTGCAGGCTGCGGGCTTCGTGTTCGACGACTCTTCGAACCTGCACTACATACCGGACGATGAGCTGCGCTACGAAGTCGGCCGGCGCACCGTGACCGGCAATACGGACCGCTTCGCGCTGCGTTTCAGGAAGCCCTGACGCATCCCGCACCCGGAACTGGCAGCCGTCCACGAGCAGGGCGGTTGCCGGTATCCGCGCCGGCCGGTCAACCCGTCGGCAGATAGCGGGCGATGCCCGCCATGCATTTTTCGGCAACCATCGTCCGTGCGACGATCTCGCCGCTCTCCAGGTCGAGTTTCACGACTTCGCCGCTGAACCAGTTGCCCACACAGGCATGGTCGCCGCCGCGTGCATCGATGATCGACCAGCCGAAACCCGGCAGCGGGTAGCTGCGCAGCCAGACGCCGTCCTGAGTCAGGGCATCGATGCGGTTGCCCATGCAGACCATCAGCACGCCATCCGGCGTCAGCGACAGGTCGAAGTGCATCATGGTCCGGTCGCCTTCGGTGCCGCTGCGCAGATCAGGCAACTGGCAGCCGTTGGCCAGATCAAACTGCATCAGCCGCGGTCCGGTCTCGGACACATAGAACAGCCGGCTCTGGTCCGTTGACAGTACCGAGTGCGTGACTGCCATGCTGCCGCTCATGCCGCCATGGACTTCCGGCTCGAGCATCTCGATCAGCTCGCCGTCCGGCGTGTAGCGCCACAGATCGCCATCGCCGAGATGCGTGCGATGGCCGGGCAGCGGCCGGTGGCGTGTGGTCAGCGGCTCGGGCTGGTGGTCGCCATCGAGCATTTCAGTGAACAACAGCGTGCCATCCGCCATGAAGTGCACTTTCGAGAACGCGCGGTGATCAAACTGCAGGTTGAGCAGCTGCCGGCCATCCGGACTGACACGCACCGTGGTCCACGCCCAGGGGTCCTGCGCCCATAGGGTGCCATCGGGCGCAAAGCTGAGGCCATATACCAGGTGCGTGGTGCCGGTGAGCCACAGCACGCCCTTTTCTTTCAACTCGGCATCGAACTGGATGATCCGTCCATGGCCGGCATGATCGTCCTGCGGATCGTTGAGCAGCGTGGCGCCGACCAGCACATCGCCGGGAGCAAAGGGTTTGAGTGTGGATGGAGGCCGCGGATCGTGACGGGCGCGCAGGGCAGTCGGGTCTACAGGAAAACCATTGTCCTCGGCGCTGGTCATACGGGCCCGCTGACTGGTGTCCAGCTGCGCGCGCGCCGCATGCGGCGCTCTTCAGCGGATTCACCATTGTGCTGCACGGGCTTGCCGGTCGGCAGGCGCTTCGGTATCTCGTGCAGGCTGTTGATGTTGATCATCGAGTGGGCGCCCCTTCTGGACAGCAGTACCGCAGCGACCAGCGTGCCGCATTCCTTGCAGGTCAGGAAGTCCACGGTGCGCAGACCAAAGCGGTAGCGGCGCAGGAACTCGGGCTGAACGAAGCGAAACTGCATCTCGCCCGCCGGATCGGCGGTGGTGCAGGCGCCGTGCCCGCGACAGAAGCTGCACTGGCAACGTTGCACGACCCACTTGTGTACCGGCAGGGCGGTTGCGTAGCTGTATTCGATCGCACCGCAGTGGCAGCTGCCCTCATAGACAGTCCGCTGCGGAACCCTGGTGCTGCGCGCCTTCTTGCTGGCCGGACGGCGCGCCGGCGCTTTCTTGCGGCTGACCGGCCTGGCCGAGGACTTGCGGACCTTGCTCGTCTTTGTCTTCACAGCGTCTCCGCTCAGGGCACGATCACGCAGGCTTGGCCCTGTTCTCTGAGGGCAGCGCAGCTGCTGCGTGCCTGCGCTTCGCTCATCGGTGCCGATCGCAGCCGGTACAGCTGGTCCTTGCCGCCGCTCAGGGGAGCGTCAATCGTGACGGACCCGGGCAGCAGTTGGCCGAACTTCGACGCCAGCAGTTTGCGTTGTGCAAGCGCCCGCTCGTGCGTCGAGAAAGCGCCGAACTGCATGCGGGCCTTGCCCGTACCGGCCTTTGGTGCAGCAACAGGCTGGCTGACAGTTGTCTTGCTGCGGCCGGCTTCAGGGCTGGCGGCGGCTGAGCTGGGCTGTACTGGTCTGGGCTGGGCAGGTCGGGCCGGCACCGCCGGGCTCAGTGTCGCGATCCGCTCGCGGGCCTCGGCAGCCTCCGGCGCATCGGGATACTGGAGCAGGAAGTTCTCGAAGGCTTCCCGGGTTGCCGTCCGCGTGGCCGTCTGCCAGATAAAGCGGCGTTCCAGGTCCAGCAACTGCTCCAGCGCGGCGTCAGCATTCGGCCCCATCGGGTGGGCCTGCAGGTAGGCGCGCAGCGCCTCGGGACTCTGCGCCTGTTGCGCCTTGTCCCAGTCCTGCTGTTCGCGCAGATCGTCGAGCCGCAGACGTGCTTGCCCTGCCAGTGCGCTATCCGGATGCTGGTCGAGGAACTCACGCCACGCCGCTTCGGTATTGGCCTGTTCGGCGGCGCGGAAATCATTCTCCGGGTTGCTGCAGGCCGCGAGTACAGCCGCGAGCAATACAAGGCTGGCATGACGTGAAAGCGTTCTCACCGGGCGATGTCCTTTTGTCGTGGCACTGCGCTGCTCGCTGCCGGGACCCTCAGGCGCGAATGATCTCGCCGGCGGGCCGGACTGTCCACACGGGAGCTACATCATGCATCAACCCGGCACCGGGTTGCGCATGACTTCAGAGGATATATCGGCTCAGATCCTGGTTTTTCACCAGTTCACCGAGGTGCCGGTTCACGTAGTCGAGATCGACGCTGATTCGCTCGCCATTCCGGTCTGCGGCCTCGAATGAAATCGTTTCCAGCAGCCGCTCCATTACCGTATGCAGGCGGCGTGCGCCGATATTCTCCTGCTCGCTGTTCACGTGGAAGGCGATCTCGGCCAGGCGCTGCACACCGCTGTCTGCAAAGCTGACCTCGACGCCCTCGGTGGCGAGCAGCGCCGTGTACTGCCGCGTGAGCGAGGCATCCGGTTCGGTCAGGATGCGTACGAAGTCTCCGCTGGACAGCGCTGACAGCTCGACCCGGATCGGGAAGCGTCCCTGCAACTCCGGAATCAGGTCTGAAGGCCTGGAAGCGTGAAAAGCTCCCGAAGCGATGAACAGGATGTGATCGGTCTTCACCATGCCGAACTTGGTGCTGACCGTACAGCCCTCGACCAGCGGCAGCAGGTCGCGCTGTACGCCCTCGCGGGACACGTCCACGCCCTGCGATTCGCCGCGGCGCGTGACCTTGTCGATCTCGTCGATGAAGACGATGCCGTTCTGCTCGACGTTCTGCAGGGCAGCTGTTTTCAGATCATCTTCATTGATCAGTTGGCCGGCCTCTTCGTCGATGAGCAGGCGGAATGCCTCGCGTACCTTGAGTTTGCGCGAGCGGCGCCGGTTGCCGCCGAGGTTCTGGAAGAGCCCCTGCAGCTGGTTGCTCATTTCCTCCATGCCGGGCGGCGCCATGATCTGTACGCCCATCGGAATGGCGGCGACTTCGATCTCGATCTCCTTGTCGTCGAGCTTGCCTTCACGGAGCATCTTGCGGAATTTCTGCCGGGTATCGGAGTCGCGGCTCTCGCCCGGGACAAGCTGCCCCGGCGGGCCCGGCGGCAGGAGTGCATCGAGGATCTTTTCCTCGGCGGCATCCTCGGCCCGGTGCCGAACCTTCTGTATCTCCCGCTCACGGGTCAGCTTGACCGCCGCATCCATCAGGTCGCGGATGATGCTGTCCACTTCGCGGCCCACATAACCGACCTCGGTGAACTTCGTGGCCTCGACCTTGATGAACGGCGCTTCGGCCAGACGCGCCAGGCGCCGCGCGATCTCGGTCTTGCCCACACCGGTGGGCCCGATCATCAGGATGTTCTTTGGCGCGATCTCCTCGCGCAGCGGCTCGGCCACCTGCATGCGCCGCCAGCGGTTACGCAGCGCGATTGCAACCGCGCGCTTTGCCGGATCCTGGCCGATGATGTACTTGTCCAGTTCCTGGACGATTTCCCGCGGCGTCATCTGTGACATGTCTGGCAATCCCGTGCCGGCCCCCGTTGTATCAGGGGGTCAGGGTTTCAATGGTGATGTTCTGGTTGGTATAGATGCAGATCCGGCCGGCGATCTCGAGGCTCGTGCGCACGATCTCGGCGGCACCGAGTTCCGTGTTGTCGAGCAGTGCACGGGCTGCGGCCTGGGCGAAGGGCCCGCCGGAGCCGATGGCCATGAGGTCGTCTTCGGGTTCAATCACGTCGCCGTTGCCGGAAACGATCAGCGAGCGTTCCAGATCGGCGACGCATAACAGGGCTTCGAGGCGGCGGAGGCGCCGGTCGGTCCGCCAGTCCTTGGCCAACTCGATGGCTGCCCGGCTGAGGTTGCCGTATTGCTCGAGTTTGCCTTCGAAAAGCTCGAACAGCGTAAATGCGTCTGCCGTACCGCCGGCAAAACCGGCCAGCACCCTGCCGTCGGCCAGCCGGCGCACCTTGCGCGCGTTGCCCTTGACGATGGTGTTGCCGAGGGTCACCTGGCCATCGCCGCCGACCGTGACCGAACCATTTCTGCGCACCGATACGATCGTGGTGCCGTCAAACTGCTGCATCGCTGCGCCGTCCCGGAAAGCTGCTGGAACATTGCTACATGAGGGCGGCTGGACGGAAACACAAGGGGCGCTGGCAGGAGCGGCCTTCGCCGTTCCTGCCAGCGCGACAAGCGGGGGTGTCAGTTCGCGTCGTCGGGCTTGCCCTGCCGGGGACCATGCATCCCGTTGTGCTTTTCGCGCATTTTCTGCTTCATTTCATCGCACTTGGCGGGGTCAGCCTGGCACTTGGCCTTCATCTCGTCGCGGCGCTGACGCATGTCCTGCTTCATCTGCTCGCACTTTTCCGGGTCCGCATCGCACTTCGCCTTCATCTCTGCCCGGCGGGACTGCATTTTCTCCCGTTGTTCCTTGCACTTTTCCGGATTCGCGGTACAGAACTCCTTGCGTTTCGCGCGGGCCTCCTCGCACTTGCCGGGATTTTCCTTGCAGAACTCCTTTCCTGGCCTTGGCGGGACAGACGAATCGTCTGCCTGCAAGGTCGTGGCGCCGAGGAACAGGCCGACGGTGGCCGCAACAACAACTAGAGTGGGGTGCAGGCGCATGATTGGACTCCTTGATTAACGGGGTTCGGTAGTGCTGTTTCCGGGAATAACGGTCGCAGGCACCGACGGTTGACAGCCGCATGGAACCACACGCCGCTGCCCTCAGCTTTTCTTCTGCCTGGCCCGCGGGTGGGCCTTGTCGTAGACCTGCGCCAGGTGCTGGAAGTTCAGGTGGGTGTAGATCTGCGTGGTGCTGATATCGGCATGACCGAGCATTTCCTGGACGCTGCGCAGATCGCTGCTGGATTCCAGCAGGTGCGTCGCAAAGCTGTGGCGGAACAGATGCGGGTAGACGCGCTGGGAAAGCCCGGCCCGCTGCGCCCAGTACCGGACCCGATTCTGTACGGTTCGCGGGCTGATGCGCGTGCCACGATTGCTGACAAACAAGGCCGCCTCGCCCGGATCGGCAGATGCGCTGCGGATCGCAAGCCAGGCACCTGTCGACTCGCGCGCAAAGCGCCCGACCGGCACGATGCGCGTCTTGCTGCCTTTGCCGGTGACGCGTACGGTGCCATCGGCAAGATCGACATCACCGAGATCGAGCCCGGTCAGTTCGGCGAGCCGCAGGCCCGAAGAATAGAAAAGCTCCAGCATGGCCCGGTCGCGTATCGTTTCCGGCTCGCTGCCCTCAATCTGCAGCAGTCTCGCCATCTGGTCGGCATCGAGGGTGCCGGGCAGCCGGCGCGCGACCTGCGGTGCCGCCACGTCGGCCCCGGGGTTGCTTTTCATGACCCCCTCCCGAATCAGGTATTTCATGAAGCTGCGCGCGCCCGAAAGGCGACGCTGGATGCTTCGCGGTGCCAGTCCGCCGGCATGACTCTGGGCGGCGAAACGCCGCAACTGATGTGATTTCAGTTCGGTGAAGCTGCTGATTTCGTGTTTGTCGCAGAATTCTGCCAGGCAGACCAGATCGCGACGATAACTGCGGGTCGTATGGTCGGACAGACGCCGTTCGAGCTTCAGATGCTCAAGATAGCGTTCAACCGTCTGCCACTGCGCCGGATCCATGGGCGGCGGGCTCCATCGCTGTTCAGCGTATCCTGAGCGCGCAGCTCACCAGTTCGCCGAGGCGGGTCAGGAAATCAATGCTCATGCCGGGGTGAAAGTGTCCGGCGTCGCGGCTGCCGATCGCCAGGAAGCCCATTTCGGAATTCACCCCGAGCGGCACCAGTGCGGCCGAGCCGATTTCGATGTTGTCCGGACCAAACAGGAAATCCCGCTGCGCATCGCGGATCTGCCCGCAGCGCGGCGCATTCGACTGCAGAAAGGTCCTGAACGGCGCGATCTGCGGATCATCGCGACCGATGACGCGCAAGAACCGGCCTGCCGTGGCCGCATCGGCCGGTGCATCGAAGACGACCAGAATCGCACGGTCGGCATTGAAGGAAACACGCAACTGTTCTTCAAGCACCCGGATCACACCGGCCTGGTCGGGTGCCGCGAGCATCAGCATCGCCAGCGAGTGTATGCGGGCAGCCAGCGTATCGTTGCTGCGCGCAATATCCACGAGGTCCTTCAGCTTGCGTTCGAGCTTCAGGTTTTTCTGCCGCAGGACGAGAATCTGGCGCTCCACGAGCGAAACGGCCGCACCGCCTGTGCTGTGCGGCAGGCGCAGGTTGTTCAGCAGGATGCTGTGTCGTTCAAAGAATTCGGGATTGGCCTGCAGGTAGTCGGCGATGGCCTCTTCGGTGATTTCCGGGTTCACAGCATGCTGCTGCTTGAGTGTGCTCATAACTCTGTCGATCCCTCGAAGGCCGTCACTGCCTCGCCGGTCATCCATACGGGCTGACCCGGTCCATCCCATCGAATCTGCAGCGTTCCCCCGGGAAGCTCAACGCTCACTTCGGGATCGAGCAGATTCCACGATCGCCCCGCAACCACGGCTGCACAGGCGCCGGTTCCGCAAGCCTGGGTCTCGCCGACACCGCGCTCGAACACCCGCAAGCGGATGCGGTTTGCGGCCATCACCTGCATGAATCCGATGTTAGCACGGTTGGGAAAACGCACATGTCGCTCGAGCAGCGCACCAAGTTCTGCGACGCGAGCCGTTGCCACATCGTCGGTACGCAACACGGCATGCGGGTTGCCCATCGAGACCACACCGATCTGCACGGATTCGCCGGCCACATCAATTGCATATGTGTGCTGCTGTCGCTCGGCCACAAAGGGCACCTTCGCCGGGCGGAATTCAGGTACCGCCATTTCCACGGTGACGCGGCCATCAGCATGGATGCGTGCGCGTACGCTGCCGTTTCCATGACCGAGCCTGAGTTCGCGCTGACTGTTGCCACCGACCAGCCGGGCGATGCAACGCGCACCATTGCCACATTGCTCCGCTTCGCTGCCATCGGTATTGAAGATCCGGTAGTACACATCGTCACCGGCCGTGCGCGGTGCTTCGAGCCACAGCAGCTGGTCGAAGCCGATGCCACGCCGCCGGTCGGCGAGTTGGCGGATGCGGTCGGCTGACGGCAGGGCGAGGCCATCGCCGCGGATCAGGACGAAATCGTTACCGAGTCCGTGCATTTTCGTGAACGGAACGCGCATGGCGTGATCGATCCGGAGCGTGAATAAACAGAGCGGAGTATAGCGGCCAGGCGCCGCCGTGGACTTTTGTTAAATCGGTCGTTAAGGTAAGCCGGCATTTGTCCGGCACGGGACAAGAAAAACCAACAAAAACAAGGAAAGCCGAATCATGCGTCACATCATGGTCCTGAATTCCAAGGGCGGCAGTGGCAAGAGCACCATCGCCACCAGCCTGGCTGCCTGGTACGCAGGTCGCGGAGAAAATGTTGCCCTTGTGGACTATGACCGCCAGGCGTCCAGCCTGGACTGGATTGCAAGACGCCCCGAGAACCGTCCACAGATCACCGGCGTTGCCGGCTTCGAGGATGGTTTCCGGCACGTGCCGCGCAATGCAGACGTTGCGATCATCGACGCGCCGGCCGGCTGCTATGGCAAGCAGCTTACCGAGCTGGTCCGGCATGCCGAGACGGTGGTCGTTCCGGTACTGCCCTCGACCATCGATATTCTCGCCACCAGCAAGTTCATCGATGCCCTGCTCGAAGTCGGCAAGGTCGAGCGCAAGGAAGTGAAGCTGGCTGTGGTGGGCAACCGGGTCCGTGATAACACGCTGATTTCACAGGATCTCGATGATTATCTCGGCGCCTTGAAGATGCCCTATGTCACCAATCTGCGTGAAGCGCAGAACTATGTGCGCGCCTACACGCGTGGCCTCGGCATCCATGAGCTGCCCGAGTACCTGGCCTGGCCGGACTGGGAGCAGTGGAAGCCGCTGGTTTCCTGGCTGAACAGCAAGCGCAGCCAGCCCTGAGCAAGCGGCGTCGGCCGCCGCCTGCGCGGAAGCGGGCGGCAGCTACGCCGGATCGACGCCGGCGATACACAGGTATTTCATCTCGAGGTAGTCGTCCAGGCCATAGCGTGAGCCTTCGCGGCCCATGCCCGACTCCTTGATCCCGCCGAATGGCGCCACTTCGGTGGAGATGAGCCCGGTGTTGAGCCCGACCATCCCGTATTCCAGCGCCTCCGGTACCCGCCAGCTCCGGCCCAGATCCCGCGTATAAACGTAGGCGGCGAGGCCAAACTCGGTGTCGTTGGCCATGCAGATTGCCTCCGCTTCCGTGGCAAAGCTGAACAGTGGCGCCACCGGGCCGAAAGTCTCTTCGCGCGCGACCTGCATGTCAGTGGTCACTCCGCCGAGCACCGTGGGCTCGAAGAAGGTGCCGCCGAGTGCATGGACTTTCCCGCCGGTCAGTATCTGCGCACCCTTGGCGAGGGCATCGGCGATGTGCTCGCTGACTTTGGTCAGGGCTTTCGCATCGATGAGTGGTCCCTGGTCGGTTTCTCCCGCAAGGCCGTCGCCGACCCGCAGCTTGCCGACGGCAGCGGCAAGCTTTGCGGCGAACTCGCCGTAAACACCTTTCTGCACCAGAAAGCGGTTGGCGCAGACACAGGTCTGCCCGGTATTCCGGTACTTGCTGACGATCGCACCGGCCACCGCTGCATCGAGATCTGCGTCATCGAAGACGATGAAGGGCGCATTGCCACCCAGCTCCATCGAGACCTTCTTGACGGTTGCGGCGCACTGTTCCAGCAGAATTTTTCCGACCGCGGTGGAGCCGGTGAAGGTCAGTTTGCGGACCAGCGGATTGCCGGTGAGTTCAGCGCCGATGGCCTGCGCCGAGCCGGTCAGCACGTTGATGACGCCGGCCGGAATCCCTGCGCGCTGGCTCAATTCTGCAAGCGCCAGCGCGGAGAACGGCGTCTGGTGGGCCGGCTTGCAGACGATCGTGCAACCGGCGGCCAGCGCTGGCGCCAGCTTGCGGGCCAGCATCGCCGAGGGGAAATTCCAGGGCGTGATCGCGGCAACGACGCCGACCGGTTGCCTGATGACCACGATGCGCCTGTCCTTCGCATGTCCCGGTATCACGTCGCCGTAAACGCGCCGCGCCTCTTCGGCAAACCATTCGACGAATGCTGCGGCATAGGCGATTTCGCCGCGCGCCTCCGCAAGCGGTTTGCCCTGCTCGGCGGTCATCAGCATGGCCAGATCTTCCTGATTGGCGAGGATCAGTGCATGCAGGCGGCGCAGCAGCGCGGCGCGTTCTGCTGCCGTGCGTGCGCGCCAGGCAGGCAAGGCCGCTGCCGCCGCTTCGATTGCCAGGCGGGTTTCAGCGCTGCCGCAGTCGGGTACGCTGCCGAGCAGTTCCCGGTTTGCGGGATTGCGGACCTCGAGTGTGCCGCCGCCCTGTGCAGGGATCCATGCACCGTTCACCCAGGCGGCGGTGCGCAGCAGTCTGGTATCGGCAAGCTGGACCATGTGCAGACCCCGGGGTGGGTGGCCAATCGATTTCATCCTTATACTAGCGCCGCCATGCGCATTGCCAGTTTCACTCTTGGACAGCAACCGGGCTACGGGGTGGTCTCGGCAGCCGGCTTGCAGCCCGCGCCCGCTTCGTTTCTGGCGCGTTTCCCGGACCTGAAATCGGTACTGGCAGCCGGTGCCCTCAAGGACCTGGCAGATGCGGTACGGGCATCAGCGCCGCTGGATATCGATACGCTGCAGTTCTCGATGCCGATTCCCGACCCGGCCCGCATCATCTGCGTGGGCATGAACTATCTCGAACACATACACGAGATGGGTCGCAAGCGACCGGAGTATCCCGGTGTCTTCATTCGCTTTACCGACTCCATGGTTGGCCACCGGCAGCCCGTATACCGTCCCCGGATCTCGACGCAGTATGACTACGAGGGTGAACTTGCCGTCGTGATTGGCCGCCGGGCACGCTATCTCAAGGCCGCGGAAGCCCTGGACTACGTCGCCGGTTACACCTGCCTGCTGGATGGCTCGGTGCGCGACTGGCAGAACCACACGACCCAGTTCGTTCCCGGCAAGAACTTTCCGGCCAGCGGCAGTTGCGGACCATGGCTGGTAACGGGCGACGAGATTCCCGATCCTTCCACGCTGAAGCTCTGCACGCGCGTCAATGGCGAAACGGTGCAGGCTGCACCGCTCTCCGATCTGTGTTTCGACGTTCCGCAGATCGTCGCCTACTGCTCGGGATTCTGTCAGCTGAATCCCGGCGACATCATCGCTACCGGTACGCCAAGCGGTGTGGGCTTCGCACGCAAGCCGCCGCGCTGGCTGAAAGCCGGTGACCGCATCGAAGTGGAGATCGACGGTATCGGCGTGCTCGCCAATACCGTTGTCGATGAATAGGCGCTCCTGCGACTAGCAGCTCCGCTTCCAGCCGCGCATGTATTCATCCCAGCGCGCGTCCACCAGCTTCGCCGCTTCAGGCGCCAGCTTGTTCAGCAGGTCACGGTTGCGCTCCGGATAGACTTGCGGACCGCCTTCTTCCGGCCACTGGCGGGTCGCATCGATGACGATCTTGCTGCTCATGGGCCGGTTCGGTGAGCTCGGGTCGAGCGGCATACCGCGCGCTTCCTTGATGATTTCAGCAGCCGGATACGGCTGCCAGCGCGCGCCGACCGCCTGCATGACTTCGGTACGGTTGAGGATATCGACATCCTTGTCGACGACGATCAGTGCCTTGGTGATCGGCACGATGGTCACCAGTTTCTTGCCAAGTTCCAGCGCCTGCCCCGGCGCGGTCTTGTCGATGCTCAGAAAGCCGATTCCGGTCCACTCCACCGGTGAGTGAAAGGCCACCGCATTCGGAATCAGCTTCTTCAGCCGGTAAAAGGAGAAGGCTTCCAGTGGTGCCGTGCAGAAGCCCCGGGTTGCGCCGGTAAACTGGTTGAGGATCCACGGGTTCTTCCTTGCGGTCACGCAAGTGACGTTCATGACGAAGTTCTTTTCTTTCCTGAGGCCGAGGTAGCCGTACATCTCGCCGAAGGGGCCCTCGGGCGCCATCTGGTCGAGCAGCACTTCACCTTCGATCACCATTTCCGCGTTGGCGGGAATCAGCATGTCGTTGGTCTCGGACTTGATGACATCGACGGCGCGACCACGCAGACCACCGGCGATGGCGAGTTCGTCGGCACCGCCCTTGGAGATCAGTGAAGAACTGATGAACCAGGCGATCGGATCCTGGCCAACGACGATCGAGACCGGGCAGGTTTTCTCCCCGCGCTCGATCTTCTTCATGAACATCTTCCAGCCGGTCTGTCCGGGTTCCGAATTGAGGCCGATGCGGCGTGGTCCCTGGATCTCGCAGCGGTAGGTGCCGAAGTTCATGCCGAGTTCCGGGTCTTCGGTAAACACCGAGCCGGTGTTTATGTAGCGCGCCGAATCAGCAGGATTGGACTTGATGAACGCGAAATCGAGCAGGTTGACCTGATCGCCGCGAAGCACGATCTCCTTGACCGGCGCCCTGTCGCGCGGCACCGGGTTGGTCGGGATCTGTGGCAGCTTGCCTTTGGCATTGTCGATCAGCTCATAAAGGGAGCCGAGTATCCGGCGATAGGTTTCCGGGCCGTTCCCCGCTACCGGTTCCTTGCCCCAGATGATTGCTTCAGTGTCCCAGTGACCCTGGTGGTTGGTGAGCACGGGACCCTTCATCCAGCGGCCATCCTGTTTGATTTCCTCGACCAGCACCGCCGGCGCGCCGTACCAGCCAAACTCGTCGATCAGACGATAGGTGAGGGCGGCGAGTTCGTACTGGTCCTCGTCGAGGCGCTGCACACGCAACAGCAGCCCGTGTTCATCCAGCGCCCGGATGTAGTCGCGGAAACTGTCGAAAGGCCCGGTGAGCTGGCCGCGCTTTTGCTTCGAAGCGGCCAGCGCCGGCGAGAGTGGAGTGCTGCTGATGCCGAGCGCGGCGGCCAGGCTCGCGGCGGCCGAGAGCAGTTGGCGGCGGTCCAGGTTCGACGCAGACGTGGGCTTCAACGGGTCAGACATGGGAAATCTCCGTTCCGGGTTGGTGTTCAGCCCAGGTGATGGCTGAAGAATTCGAGTGTGCGCTGCAAGGCCAGTTCCGCACTCGGTGCATGAAACTCATGCCGGTCGTTGCAGTTGAAGCCATGACCGGCGTCGGCGTAAATGTGTACTTTCTGGCCGGGCCGCCCAACGGTGATCTGTTCAACGAGTTCCGGGGGAATCAGCGGGTCCAGCGCGCCGAAATGATAGAGCACCGGGCAGCGCGGCTTCTCGTTCAGCCAGCCGACAGTGGCGCGGCCGTAATACGAGACCGCTGCGTTGATATCGGCACGGCATGCCGCGAGGTCGGCAATCGAGCCACCCCAGCAGTAACCGACCGCGCCGACCTTGCTGCCAGCCCCGGGCGTTTCAGCCAGCCCGCGTCGCAGGCTTGCCACAGTGGCGTTCAGGTCCTGCACCACGTCGTCGAGCTTCAGCTTCTGCATCAGCTTGAGGCCGGTCTCGAAATCTGAATATTCCAGTTCGATGCCCGATTCCAGGCGGTCAAAAAGGGCGGGAGCAAGCGCCAGATAGCCCTGTTCGGCAAAGCCGTCCGTCACCCGGCGGATGTGTGCGGTGACGCCAAAAATCTCCTGCAGGACGATGATGCCGGCTTTGGGCGCCCCTTCAGGCCGGGCCAGGTAGCCACCCATCTTGTGGCCATCCAAAGCGTTGATTACTATGGTCTTATTCTTCATTTTTTGGGACTTTCAATATTGTCACTGATTTGTCACTGATCTGCCGGCAAGCAGCATGCAGGCCCGCAGAACGCTCTGGCTAGCATACCGGAGCGCCTGTCGGGCGAGACGCGCTTGATGCAGGAAAGGATGCGGGCCCGCTTGGGCCGACCCCGAGATGGACGCTCAGCGGGCGGCTTTGTACCGGCGGGCGATCAGGCCGACCAGGCCCGAGCCGAGCAACCAGAACGAGGCGGGCAGCGGCACCGCTTGCAGCGGTACGGGTTGGGTCCAGTCAACGCCGGATTCGGAGCTGAGGCTGAATTCAACCGGCTGCCCGTTCGCATCGAGTACAGACGAGATGCCCATCCACTGGATCGTGTTCTGGAACAGTACTTCGGCAGTACCCGCCAGACCGCCGCCTTCTGCGGCCCACCCGCCAACGTGGCTCGTTGCGACGAAGATGATGTCCCAGTCGATCTGCTGACCGTAAACAAAGTCCACCTGAAAATTGAAAGTGCCTGGATCCCCGAAGCTCGTGATATTGCCGGCCTCATCGATCTGACGACCACCGGTCGTATTCACGAGATTGAACCCGCCGCCATCTACCCTGAACGACCACCCAGCCGTCGCAAGTGCGTTAAGCCCGGGAGGGGTTGTCGCATTGAGGCTGACCAGGGAATCAGCGTCCACCACGACAGAAGCGCTCAGGGTGCCTGGCAGGCCGGTGAGCGCTGGTGAACTGATAATCCAGCCATCCATCCACCGGCTTCCCGCCTGGGCGATGTTGCCATCGACAGCTATGTAGAAGTCAGTGTCATTGCTTACGGAAACCGCGACCCTGGCGCCGCCGCTCACATGCCCCAGGTTGCCGCC